>QCQJ01000001.1 GCA_003209585.1 Prochlorococcus sp. AG-449-G23
AAACTCAGAATGAATAACTTCAGGATGAAATTGTACGCCAAATAATTTCTTTACATCATTTGAAATTGCTGCATGTAGTGTGTTCTCGGTATGAGCAATTTTATTAAATCCATCAGGCAAAAAATTAATAGAATCACCATGACTCATCCACATAATTGATTTATTTTCTACATCAGAAAGGAGATCAGATTCTTGGTCTATATTTATTGGTGCTCTACCATATTCAGCTTTTTTGGTTGCTGTAGTAACAGATCCTCCAAGTTCTTTGACCATTAATTGCATTCCATAGCATATGCCAAGAATAGGAATTCCTAAATTAAAAATTTTTTCATCACACTTTGGAGCATTTTGTTCATATACAGAATTTGGGCCTCCACTCAAAATAATCCCTTTAGGATTAATATTATTTATTTCCTCAATTGAAATGCAATTACTTACTACAAGAGAAAAAACATTAGTTTCTCTAATTCTTCTTGCAATCAATTCAGAATATTGAGATCCGAAATCCAAAATTAATATTGAAGGATCTCGTTCTTTTTTTAAAGATATTTGACTCATGTATAAAAGTTAGCTCAATTTATTTACAAAAGCATAATGAATCAAAAAATTATCTCATTGAAAATAAGAAATATACTTATTACCGTAATTTCCAGCCCACCTTATTTTTCTTTTTTTATCAAAAATAACTGATGCGATTTTCATATCAGTTTTTACATACCTATTTACATAAGTAAAAGAACGCTTTTCAATCGTATTTGATAACTTCTTGAATAATTTATCAGCTAAAGATTTATTAAATCTCTCAAGAAACAGTAACGCATCCTCAAGATTATCTAACTGAGATAATTCAACCATTATTTCGGGTGGTGCCTTTTCTTGAACGGCTAAATAAACAAGAATCTCAATTCTTGCATCAGCTAAATGATTATGTGTATGAAAAATACCACCTGCTAATTTAATTAATTTCCCATGATAACCAAAAAGAATTACAGTTTTAACTTTTTTTATTGCAGCATCAACTAATAATGGTCCTATCCAATTTCCAATTTTAATAATTGGCAAATTAACATTATCAGTTTTGGCCAAATTTAAGCCATTTTCACCAATAACAAAAACAACTTCCCCTTTAAAATCATTTTGAATTATCTTAGCTAGATTTGTTTTAGCCTCCTCTAATTGATCAGGAGAAGCACTCGAATAAGTCTCAGCAGAAGTACCAATAATAGATAATCCATTAACAATACCAAATGACTTATTACTAGTTCTTTCAGCTAAAAACGCTCCATTTGGAAAAATAATTTCTAATTGTAAATTAAAACCCTTAGGAATACTATCTAATAAATTTTCATATAAAACTTCTTTTGCAAAATTAGAAATGCATATCTCTGATGTATCCTCTTTTATGCCTACACCAGATCCTGCAATAATATTTATTGGAATTGTTTGAACAGGATTATTAAAAGAAATTTTTTCTAAAGTGGCTATTGCCCATATTTCTAAGTTTTGTGTTATGTCAAGATCTAAGCCAGACTTTGCAAAGGTGATTCCTAATGCATGCGAGTCATCTTTAAGTAAACCAACCGAATGAATTTCGATTTTTATTTCTTTTTTTTGATTAGGAATTTTTATTAATTCGTAATTCTCAAATGGTAACCCTACTAGTTTTTTTAATGCTGACCTAGCAGCTCCAGCAACCCACAAAGGTAAAGAAAATCCTTTTTTCAAATCAAGTAATTGAAAAATATATAATGAGAACTAATCTAAGAATGACCTATTTAACAAAAAGTGGCCATACAAGAAAAATTGTCATTGATGATTCCTGGACCCACACCAGTTCCAGAAAAAGTTTTACAAGCATTAAGTAAGCATCCAATAGGCCATCGCAGTAAAGAATTCCAAGATCTTGTAGAGAGTACTACTAAAAATTTAAAGTGGCTTCATCAAACTAAAAATGATGTTCTTACAATCACTGGAAGTGGAACTGCTGCAATGGAGGCTGGAATAATAAATACCTTAAGTAGAGGAGATAAAGTAATTTGTGGCGAAAATGGAAAATTTGGAGAAAGATGGGTAAAAGTTGCAAAAGAATTTGGTCTAGAAGTAATAAAAATTGATTCCGAATGGGGTACTCCACTTGATCCAAAAGAATTCAAAAAGGTATTAGAGGAAGATAAACAAAAAGAGATAAAGGCGGTTATTTTAACTCATTCAGAAACCTCAACAGGTGTAATTAATGATCTAGAAACTATAAGTTTATATATTCGAGAACATAATACAGCTTTATCAATTGTTGACTGCGTTACAAGTCTTGGCGCTTGCAATGTACCAGTAGATGAATGGCAATTAGATATTGTTGCTTCAGGATCACAAAAGGGATATATGATACCTCCAGGCCTAAGTTTTATTGCAATGAGCGATAAAGCATGGGAAGCTGCAGAAAAATCTAATTTACCAAAATTTTATTTAAACTTAAAATCCTACAGAAAAAGTCTTTTAAGTAACAGTAATCCATATACTCCGGCAGTTAATTTGATTTTTGCTTTAGATGAAGCTTTACAAATGATGAGAGAAGAAGGATTAAATAACATTTTCCTTAGACACAATAAACATAAATTAGCAATGAGCAATGCTGTAAAAGCTTTGAATCTTAAATTATTTGCTGATGAAAAATATTTAAGTCCCTCAATTACAGCAATAAAAACTGGAGAAATGGATGCTGAAGAATTTAGAAAAACAATAAAAAATAAGTTTGATATTTTACTTGCTGGTGGTCAAGATCATTTAAAAGGGAAAATATTTAGAGTCGGTCATTTAGGTTATGTAAATGATAGAGATATTATTACAGTAGTTTCTGCTATTAGTAATACACTTCTTGACCAAAACAAAATAACAGTACAACAAGCTGGTGAAGCATTAGTAGTGGCATCTAAATATCTTGAGGGAAACTGAGTTATGTTCCTGGCTCTTCAATATTTCCGCCTAATTCGACGATCTTTTTTCTAAGAGAGATTGATTTTTTTTTATCTCCATTGGTTTGAGCTATCGCAAGGGCAAACTCTAATTTTTCAAGCTGATGACCACCCTCGAAAAAAGATAATTTTTTCTTAATGCGATTTTTATTATCTTTATAGGAAATTTGTGAAGACATAAAAATTCATGCTTTAAATCTTATTATGCCAACAAAAGGGGACATTACGAGAGGAAACTAAAAATATTATTTGACTATAAACCCAAGCAAAAAAAAATTTTTCTAATATTATTCCAAATATCTTTCAAATTTATGCCAAACATAAATCTAATTTATTATTTAATTGCAGGTGCAATTTTTGGAGCTTTGGCTCTAAAAACGGGTATTCCTGCGGCTCCTCTCGCAGGCGCTTTAATAGGCGCAAGCATACTTAGCATCAGTGACAAAGTCGATATAGCAGATTGGCCAATCGGCACAAGAACAATATTAGAAATTGGAATTGGTACAGTTATTGGAACTTCATTAACAAAGGACTCATTAGTTGACCTTCAAAGCTTATGGAAGCCTGCCATTTTAATAACTTTTACTTTAGTTATTACAGGATTAGCAGTTGGATTATGGGCAAGCAGGTTACTTAATATAGATGTAATAACAACAATTCTAGGTGCTGCACCAGGAGGCATTAGCGGTATGAGTCTTGTAGGATCTGAATACGGAGTAGGAGCTGCAGTAGCAACTCTTCACGCAGTAAGATTAATTACTGTACTTTTAATTCTTCCTTTAATTGTAAAATGCTTAAATATATTTGGAGTAATTAAATCTTAAATTTCTATAGACATATTGACAATAAAAGATATTTTTAAATAGAAGATAAAAGCCTAATGCAAAGATTAAAGAAAAAAAAACTAATATTATTAGCTTTTGGAATTTGCGCTCCCTTAACCTTTACTACGTCAAAAGTAAATGCAAGTGCATTTGGAGCAGAAATTTTTTGTACTATGAGAGATGGCGGAAATGACCATGAAAGCAGTTGGGATGCAGCTTATTCATATATAAAAAAACAAAAGGGAGGAATATTCAAAGTTTCACCTAAAAATGCAGCAGCGCAAATTACTGAAACAGTTATAAGAGAAAAAGAAAAATTTAGTTATTGTGTTGAATATTTAGATAATCTTCATCCAAATAGACAACTAATACGAGATTTAGAAAAAGAAGAAGAAAGAAAAGATAAAGAAGCAAAAGATAGAGAAAATAAAAGAAAAAAATTAGAAAAAGAATTAGAAGAAACTAATGAAGAAATTTCTGAAGAATTGAATGATGAAACATTTGATAGATATAGTTATTAATAAAGGTTTCCAAAAGATAATAATTTTTCTAAATTTAATAAATAGTTTTTGGTATCTAAACACACTAAATCATATTTTTACTGGCAAATTTAGGCTAAAAAGGATAAATAAATGTTGACTTTTATTATATTCAAGCGAATATTTATTTAATTAAATATTCTGAATGCATATTAATGATGCGGTGTTTCTAGAGGATTTATGTCCTAAGTTCAGATTAAGACAATGGCGAAAATCTATTCATAAGTTTACAGGAAAAAGTTGTATATATTGCGGAAAACCATCAGAATCTATTGACCATGTAATACCACAAAGCCAAGGAGGCTTAAGTACAACAGAAAACTGCGTCCCAGCATGTCTTTCATGTAATGGGGATAAATCAGATGAAAATGCTTTGTATTGGTATAGAAAGCAAAAATTTTATGATCCTCGAAGAGCAATGGCTATAAGAGCTTGGTTAGAAGGAGATTTAAGATTAGCTATTAGATTACTACAATGGGCTAATCCTAACTCTAAGGTAAAAAATAAAAATTACATAAAAAATGAATCAGAATATAAAGCAGCTTGACTATAAAACATTACATATCTTTCTAGAGTTATAATTCTCACATATATTTTCCAATTCTTTTGGCGATTCTGGGAATATTAAAATTGTCGAAAATGAAATAAGAAAGACAAATAACTTTTGGTAGAATTTAAAACTAACTAAACTTACTCCTTTCTCTAAAAGAAGGGGGTAACTTTTGCTAATACACAAAGTTCTTGATTTTAAATCGGGCTCAAAAGCTGTCTTCATCATCAATTAATACATATGTACTACTTTAACCCAGCATGAAGAAAACTGCAAGTTTACTCGGAAATAAAAATAAATTTTTAATCTTGGGATGTGGTTTCAGCGGTAGTTTTTTTGCAAAAACTATTAGAAAATTCGGTTGCAATGTTTTAACAAGCTCAAGATCTGCAAATAAAGATCCAAATAGTTTTGTTTTCAACAGTGAAAACGGAGTTGTTCCTGATGAAGAAATTTTTGATGGAGTCACGCATATTCTTAGTTGCATACCTCCTGACAAAAATGGTAATGATCCAGTCCTAAACAGTCTTCAAAGTAAACTACAAGATTTACCCCTTGAATGGGTTGGATATTTATCAACCACAGGAGTATATGGAAACACTGAAGGTGGTTGGGTTTCTGAGATAGATCAGCCTAATCCTTTTCAAAAAAGAAGCCATAACAGATTAAATTGCGAAAAAGAATGGATTGAATCTAGTTTGCCCGTGCAAATTTTTAGATTACCTGGTATCTATGGACCTGGAAGATCCACTTTTGAGGCTATCAAAAATCAAAAAATTCGAGTTATCTTAAAAAAAGCTCAAGTATTTTCAAGAGTTCATGTTGCTGATATTACAAATGCGATTATTTTTTTATTACAAAATAAAGATTGTTTAAAGTTTCACCAAATAATTAATATTGCTGATGATGAACCCTGTTCTCAGATAGAAGTTATTCAATATTGCTACGATTTACTTGGTTTAACAATGCCAAAGCCAATATTATTTGAGGATGTAAAAGATGAATTATCGCCTATCGCTCAATCTTTTTGGATGGAAAATAGAAGAGTTTCTAACAAACTTTTATGCGAAACACTCGGATATAAACTAATTTATAAAAACTATAAATTAGGCTTAAAAAATTGCTATCTGAACAGTTAAAAAAATAAATTAAAAACTTTTTATGAATTTTCAAAATACAAATAAAAAATTGAAGGTAGTATTAAGCGTCGGAGATGAGTCAGGTATTGGACCTGAAATAATCTTAAAAGCACTTTGTTCTAATCAGTTACCAAAAAATATTGACTTTATATTAGTTGGATCAAAAAAAAATCTACAAAATACATATAAATATCTTAGATCATTAGGATTAGAAAACCTTGCAAATCCTAAAAATTTCAAGATACATGATCTCGAAATTTCTTCATCAGATAATGACTCTAAATCAAGTTACGGCAATTCAAGTTTCCAATATTTAGCAAAAGCAATAGCAATTGTAAAACAATATCCCAATTCAGCACTTGTAACTGGACCAATTTGCAAAAAATCATGGTCTCTAGCAGGTCATTACTTCTCTGGTCAAACTGAAGTACTAGCAAAATCATGTGGAGTAAAAAACGTTGGAATGTTATTCACAGCTAAATCACCAATTACAGGCTGGAGATTTAATACTTTATTAGCTACAACCCACATAGCCCTTTCTGAGGTTCCCAAGAAATTAACTACAGAATTAATCCACTCTAAATTGAATCTTTTCAAAGATTTTTGTATGACCTATACTGACAAACCTAGTTTAAAAGTAGCAGGATTAAACCCGCACGCCGGAGAGGAAGGTATTTTAGGGCATGAAGAGAAAGAGTGGCTCAATGATGCATTAATTACTTGGAATGAAAAGAATAGAGGTGTTGAATTATTAGGCCCTTTATCACCAGATAGTTGCTGGAATTCTTCTGTAAAAGCTTGGAACGAAAAAAACGCTGAAAAGCATGATGGCATTCTTGCTATGTATCATGATCAAGGTTTAATACCAATGAAAGTGATAGCTCTTAATTACTCAGTCAATACCACAATCGGTTTACCTTTTATAAGAACATCACCTGATCATGGAACGGGATTTGATATTGCTGGGAAAGGAATTGCTCAATCTCAGAGCATGATTGAGGCTATTAAGGCTGCAGTAGAAATGACTAACAATTCAAGACTGCTTAACACGCATTAAAACTTGACCAAATTCAACTGGTGTTCCATTTTCAACGAGAATCTCTACTATTTCACCATTAAATTCAGATTCAATTTCATTCATTAACTTCATTGCTTCCAAAATACAAATAGTTTGACCGACCTTAACATTATTCCCTACTTCGACGAATGGCTCCTCACCAGGCGCTGCAGCCCTATAAAATGTTCCAACCATAGGAGAAGTAATTTCAGTTAGATCAGAACGTCCTGGGGGTGCCACCTGAGGTGTTTCAGGCTCATTAGCTACAGGGATATTATCATTAATAGTTTTTTGATTAGCAATTGTTTGCTTTTCAAATGAAGTATTAGAAACTAAATTGTTAATAACTTGGTTCTGATCAAATACATTCCTTTTTATTTCGAGTTTAAAATCTTCACCCTCTAGCGAAAATTCTTGAATATCACTTGTAGAAATTTTCTCTATTAAGCGATTTAAGTCGTCATGATCTAATTTCATAGCCATTAATTTTCACGTCCGAGATAACTGTCATTACGGGTATCAACTTTAATCATTTCTCCCACAGAGATAAATAAAGGAACCATAACTTGAGCACCTGTTTCTAGAATAGCTGGTTTTGTGCCCCCGCTAGCAGTATCACCTTTAACTCCAGGATCAGTCTCAGTAACTTTCAAGGTAATCGATATTGGAAGTTCGACTTCTAAAACTTTACCATTATAAAAAATTACATTAACCTCCATTCCCTCTTTTAGATACTTTGCGCCTTTACCGATTTGTTCAGAGGAAAGTCTTGTCTCTTCAAAACTTGTCATATCCATAAAAACATAATCTCCAGACTCCACATAAGTATGTTGCAGGTTAGACTTCTCAAGGATAGCCTGCTGTACTGATTCTCCGGCTCGAAAAGTTTTTTCAACCACATTGCCGCTTTGAACTGATTTTAATTTTGTTCGCACGAAAGCAGAACCCTTACCAGGCTTGACATGTAGAAATTCTACAACACGCCAAACTTGTCCATCCAATTCGATGGTAGTACCTGTGCGAAAATCGTTACTGGAAATCATTCCTGTATTACATCCCCAAGGATCATAAACCTGCAAGAGTGCTATGCAAAAATTCTTATCAAATCAGAACAAACTTTTTCTAATTCTATCATTTGTAATTTTACATGTTTTTCTCTTTAAACCGATTCAAGTATTAGCTGATTTACCTACTGGAAATGCAGTAAAAGACCCTAATGCAATCCTCAGAAACGCACTCCCTATCACGCAAGTTGAATTACAAGAAATTCAACACAAATTGGAAGAAACTAGTGACCTTGTAAGAGGAGGAAGATGGCCCGCTCTTACAAAAACTGTTACAAAATGTCAATCTTTACTAAAAAAATACCAAAGTAAAATTATTCAAGAATTACCAAAAGATAAAAAGAAAATTGCTGGAAAAACATTTTTAGAACTCAAAGAAAATTTTGATAACCTTCAAGATTACTCTAAATCAAAGGATAAATACTCATTTATATCAACCAGAAAAAAGGCTTTAGATAAAATAGGTGGCTTAGAGGAATATTTTCTACCAAATCAATTTCCTTATTCTATTCCAAAAGAATTTGATAATTTGCCAAGATTACTGGGCAGAGCAAAAGTCAACATTAAAACCTCCAAAGGAGATATGCAAGCTATTGTGGATGGATTTAACGCCCCACTTACAGCAGGAGCATTTGTAGATTTATCTTCAAAAAACTTTTACAAAGATTTACCTATTAACAGAGCAGAAGAATTTTTTGTACTGCAAACAGGTGATCCAATTGGTGAAGCTATAGGTTACATAGATCCTGAAACAAACAAAGAACGTCACGTTCCCTTAGAAATTAGAATTCCTGATGAAAAGGATACTTTTTATAATCAAACTTTTGAAGATTTAGGTCTTTACACAGAGACTCCGACATTACCTTTTGCAACACTTGGAACTCTAGGATGGTCTCATTCGAATAACGAAGTTGATGACGGCTCATCGCAATTTTTCTTCTTTTTATATGAAGCAGAATTAAATCCAGCAGGTCGCAACTTAATTGACGGGAGAAATGCTGCCTTTGGTTACGTTGTAGATGGATTTGATGTGTTAGAAGAGCTTACTAAAGATGACACAATAATTTCAATTGATGTTTTAGAAGGGATTGAAAACCTCAAATTAAATGCATAAAGAAATATTAGAAGATATAGGGGAAAAAGAATTAATAAATAGAATAGGAATTTTTATGCCTAAAAATCAAGTTTCAGATGATTGCGCTTTAATCAAAACTAAAAATAAAAATTTACTTGTTAACACTGATTCTTTGGTAGAAAATGTTCATTTCAATGACATTACTATTTGCCCTCAAGACCTTGGGTGGAAAGCTGTTGTTAGCAACATTTCTGACTTATTATCCAGTGGAAGCAAGAAAACTATAGGTATTACAATAAGCCTAGTTCTACCTGCTAGAACTGAGTGGATTTGGGTTGAAGAATTATACAAAGGAATAAATAAAGCATTAAAAAAATATGGCGGGATGATTCTAGGGGGAGATTGCTCAAAGGGAAATGAAAAAATCATTTCAATTACAGCCTTTGGGATTCAAGGTGAACTTGAATTACGAAGAAACGCATGTAAACCAGGAGATAAAATCTTAACTACAGGAATTCATGGTCTTAGCAAACTAGGATTTTTGATACAAAATAAAATTAATTTCGATAATGAATTTTCTCTTAAAGAAAGATTAATCAGTAAGTCCATTGAACATTTTTGTCGTCCTAAAGTTTACCCAAATTTTTTAAATAATCTCCTCCAAACGCGCTCCAATAAAAAAATAAGGCGAATTGGATGTACTGATAGCAGTGATGGTCTTTTTCAAGCCTTACAAGATTTATCAATAGCTAGCAACTGTAAAGCAATCATAAATTACGAAAAAATACCCAAAGATAAAGATTGGCCTATAGGAGATAAATGGGACGAATATTATTTTTTTGGAGGTGAAGACTACGAATTAGTTTTCTCATTGCCAAGCAAATGGGCACAGAATTTATCTAAACTCGATAAAAATATTAAAGAGATTGGTTTTTTTGCTGATGGTGAACCATCAATAGAAATTAAAGATACAAAAAAGAACAAATTATTAAATCACACACCTTTCAAACACTTTTAATTATTCCCAATTTTTAGCAACAATCTCTGCTAAATCTACAACTCTCTGACTATAACCCCACTCATTATCGTACCATGCAAGGACCTTTACAAGGTTATCTCCGATACACATAGTGAGGTCGCTATCTACAATTGATGATTCATTGGTACCTGCATAATCGCTTGACACTAATGGTTCATCTCCATACTTAATAATGCCTTTCATTGAGCCTAAAGATGCTTCTTTAAGAGCATTATTGACTTCTTCGGTTGTGACAGATTTAGAAGATTCAAAAACAAAATCTACAGCTGAAACGTTAGGAGTTGGAACCCTCATTGCAATTCCTGTTAATTTACCTTTCATTTCTGGGTATACCAGTGCAACTGCTTTTGCAGCTCCTGTAGAAGTAGGAACGATATTTGTAGCAGCGGCTCTAGCCCTTCTTAAATCTCTATGGCTATTATCTAGAATTCTTTGATCACCTGTATAACTATGAATTGTGGTCATCAAACCTTTGTTAATACCAAAAGTTTGATCTAAGACTTTAACCACTGGAGCTAAACAATTTGTTGTACAACTAGCATTACTCAAAATATCATAATCTTTATGTTTGTATGTATCAGCATTAACTCCAACTACATAGGTACCAACTCCATCGCCTTTACCAGGAGCAGTTAAAATAACCTTTTTTGCCCCTACCTCTAAGTGCTTACTTGCACCTACATCTGTATTAAAAACACCAGTAGATTCAATAACCAAATCTACACCCCAGTCTTTCCAAGGAAGATTCATTGGGTTTCTATCAGAGAAACACTTAATTGTCTTGTTATTAATTACAAAAGTATCATCAGTGTATTGAATATCAACGCCATCAAGTTGACCAAGGACTGAATCGTACTTTAGTAAATGAGCATTAGTCTTGGGATCTGAGGTGACATTAATTCCAACTACTTCAATATTGGTGTAAGCCCCTCTACTAAGCCAACAACGCATAAAGTTTCGACCAATTCTTCCAAAGCCGTTAATTGCAACACGCAAAGTCATAAGTAATAATTTCTAAATGATTAACCTAAGTTGCTGATCATACTGAATTTTGTGCAATAACGTAAGGTTTTTTTGATTTATTAAGCAAATAAGTCTAGTTTTGTATTAATTCAAGGAAAAAAAACTTTTTTTTTTAAAAAAAAATAGCAAAATCTTACCTAGAAGTTATTTTGATTTAAGTAAAAGATAAACATTGGATAAAGAATTACTTTTGACAAGTCATTTTCATTTTATTGGAATCGGAGGCATTGGAATGTCAGCATTAGCAATGGGTTTACTTAAAAAAGGTTCTTCAGTGTCAGGATCTGATTTGGTTAAAAACAATGAAACTAATGAACTAGAGCAATTAGGTGCAGTAATTTTTACTTCTCAAGTTCCACAAAATATTGAATTTGTTATTTCAAAATTTACCAACAAATTGATTAATTTTGTTGTAAGCTCTGCGATCAAGCCAGAAAATGAAGAATTTTCGTACTGTAGAAAAAAAAATTTATCAATAAAACATCGTTCAGAGATACTTGCAATGCTAATGCGCACTTACACTGCATTGGCAGTAGCAGGCAGCCACGGGAAAACATCAACCAGTACATTTCTTTCTACAATACTTGAATTATGTACACATAATTCTTCTTCAATAACTGGAGGAATAATTCCTATCTACAACTCCAATTGTCATTTAGAAAATACAAAATACTTAGTAGCTGAAGTTGATGAATCTGATGGAACAATTAATAAATATAAATCTGATATTGGAATAATCAATAACATTGATTTTGATCATTGCGATCATTTTTCAAATTTAAGTGCAGTCATATCTTCTTTTAGAAGTTTCGCTACAAACTCTAAAGAGTTATTACTTAATTTTGATTGTGAAACCTCAAGAAATAATTTTTCTTCTAATAATCAATGGTCAAACACTACAGCCAAAAACGTAGCTTATGCCATAATCCCGACTCAAATTAATTCAAAATATACGATTGGAAAATATTATGAAAATGGAAATTTTATTAGTAGTTTAAATATTCCAATTCCAGGATTACACAATCTCTCTAATATAACTGCAGCAATAGCAGCTTCAAGAATGATAGGTGTAGATTTTACAGAAATTAAGAAAAATTTAAAATATCTTAAATTGCCAAAAAAAAGATTTGAATTCAGAGGCCAAATAGGAGAAAGACATTTATATGATGATTATGCACATCACCCAAATGAAATAAAAGAGACGATTAAATTAGGAAGATTATTTATTAAGCAAAACCACAATAATGAATGTCAAAACAGTAGATTAATAGTTATATTTCAACCTCATAGATACTCTCGAGTAAAGCAATTTACTAAAGAATTCGCTGAAGAATTATCGAAAGCAGATGTTATTTATGTAACCAGTATTTATGGAGCAGGAGAAGGAAATAAAGATAAAATTTCTTCGAAAATTATCACTGATCTGATTTATAAAAAAAATAAAAAGGTTTGTTACATAAAAAATTATTATGAAATTAAAAAGAATTTTTACGAATTAACTCAAGAAGGAGATTTAATTTTGAATATGGGAGCTGGTGATTGTCATAATTTCTGGTCAATTTTAAATGGGAAAAACAATTAAAAAAATTACTAATTTATGAATAAAAAAATTTTTTCTGAGAACTGTAATTTAAGTAATTATACAACTATAAAAGTGGGAGGAGTAGCTGAATATTTTGCTGAGCCAAGAAACATTGAGGAATTTTCATATCTAATAAAATGGGCTCATTTAAACAAACAAAGATGCCAAATAATTGGCGCAGGTTCAAATCTTCTAATAAATAATATTTTCATAAAAGGTTTAGTTGTGTGTACAAAAAAAATGAAATCTTTAATGATAGAGCCAAATTCAGGAATTGTTGAAGCTGAAGCAGGTGTTATGCTCCCAACATTATCTAATTCTCTTGCCAAAAATGGGTTGCAAGGAGGTGAATGGGCTGTCGGAATTCCAGGAACATTAGGAGGAGCAATTTATATGAATGCTGGCACAAGTAATTTATCGCTGGCAAAAAATCTTATTTCCGTAAAAGTTATAAATAATAAAACTCATGAAAAACTTGAAATTCAAAAAAAAGATATCAATTTTGAGTATAGATTTAGCTCTTTTCAAAGAAATGATTTAGCAATAATTAGTGCAAGATTATATTTTGAGCCTAATGGAAATCTCAAACAATTAATTCAAACAACCAAAAATAACCTTAAATTAAAAACAGAAACACAACCATATCATCAACCAAGTTTTGGTAGTGTTTTTAAAAATCCTGAAAATAATTATGCAGCAAAATTAATTGATGATATGGGATTAAAGGGATTTAAAATTGGCGGTGCAGAAATTTCTACAATGCATTCAAATTTTATAATTAACACTTCTTCAGCAAGTTCAAAAGATATTTATGAATTAATAACAGTAATTCAACAAAAAGTACTACAAAACAAAGGAATTTTTTTGCAACCGGAAGTAAGAATGATTGGTTTTGACTATCCTTACTAAAGAAACTTTTATTACAAAATGGCGGGTTTTGGACTTCCTAACTTTGGACAACTTACAGAAGCTTTTAAAAAAGCTAAACAAATTCAGCAAGATGCTCAAAAATTACAAGATGAGCTTGAAAATATGGAAATTGAAGGAAAAAGTGATGATGAAATGATAAAAGTCTGGATAAGTGGAAACCAACTTCCTTTAAAGGTAGAAGTGCAAGAAAATATTTTAAATGCAGATAAAGAAAAAATAGAGCAAAATATTTTACAAGCCATTCAAAAAGCTCATGAATTATCTACTACGACTATGAAAGAAAGGATGAATGATTTGACAGGTGGATTAAATCTTAACCTTCCTGGTTTTGATAATAGTGACTCTTAGAAGACTCGATCATTTCTTTGTAAAAAGAATATCTTTCGAAGGATTTATTTAAATTACAACCTTCATCATTCATATGTAAGCAGTTACGAAATTTACACTTAATTCCTTCATCGATTACTTGTTTATATATTTCTGAATAAAGATTTGGTAACAACCTAATATCAACCTCTAGATTTTGCATATTAAAACCAGGAGTATCTACAATGTAACTTTGATTTGAGATGGAAAATAACTCAACATTTCGAGTAGTGTTTTTACCTCTCTTAATTTTGTTAGAAACTGGAGCAGTAGAGTTTTGAAGACCTGGGATTATCATATTAAGCAAAGAAGTTTTGCCAACGCCGGATGGACCCATCAAAATCGAACACTCTTTTTGCTTTAACTCAGCTAATAAATTTTTTAAGTGATCAGATTTCTTTAGATTTAAAGTTATTACTTGATAACCCCATTTCTCGAATTTATCAATTAAGAAAGATCTCCTTTTATCAGAAATTAAATCACACTTTGTCAAAACTAGTGACACTTCAACTCCCATCGATTCTGCTGCTATCAAAAACCTATTCACTTGGGATAAATTTAACTCTGGCTCTCTAACGGAAAAAGTAATATATATGTTAGAAATGTTTGCAACTGAGGGTCTAGTCAATAAATTTTTTCTTTTTTTTAGACTTGTTATTAATGCTCGTTTGCTTTTTAAATCAATATTTTCAACTACTACTTCGTCTCCAACATAAATTGATTGATCTTTGAAATTTATAGACTTTCTCACCTTACATAAAAATCTCTTAATATTTCTAAAGTTTTCTTGATTTTTTAAGTCAACTAAAAAAAATTCATTAAATTTTTTCGTAACTAACCCTAAATATTTATTATTTTTTTTCATTCAGTATTTTTATTTTTATAAATTTTTCATTTTCTTTAATTTGTTTAAAAAAACATCCCATCTCTTTTAAATTTTTTAATACCATTTCTTCTGGTTCACCTTTATCTAGTTCAATAATTAGTTGTTCATTTTTAGATAACTTTTCTAAAGCCAATTTAATTTTGACTACATTTAAAGGACATGGAACAGATTTAAGATCCAAATGCTTTAAAGAAGTCATTAAGATTCTTTACCAAATAATTTACTAAATAGTCCACTATTGGAATTGATATTTTTATCTGAATATTGAGAAGCTAAACCCTCTAAAAGCTTCCTTTCTTCGTCAGTTATACGAGTTGGCAATTTTACTTTTACTAGAACTTGATGATTTCCTCTAGCAACTGGATTGCCAAGTCTGGGCACCCCTTTATTCTCAAGTGAAAGAGTTGTATTCGGTTGAGTACCACTTGGAATTTTTAAATTAACATTTCCATCGACTGTAGTAATTTCAACAGTGTCACCTAAAATAGCCTGTAGATAACTCACAGCTATTTCTGAGTAAATCGTCACGCCATCTCTTTTCAGTTTGGCATCACTCTTAACTTTAATAAAAACATAAAGATCTCCAGGTGGGCCCCCTTTCAAACCAACATTTCCCTCTCCAGAAACTCTTAATTTAGTTCCAGTATCAACTCCTGCAGGAATATTAATTCTTAATTTTTTTCTGACTTGCTTTACTCCGTTACCGCCGCAACTTGCACATGGATCTGAAATAATTTGACCAATACCATTACATGAAGGACATTCAGCTACTTGCGTGAAATTACCAAAAGGTGTTCTAGTGGCTCTTCTAACTTGTCCACTTCCTCCACATGTTGAACAAGTTTTTGGTCCGGTTCCTGGTTTGGCACCTGTTCCCCTACAGACTTCGCATGTCTCAAGGTGAGGAATTTTAATTTCTCTTTGTTGGCCAAATATTGCATCTTTAAAGTCAACATTAAGGTCATATCTCAAATCATCTCCTTGCTGAGGCCCTCTTCTTTGACTTCTTCCTCCCTGTGGATTTTGTCCACCGAAGCCACCATTAAAAAAGGTTTCAAATAAATCTGCAAAGCCACCCATATCCCCCATATCAGGCATTCCAGCTGCGCCGCCAAGGCCTGCTTCTCCAAACTGATCATACCTAGCTCTTGTTTCGGGATCGGCTAATGCTTCATAAGCCTTGCCAATTTCTTTAAATTTATCTTCAGCACCTGGTTCTTTATTTACATCAGGATGATATTGCCTCGCTAATTTTCTATAAGCCCTTTTTAAGGTATCCGCATCAGCATCTCTTGAAACTCCAAGTATCTGGTAAAAATCAGCCATTAGATAATACTCAAGTAAAAATTTGGACTTTATACATCTTCAGAAGTATTTTCCTCAGAATCAATATCCACTTCAACTGTATCCTTTTCTACTTCCTCTTGTGAATTTTGTTTACCAGGTCCCATAGAAACTTTAACTAAGGCATGTCTCAAAACCTTACCTTCTAGATGATATCCTCGCTGCAATTCTTCTATAATAAAATCTTCTTTCAACTCTTCACTAGACTCTCTTAATACAGCTTCATGTAAATTAGGATCAAATTGCTGGCCAACAACTCTCATCGGTGCAACTCCTTGTTGTTTTAAAACCTCTACTAATTGTTTATATAATCCTTGATAACTTCTATGAAGTGCTTGAGCTTCTTCACTTTCTGGTTTAAGTTGTTGTCTTGCTCTCTCAAAGTTATCAACAATAGGAAGGATTGCAGTCAGAGCCTTAGAAATAAGTTGGATTTTTAAATCGTCCTGATCTCTAGACTGCCTTTTTCTAAAATTATCAAAATCTGCTGAAATTCTTACATATTGACTTTTTAAAGTTTCATGCTCTTTTTCTAACTGTTCTAACCTTGCATCATTATTGGAAATAGTATTTTTTAATTCTTCAGTATTAATTTCTTCTGTATTTTGAGATGATGAATCATCATTTTTAATTATTGGATCTTCTGAAGATAGTGCTTCTTCAGGAGTATTATCCTGATCAGAAATATCATTTTCTTTATTATCAATATTGTCTGATTGATTTTCAATCATTTTTCTAAAAATTAATAAAACTATTTTCCATTAAAATGATGCACAAAACAAGTTGCGGAAGGCCGCACAAATTTTTAATCAGGAACAAACCTTAATGCCAAGCCATTATTGCAGTATCTTTTTCCAGTAGGAGCAGGACCATCATTAAAAACATGACCTTGATGACCTCCACATCTAGAGCAATGATATTCGGTTCTTGGAACAATTAACTTGAAATCAACTTTTGTTTCAACTGATCCTTGAATTGAATCCCAAAAACTTGGCCATCCTGTGCCACTATCATACTTTTTATCTGATAGAAAAAGAGGCAAATCACATCCTGCGCAATGGAACAATCCTTTTCTTTTTTCGTTATTTAATTGGCTACTGAATGCTCTTTCAGTGCCTTCCTCTCTCAAAATATAATAGGATTCTGGACTAAGTCTCGATTTCCATTCTTCCTTTGATAAATTCCACTCTTCTTTTGAATTGAGTGAAGACGCTAAAACTTTAATAGGCTTTAAGATAATTTTTAAGATTGACATAATAGGAATTAGAATAAAAGATCTTCTTGTTAAAAATTGATTCATAATATCTAAATCACAAAAAAGTTAATGAGTTTTAATCAACCTAATTCTATGAGAAATATTCATAAATTAAGTATTGCTCCAATGATGGATTGTACTGACAAACATTTCAGGATGATAATGAGAAAAATAAGCTCTAAAGCTCTCTTGTATACAGAAATGATTGTGGCCCAGAGTTTAGCTTATACAAATAAAAAAGAAAAATTTCTAGATTTTAATGATGAAGAACACCCGATATCCATTCAATTTGGTGGCGATGATCCTGAAATCCTTAAAGAAGCTGCGCGAATGGCTGAGGACTGGGGTTATGACGAAATAAACTTTAATGTTGGATGTCCAAGCCCAAGAGTCTGTTCTGGAAATTTTGGTGCTTCACTTATGAAAGATCCTGAGAAAGTAGCAAAATGTGTAGAATCCTTGAAAAATAACTGCAACTTACCAGTTACCATTAAACACAGAATAGGTGTAGACAACGACGATAGTTTCATGAATTTGAATAATTTCGTAAGGTGCATAGCAAATGCGGGTGCAGACAGATTTACAGTTCATGCAAGGAAAGCAATATTAAAAGGTTTAAATCCAAAACAAAATAGGTCCATACCTCCACTTAAATACGATTTAGTTAAAAAATTGAAAAAGTTAAATCCAGAATTTTTAATAGAGATAAATGGGGGTTTTAAAAATATTGATGAATCGTTAGAAGCCCTTAATCATTTTGATGGTGTCATGATTGGACGATCAGTTTATAAACATCCTTTAAGGTGGTCTGAAATTGATCAAAAAATTTATGGAACCAATACAAAACCCAAATCTGCTTCAGATATCATATTTTCCTTAATTCCATACATAGAAGAGCATTTAATTAATGGAGGAAAATCTTGGGATATTTGTAAACATCTTATAAATTTAATTGAAGGTATTCCAAAAGCAAAAATCTGGAGAAATCAAATTTCCAATAAATCTATAAAAAAAGAATTAGATATTAAATATCTTCTTCAAATAACGAGGAGGCTTGAAGAAATGGGTTACTAATTAGCCTCATTTGATGCATTATTTTCATTAGAAACTCCTCTTTTTCTCCTGCTCCTACCACTTTCATATTCTGCGTTTTCAGAAGAATTTCCATAACTTCGATCTTCCCAACCTTCTGCTCCAGAAGATTTATTAGTATAAGCAGTATTTGATTCAGAATTACCTCCACCACTATTACCGCCATAGCCACCGCCACTATTACCGCCATAGCCACCGCCACTATTACCACCGTAGCCACCGCCACTATTACCACCGTAGCCGCCTCTTCCACCTCTGCGAGAGCCGCCAGAACCTCTTGGCTCGGCTTTATTAATTCTTAATGGCCTACCCATGAGC
Organism: Prochlorococcus sp. AG-449-G23; assembly: GCA_003209585.1. Taxonomy (GTDB): domain Bacteria; phylum Cyanobacteriota; class Cyanobacteriia; order PCC-6307; family Cyanobiaceae; genus Prochlorococcus_A. The sequence continues at coordinate 19,053 of QCQJ01000001.1, forward strand.
TCCGTACCTTGCAAACCATCAATAGCCGTTGATTCAATTGTTTCATCGGCCATTTCAATAAATGCAAATCCTCTTTTTCTACCAGTATCTCTTTCCAGAGGAAGAGAACAATTTAAAACCTCACCAAAGGGGGCAAACAATTGTAAAACATCTTCGCGCTCTGCGCGGAACGGCAAATTGCCAACAAAAATACTCACTTTAAACTCAAAAAAAGAAAATTTACCTTATTAAAAAAACTACTTTTAATGTAGCCTTATAACATTACTCCATTATTCTACTTCAAAGCATACCCTTGTTGTAGAAAAATAATTGAGATTCAAAGTAACAACTTTTTCTGCCAATTATTTACCTCCTTTTCTACCTGGGCAAAACCTGTCCCACCCTCACTAGTTCTTGACTTAACAACATTAAGAGGTTCAAGACCCACAAAAACATCCTCATCAAATTCAGAATGAAATTTTTTTAATTCATCAATTTTGAGATTTTTAAATAACATTTTCCTCTCCAAGCAATATTTAACGATTTCACCTACAACTTGATAGGCAGTCCTAAAAGGTACATCTTTACCAACTAAGTAATCTGCCAAATCAGTGGCATTAGAAAAGTCATTTTCTACCGAATCAGATAAATTATTAATATTAAATTCTATACCCTCATTAATTAAAATAGTCATTGCTTTAATGCATGAAGATATTGTCTCAACAGTATCAAATATTGGCTCTTTATCCTCTTGGAAGTCCTTATTATATGCAAGTGGTACCCCTTTTACCATAGTTAATAATGCTTGAAGATGTCCATACACTCTTCCAGTTTTACCTCTTATCAATTCTGGAACATCAGGATTTTTTTTCTGCGGCATTAAACTACTTCCAGTAGCACATTTGTCTGTTAGTTTTGCAAAGGAAAATTCATCAGTTACCCATAAAATTATTTCCTCTGAAATTTTACTTAAATGAGACATTAACAAAGCAGATGCTGAAACAAACTCTATACAAAAATCTCTATCACTAACTGCATCAAGACTATTTTTGTAAATCTTTTCAAAACCTAGTTCTGAAGCTGTAAATTTTCTATCTATTTTTATTTTTGTGCCAGCTAATGCTGCAGCTCCTAATGGGGAAATATTAACTCTTGATCTTACTTCTTTAAACCTTTCACGGTCTCTTTGAAGCATTTCTAAATAAGCCAGTAAATGATGAGCCAAAGATAATGGTTGAGCTCTTTGCATATGGGTATAACCAGGAATTAAGGTATAAATATTAGTGTTTGCAAGATTTAGGAAGGATTTTTGCAAATCAATTATTAAAACATCAAGATTATCAATCTCTTTTCTTAGCCACAATCTAATATCTGTCCCAACTTGATCATTTCTACTTCTACCCGTATGTAGTTTTTTTCCAATTTCACCAATTAAACTAATAAGCTTTTCTTCAATACAATAGTGAATATCTTCAGAAGGGAGACCAGGAAAAAATTTACCCTCCAAATACTCAACTTTTATTGTCTCTAAACCATTAATAATTTTTAAAACTTCAGAAGAGGATAAAACTTTTGTTTTGCCAAGCATTTTTGCATGGGCAATCGAGCAATCTAAATCTTCTAAAATAAGCTTTCTATCAAAACCAATTGAAGCATTAAACTTTTCAATAAAAGGGTTAAGTGAATTATTAAACCTTTTACTCCAAACTTTTGTCATATTAATTATTAACTTTAGGTATCTCTAATAAAGCATTTTTTTATATAGGTGACAAAAAATATCTATTTCAATTGAAAAATAACCATAGATGCATCATCTTCCAGATGTCTATTTTGTCCTGTAAAGTCATCTAATTTTCTAAAAATTTTATTTAAGATTTCTTGAGATGTATAGGATTGCTTGCACAATTTAGTAAGGGTTTGAATTAACCTTTCCTCATCAAATCTTTCGCCTAAAGAGTTGGAAGTATCGATTACTCCATCTGTATAATAAAGTACTAAATCATTTGCATTCAGCTTGATTTCACCACAATGATATTCAGCATCTTTTTGTAGTCCAAGGACAAATCCTTCCGCATCTAATTTTACAATTTTCTGATCTGAGCTTTTCCAAAGTAACGGAGGATTATGTGCTGCATTCGCAAATCTCAATTTTCTTGTCCTAGGGTCATAATCTGAATAGAATAATGTCACGAATCTATGAGATTGATCCAAATCATTTATTGCTAGTTGATTCAGATCATGCAAAATTCTGTCTGGTGGCAGACCTGTAAGAACCTCTGCACGTAGCATTCCTCTTAACATAGTCATTAAAAGACCAGCCGGAATCCCTTTACCCATAACATCACCTATGACCAAAGCCCATCTTGCTTTTTCTTTTCTTTTTTCTGAGATATTCGTCTTTAAGCACATAAAATCATAGTAATCACCTCCCAACTGGAGAGCTGGTCTACAATGTGCGGCTAGATCTACACCATAAATAATTGGACAATAATCTGGGAGTAATTGAGATTGAATTTCAGCACCAGTAGAAATTTCTCTGTCTACATTCTCATGTTTTTTCTTAGTTTTTATTAAATAGTAATTTTCTAATCCAACCGCTAAACAATTCTCAATAAAATTAAAATTATTATCTTCAGTGATCGACTGACTAGAAATATCTTGGCTAAAAATATAAATAAATCCTCTACATTTTCCTCTTGATAAAATTTTTTTTGTTTCAATCTTATATTCTTTGAAATTATTTTTCAAAGCATTTTCAAAAAATAAAATTTCTTTTATTTTAAAATTTTTAGAAAATTGAAATTTATTAAGAAAATTTTTAATTTCTTGTTGAATAGTTAAAAATTCATGATTAGCAGAGATTTTTATATTTTCGTTCCATATCTCCCCTTCATAATTTAAAGGAATAATTAAAATTATATTTTCATTAAAAATATGTTTAAAAACTAAGCATATGTAATCAAGTAACTTATTTACATTAGAAAAAGATTTTAAATAATAGGCTAATGAAGATGAAATTTCAGCAAATTTATATTTATTTTTTAAAGTTACTGGAGATTCACTATCTAAAAATTTTTGTATAAATTTGTTTGAAAATAATTTTTCTTTTTGATCTTTTGTCACAACAAATTTTCTAGATAAATATGTTTTAACATTAAAATTAATTTTTTAAAAAATATTTAATTATATATTTATTTGTCTGCAAGCATAGCCTCTACAAATTCAAAACTATTAAAAGGTCTTAAATCTTTTATGCCCTCTCCAGCACCAATAAATCTTATAGGCAAATTAACTTCCTCTGAAACAGCTAAAGATACGCCTCCTCTGGAAGTCCCATCTAATTTGGTAATAATTGCTCCACTTAAATTTGCTGATTTAGCAAAACTTTGTGCTTGCTTTAGACCATTTTGACCTTGACTTGCATCTAAAACTAAAAGTGATTCAACAATCGCATCTGGAACCTTTTTATCAATAATTTTTTTTATTTTTGCTAATTCATCCATCAGATTATTTTTTGTTTGCAATCTACCTGCTGTATCAACAAGTAATAAGTCAACATTTCTTTTCTTTGCAGAATTGATTGCATCAAACACTACAGCAGCTGGGTCAGCGTTTTTTGATTGATTAGATATAACATCAACATTGCTCCTCTCACCCCATACTTTAAGTTGTTCAACTGCCGCAGCTCTAAAAGTATCGGCAGCAGCTATCAAAGTTTTATAGTTACTCCTTGATGACAAATATGCTAATTTTCCTAAAGTAGTAGTTTTACCAACGCCATTAACTCCTACTAGTAACCAAACATTTAACTTACCTTTTTGAGGCACTAGTATATCAGTACCAGAATTTTTGATTGGCTTATCAATAATTAATTTTAATTCCTTTTTTAAAAATTTTATTCCTGCTTCTCCACCTACGACCTCTTCGTTTAATTTTTTTCTAAGAGAATCTATAACTTTATCAGTTGAATAAATACCGACATCAGCTCTTATTAAGAGAGTCTCTAAATCATCCAGAGATTCAGGAGTAAGAGGATCATCGCCTAATTTATCCAATAATTCAGTAACAAAACCTTTTCTCGTTTCTTCTAATCCTCTTCTTAATTTAGTTAACCAATCAATTTCATCTATTGATATTTGATTTATTTTTTTCCCTTGAGCCGCTAATACCATTGCCGACCAAGTAAAGTTATCGTCAAACTCACCTAATTCTGGTTCGGCGATAGTTTTTGGCTGTCTTTGAAGATTTTTTTTACTACTACTATTAATCAATTCTTGTTTTTGCTCCTCATGCTTCAGTAATTCTTGTTTTTGCTCCTCATGCTTCAGTAATTCTTGTTTTTGCTCCTCATGCTTCAGTAATTCTTGTTTTTGCTCCTGTTGTCGTTTTTTTAAAAGTGCATAAGCTTGTGCAGCCCACTCACTAGAATTATCGGAATTAGTATAAGTCATTAATATTTATAATTCGAATTTAATAAATTTTAAAATACTATTTATTTATATCAAATAATTATTGCAATTTAACTGTTTGTAATCTCCTTAAAACTCCGTTAATAAATTTTTTTCCCTGCAAATCACTATATTTATTAGCTAAATTAACAGCCTCATCACAAGCAACAGCAACAGGAGTGTTCAGATAATTAATATCTCCATAGGCTAAACGCAAAATATCCCTATCGATTCTAGGTAATCTTTTTAATCTCCAGCCATCCATAGCTTGATCAATCTCATTATCAATAATATTAAGGTTGTTAATAATATTTAAAATCCTTTGATTTACATCTTCTCTAATATCACTTTGACCGCTAGAAACAATTAATTTTGGAAAGTCTAAAGTTACTGAGAGTGTATTCATTACATTTTCAATTTTTGTTAGAGATTTTTTTAAATCTTCTCGAACATTTGAATAAGAAGAATCGACACCTTCTTTTAATTCACTATCTAATATTTTTTGTGATGCATTTTCTAAATCTGTTTCGCAATTATCTAATTCGTTTCTGCAATAGTTTATTAGAGAATCCAAAGCAGATTCAACAATTTCTTCTATCTGAAATTTATTTAATTTAACATCACCTTTATCTTTTATCAGGCCAAGAGAAATTAAAGATAATTCTCTAGATAGGGATCTATTATGCATCAATTAAGAAGAAGTATTAGTGGAAGCCCGTAATTGAGAAAATAATTTTGAAAACGTTGGATTTGTAATGTTATTTTTTTCATCTGGATTAACTATCCCAGCCGAAATTATTGTTCTAAAAGCATCTTCAACAGATATATCCAAATCCTTAACTGAAGATTCTGGAACTAATGTGTACCAACCAGTAGTTGGATTTGGTGCTGTAGGTATAAAGACACTTAATAACTTTTCTGACAAGTCTGGTTGCAGAGAAGGTCCTACATCACCAGTTACAAAGCCTACACTGTATAGTCCCTCACGTGGATATTCAACTAAAACAACCCTTCTAAATCTATTAGATTTATTACTTAAAAAAGTTTCTAGCAATTGTTTAAGAGTTTTATAAACCGCCCCAGCTACTGGAATTTTTGTTAATGTACCTTCTCCAAATTCTAATAACCATCTTCCTACGAAATTTCTAGCCATCAATCCTATAAGCAAAATAGCTAATAAAGGAACAGTTAAACCTAAGGTAAGATTAATTAAATCTTGTAACAAAGGATTTAAAGTAATAAAAGGATTTAATTGCTTTGGAACAGAAGTAACTAATGTTAAAACAAATTTACTAACTAACGATGAAAGCCAAATTGTTGTTGCCAAAGGTATTACAACCAACAACCCTGCTATAAGATCATTTTTAAGATCCTGTTGAAGCCTTGATCCTAAATTCGATTCTTGATTTTGATTAGGTTCAACCAAAATAACGTTTCTAACTATATTAACTTTACTAATAATTTAACTGTTTTTACTGAGTTGGGATATATTTTTTTTTAATATATTTATTTTATTTATTAGTTTATTGTCAAAAAAATAATTTTTTTAAGAAATGCTATAAATAAAAAAGAAATGATTGATACCATCCAAGACCCAAAAAAAATAAGTAAAAAATTAAAAGAAAGAGCAATTATTGAAGGTTTTACAATGGCTGGTATAGCTTCAATACCAGGCAGTTCGCGTATAAAATTAAGAACTAAAGCATTAGAAAGATGGTTATCAAATAATCACCATGCTGAAATGAAATGGATGGAAGCAGAAAGAAGAAAAAATGTGGGTTCTCTTCTTGAAAACGCAAAAAGTGTTTTAAGCGTTGGATTTACTTACATTAGTTCACAAAACAACAAAAATAATAACCTCTTGAAAGTAGCTAAATTTAGTCAAGGAGAGGATTATCATAAAGTTATTTACAAAAAATTAAAGAATATTGGTAAATGGATAAACCTTGAAATTCCTGATTGCAAATGGAAAATATGTGTTGATACATCGCCGCTTCTTGAAAAAGCATGGGCTGAAGAGTCAGGGATAGGTTGGATAGGTAAAAATAGTAATTTAATAAGCAAACAAAATGGATCTTGGTTTACTTTAGGTTTTATGATCCTCACAAAAGATTTAATACCGGATAAACCTCATCAAGCACTATGCGGCAAATGTGATATTTGTATAGAACATTGCCCGACAAAGGCAATAGTAGAACCTTTTGTAATTCAATCGGATCTATGCATTGCCTATCACACAATAGAAAGCAGAGATCAAACTATTCCAAAAAAAATAGAAGAAAAGCTAAATGGGTGGGTTGCAGGATGTGATATTTGTCAAGATGTATGTCCTTGGAATAATTCTGTACCATACAACAATAGTCATGAAACCAATCCAAAAGAATGGATTAAAAATCTTAATATTGATTCATTAAATTGGGATGATGAAACTTGGAAAAAAAATCTTAAAGGAACTACATTAAAGAGAATTAAACCATGGATGTGGAAAAGGAATATAAAAGCAAACCTAAAGAATAAAAAATAAAAAAATGAAAAAGTTTTTAAAAAAAATAATATGCATCTCTTTGATAAGTTTTTACTTTTTTCAAGTAGAAAAAGTTCAAGGGATTGTTCCATATTATTATTTGCCAACAATAAAAAATTTGCAAAAGCAAAGTTTATTTATTGGCAAAAATGCCTATCAATTACTTTATTTTGGACAAAATGAAGAGAGTCTTAATTTAGCAAAATTAGCTGTAAAGATAAATAAGAGAGATGAAAAATTATGGTTAATTTTAGCAGAGGCACAATTAGCTAACAAACTATACAAAAAAGCATTAAATTCTCTAAATAAAGCAGAAAAGATCAATTCAAATATTAGCGAAATATACTTTGCAAAAAGTAATATTTACTTAAAAATTTCACAACAAAAAAAAGCAAAAAGTGCTCTAGAAAAAGGAATTAAAATAGAACCAAATAATCATAAAGCTATTTTTCAATTAGGAAATATATTATTAATGGAAAAAAATTACTTAGGTGCTATCAACTTATTTGATAAATCTTTAAAAATTAAACCTAATTTCTGGCAAGCAATAAATAATAAAGGTTTAGCTTATTTCGAGGAAAATAACATAAATCTATCAATCAAACTTTTTAAAGAGGCAATTTTAATTGAAGAAAATGCTGAACCATTACTTGGCCTTGCATCGTCTATAAGAATTAAAGATATTAATTTAGCAATTCAGCTGGCAAAAAAAGCTTTAGCTAAAGATCCTAAATATGTTAATTACGACTATAGAAAAGAACAGTTATGGGGAGAAAAATTACAAGCTTCCACAGAAATTCTATTGCAAAATGAACAGCTTCAAAAAGAGGTAATACTTGCAAAATCCAAAATAAATATATCTTCTTAATTTTCAATACTGGTAAATATTTTTTTACCTATTAGTCTTAATTTAGTTAATCAATAAATATTGAGTTTACACTCTAATGGATAAGAAAAAATTTACTTCCATCTCACTCCAAGAAGAAATGCAACGTTCTTATTTGGAGTATGCAATGAGTGTAATAGTTGGACGTGCCCTTCCTGATGCAAGAGACGGCCTTAAACCTGTACAAAGAAGAATACTTTTTGCAATGTACGAATTAGGTTTAACACCTGATAGACCCTTTAGAAAGTGTGCGAGAGTTGTTGGAGATGTACTTGGCAAATACCATCCGCATGGAGATCAAGCAGTATATGATGCATTGGTCCGGCTAGTACAAAATTTTTCAACTAAATATCCTACTTTAGAAGGTCATGGAAATTTTGGATCTGTGGATAATGATCCACCAGCAGCAATGCGATATACGGAAACCAGATTAGCTCCTATAGCTCACAAGGGATTTCTTGAAGAAATTGGATCAGAAACAGTAAATTTCTCAAATAACTTTGACGGTTCGCAAAAAGAACCAGATTTTCTTCCAGCCCAACTTCCATTTTTATTGTTAAATGGATCATCAGGTATTGCTGTTGGTATGGCCACAAACATTCCCCCTCACAATCTTGGGGAAATAGTAGATGGTTTAGTTGCTTTAGTAGAAGATACAAATATAAGTGATAAAAAACTTTTTAACATTATCAAAGGACCTGATTTTCCTACAGGCGGAGAATTAATCTATAGTCCAGCAATAAAAGAACTTTACGAAACGGGAAAAGGATCATTAACAATAAGAGGTGTTATAAATACAGGAGAAGTAAATTTAGGAAAAGGTAAACATAAAAGAAATGCACTAATCATTACAGAACTTCCTTACCAAATTAACAAAGCAGGTTGGATTGAAAAACTAGCAGAACTTGTTAATTTAGGCAAAATTAATGGAATTTCGGATATTAGGGACGAAAGCGATAGAGATGGAATGAGAATTGTAATAGAACTAAAAAAAGATTGTAATTCTGAACTTGTAATTTCTGATTTATATAAAAAAACAAATCTCCAAACAAATTTTGGCGCAATATTCTTGGCTTTAATTAAAGGCAAGCCCGTACAATTAAACCTTAGGCAGTGTCTCAGCTATTTTCTTGAATTTAGAGAAGAAACGATTAGAAAGAGAACTAATTATTTTCTAAAAAACACTATTGAAAAATTAGAAATATCAGAAGGTTTATCTAAAGCCACAAAAAACATAAAAAAAGTAATCGAAATTATTGAAAGCTCGGAAAATACTTCAGAAGCTAAATCAAAACTAATAATTAATTTTTTCTTAAGTGATAAACAAGCAAGTTCCATTTTGGATATGCCACTCAGAAAATTAACAACTCTAGAAAGAAATCAAATTGATAATGAAATAAAAAATTTGCGAGAAAAAAAGAATTATTTTCAAAAATTATTAGACGAAAGAAGTTTATTACTTAACTTACTTACAGAAGAATTATTAATATTAAAGAAAAATTATAATGTCAAAAGAAAAACAAAATTACTTAAGAATATAAATCAAAATGAGGAATTAGAAACTCTAAACAATCAAATATTAGAAGATTTTATCAATAAAAAAACTAAATTATACATAGACAATAGACTATATTTAAGGAAGATGATTTTGAATAATTATAAAAAATCTTTTGAGGATGTAAATAAAATCATAGATAATAAAAATATTCAAAAATTTATATTTAATATTGAAAAAAATATTAAAATAATCGGAGTAACTCTAACTGGAAAAGTTTTTAATATTGATTGGGAATCAAATATTAATAAAGACTATAAATTAGATCACAAAACTCTTGGAAATATTCATCCTAATGAAATAATAAATTTTCATTCAATTAAAAAAAATATTAAAAATTATTTATGTATCTTGAATTCGGATGGAAGATTTAAAAAAGTTTTATTTGATGAGGATATGATTAAAAGTAATAGATCTTTCACAATTACTAAATTAAAAAATAATATAAAAACGATTGATTCATTTATTTCAAATGAAAACAAAAATTTAATAATCTTAACCTCAATAGGAAGAATTTTTAAATTTAATTTATCAAATAATTTTTTAACTCCAACCTCTAAACAATCTCAGGGATTCATACTTACAAAACTTTTGCCAACTGAAAAGATTGTTTCTTGTTGTCCATATCAAAATGAAGAAAATATTTTTTTAGTATCTAAACAAGGAAAAATTTTTTGTATAAATAGTAATGAAATTTATTACTCAAATGAATACAGTTTGGGATATTTAAATGAAAGAACTCAACTTAAGAACGATTATTTTGTAAAAATACTCCCAAGCAATCATTATCTTGATATTGAAACTAATAAAAATAAATCTGCAAGGTTAGACCTTAATAAATTGAATTTCAAATCCAATAAATCAAATTTTTTAATTGATTTTTTAAAGCTAGAAAAAGACGAATATCTTGAAAATTCTTTCAGGCTAGAAAACTTTCTAAACTAAGATTTATATTCATTTTCAACCCAATTTAAGTACTCTTGATTTACCGTTCCTGTTACATAAGAACCAGTAAAGCAACTCATCTCTAAATCTTCAACAGAAGAATCACTTATGATAGATTTACGTAGATTTTCAACACTTTGATAAACAAGGTTATCGATTTTAAGTTGATCTGCGATTTCACTTATTGTTCTGTCGTGGGCTATTAATTCATCTCTATTAGGCATATTGATTCCATAGACATGAGGAAAACGAACAGGGGGTGCTGCTGATGTAAAAAAGACTTTATTTGCTCCTGCATCTTTAGCCATCTGAACAATTTCTTTTGAAGTAGTACCTCTAACTATTGAGTCATCAACAATTAAAACATTTTTATTTTTAAACTCTGCACTCATCGCATTTAATTTTTGCCTTACAGACTTCTTACGTTTCTGCTGACCAGGCATTATAAATGTTCTGCCAACATATCTATTTTTAAAGAAACCTTCCCTATATTCTATCCCTAACTGTCTTGCAACTTGCATTGCAGCAGGTCGAGAAGAATCAGGAATAGGCATTACGACATCAACATCGCCATAACTTATTGTTTCTTTTATTGTTTCAGCCAAATAATCTCCCATTTTTAAACGAGCTTTATAGACTGAAATCCCATTCATAATAGAATCTGGCCTAGCTAAATAAACGTATTCAAAAGCACAAGGGAATAACATTGGATTTTCAGAACACTGCTTAGAAAAAAACTCTCCATTAAGATTTATAAAAATAGCTTCTCCAGGATCTACATCTCTCACTACTTGATAATCGTTATTCTCAAGAACAAGAGATTCACTAGCAACCATCCACTCTTCTTTTTTTGTCGTTAATGAAAGTCTTTTTCCTATAACTAAAGGCCTAATACCAAAAGGATCTCTGAATGCTAATAAACCATGTCCTGAAATTAATGCAATTGAAGCATATGATCCCTGAATTCTTTTATGTAAAGAATTGACAGCATTAAAAATAATATCAGGTTCTAATTCTTGATTAGAAATTTGTTCTTGTAATTCTGTCGCAAATACATTTAATAACATTTCAGTGTCACTTGAAGAATTTGTATGACGCTTATCAATATTAAATAATTGTTTTTCTAAATCTCTAGTATTTGTCAAATTTCCATTATGTATCAAAACAATACCATAAGGTGCATTAACGTAAAAAGGCTGAGCTTCCTCTACGCTTTCTGCTGATCCCTTTGTTGCATATCTAACATGACCTAATCCAATTTTGCCGATTAAATTCCTCATGTCTCTAGTTCTATAAGCAGTATTAACTTGACCTTTAGCCTTATGTATATGAAAAATAGTATTTTCCATTGTAGCTATACCTGTTGAATCTTGTCCTCTATGTTGTAGAAGCAAAAGACTATCGTAAATTTGTTGATTTACATCATCTGAAGAAACGATTCCAACTATTCCGCACATAATTTAATTTATAAAAAATATTAATAGTTGAAAAAAATTTTTCATATTTAAAAGTGATCTGAAATACTATTATTGAATTTTTCGGTTAATTCCTCAACCCTAATATTGCAGATATTCTTATCTTGAATTTTTATTTGAAGAATTTCACTGGAAACATATCCTATTTTTTTCACGTATATACTCGATTTCGAATTTATTTTATTCTTTTTTAAATAATTAAGCCATTCTTTTTCTTTCATTTTATCTATCGAAAAAATAATTCTAGAACCTCCTTCTGCAAATAATAAATTATCATCTCTATTAATTTCTTTATTTAATTCTATTGTTGCTCCCTTTGAAGACAAAATACAACATTCTGCTAAAGCTATAGCTAACCCTCCATCGCTGATATCGTGCGAAGAAACTACATAACTTTTTAGAATCGCATTTCTTAAAAAACTTTGGCAAAATTTTTCATCCAACAAATCTATTTTTGGAGGTCGGCCCGTAATTTCTCCATGAAAATATTCCAAATAAGAACTAGCTGCTATTGTTGTTTCTGATTTATAAGAGCCAATTATCCAAATTTGGTCTTGGATATTTTTCCATTTACTGCTTATGGCTTTTTTAACATTATCTATCTTCCCGACCATTCCAATTACGGGCGTAGGATTAATAGGGGTAATTTCATTGTCTTTATTTTTTGATTCATTGTATAAAGAAACGTTTCCACCTGTAACAGGAGTTTCTAGAACTTTACAGGCTTCAGAAATTCCATTGCATGAAGATGAAAGTTGCCAATATCCTATTTCGCTCTCGGGAGAGGAGAAATTTAAGTTATTTGTAATTGCTATTGGCTCAGCGCCAACACAACTAACATTTCTTGCAGACTCTGCAACTGCAGCAATAGTTCCTCTAAAAGGGTCAAGATAAACCCATCTACTATTACAATCTACTGAAGCAGCTACTCCAGAAAATACTTTATTTTTATTTTTTTCATTTTGTTCTCTTAATCTTATGACAGCAGCATCTGACTCTCCAGGTTTAAAAACTGTATTTGATTGAACTTGAGAATCATATTGTTTATAAATCCATCTTTTTGAAGATATTGAAGGATTAGAGAGAAGTTTTAAAATGATTTCTGAGTAAGAAAAAGTCTTATTTTCTTTTAGTGAAAGTATTTTATAATCTCTAATTTCTGGTAAATTATTTTCTTTCCATTGCCATTTCTTTAATAAATAAACCGGTGGATTTTTAATTACGTTATGTAAATTAATTGGAGTATCATCAGATAGAGCAGAAGTAGGGATTTGTGCAACAATTTTACTTTTATGAGAAATAATGACATCTTTAGACTCAATTACTTGACCAATTACTTTGGCGTATAATCCCCATTTTTTAAATTTTTCAATAAGGTTATTAATTTTTTCTTCTTTCACTACAAACAACATTCTCTCTTGCGATTCAGATAATAAGTATTGATATGAAGACATATTATCTTCTCTAGAAGGAACCAAGTCTAAATCAATAGATATTCCTAAATTTCCATTTGCAGCCATTTCTGCACTGCTGCACGTTAAACCGGCTGCACCCATATCTTGAGCTGCAATTACATCTCCTGTTTTAAAAGAATCTAAACAAGCTTCGATAAGACTTTTCTCAATAAATGGATCGCCTACTTGCACCGCAGGCCTATCATCTAATGAAGTAGTAGTTAATTCTGAACTTGCAAAACTAGCACCACCAACACCATCTCTACCAGTAGTATTACCAACATAAAGTACTGGTGATCCTACTTTTTTAGCTCCAGAACACACTATTTCATTTGTCTCTAAGAGTCCCAAAGCCATAACATTTACTAAAGGATTTCCAGAATAACTATCATCAAAGTCAATTTCACCTCCAACAGTAGGTACACCTACACAATTTCCATAATGTGCAATACCGGATACAACTCCTCGAAGTAAATCAACATTTGATGGTTTATCTATATTTCCGAATCTTAATGAATTCAATACTGCAATTGGCCGTGCTCCCATTGTAAAAATATCTCTTAAAATACCTCCTACTCCAGTTGCAGCTCCTTGAAAAGGTTCGATTGCCGATGGATGATTATGGCTTTCTATTTTAAAAACAAGTTTTTGATTATTTCCAACATCAATGACCCCAGCATTTTCTCCAGGGCCAACTAAAACATTTTTTCCTTTTGTGGGGAAATTAGATAGTAAAGGTTTTGAATTTCTGTAACAACAATGCTCAGACCACATAACACCAAACATCCCTAGTTCAGTCCTATTTGGTTTTCTGTTTAATCTTTTACAAATTTCTTCATAATCATTAACAGTTAAATTTTCAACTTTAAGTGCTTCTTTAAGATCATATAGATCATTATTTTCTGAATTTATCATCATTCAAATCCAAGGGTCATCTTCTCTTTTATCGCTGAAAGATCTTGATGTTCTCTCATCATTATAAAAACTTTTTTGTTTAAAATCTGAATTTTGGTTAATATCTTCATCTTCTTCAAGCCAATCCTCTAATTTATTTGAAGCTATATTTTTCATGTCATCAAATCTATCAATAATTTTTTTTCCTTTTTGCAGAAATTCATTTTTAATACTTGATTTGATTAAAGATAAATCATCTAAAGAATTTTTTTTACAGAATACTAGACCAGGTTGTTGATCATTTATATTGTCAATATTTAATTTCCATCTACTAGAGCCAGGAATCTTAGGATTAGTTCTAGAAACTAAATAATATTGAATTTCACCCGTTTTCATATCAAACAAAAAATCTGCAATAACTCCTATTTTTGAACCATTTATATTTATCAAATTCGCTTCTATTAAAGTTGGAAATCTATTTAAAGTTGCCAGATCAGAGATCGCAGGATTTCCTTTAACATAAATTTCATTATCTATTATCTGACTAATTTGATTTAATCTCCAAACATTTCGTTTTAAGTCAAAATTTGAAGGACGAGAGTACCATCCTAAAATTCTATGCACAGGAGGATGCATCCAAACATTTTCACCATTTCCGTAATTAAGGGAAATATTGCCCTTAACATTGTAATTTAGTAATTCACTTAAAAAAATTTCTTTCGGTAATTTCAAATTAAGAACGAACTTGAACAGGCATAACTAAATAAGTAAAAGAGTTAATATTATCCTCTGGTACAAAAACGGCTGGAGTTGTTGGAAGATTACACTTTAAAAGAACATTTTCACAAGAAATAACTTTTAAACCTTCTAAAAGATATCGAACGTTAAATGCAATATCAAAATTTTCTCCAGAATAAGAAACGGGTACTGATTCATTTGCATTTCCAATATCTTGTGCATCTGCACTTATTGAAGCTAAATCTGTATTATCTAATTTAAATTTAACAACGCTACTCTGCTGATCCGCTAAAACAGCAATTCTTTCTAATGCATCAATTAATTTTTTAGTATTAAAGTTAAAATTCTTAGAAAAAGTATCTGGGATTAATTGTGAATAATTTGGATAGGTACCTTCAAGAGTTCTTGTTGTAATTATTTGATTAGAAGAAATAAAGACTACTTGACCTTTATCATAGAAAAGCTTTATTGAATTTTCTGAGCTTCTTAAAGTTACTAGTTTTTCAATTTCTCTTAATGATCTAGTTGGAATAGTTACTGACAAATCCCCATCATTTAAAGGTAAGTTACCTTCCTTTTCGATATTGTCTTCATTACCAATCAAAGCAACCGCCAATCTATGACCATCTGTAGAAGCAGACTCTAAATAATTTTTTTTAAAAGTAAAATTTACCCCAGTAAGTAATTGCTTGGAGTCATCATTACTACTAGCAAAAATTGTAAATTTTAGAGCTTTTAAAAAGGAACTAGGTTCAATATTTAAAGAAGTACCACTTTCAACAAATGGCAATTTAGGATAATCATCTGAAGGTATACCTTTTAGATTAAAAGAACCTCTATCACTTTTAATCAAAATATTATCTGAATTCTCATCTACTAAGAGAGAAACAGGTGTTTCACTAGGTAATTTATTAACTATTTCAGATAAAAGTTTTGAAGGGATCGTAATAGCTCCACTATTTTTAACAGTTCCATCAAAAGAGGTTTGAATTCCTAAATTAAGGTCAAATCCTGTAAGACTAATTTTATTTGTTCCTTCATCAGCTGTTAAAAGTATATTTGCAAGAATTGGATGAGTTGGCCTTGAAGCAACTGCTTTACTGACTAGTTGTATAGCATTATTTAATTCATTTTGATTACAAATAATTTCCATCGTAATTTGGAACTTTTTACAAATACAATATACTTTTTTCGTAAATTAAATTCAATAATTTATTTTATTCTCTTTTTCTAATAAAAAAATAATTAAATAAAATAAAAATTTAATAGTAGTAGTTACTGTGGAAACTGTGGAATTTTTGAATGAAAACAGTTATTTAAATAGATTATGAATATAAAAGGTAGTGGAAAAAAATTTTTATATGTTAAATAAATAAAATTTTTTCTAATAAAGAAAAAACTACTTAACAAATAGATTGAATTTTTATATATTTTTCAACAAATAATTTTTATTTTTAATTGATTTCCACAGACACTAATTTTTTTGGATTTTAATATCCTAAGATTTTAGTTATATTTGTTAAAGAAGGTTCGATATTTTTCCTAAAAATAGCATCATTGTTTTTTATAGCGCAATCTGGATCTTTTAATCCATTGCCGGTAAGAACACAAACAATAGTGGATTCTTTCTGAATCCTATTTTTATTTTTAATTAGTCCAGCAACTGATGCTGCACTGGCAGGCTCACAAAATACTCCTTCTTTAGCAAGAATTTTATAAGCATTGATTATTTCTTCATCTGTAACTGATTGGAAGTCTCCGTTGCTTTCTTTTTTTACTTTTTTTGCTTTTTCTCTATTTACAGGATTCCCTATTCTTATAGCTGTAGCAATTGTCTCTGGATCTTTAACTATTATGTTTTTTACTAATGGAGCTGATCCTTCAGATTGAAAACCCATCATGATTGGTAATTTTAAATTACTTTTTATTTTTGAATATTCTTTGAATCCCATCCAATAAGCAGTAATATTTCCTGCATTTCCCATTGGAATACAAAGCCAATCAGGCGCAATACCTAAGTCATCAACTATTTCAAAAGCAGCAGTCTTTTGGCCTTGTATTCGATATGGATTAACAGAATTAACTAGTTCTACAGGATGTTCTGAGGATAAATCTCTAACAATTTCGAGAGCTTTATCAAAGTTTCCGTTAATAGATATTATCTCAGCTCCATACATTAAAGCTTGTGCTAGCTTTCCTTGTGCAACAAATCCTTCAGGGATTAAAACAAAAGGTTTTAATCCTCCTCTAGAGGCATATGCAGCAGCAGCAGCAGAAGTGTTTCCAGTACTTGCACAAATTACTGCTTCACGGCCTTCTTCTTTTGCTTTACTAATTGCCATAGTCATACCACGATCTTTAAAAGATCCTGTTGGATTAAGGCCATCATATTTCAAAAAAACTTTTGTTCCATTTCCTATTAAATTGCTAATTGACTCGCTTAGAATTAGTGGTGTATTGCCTTCATTTAAGGAAATAATAGGAGTTTTCTTGGTAACTGGGAGATATTGTTTATAAGCTTCGATTAGACCTGGCCATCTTTTTTTTCTGTAATTAATACGCAATTTATTTTTAATTTTATTTAATAACGCCATGATTGTTTAATTTGCTTTGATTTTTTCTAGAGGAGAATTAGTGAAAAAGGTTAATAATTCTGAAATTGATTCTACTTTATTCATAACTTTGCTTAAAGCGCTTACATCTAAAATTACAGTTTTAGTTGGATATCCTTCAAAAAAATTTATCAGGTTTATTTTTCCATTTCCTATGCTAATTCCTTGAATTACGCTTGCTCTAAGGGCCAACATACCTGTTCTTTCATCATTTGCTCTGGGTGGGTGGATAATAGATGAAAGTCTTGTTAAAAAAATATTTCCTATTTCAGAATATACTAATTTGCTTGCAATCGTAATAGGAATTTCAAAATCTTTATTTAAAACTGTTCTAATTTCTTTATCGGAAGATTTGGTTGCTTTCAAAATTTTTTTTAATTTTCTTGTTGTTTTCCCTTCTTTAGCAAAAGTTTTTAAAGAATTTACTTTAATGGTTCTAGAAAATATGCTGTATATGATTTTAATTTCTTCAGCAGCATTAGCTTTAGGAACATTAAAAAATAATGGAGAACTTACTAAAATAAAAAATATTTTAAGTATTAAAAATTTATTAAATTTCATTTAGATATTTGCACCAGCGGCAATTTTAACAAGTCTTATTACTCCTTTTTCTGTTACTTTTTTTGCAATTTCTATACCCATTTCTTTTGTATAAGGCTCATTTATAAGTCTAGGAACTCTTTTTAGAAAAATGTCAATTGAATAGCCGGGTACTTTTTGTAAAATCTCCAAAAAGTTTCTTAATGGCTCAACATACATTACAAGGTCACTCAAGTTATTATTTTCGTTAATCGTATTTAATTTAATTGATTGTGGCAGATACTTATTCAAATTTTTCAATATTTTTAGACTAAGTAAATCTATCTGATTTGTTAAACCTTCAATTATCTCATTTCTAAGAAATCCTCCATTTGAAGAAAAGAGAAGATTTATAACTTCGTCTAAAAGTTTTTCTAAATCGAGATTTGTTTGCTTTGCAGCATTAGAAAGCAGATCTTCTAAACGGTCCCATTTAAATTTTTTATTATCAAAAAGCATTTCTTTAAGACTTTCTCTTAATTGTGGATCAGGGTCTTCCATCAACCTTCTTGCAAAGTAGGGATAAGCTGCGCCTAATATTTTGAAGTTCGGATCTACGCTTAAAGCAATTCCTTCTAATGTAAGTAATGATCTAATTATAAGTGCATAATATGGAGGTAGTTTGAAAGGGAATTTATACATAACACCAGACATATCGTCTGTAACGCTTTTAAAATCCATCTTTGAAACTCCTTGTTCAACAGCGTTAATGAAAACATCTTGAAATGCTGGAACAATGGGTTCTAGATTAACTTCTTCTGATAAAAATCCTAATTTTACGAAATCTTGAGATAATTTATCGAAGTTTTTATTTACTAAATGTACTACTGCTTGAATTAATCCTGATCTAGATTCTCTGGAAACCTCGCTCATCATTCCAAAATCTAGATAGCATAATCTGCCATCTTCCAAAGCCAATAAATTACCTGGATGTGGGTCTGCATGAAAAAAACCATGTTCCAAAAGCTGTTCTAAACTGCACTGCACCCCTATATCAATCATTTCATCAGGATTGATTCCTAATTTTTTTACGTCTTCTAAATTTGTTAATTTTGTACCGTCTATCCATTCCATTGCTAAAACTCGCCTTGAAGTTATTTCTTTGTAAATTTTTGGTACTGCAATCATTTTGTTATGTTTATGCAAATCTCTAAATTTTTCTGCATTTGCAGCTTCGTTTAAATAATCCATCTCTTCAAAAACTCTCTTACCTAACTCATCAATCAAAGCAACTAGATCACTTCTTATTAATCCGATATTATTTTTTAGCCAATAAGCAATATTTCTCACTATGTAAAGATCTAAAGTTATTTGTTCTCTTAAACCTGGTCGTTGTACTTTTATTGCAACGATCTCTTCATTTTTTAATTTAGCTTTATGTACTTGCCCTAAAGAAGCAGCCGAAATTGGTTCTTTATCAATTTTTAAAAAAATCTCATCTATTTTGGACCCTAAATCTTCTTCAATCAATTCCATTGCTTTATCGCCATCAAATCCAGGTAGTTGATCTTGTAATTCAGATAATTCTTCAAGAAGAATCCCAGGAATTATATCTGGTCTCGTTGATAAAGCTTGACCTGCTTTAACAAATGCAGGCCCAAGTTCTACTAACAAATTTGTTAATTCTCTTGCTCTAAATCTTGCTTGCTGTTCATTTTTTAGTCTTCCAGTTAATTTATCCCACCCAACAGAAAAGATGTAAGCAAAAATAGGTATGAGTGTTTGCCAAAGTCTTTTTAAAAGTCTTTTAGGATTTTTTTTATAAATTTTAGAAATTGTATCTGGATCATAATTTAAGAGTCCAGATACCTCAATAAAATCAGTAAAATCTTCTTTCATAACTTTATATATGTAAAACCTTTATTTTTTTAAAAAAGAAGTTAATTTTTTTATATGAAAGATTTATCATGTTAATACAACTAAAAATAGAAAATATTGCCTTAATAGAAATTATAGAAATTAATTTCGAAAAAGGTTTGAATATTATAACTGGTGATTCAGGTTCAGGAAAATCACTTATTTTGGATTCCTTAAATGCTTTATTTGGTGGAACCAATATACCTCTAAAGCATTTAATACGTCCAGGAAAAGATTTTTGCGTTATCGAGGCAATATTTTCTTCCTCTTCTCAAATTAATAATTGGTTAATTAGTAATGGCTTTGAAAAAAGTCCCTCAGCAATAACAATTAAAAGAAAATCTTATAAGAAAAATAATAAAATTTTATCCAAATATAGCCTTAATAATTTCTCAATTAATAAACAATTATTAGAAAAACTTGGACGATTTTTAATAGATTTCGCAGGTCAGTCTGATACTTTTATCTTTGATTCTTTAGATAAGAGAAGATTAATTATTGATGAATTATGTTCTCAAGAATTAAGATTTACTAGCGAAAGGATTAAAAAAATATGGGAAGAAAGTGAAGTTTTAAAAAGATTAATGAAGGAAAAAATAGAATCTTCTAGGAATCAAGAAGAAAACAACTTTGCAATTAAACAAATGTTGAAGAGTTTAGAAGAAGCTGATTTAAATTCCAGTGAAGAAGTTTTAGAATTAGAGTTAGTAGAAAATAAACTTGTAAATAATCTTGAAATTAATAATTCAATTAAATCATCATTAGAAAACTTAAATAATTTCAGGCATGATCAACCATCAGTAACGTCTTTGATAAATCAATCAATAAAAATTTTAAATAAAACATCAGATTTCGATTTAAAGATTCAAAAATTTAGAGAGAATTTATTAAATATCCATGCTGATGTTGAAGATTTAATATTTGATCTAAATTCATATTTGCAAGATATAGAAAATTATGAATCTAATCTTCCAGAAATTCAAAAAAGATTATTTTTTCTAAAAAACTTGGAGAGAACTTTTTCATTAGGTCTGCCTGAATTAATTGAAAAGCGTGATCAATTAAAGACGTATTTTCAACAAAATGATCAAGGTAATGAGATTTGCAAGATTAAAGCTCAAATTGAAAATTTACAAAGTAAATTAAATTCTTTATTTGTTATTCAATCTAAGGAGAGAAAAAAAATTGCTAATCAATTGGAAAATTCAGTAATGTCAATTTTAAGCAATTTAGGATTAGAAAATGCAAATTTTTCAATTCAATTTTCCGAATGTAAGCCTTCCGGAGATGGAATTGATAATATAAACTTTTTGTTTTCGGCTAACCCTGATCAAAAGCTTGCTCCTATATCAAGTGTTATTTCTGGTGGAGAAATGTCAAGATTCTTATTAGCTATAAAATCAAGTATTTCTAAAAAACCGAATACTTTCTTTTTAGATGAAATTGATAATGGTTTAAGTGGTAAGTCTTTATTTTCATTGGTAGAACTAATAAAAAAAATTTCTAATGATCAACAAGTTTTATGTATAACTCATCAGCCTTTTTTAGCTGCTGGAGGATTGGCTCACTTTAAAGTTAATAAAGATGTAATTGATGGAATAACATATACATCAATATCAAAATTAACAACAAAAAAACAAAGAAAAGATGAATTAGCAGAACTTATTGGGGGAGGTTTTGGCGAAGCGAATAATTACGCTTCTAGTCTTCTGAACAGGGCAGCTGCATAAAATAAAAATATTTCTACTATAATAATCTTTTTAAACCATAGATAGATTTAGGCATGGTTAATGAAATCAATAATAGTTTTGAAGAAGATAATTCAATAAATATTAGAGGAGCTCGTCAGCATAATTTAAAGAATATTGACCTTTCCTTACCTAGGAATAAATTTATAGTCTTTACAGGCGTTAGTGGAAGTGGAAAAAGTTCTTTAGCTTTCGATACGATTTTTGCTGAAGGTCAAAGAAGATATGTTGAGAGTTTGTCAGCGTATGCAAGACAATTTTTGGGGCAAGTAGATAAACCAGATGTAGATAATATTGAGGGCTTATCCCCTGCCATTTCAATTGATCAAAAATCTACAAGTCATAATCCTCGATCAACAGTTGGAACTGTAACAGAGATTCAAGATTATTTAAGGTTATTGTTTGGCCGTGCTGGTGAGCCCCATTGCCATCATTGTGGTATTCCAATTGCCCCTCAAACAATTGATGAAATGGTAGATCAAATTCTTTTATTACCAGAGGGTACAAGGTACCAATTATTGGCTCCTGTTGTAAGGGGAAAGAAGGGAACACATACGAAATTAATAAGTGGATTAGCTGCTGAGGGTTTTGCAAGGGTAAGAATTAATGGAGAGGTAAGAGAACTCGCTGATAGTATTGAACTAGATAAAAATCAAATTCATAATATAGAGGTAGTAGTTGATAGATTAATCGCAAGAGATGGAATACAAGAAAGATTGAATGATTCTCTACAAACTTGCCTCAAAAGAGGCGATGGTTTAGCAATAGTAGAAGTTGTTCCAAAAAAAGGAGAAAATTTACCTACTAACCTAGATAGAGAAAAATTATACTCAGAAAATTATGCTTGCCCAGTACATGGTTCTATTGTAGAGGAACTTTCTCCTAGATTATTTTCATTTAATAGCCCATATGGAGCTTGTCCAGATTGTCATGGGATTGGTTATTTAAAAAAATTTACTGCTGATAGAGTAATACCAGATAAAAAATTGCCTGTTTATGCTGCTATAGCTCCTTGGAGTGAAAAAGATAATACTTATTATTTTTCATTATTATATTCTGTTGGACAAGCTTATGGTTTTGAATTAAAAACTCCTTGGAAAGATTTAAGTGATTTGCAAAAAAAAGTTTTACTTTTAGGTTCAGATAAACCTATTTTAATTCAAGCAGATAGTCGTTTTAAAACTTCTAGTGGTTTTGAAAGACCTTTTGAAGGAATATTACCAATCTTAGAAAGGCAATTGAATGAAGCTAATGGAGAATCAGTAAAACAAAAACTAGAAAAGTACTTAGAATTAGTACCCTGTAAGACATGTGCTGGCAAAAGATTAAGACCTGAAGCCTTGGCCGTTAAGCTTGGCCCATATAACATTACTGATTTAACCTCTATAAGCGTTTCTGAAACTTTAATTCATATTGAACGGATCATGGGATTATCTAAGACTAAGAAGGAAAATATATCTTTATCAGAAAAGCAAAAGCAGATAGGTGATTTGGTTTTAAAAGAGATTCGTTTACGATTAAAGTTTTTAATTAATGTAGGTTTGGATTATTTAACTCTAGATAGACCAGCAATGACTTTGTCTGGTGGAGAAGCTCAGCGTATTAGGTTGGCAACCCAAATTGGTGCAGGTCTTACTGGAGTTTTATATGTTTTAGATGAGCCAAGTATTGGTTTACACCAGAGAGATAATGACAGATTATTAGAAACATTAAAAAACTTAAGAGACTTAGGAAATACTTTAGTTGTTGTTGAACATGATGAAGATACTATGAGATCTGCAGATTATTTAGTAGATATAGGCCCAGGGGCAGGTGTTTATGGTGGAGAAATTATTGCTAAAGGATCATATGAAGATGTCTTGAAATCAGAGAGGTCATTAACTGGGGCTTATCTTAGCGGTAGGAAGTCGATTCCTACTCCAAAAGAACGTAGAGCATCCGTAAAAAAAAGTTTAATCTTAAATAATTGCTTTAAAAATAATTTAAAGAACATATCTGTAGAATTTCCTTTAGGAAGATTAGTTTCTGTCACTGGCGTAAGTGGTAGTGGAAAAAGTACCTTGATCAATGAATTACTTCACCCTGCCTTGTGTCATTCGCTCGGATTAAAAGTCCCTTTTCCTCAAGGAGTAACGGAGCTAAAAGGCATAAAGGCAATTGATAAAGTTATTGTTATCGATCAATCTCCAATAGGGAGAACACCAAGATCAAATCCTGCTACCTATACAGGTGCTTTTGATCCTATAAGGCAGATGTTTACTGCCACAGTGGAGGCAAAAGCAAGAGGTTATCAGGCTGGTCAATTTAGTTTTAACGTGAAAGGAGGAAGATGCGAAGCATGTAAAGGTCAAGGAGTTAATGTAATCGAAATGAATTTTTTACCTGATGTGTATGTTCAATGTGAAGTATGCAAAGGGGCTCGTTTTAATAGGGAAACTCTTCAAGTTAAATATAAAGGTTTTAATATATCTGATGTTTTAGAGATGACTGTAGAACAAGCTGCAGAAACTTTTTCTGCTATACCTCAAGCTGCCGATAGATTATCTACATTGGTAGACGTCGGTTTGGGATATGTGAAATTAGGCCAACCTGCTCCTACATTATCTGGCGGAGAGGCTCAAAGAGTTAAGTTAGCTACAGAATTATCTAAAAGGGCTACTGGAAAAACTTTATATTTGATTGATGAGCCAACTACAGGGTTAAGTTTTTATGATGTTCATAAATTAATGGATGTTATTCAGCGTTTGGTAGATAAAGGGAATTCTGTAATTGTAATAGAACATAACTTAGATGTAATTAGATGTTCTGATTGGATCATTGATTTAGGGCCTGATGGTGGAGATAAAGGTGGCGAAATTATTGTAGAAGGTACTCCCGAAGATGTAGCGGGACATCCTACAAGCTATACAGCAAAATATCTTAAAAAAGTTCTCAAATAAAAAATCTTTGTTGTATTTCTTTGTATTTAATATTATCTGAATTAAACGAAAGTTTTTTTGAAGCGGCATTTTAATAGTCTATGTCTGCTTTTTTAAAAAAATTTTGTATAAAAAAATTTAAAATCATAATGCTTTCTTAATATTTCCTTTGGAAATTCAGTTTATTTGTATTAGAAGGTCTTGATTTGAGGAGTAGCTGAATGAGATTTAAATTTTTACATTTACATTTACATGGTCTTATACGTTCTAAAAATCTTGAATTAGGCAGGGATGCAGATACAGGAGGGCAAACACAATACGTTTTAGAGTTAGTTAAAAGTTTGGCTAATACTTCAGAAGTTGATCAAGTAGATTTAGTCACTCGTTTAATAGAAGACTCTAAATTAGACTATGAATATTCTCAAGAAGAAGAATTTATAGAACCTGGAGCTAGAATTTTAAGATTTAAATTTGGACCTAATAAATATTTAAGAAAGGAATTGCTTTGGCCTTATTTAGATAATTTAACTGAAAGTCTTATTTCTTATTATAAAACAAATACAAAGCCTAATTTCATTCATGCACATTATGCAGATGCTGGATATGTAGGAGTTAAACTAAGTAAAGCCTTAAACGTTCCACTTATTTTTACTGGTCACTCTTTAGGGAGAGAAAAAAAGAGGAAGTTGCTTGATACTGGTTTAAAAACTAATCAAATAGAAAAGCTTTATTCCATCAGTAAAAGAATTGAGGCAGAAGAAAAAGTGTTAAAGTCCGCAGATATTGTTGTTACAAGCACTAAACAAGAGTCAGTTTATCAATATTCCCAATATTCTTCTTTTTCACCTCACAAAGCTAAAGTTATTCCTCCTGGCGTTGATCATAATAAATTTCACCATACTCACTCGACAACCGAGACAGCTGAAATTGACAATATGATGAAACCTTTTCTAAAGGATTCTACTAAACCTCCATTATTAACTATTTCTAGAGCTGTAAGAAGAAAAAACATTCCCTCTTTGATTGAGGCATACGGAAGATCTGAAAAATTAAAAAGAAAAACTAATTTAATTTTGATTTTAGGTTGTCGAGAAAGCACTTCAAAACTTGACTCTCAACAAAAAGATGTATTTCATAATATTTTTGAAACGATTGATAAATATAATTTGTATGGAAAGGTAGCTTATCCAAAAAAGCATCTTCCAAGTCAGATTCCTGCTTTATATAGGTGGGCTGCTAGCAGAGGGGGTTTATTTGTAAATCCTGCTTTAACAGAGCCTTTTGGTCTAACCCTGCTTGAAGCTTCTTCATGTGGATTGCCAATAATATCAACAAATGATGGGGGACCAAAAGAAATTTGCTCAAAATGTGAAAATGGACTTCTAGTAGATGTTACTGATATAAATAAGTTGAAAGTTATGCTTGAAAAAGGAATTTATAATAACGATCAATGGAAATTATGGAGTAGAAATGGAATTGAGGGCGTTAACAGGCACTTTAGTTGGAATACTCATGTACGCAATTATTTATCAATACTTCTAGAGGAGTTTTCAAGGTCAAATTATCATTCTTCATCTGATATTAAACAGAGTTGTTTAAAAGGAAGTTCCTCACTTATGAAACCCCATTGATCAAATACTTTAGGATCAGGGTGAAGAATTAGTTGATTGTTGTGAGTTTTCTTTAGTTTGAAGCCCTTCCTAGATAGTTTTTTCATTAAGTTTGCCGTTTCTTCAAATCTTGATGCCATTGCATCAAGACTTGAGCAGTCACTTGTTAATCCATTATCTTTCCATGTAAAAAAACTCATAACAAATTTTTTAAAGATTGATTTTTAAAACTATACCTAAAATTACAAGTAAAATGTTGATTTTCCAAAAATTTTCAACTATTTTTTGTTCCTTAACTCCTTTAAGTTCAAAATGGTGGTGCAGTGGAGCCATTAAAAATATGCGTTTACCTTTGTGAAATAATTTTTTTGTAATTTTAAAAAACCCTACTTGAATTATTACTGATAATGACTCAATAATAAATATTCCTGAGAAAATAGATAAGGTAAAAACGCTATTAGTTAATAACCCTATAGAACCTAGAATTGCACCAATACTTAAGGATCCTGTGTCACCCATAAATATTTTTGCAGGATAATTATTATATTTGAGAAATCCTAAGCATATGCCGGACATTGAATAACATAAGATACTAAAAACAATAAGTTCTTGTTGTCCTTTCATTAATATTTCTGTTCCTAATCCATAAAAGACTATTCCACTGCATCCAGCTGCTAATCCGTCTAATCCATCAGTCAAATTTACGGAATTACTTATGCCAACTAATACTAAAAAGGAAATTGGCAATATTAAAATATTCATATTTATTACCCAAGAGTCAGATACTACAATTAATGGATTTATTAAATTTTTTTCATAGGCTAACAATATAAAAATTATTGAGATGATACTTTGCAAGGCAAATTTTTCTTTTGTTTTTAACCCTGTGTTCTTTTTGTTTTTAATGCTTAAATAATCATCTAAAAATCCTGTAATAAAGAAACCAAAAATAGAAAGTAATAATAGAAATAATTTTAGCGAACTTAATTTTATGGTTATTATCAAAAGAAAAATTAAAAATGGGATTATCATAAAAATCCCGCCCATTGTTGGCGTATCACTTTTTTTTAAGTGATTAGATGGACCTTCGGTCCTAATATTTTGAAGTAAATTTAATTTTTTGATTATCTTTAGACCATTCTTTGTTGTGAATACAGAAATAAAAAAAAATAATGAGTAAACTCCAATAAAAATAAAATTATTAAAAAAATAGGAGGTTACTATTAAAGCAAAAGTATTTATTATTAATAACGATTTAAAATTAAATTTTTTAATCTTCCCAGTCATCTTCTGAAGAGTCTTCTTCAGTTTTATAATCTTCTTTTTCTCCCATTAGTGCTGAAAGTTCTTCTTCCTCTATAGTACTAATCTCTTGTGACTCTCCGTCTTTTTCTGCAACAAGTCTTCCTGAATTTTCAAGCCAAGAAAGTAGATCAGGTTCATCTCTTAATGGCAAAACAGGAGCTGGATCATCTCTGTGGTAGCAAGTTAAAGCCGGATTGACTTCAGAAATATCGTCTAATCTAAGTTTTAGTTTATTTGAGTCCATTAAACGTTGTGTTCTATATATAAGATAATACATAATGATGCTTACGAAAAACTTTGTTTGATAAAGGAAATTTAAAATTCTTTTTTATATGGCTAATTTCATTGTTGCTGTCTGGATTGTTTAAATTTATTGGATACTTGAATCCTAATGTTTTAATAATTAATAACTTTCTTCTCTTATTACTAGTTTTTGGTCCAGCTCTTTTAGTTACAATAATATTAGTTATTAATAAGCTTTCAAATTCTTAATTACATCAAAAAATTGAAATTTATGGAGCAAATATAAATGCAGCAAGTAAAAAAAATTGTACTGGCGTATTCTGGTGGCGTAGATACGAGTGTTTGTATTCCATATTTGAAGAATGAATATGGAATTTCAGAAGTCATTACTTTTGTGGCAGATCTTGGACAAGGCGAGGATTTAGATCTTATTAGGCAAAAAGCTTTAAATTCTGGTGCATCTAAATCAATCATAGGTAATTTAGTTAATAGTTTTGTTGAGAATTACGCTTTTCCAGCTATTAGAGCAAACGCATTATATCTAGATAAATATCCATTATCTACAGCTCTTGCTAGGCCTTTAATAGCTGAAAATCTCGTAAATATTGCCCGAGAGATTAATGCCGATGCGGTAGCTCATGGTTGTACTGGTAAAGGGAATGATCAAGTTCGATTTGATTTAGCAATTAATGCTTTAGGACCTGATTTGAAAATAATTACTCCTGCAAGGGAGTGGAATATGAGTAGGGAGGAGGCAATAGTGTATGGAGAAAAATTTGGTATTCCTGCACCAGTATCAAAAAAATCACCATATTCAATAGACGTTAACTTACTTGGTAGGAGTATTGAAGCGGGCATATTAGAAGATCCAATGCAAGAAGCACCTGAAGATATTTTTGCAATTACTTCATCAATAGATAATTCACCTGATTTCTCTCAAGATATAGAAATTGTTTTTAAAAATGGGTTTCCAGTTGCAGTTAATGATGAATTTTTAACTCCTGTTGAGATTATTCAAAAAGCTAATGATCTTGCCGGTGAGCATGGTTTTGGAAGAATAGATATGATTGAAGATCGAGTAGTAGGAATTAAAAGTAGAGAGATTTACGAAACACCTGGCCTCTTACTTTTAATCAAAGCTCACAAAGAATTAGAGAGCATTACATTAAACCCAGATGTTGTGGACTTTAAAGGAATTGTGGAAAAAAAATGGAGTCAATTAGTCTATCAAGGTTTTTGGTTCGGACCTCTTAAAGATAGTTTAGATGCATTTATTGCCTCGACTCAAACTTCAGTTAATGGAAGAGTAAAGATTAGACTTCATAAGGGGAATGCAATAGTAATAGGGAGAATGTCGGAAAATAATTCTCTTTATAGGGAAGATTTGGCAACTTATAGCAAAGACGATGTTTTTAATCATTCTTTAGCAGAGGGGTTTATTTATATGTGGGGTATGTCTAATAAAATATGGGCTGAATTAAATTCAAAAGCAAAAGATTAATATTTAAGATTCTCCATTTTCTTTTGTTTGAGTATCATCTTTTCCCGAAGTTGAAGTTTCTGGGCTTGCAACTGATTGTTTTTCCTTAGATTCAACTTTAGTTTCTGGATTCTCTTTATTATCTGCTTGAGTTGAGCTCTTAGCAGAAGGTCTTGGGGTTGGCAAAGGTCCTTCTTGTTTAACGGTCATATACCTTATAACATCTTCACTTAGTCTCATTGCTTTTTCAATTTTGAAAATATGTTGTCCATCTCCTTGATGACTTAGTTGGACGTAAATACCTTCTCTATGTTTTGAAATTTGATAGGCTAATCTCCTCTTACCCCTCATTTGACTATCGAGGATAGTACCGCCAAATTCTTCTAAAAGCTTATTATATTTATCAATGTGGTTAGTTACTTCATCTTCCGCTATATCTGGGCGGAGGATGTACATGGTTTCGTAATAAGATTGTTGATCGTTCATAGTCTCAGACAAGGTCTTTGGCTCATAATTTTGATGTGATGAGCGTCTGTTCATCTTTTACGATACATCATGATGTGCAGTTCCTTGAAAATTAGCATCATTTTAAAGATAATTTTTGAGTGCGTCATTCATAATATGAAAAGGTACTTCTAAACCATTTGTCCAAAATGATAATGATTTCAATCCTTGAGCAACAAGCATTTGTAAACCATCAATGGTCATGCATCCTTTGTTGGCACTAAATTTCAATAGATGAGTTGGAGCAGGATTGTAGATTAAATCATAAACAATTGTTTTTGATTTAAGAGATCTCCAAAAAGATTCCCCATATGGCAATATATTTATTTCATCTTTAGCTGTTTTCATTCCTACCGGGGTTGTATTTACAACTAAATCTGATTCTTCAATTAGATTTTGAGCTTGATTATCATTATTTAAAAAACCCTGAATTTCAATTTGATTTTCAAAATTTTTAATTAATTCATCTAGTGATGATTTGTTACGTGATACTACTGAAATTCTTGAAAGATTTAAATTTATCAACCCTTGAATAACAGATCGTGCTGCACCACCGGAGCCAAGAACAATCGATTGCTTTTTTGTTAAGTTTAATGTTTTTAACGGATAAATAAATCCTTCTACATCTGTATTAGTTGCGCTCCATTCCTTTTCAGGGCTTAATTTTAGGGTATTAATTGCTTTCAGTTTGTTAGCAATAGGGGAAATTTCACTACAAAGGTTAAATACTTTTTCTTTATAGGGAATTGTGATATTTAAACCTTTGCAGTTAATTTTTTTCAAAGAATTCAGTACTAATTCTAGATCTTCATCTTTGCAAGGTATAGCAATATAAATTAAATCTAGGCCTAAATATTGAAGGGCAGCATTTTGCATAATCGGTGACAAGGAATGGCTTACTGGATTGCCTATTAATGCAATAAAAGATGTCTTACTTGAAATCATGTTTAGAAATTTTTTCTTAAAAAATAACAATCTGTTCGGGAACCACACCCCGTCTTTGAGTAACAATAACGACGCCGATGACCGATTATGGAGAATATCAAATATAAGAATTTACCCATGGGTAAGGTTGTAGGAATCGATTTAGGAACAACTAATAGTTGTGTCGCTGTAATGGAAGGTGGTAAACCCACTGTAATAGCAAATGCTGAGGGTTTCAGAACTACTCCATCAGTTGTTGCATATACAAAAAATCAAGATCAGCTTGTTGGACAAATTGCAAAGAGACAAGCTGTTATGAATCCTGAAAATACTTTTTATTCTGCAAAGCGTTTTGTTGGTAGAAGAGTTGATGAAGTTAATGAAGAATCTAAAGAAGTTAGTTATTCTGTTGAAAAATCTGGTTCTAGTGTCAAATTAAAGTGTCCTATCTTGGACAAGCAATTTTCTCCTGAAGAAGTAAGTTCTCAAGTTTTAAGAAAGTTAGCAGATGATGCAGGTAAATACCTTGGTGAAAAAGTTACACAGGCTGTAATTACAGTTCCAGCTTATTTTAATGACTCTCAAAGACAGGCTACAAAAGACGCAGGAAAGATTGCAGGTTTAGAAGTTCTCAGAATTGTCAATGAGCCTACTGCTGCAGCTTTAGCATATGGTTTGGATAAGGAAAATGAAAAAATTCTTGTTTTTGATTTAGGTGGAGGAACCTTTGACGTTTCAGTTATTGAAGCTGGCGATGGAGTAACTGAAGTACTTTCTACATCTGGAGATACCCATCTTGGTGGCGATGATTTTGATAGGTGTATCGTAGATCATTTAGCAAGTACTTTTAAATCAAATGAGGGAATTGATCTCAGACAAGATAAGCAAGCTTTACAAAGACTGACTGAAGCAGCAGAAAAAGCAAAAATTGAACTTTCAAATGCCACACAAAGTGAAATAAATTTACCTTTTATCACAGCGACGCCTGAAGGTCCTAAACATTTAGATTTGAACCTAACTCGAGCAAAGTTCGAGGAACTGGCAGCTTCTTTAATTGATAGGTGCAAGACCCCAGTAGAGAGAGCTATAAGTGATGCAAAAATTTCTACTAGTGAAATTGATGAGGTCGTAATGGTGGGAGGCTCATCTAGAATACCTGCTGTTTTAGATTTAGTTAAAAAAATAATAGGTAAAGAACCAAATCAAACTGTTAATCCTGATGAGGTAGTAGCTGTTGGAGCAGCAATTCAGGGAGGAGTATTAGCAGGGGAGGTTAAAGATATATTGTTGCTTGACGTTACTCCACTTTCTTTAGGTGTAGAGACTTTAGGGGGAGTAATGACAAAAATGATAAATCGAAATACTACAGTTCCTACTAAGAAATCTGAAACATATTCAACTGCTGTAGACGGGCAAACAAATGTAGAAATACATGTTTTACAGGGTGAAAGAGAAATGGCTTCTGATAATAAAAGTTTAGGAACTTTTAGATTGGATGGTATCCCTTCAGCACCAAGAGGTGTGCCGCAAATTGAAGTCACATTTGATATTGATGCAAATGGTATTCTTAGTGTTACTGCTAAAGATAAAGGAAGTGGTAAAGAACAAAGTATTTCTATCACTGGTGCTTCTACTCTATCTGACAATGAAGTAGAAAAAATGGTAAAGGATGCTGAATCAAATGCATCTGCAGATAAAGAAAAAAGAGAAAAAATTGATTTAAAAAATCAAGCTGAAACACTTGTGTATCAGACAGAAAAGCAACTTGCTGAGCTGGGAGACAAAATTGATGCTGCAGCAAAGTCTAAAGTTGAAGAAAAAAGTAATGCTTTAAAAGAAGCAACTTCTAAAGAAGATTATGAATCAATGAAAAAACTCCTTGAAGAACTTCAGCAAGAACTTTATGCAGTTGGTTCATCTGTTTATCAGCAACCCGGCAATCAGCCACCATCACCTGGCTCAGCGGGCGGTCCTGATCAGAATGATTCAAACGAAAAAGGTGGAGATGATGTAATTGATGCAGACTTTACTGAAACAAAAGATTAGGCGAGGTAATTTTTAATTTCATTAGCAACCCATTTAGAACAAGCAGGAGCAAGTAAAATGCCATTTTTATAAAAACCTGTACAAATAATCAGTCCGTTTTCTATTTTTCTCATTATTGGTGAAGATTCTCCATCAGGCCTTGATCTAATTCCATACCATTTTTTAGAAATTTTTCCTTTAATAAGCCATGATGGTTTTTTATCGAGAAAATTTGTGAGTTTTTCGAAAGGATTTTCTTCTGGCATAGTACTATATTCGTCCGTTGAACCAATAATTAGCTTATTTTTTGATTTTCTAATTATGTTTTTACCATTTATACTGAATTGTTTTGGCAGCGAAAATAAATCAACTTCTGCATCGTTTATATCAACTTCTATAGCTTGACCTAAAACAGGTTTTAATTTGATGTTGTGAGATAGGTTTCTTATTAAATCAAGTGCTTTAAGAGAATTACACAAAATAATCATGTCTGATTTGATGTCTTCATTATTTTTTGTTGTAGAAATCCAGTGATTGTTTGATTTTCTGATTTTTATTATTTCTTCTTCTAAAAAATTTATTTTTTTATGTTTTAGACATTTATCTAATGTGTTAAGTAACGACGTGGCATTTATTCTTCCATCTTTGAAGGAAATCATTCCTTTTATATTTCTTGTTTGGAAGGCCTTATTTATATTTTTTATAAGTATTGAGTCTTTTTCTAAAATTTTTAAGTTAATATCATTATTTTCATAAATAAATTTTTCTAATTTTTTAAACTTTTCTTCATTCGTAGTAAGTTGCATTAATGGTTTTTCGATATTTAATTCATTATTAAATTTATGGAGGAATTTAATCCATTGAGGCCATAATTCAATGCTTTGTTTCCTCAGATCCCAACTTCTACCTCGCCTTTTTTGATACATATTACCCATTAGTAAGCCTAAAGCTGCATTGCTACTATTTTGGAGTTTAGCTGGATCTATAATTGTTATTTGAAAACCTAATTCTGATAGTTCTAAGGCGTTAAATTTTCCAATAATTCCCGATCCAATAATAACTATATGTGCTCTCTGAAAATTTTCTTTTAAGCTTTTCATTGATATATTAGAAATACTTGCTTATTTGACTTAATAGTTAAAGATTTTTTGGAACATCCCTCAATTATATTAAAAATTGTTTGTCCTGATCGTCCTGGCCTTGTTAGTTTACTTACAAGTTGGATTTCAAATTACGGTGGAAATATAAAACATTCTGATCACCATACAGATCAAGATGCAGGTTTGTTTCTTAGTCGAATTGAATGGAATAGTAATAATCCATCTTTTAATAGGAATGAAATTTATACAGAATTTGAAAAAATTTCAGATCAAGTAAATGGAAAATTTTATGTAAATTATTCTGATGAAATACCAAATATTGCTATTTTCGTGAGTAAACAAAATCATTGTTTGATTGATTTACTTTGGCGAGTAAGAAATGGTGAACTCAAAATGAAAGTACCATTGATAATTTCAAATCATTCTGATCTAGCAAATATTGCGAATGACTTTAATGCAAAATTTGTACATATTGATACCTTAAATATTGATAAATCTGCCGTTGAAGATCAATTTTTAAATTTACTAAGAGAATATGAAATTGATCTTGTTGTATTAGCGAAATATATGCAAATTTTGAGTGACTCTTTTTTAAAAAAGTTTTCTTCAATAATAAATATTCATCATTCTTTCTTACCTGCATTTAAAGGCGCGCAACCATATCATCGAGCATGGAAGAGAGGAGTTAAATTAATAGGTGCTACAGCTCACTATGTTACTGAAGATCTTGATGAAGGTCCCATAATAGAGCAATGCACAGTTAATGTAAGTCATAGGGATGAAGTTGATGATTTGATTAGAAAAGGAAGAGATATTGAAAGAATTGCTCTAGCAAGAGCTGTCAGATTACATCTAAATCATCAAGTAATTGTTTATAACAGCAAAACTGCTGTTTTTGATTGAAAATAATTTCCTAGTCTTCTAATTCTATTTGTATTTGTCTTTCATAAATTGATTCTTCATTAAAAGCTCTTGCTATCAAGAAACTTGCAATGCAGCTGATTAAGACAGGTTTCATTATTAGTAAATTTTTTGTCAAGGCAAAAGCTAAAAACATAGCTGTAATTGGGGTTCGCGAACATCCTGCTACGAAAGCTCCCATTCCCGCAAAAATGTATGTGCTAGGTGCATGTCCTGTCGCAATTTCTATCCAGCTTCCCATTATTAGTCCGATTGACCCTCCTAAAGTAAGCATTGGATAGAACAATCCTCCAGGAGCTCCAGAAGCTGCAGCTAAACCTGTCGTGATAAATAATACTAAAACTGCTAACAAAGCAATTCCAATACTTGTATTTTGCTCAGCTATTATTTTCTGTAATTGATCTAAATTATGAAATGTACTGGGTAAAAAAGAATAGATAGTTCCTAAAATAAGTCCACAGATACTCATCTTTAAGACAAATTTATTTTTATACCACTTTTTCCCAAGACTTTGCATTAGCAAAACATATCTGCTGTACAATTCTGCAAAGATTCCAATAATTATTCCTAGTAAAACTAAATAAATAAAATCTATAGGTAAGAAAAAAACTGATGGGTCATATTCTTTTTGAATCAAAAATCCGAGGTTAAAATCAAAGCCTCCTGCTTTAGGATCTAAACCCAAGGCTTGAATAATATCAGCAGATGAATCTGCAATGAAAGTTGTAATTACTACTAATAGCAAAATTACTGGTCTAGCAGAATTTAATAACTCTTCTATTGCATAAACAAACCCTCCTAATGGAGCGCTAAATACTGCAGCAATTCCAGCTCCACCACCTGCTGCTACTATTACTCTTCTAAAAGCTGTAGGAGCTTTGAGCCATTTGGCCATTTGCCAAGCAACTGATCCTCCCATTTGAACTGATGGACCCTCTGGACCTAAAGGGAATCCACTACCAATAGCTATAATGCCTGATATGAGTTTTACTAATCCTACTTTTATATTCATTGGCACTTTTTTATGCCTTAAGAAACCCATGATTTGACTCACGCCTGAACCCTTTGCTGCAGGTGCAAAATTTTTGATCAAATATCCAGCAATTGCTCCTCCTACAGCTCCAAAAATTGGTAATACTCCAATAGATGGGAATTGGTCTAAAAGTGCTAATCTCCAATTATTTATAAAGTAGATTCCAGTTTTAAAAAATATGCTTGTAATTGAAGCTCCTAAGCCTGTTAATAAAAGCGAAAATGCAACGACGAGAGATCTTTGTCTTAATAGTTTTTTGATGCTACGAGAAGAATTATTACTGGTTTTTTGAATATTTTCTTTTATAAGGTTTGGCATAATCCATGATCACTTTGACAAACTGAAATCGTGTATTTCATCAAATTGAAGATAACGATAAAGTTCATCTGAATATGGATTAATTTTATTTTTAGTAATATCCTGATATTCTTCTACTTCTGG
Source organism: Prochlorococcus sp. AG-449-G23 (assembly GCA_003209585.1). Classification (GTDB taxonomy): domain Bacteria; phylum Cyanobacteriota; class Cyanobacteriia; order PCC-6307; family Cyanobiaceae; genus Prochlorococcus_A. Next base: position 55,251 of record QCQJ01000001.1, read on the forward strand.
GATTTTTCCAAGAAGTGCGCAAACTGCTGCTAATTCAGCACTTCCTAAAAATACTTGGGCATTTTTCCCAAGTCTATTGTCAAAATTTCTTGTACTAGTAGAAAATACTACAGATCCTTCATCTACTCTGGCTTGATTTCCCATACATAAAGAACAGCCTGGCAACTCTAATCTCGCACCACAACTTTCAAAGATATTATAGTAACCTTCAGCTTTAAGAGTTTCTTCATCCATTTTTGTAGGTGGACAAATCCATAATTTAGCTTTTAAATTTTGAATACCTTCAAGAACTTTTGCAGCTGCTCTGTAATGACCAATATTTGTCATGCAAGAACCTATAAAAACTTCGTCAATATTTGTATTAGCAACATCTGTGATTTCCTTTACGTTATCTGGATCGTTAGGGCAAGCAACTATAGGTTGTGTTACTTTTGCTAAATCAATTTCAATAATTTCTTCATATTGAGCGTTTGTATCTGGTTGAATTAATGATGGTTTTTTTAACCAATTTTTCATATCATTTATTCTTCTTGAAATCGATTTTGAGTCTTCATAATTGCTCTCAATCATTTTTTCTAGAAGGCAAATATTACTTCTTAAATATTCTTGAACAGTTTCTTGGGATAAAAGTATGGTGCTACCCGCGCAAGAGCGTTCTGCAGTAGCATCAGTGAGTTCAAAAGCTTGTTCAAGTTTTAGATTAGGTAATCCCTCAATTTCCATAATTTTCCCATTAAATATATTTTTTTTATTTGTTTTCTCAACAGTTAAGAGTCCTTTTTTAATTGCGAAGAGAGGGATTGCATTTACTAAATCTCTAAGAGTAATTCCTGGTAATAATTCTCCCTTAAATTTAACCAGCACTGATTCCGGCATATTTAATGGCATTGATCCTATTGCAGCTGCAAAAGCAACAATGCCCGAGCCTCCAGGAAATGAAATGCCAAGAGGGAATCTTGTATGACTATCTCCACCTGTGCCAACAGTATCAGGGAGAAGCATTCTGTTAAGCCAGCTATGAATTATGCCGTCTCCCGGTTTAAGAGCTACTCCACCTCTTTGAGATATAAAATCAGGTAATTCTTTATGGGTAACTAGATCTACTGGTTTAGGATAAGCAGCTGTATGGCAAAAACTTTGCATCACTAAATCTGCAGTAAATCCTAAACAAGCGAGTTCTTTTAGTTCATCTCTAGTCATTGGTCCAGTAGTGTCTTGACTGCCAACTGTAGTCATAATTGGTTCACAGGTCATTCCTGGCCTTACTCCATCTAAACCGCATGCTTTTCCTACAATTTTTTGAGCTTGAGTAAACCCATAATTACTTTCCGTTGGATTGTATGGTCGGATGAATATTTCACTCGGTTGATAATCTAATTTGTTTCTAATTTTGTCCGTAAGAGACCTCCCAATCATAAGATTAATTCTGCCTCCGGCTTGAATTTCATCAGTAAGAGTTGATGGATACAAGTTGAATTTGCTTATTACTTCTTCAGTATTTGAACCTTTTTCAATTTTTTTAATAATGCCTTCATAAGGATATATTTTAATAACATCTCCTGTTTTCATATGAGATACGTCAGCTTCTATAGGTAAAGCTCCTGAATCTTGTGCAGTATTAAAGAAAATAGGAGCTATTTTGCTACCAATTATTATTCCACCTGTTTTTTTGTTTGGAACAAAAGCGATATCTTCGCCTATGTGCCAAATGAGTGAATTTATAGCAGATTTTCTAGAACTCCCTGTTCCAACAACATCTCCAACATAAGCGACTGGTAAATTTTGTTTTTTCAAATTATCAAGAATATTTAGTCCATCTGGTTTTTTAAATTCCAACATAGCCAATGCGTGCATCGGAATATCCGGGCGTGTTGTTGCATGTACAGCTGGAGATAAGTCGTCTGTATTTGTCTCCCCATCAACTTTGAATACTAAACAAGTAATCTCTTTCTCTAGAATTTTTTTCTTTTTGAACCATTCTGCATTTGCCCAACTATTTACAACCTCTTTTGCATAAATATTATTTTCAGATAATTCATAAATTTCATTAGCTGAGTCGTAAACAAGAATAATATTTTTTAAAACTTCTGCCGCTTTTTTAGCAAGTAAACTATTTTCTCCTTTAATTATCTCAACCAAAGAATTTACGTTATATCCGCCTATCATTGTTCCTAGTAATTCAATTGCTTTTTCAGGGTTTATTAATTTGCAATATTTTTCGGAATTAACAATAGCTGTAAGCCAGCTTGCTTTTACGTAAGCAGCCTCATCAACTCCTGGTGGTACTCTATTTATGAGTAAATCAAGTAAATAAGATGAATCATAAGTACTATCTTGTTCCAATAATTTTGTAACACAATTTGTTTGCTCAGCACTTAAAGGTAAAGGAGGTATACCTTTGGCAGCTCTTTCAGCTACATGATCTTCATAATCTTTGAGCAATGTTTCCAAATTCTTCATTAGTAAGGTTTAATGCCTAATCTATTGTTATTTTTAATATTGAAAAGGAGAGTATTCATAAATGCTTTTTTAAATATTCAAACTTCTTAATTAATCAATGTCGACATCATCCAATAATTCAGCTTTAGAAAAGACTTCAGATCTACATGTTGTCGAGACACGTCCATTAATACCTCCAAGCAGATTACATAATGATATACCTTTAGATTACACCTCTGCTAATACAGTATCTAAAACAAGAAGATCGATACAAAATATTTTGCATCATAATGATCAGAAGCTTTTAGTGATTGTTGGTCCATGTTCAATTCATGATATAGATGCTGCAAAGGAATATTCAAAATATATTCAAAACTTTCGAGAAATTTATAATGATAAATTAGAAATAATCATGAGAGTATATTTTGAGAAGCCAAGAACAACTATTGGTTGGAAGGGACTTATTAATGATCCTCATCTAGATAATTCTTATGATATTAATACTGGTTTAAGAAGAGCAAGAAGTTTGCTTGCATATCTAGCAAATCGTGGAATACCTTCTGCCACAGAATTGCTTGATCCAATTGTTCCTCAATATATTGCCGATTTGATAAGTTGGACAGCCATAGGTGCGAGAACTACTGAAAGTCAGACTCATAGGGAAATGGCATCAGGATTATCAATGCCTATAGGCTTTAAAAATGGAACTGATGGTTCTTTTACTACTGCAATAAATGCAATGCAGTCAGCTTCAAAGTCGCATCATTTCTTAGGTGTAAATGAAAATGGAATGGCTTCTATTGTTAATACTACAGGCAATCCAGATGGACATATAGTTTTAAGAGGTGGTTCAAAAGGCCCAAATTTTGAAAGTAATCATGTTAAAAGAATTTCAGCTGAATTAAAGCAATCTAATCTTCCTCATAAAGTGATGATTGACTGTAGTCATGGAAATTCTAACAAAGACTTTCGAAAGCAGTCTGAAGTGTTAGAAAATATAGCTTCACAAATAAGTAATGGTGAAAAAAATATTTTAGGTGTAATGCTTGAAAGTCATTTGAAGGAAGGGAATCAAAAACTTTTAAAAAAGGAGGATCTTGAGTTTGGAAGAAGTATTACAGATGCATGCATAGACATCGAAACAACAAAAGAACTGCTTGCTATTTTGTATAGTTCATTTAGTTAGCTATAAAAAAATTAAAACATAATGCTGATGAGATAGGAACAATTAAGTTATCTACTCCTAAAACACTAAATTGTTCTAGAACAGTGGCCAAAAATGCTACTGCAAAATAATTTAAGTGAAAACTATTTTGTTGAGCGTATCCCGTTGAGCAAATTACTATAAAGCTTGCTAAAAACATTGTCAAAGTACCAAACAATGATTTTTTTTGTTTAAAAATAACCCAACTATTTGAGTTAAAGCTTTTACCTATTAAACCAGCTAACCCATCCCCAAAAGTCATTATAAAAAATCCAGCAGTTAAAGCATATGGATCTTTATCCCAGAAAAGCCAAATTAAAATAAATAGACTAAGACAATAAAATATTGTTCCATAACTTTTTCTCTCAACATCTTCAATTGTTGGAAATAATTTATATGTGTAGTTAATTAGAACCAATAATGAAACAATTCCTGTAAAAATTAGAGCAGAATTCTGATCAATTTTTAAAAATTGTGCAATCGGTATTAATGGTCCTATTCCAATATGTATTATTTTTCTGACAATTTCTTTGCTATCCTCATTAAATTTTCTAAAAACTATTGATATTAAAAAAATTGAAAATAAATATAATAAAATTATCGCAAATTTTATCAATTTGATTAAGCTGCTTTTTGATGGGTTGTCATTACTCTAAGTTTTAATATTGCTTTAGCTTCTAATTGTCTTACTCTTTCTCGTGAAACATTAATTTGTCTTCCTATTTCTGCGAGAGTTAATGGTTCTGCACCATCTAGCCCAAATCTTAGCTTCATGATTTTTTGTTCTCTTTCATTTAACTGTGACAGCCACGAACCTAAATGCTCTTTTTGAATAGTTCTATCCATCCCTTCCATAGGTTCTTCACAATTTGGATCGGGTATAAGTTCACCAAGAGTGCTTCTGTCTTCTTCTCCTCTTGCATGGGCATCGAGAGAGGCGCAAGGGGCACTTTGAGAAATTAAATCTTCTAAATCTTTTTGCTCTATCCCCATTTCTGTTGCCATTTCTAATCTGGTAGGTTGTCTCCCAAATTTGTGCGATAACTCACGAGATACTCGTCGCATTTTTGATAGTTTTTCACTTATATGAATAGGCAAACGAATTGTTCTTGCACTGTTATCAATAGCCCTTGTCATTCCTTGTCTAATCCACCAATAGGCATAAGTTGAAAACTTATATCCCATGGCAGGATCAAATTTATCTACAGCTCTTTCTAAGCCAATAGCTCCTTCTTGGACAAGATCTAGTAATTCAAGTCCTTGATTCTGATACTTTTTTGCAACTGAGACTACTAGTCTAAGATTAGCGGCCATCATTCTATCCCTGGCTCTTTTTCCGATTTTAATTTGATAAAGATCGCGTTGCGATCGATCAGTTTCGGGAGTTTGTAGCAATTTTTTCATGTTCTGAACATGATGCGCTAACTCTATTTCCTCTGCTGGAGTTAAAAGAGGTACTCTACCAATGCTACTTAAGTAATAGCCAATAGAATCTGAAGCAAGTCTTCCAGATCTTTTTTGACTTTGTTTTGAAGTTAGACTTGATTTTGTTTTGCGAGACTTTCCCGCAGTGTTTGGTAATCTTGGCTCATCAGAAAAATTATCTGAAGAGCTCTTTGCAGATTCCAGAGGGATCCCCATCACCCTGGCCTCCTAAATAGTGGATTTTTTAAAAAGCTAGCACTGAAATTGAAATAAAAACTACTTTTACTTTGAAACTTTAAAGACAAAAAAAGATTTTTTTACCCTAATTTCTTCAAATCCATTGATATTAAAGGTTTTTGCAAAAATAAAAAAAATTTTAAAATATTAAGTATTTTGTTTAATGTTATAAAAATCAATATTCTTTTGATTTTTCTATGAGATCAGTTTGTGAACGATTATCCATAGAATCTAATGCATATTTTGTATAAGAACCATCTTCTTTCATTATCCAAGAAAAGTAATTATCCTTAATATATGTTTGCAAAAGATCTTTCAGTTGAGATTTTAATTCTGAATCTTCTATTGGTGCAATAGCCTCTATCCTTCTATCAAGATTTCTTCTCATCCAATCTGCACTCCCAATAAAAACTTCATTATCATCGTTATTACAAAACCAAAAAATTCTTGAGTGTTCAAGAAAATGCCCAATAATGCTAATGACTTTAATATTTTCACTTAAATTTTTTCTTTGAGGATATAAGCAACAAATACCTCTTACTATAAGATTAATTTTTACACCTGCTTCAGATGCTAAATAAAGAAGTTTAATTATTTCTGGGTCTACTAAAGAATTCATTTTTGCAATTATTTCAGCTTTTTTACCCTCCACTGCATTTTTAATTTCTCTCTTTATGAGAAAAATAAATTTGTCTCTCATTGATGAGGGAGAAACTAATAACTTTTGATAACTTTTTTGTTTAGAAAAACCTGATAAGTAATTAAATAACTCAAGTAAATCTGATGCAATATCAGGATCCGTTGAAAGTAATCCTAAATCCGTATAAAACCTTGAAGTATTTGAGTTATAATTTCCAGTTCCAATATGAAAATAATTTCTTAATCGTCTTTTTTCTTTTCTAACTATTAAAGCTATTTTTGTATGGGTTTTAAATCCTATAATTCCATAAACAACATGAACGCCAGCTTGTTCAAGTTGTTTTGCCCATTGAATATTATTATCTTCATCAAATCTTGCTTTTAGTTCAACAAGAGTCATCACTTCTTTTCCATTCTCGGCAGCTCTCATTAAGGCTGCGATGATAGGAGAATCCTTGGAAACTCGATATAAAGTAATTTTTATAGCCACTACAAGTGGATCATCGGCTGCTCTGTTAATAAATTCTTCCACTGAAGTTTTAAATAAGTGGTATGGATGATGAAGAAGAATATTTTTTTTCCTAAGTATCTTAAAAATAGAATTGAGGTTTTTGTTTGAAGACAAATCTAAATTTTTTAATTGTGGGTGAGTTTTCCCAATTAGCAGATTTTCTTTTAAATTATCTCTATTAATTTTTGTCAGATGATTTAAATCGTCAAGGCCTAAAAGACTTTTGCAAAAGTATATATATTCTTCTTGAATTGAGATGCTGCCAATTAGTAAATTTAGAATATTTTCAGGTATGTCTGATGCAACTTCTAATCTAACTACGTCTCCACCTAATCTTCTCTTTTGCAAACTTTGTTCAACTGCTAAAAGAAGATCATCAGCTTCAAGTTCTTTTAATTCTAAATCTGCATCTCTTGTCACTCTAAAAAAAGAGTAACTTATACATTCCATTCCGTTAAATAAAGTATTTATATTATTGCCAATTAAATCTTCAACACTTATGAAAACGTGAAGACTTGTATCACTATCTTGAATAATTTCATTGGGAATTTGTATAAATCTATTTATATTTTTTGTTGGTATTTTGACTCTGACAAACTGATTTTTAGAATTGTCCTCATCCTTTATTAAAGCTGCTAAGTTTAGACTTAAATTACTTATAAATGGGAATGGATGTGCTGGATCAACAACTAATGGAGTTAATAAAGGAAAAATAGATGAAGTAAAGAAGATATTACACCAATTTTTTTGATTTTCACTCAGTTCCTCATATCTTTTTAAAATTACACCTTGTTTTTTTAATTCATTATTTAATTCATTATTTACATAGTTTTCTTGAAGAGTTGTTAATTTTTTTACTTCTGTATTGATTTTTGTTAGTTGCTCTTTAGGAGTGAGTCCGTCGATGCTTTTTTTTGTAATTCCTGCTTCAACTTGAGCTTTTAATGAAGCTACCCTTACCATAAAAAATTCATCTAGATTATTACTAAAAATTGAACAAAATTTTACTTTATCTAGGATTTTGTAATCCTTTTCCATACCAGTTAGGAGTACTCTTTTATTGAATTCAATCCAACTTAATTCTCTATTAATAAAAACATCAGCCTGGCTTTTCATTAAAATACTTTTGATTTTTGATTGTTAAAAGAATTATTACTTTTACCCTCTGCAATAAGGTATATCATGAAAAGTAAGATAACGGAACCAGCTATAAAAGGTGATTTGGGACCAAAACTATCATAAACCCTTCCTGCCATTGCAATTCCTAAAACTCCTCCAAGACTCTGTAGACCTTGAAGATTACTTAAAATTGATCCTTGTTTATCAACTTCTAATTTCTTTGATATTAGTGCTCTTAAGGTAGGCGTAATTAACCCTGCCCCAACGGCTAAAAATGATACAGCTGAATAAATATTAATTGTCGCATTTTCTTTTGGAGCAGTTATCAAAAGACCACATGCCACAAGAATGAAGCCTGATCCGATAAGTGTTAATCGCATTTCGCCAAATTGCTTTACAAGAGGCCCAATTAGTCCTCCTTGAACGATAATTGCAATGATTCCTACTACAACAAGAGTTCCACTTGATGCTTTGGTCGTCCAGTTTAAAGATTCTTGAAGGAAAAATATAAGGATATTGGTCAATCCAGTAAAAGCAATAAAGTAAATAAAAAAAGCTAATGATAATTTTTTAATCTTTTCTTCTTTGAAAACTGTAAATAGGTTTTTTAAAGGGTTTTTTAAACTAGTTTTTGATTTATTTGAGTCACTATTCGGCTTGGTTTCTGGTAAGTAAAAAAATACAAGGAGGAAATTTATTATCGGAATGATTGAGGCTATCAAAACAGGAATAATAAAATTATTATTTGTATTTTTTGCAAAAATTACGACGAAAATATTACCTAAGAAAAAACTTAAACCAAAAGCTACACCAATAAGACCAAATGTTTTTGCTCTTTTTTCAGGGCTTGAAATATCTGCAAGAATTGTTGTTGCAGTTGCTGCAGTCCCTCCACTTAAGCCGTCAATTAGTCTCGCCAAAAATAACAAAAATAATGGGATAGAGGCTATTGAATTTGACCAATTAAAAAGAACCGTAAAAGATAATATTGATATTCCTATTACTGAACCAGTAATACAAAAAAGAGTTACAGGCCTTCTGCCGTACCTATCACTCATAAGTCCTATAAAAGGAGAAGCTGTAAATTGAGCTAATTGGTAAGTGCATGATAATAAACCATACGTACTTGCTTTAGAGTCAAAAAGTAAAACAAAAGAGGGTAATATGGGTAACAGTATACTTTCACTTAAACGATCATTAAGAAGAGTGATAAACGCACTTAGGAGAGTAAATTTTTTATTTGGTTTTAATAAACTTTCTTTCACAATATTTAACTTCATTCCGATTAACTTCTACTACCATACTTGTTAATGGAGATTATTGTGCCCGGCATTGTTTATTTAGTTGGAGCAGGTCCTGGTGATCCTGAACTTTTAACTCTTAAAGCTTTACGCCTAATAAAAAATTGTGACGCATTAGTTCATGATGCTTTAATCCCGGATGAAATAACACGAGAGGCAGGAAAAAATACAGAAATTTATCATGTAGGCAAAAGAGCTGGAAAGTGTTCTGTTCCTCAGGCTGAAACTAATGCTCTTATTTTGAAATTAGCAAAAGAAGGCAAAAATGTTGTAAGGCTTAAAGGGGGAGATCCATTCGTTTTTTCTAGAGGTGGTGAAGAGGTATCGATTTTAGAAAAAAATGGAATTTCAGTTGAAATCGTTCCTGGTATTACTTCTGGGATAGCTGCCCCCACATATTTTGGTATTCCACTAACCCATAGAGATGCTGCGAGTTCCGTAACTTTCGTCACTGGACATGAGCGTGTAGATAAGGAAAAAAAGACAGTGAACTGGAGAGATTTAGCTAAATCATCAGATAGCTTAGTAATTTTTATGGGTATAAAAAATATTGAATTTATTGTGGAAGAATTAATTCTAGGTGGTTTAGATAAGAATACTAAATGCGCTGTTATTCAAGAAGCTACTTTAAAAAATCAAAAATGTTTGATAGAGAAATTAGATAATCTTCCAGATAAAATCAAAGATAAAGAATTTTTAGCTCCATCAATTATCATTATTGGAAAAATTGTTGAATTTAAGGTTAATAACAATATAACTAAAGTATCTGATGTCTATTTACCAGATATTAATAAAGTTCAACTATATAATAAATCCCAAAAGTAAATTGGATCGAATTTAGGTTTAAGCTTTAAATCATTAACTTGATTAATTTGTCTGCAAGATAAGCTATTAATTGCAACTATTATGTCATCATTTTCAAATTCTGGAGGAATTAACTCTTCTTTTACAATTTTCAATTTTAAAGCTTTAGAAACCATAATTCCCTCTAAACAGCCGCTCTCTTTTCTAGGAGTTATCCATTGATTATTTCTTTTAATTAGAAGATTAAATGTACTTCCACAACAAAGTTCACCTGACGTATTCAAAAGGATAGAATCATCAAATGATTTATCATTAGCTTCTGTCAAAACTTGTATTGCCTGATTGTATGAAAATGTTTTGCATTTACTTATAAGACTGAATTCATTTATTTTTTCCGTTTGACTAACGCAAACGCTTATCGGATTAAAATTTGGTTTGATTCTATAGAACTCAAGCCATATATTATCCAAATCTTTTGTCTTTAAAGTGCTACCAATTTTTAGTGTTCGACCTTCATTAGTTCCTCGACTATAGTTTATTCTTACTGAAGCAAATTGATCATTTTTAAGCGATAACTTTCTAATTCCATCCTGAATAAGTTGTCTCAAAGTTAATTTATTTATTTTGAGATTAATATTTAAAATCTTGCTACTTTTTTCTAACCTTTTCAGATGTTCATCAAAAAGAATAGGTTTGTTTTCTTTTATCAAAATGGTTTCAAATATCCCATCAGCAAATTTTAATCCTCTATTATTAGCAGCAATAAATATTCTATCAATATCTAACCATTGATCCTTGTACCAGCCTAATTTTTCAATCATTTTAGTGAATCAATTAACGGTAAAAGTTTCCACTTTAGTTCATTAGTTTCCTCTTCAGGGTTTGAGTCAATAACTATACCGCAACCAGCATAAATATTGATTTTTTTGCCTTTAATTAAAAATGACCTTATTAGTATATTGCTGTCAAACTCTCCATTCCAGTCAAGCTTCAAAAATGAGCCACAGTATGGTCCGCGTTCACATTCTTCTAATTCAAAAAGTCTCTTGCATGATCTTAATTTAGGTGCCCCAGTTATAGAGCCCCCAGGCCAACAAGCTTTTAGTAAATCAATCCAGTTCTTATCTTTTTTTAATTTGCCTCTTATTACTGAAGTTAGATGATGAACTTTTAAGAAACTTTCAAGTTTTAATATTTCTGGCACCATAATACTTCCTGTTTCGCAAACTTTACTTAAATCATTTCTTATTAGGTCAACAATCATAATATTTTCGGCTCTATCTTTTTCGTTCGTTATCAAATCGATAGCATTAAGTGCGTCTTGATTTAAATCCTTATCTCTGGATCTAGTTCCTTTGATAGGTCTTGATTCTACAAAATTTTTATTATCTATTTTTATAAATCTTTCTGGCGAGGTAGATAATACAGCCTCTTTATAATTATCGTTATTAATTATTATTCCTCCAAAGGGAGCTCTTAATTTCCTTCTTATTTTCAAATAAATATCTAGAGGATTATAGTTTTTGGAAGATTCAATTTCGCATTTAGTTGTTAGGTTTGCTTGAAATATATCCCCTAAGGAAATTAATTTTTTCAATTTTAGAATATTTTTCTGAAATTTTTCAGCCATTTCGTCCAAATTTATTTTTGAAAAATCAAAATTCAAATTTGTTTTAATAATATTTTCTTCTTCAATATTTTTTATATTGTTGATTATGTTTTTATAATTCATCAGTTCAGATGAGTTTGTGCCTTCGATAATTATTTCTTTTTTTATTAGATTACATTTAATGATTGGATCATATGATGCAATCCATAAAGTTGCCATATTAGATTTTCGCCATGGGTTTTTGGGTTCTATGTAAACTCCAGCTTCATAACTTAACCATCCGATCCAAAATCCTTTTTCAATATTTTTTAAATTGTTAAATGGATTATTAGTTTTGTCTAAGTTATGGATATCTCTTGATTGGATTATTTTTTTAGGTTTAATTCCTATTATTGACCATTCCCCATTTTCTTTGCCATCACTGTCTAGCCAAGCTAATCCTTTATCTCCGAATTTTTTTGTTAGATGATGCGTAATCAGTGCAGGATCTATCCATTTTTCTAGAATTATTTTTTTTATTTTCATTTTTTATTATTGTTATTAAGCCATTTTTCATAAGCGGCATTTCTAATTCTGCAGCTATCACACTTACCGCATGGTTTTGAATTACCCGAATAACAACTCCATGTTTTATCTAAAGGGACATGATTAGCAAAAGCTAATTTAATAATTTCCTCTTTATTTAAATCTAATAGCGGTGTCCAAAGTTTTATTGGATTATTTTCTCTCCCTCTTTTATTGGCTAAATCTGCTAATTCTTGAAATTTTTTAATGTAGTCAGGTCTGCAATCTGGATAGCCAGAAAAGTCTAGTGCATTAACTCCTAATCCTATAAAATCAGCATCTATTGCTTCGGCATAACTTAGTGCAACGGCAATAAAAATAGTATTTCTCCCAGGAACATAAGTATTAGGAATTTTATTAGTTTGTACTCCTTCTATCGGAATATTTTTTTGAGTATCAGTTAATGACGAGCCTCCCCATAAAGATAAGTCAAGCTTAATGATTTTAAATTCTTCGATATCAAAGTGTTTTGCAATTATTGATGCAGAATTTAACTCTTTTTTATGACGTTGACCGTAATCAAATGAAAGGCCAAAAATTTTAGCTTCGGATTTTTTGGCGATACCAGTAACTGTAGAAGAATCTAAACCTCCAGATAATAAAACTACTATCGATTTATTTTTAAGATTCATATGATTTCAATTAATTTTTAAGTATTTGTGAGTTTGAAGGCTCAATTTCCAATCGGGGTTATTTTTTACGAAATCAATAGCGAGAGAAAAACCATTCGCATTATTCCATGCTGGCTGTAAATAAAAAATTTTATCTTCTTTTTTTAAGCCATCTTCGCTTTTAGAGAGTTGATATTGTTTTAAAGTTTCTTTTTTTATTTGAATAGCAAATTCAATATCCTCTATATCATTTATGATTATTTTGATTTCATTACAGTTTTTTAGAAAATAATTTTTTGGAGGTGAGTGTCTTTTAGGAGACAAAGTAATCCAGTCATAGCTTCCTGATATCGAATTAACTCCACTTGTCTCAATATGAATCTTCATTGACTTTTGTTCTTCTCCCATTGTCATTTTTTTTATGGCTTTGCAAAAATTATCCAAGTTATGTTGTAAAGGTTCTCCACCTGTAATAACGCAAAAAGATGCTCCTTTTTCTCTGGCAATTTTTATGCGATCTATTATTTTTTCAATTGATATGGAAGGGTGTTTGTTCTCGTCCCATGAATTCTTGGTATCGCACCATGAACATCCAACTTTACATCCGGCTAATCTTATAAAAAAAGCACTTTTTCCAGCGTGATAACCTTCACCTTGTAATGAATGAAATTGTTCGACTAAGGGTAAAAAATTTGTCATTTTCATTCAAAAAAATAAAGAATATTAATTTGATTGAGTTGACTTATCTTGAGAGGCTTTTATTAAACCTTTAAATAAAGGATGAGGTTTGCCAGGTCGTGATAAAAACTCAGGATGATATTGACATGCTAAGAAGTATGGATGATTTTCTAACTCAATTAACTCAACTAATCTGCCATCTGGTGATGTACCACTAATTTTGTATCCAGAATCTAAAAAACTTTGTTTGTAGTAATTATTAAATTCGTATCTATGTCGATGTCTCTCATAAATAACATCCTCATCATATAATTTTTTTCCAGTTGTATTTTTTGTCAATCTACATGGATAAACTCCAAGTCTCATTGTCCCACCTAAATCAACTACATCTTCCTGTTCTGGTAATAAATGTATCACTGGATTGGGAGTGTTTGGGTCTAGTTCTGAACTAGATGCATCTGGAAGATTAGCTACATTCCTCGCCCATTCTATAACTGCACATTGCATACCAAGGCACAAACCTAAAAAGGGAATTTTATTTTCTCTTGCAAATTTTATAGCCGAAATTTTTCCATTGACTCCTCTATTGCCAAATCCCCCGGGTACGACAATTGCATCAACTTCATTTAAGTAAGTTTCTGCTGAATTTTTTTCTATCATTTCAGCACTTACCCAATGTAAATCTAAAAAAGCCTTTTGTTCAATGCATGCATGTCTTAAAGCTTCAACAACGGATAAATATGCATCTCCAAGTTCAATGTATTTACCTACTAAAGCAACTTTGATTGGAGCTCCAGGATTTCTTAGGTTGTGTATTAGTTGTTCCCAATTTTTCAAATCACATTTTTTATCTTCAAGGTCTAAATACTTCAGGGTTTCTTTGCATAAACCTTCTTTTTTTAAAGAAAGAGGAACAGAATAAATACTGTCTGCGTCTAAAGCTTCAATTACAGAGTTAATACTGACACCACAAAAACCACTAAGCTTCTTTTTAAGAGCTTCATTGATAGATTTATCACTTCGGCATACAAGTAAATCTGGCTGAATTCCAATTGATCTTAATTCTTTCACTGAATGTTGTGTTGGTTTAGTTTTTATTTCGCCAGAGGTTTTGATGTAAGGAAGTAATGTTACGTGTATGTATGCAACATCATTCCTATTGACATCATTTTTGAATTCTCTTATTGCCTCTAAAAAAGGTAGAGATTCAATATCACCAACTGTTCCACCAATTTCAGTAATAATAATATCTGCATTACTGTTGGCCGCTACTCTATGAATTCTTTCTCTTATTTCTCCTGTTATGTGAGGTATTACTTGCACAGTTCCACCGTCATAACTACCTCTTCTTTCTTTATTGATAACTGCTTGATAGATAGATCCTGTCGTCACACTATTTAACCTAGTCATTGCAGTATCAGTAAATCTTTCATAGTGACCTAAATCTAGATCGGTTTCAGCCCCATCTTCGGTTACAAATACTTCTCCATGTTGGAAAGGGCTCATTGTTCCTGGATCAACATTTAGATATGGATCTAGTTTTAATATTGAAACACTATATCCTCTAGACTTTAATAATCTTCCTAAGCTTGCAGCTACAATTCCTTTACCAATGCTAGAAACTACTCCTCCGGTGACAAATACAAATTTTGACATTAAATATTTTTAATTAAGCACAGCCTCCTTATATTTTATTTAAACAAAAAACTTTTAGAACATCCATAAATATTCTTATTCATCAATTGTTATTTCAATATCTAGTTCTTTTAATTGTGATTCAGAGACATTTGAAGGTGCATTTGTGAGAAGACATTTTGCTTGTTGATTTTTTGGAAAAGCAATGGTTTCTCTGATTGAATCTGCACCAATGATCAGCATGGTAATACGATCCAATCCAAACGCTATTCCACCATGAGGAGGAGCACCCATTTCTAAGGCTTCTATTAAAAATCCAAATTTTTCATCAATCTCTTTATCAGTCAGTCCTACCGTTTTCAGAACCTCTCTTTGTAAGTTCGCTTCATGAATACGTAAAGAGCCACCTCCTAACTCCAATCCATTGAGAACTAAGTCATAAGCATTTGCTGTAGAGCTCTCAATTTCTTTTTTCAAGTTTTCAGAATCTTTAGATTGTATATTTTTTGGAGAACAAAAAGGATGATGCAAAGCTTCATATCTATTTTCCTCTTCATTTCTCTCAAACATCGGGAAGTCAGTTACCCATAAGAAATTCCATTTACTTTTATCAATGAGATTTAAGTCTTTTGCGATATATTGTCTAACCCTATCTAATGACTGATTGACAATTTGTTTATCTCCAGCTCCTAAGAGGATTAAGTCTCCATCTTTTGCTTCTGTTATTTTTAAAATATCAGCTATATGCTCTTCACTTAAATTATTTTTAATTGCCCCAATAGTCTCAAGCTCATCTCCTTTGACCCTTATAAAGGCTAAACCACCAGCTCCTGCATCTTGAGCTACTTGGAAGATGTCACCTCCTGGTTTAATTCTTACGTTGCTAATACTTGAATTACCTCCTTTGACTGTTATGGATTTTATATAACCTCCAGACTTAATTGCCTTGGTGAAAATATTAAATCCTATATCACCTAATACTCCTCCTAAATCTTTTAATAACATTTGATATCTAGTATCTGGTCTATCAGTCCCGTAATTATCCATTGCTGCCTGCCATGTCATTCTTGGAAAAGCATTATTAAAATTAATATTTAACACTTCTTTCCATATTTTTTTTATGAGACTTTCATTAAAAGAAATTATTTCTTCTTCACTAATAAAGCTCATCTCAATATCTAATTGAGTAAACTCTGGTTGTCTATCTGCCCTTAAGTCTTCATCACGGAAACATTTTGCGATTTGATAGTACTTGTCCATGCCTCCAACCATTAAAAGTTGTTTAAATAGTTGTGGGGATTGAGGTAAAGCAAAAAAATCTCCATTTGAAAGACGTGCAGGAACAAGAAAATCGCGAGCGCCTTCTGGAGTTGACTTTGTAAGTAATGGGGTCTCTACTTCTGTAAATCCAAAATTATCAAGAAATTCTCTAGCAACTTTAATAATCTTATGCCTTGTTTTTAAATTTTCTAGTAATTTCCCCCTTCTTAAATCAAGGTATCTATATTTTAATCTGAGTTCCTCTTTTGTATTTTCATAATCATGTATAGAAACTGGAAAAGGTAAGTTTTTTTTAATTTGGTTGAGAATTTGCAAATCTTTAACCTTGAGCTCTAACTCTCCAGTACTTAAATTTGTATTTATAGAATCTTTGGGCCTTTTATTAATAGTTCCGGTAACCATTATTACTGTCTCATTTCTTAGAGTTTCTGCCTGTTTAAATAGATCTGCACCATCATCGGGGTTAATTGTTATTTGTAGGAATCCACTATGGTCTCTTAAATCAATAAAAATTACACCACCATGATCTCTCCTTCTATCTACCCATCCGCATAAATTAACTAATTTACCAATATCTGTATTATTGAGTTCTTTGCAAATTTTGTTTCTCATCTAAGTATGATTTATTTATCAATAACTTATAATAATTCTTTAAGGGTAAATTTAGTTAATAATTTTTTTTATAAAAGGCTCTTTTTGTTATAACCCCTTTGAATTTTTTGCCTCTTATTAATATTTGAACTTCATTGTCTATTAAGGCATGCGAAGTATTGATGTATGCAAAAGCTATAGCTTGTTGTTTAGTTGGAGACCAACTGCCGCTTGTGATAGTCCCAATATTTTCTTCACCTTTAAGAACTGCGCAACCTTTTCTTCCTATTGCTTTACCTTCTATAGAGAGACCAACTAACTTTTTTTGAATTCCTAATCTTGACTGCTCTTCAAGAAATCTTCTTCCAAAGAATTCGTGATTATTTTCTAGATGTATTAGCCAGCCTAACCCCGCTTCATATGGAGAAGTTTCTTCATTTATGTCTTGACCATAAAGATGCATGCCTGCTTCAAGTCTAAGAGTATCTCTAGCTCCTAAACCACAAGGTGCAACATTTTTGGAAATTGAGAAATCCCATAAATTAATTGCTGCTTTTTTAGGTAAAAGTATTTCTAGACCATTTTCCCCTGTATATCCTGTTTTTGCAAAGAAAATTTTTTCTTTAGGCGAAATATGTTCAAAAATTTTATATTCGCATCCAAAGTTAGGAATATGTGAGATCGAAGATTCAATCCATTCTTCAAATAAATCGAATGAGTTTTTTCCCTGTAGTGCTAATAGTACTTTGTCTTTTTTAAAGTTTGTTATCGAAATTTCATATTTATTTAAATTATTTTTTATCCACTGAAAATCTTCTTCATATCTACTTGCATTAACTATTAACAATAATTCTGATATGTCATTTTCTTGTATACCAAGGTCATAAATTATTAAGTCATCTATTATGCCTCCTTTATCATTGAGCATGACTGAATAAAGCCCTTGACCTTCAGAAAATGAGTATAAATTAGTAGGAAAAAGTTTTTGAATATAATCCTTTGGATTGATTCCCTTAACAGAAATCACACCCATGTGAGAAATATCAAATAATCCTGCTGAAGATCTAACTGATTCATGCTCTTTAATTAATCCTGAAAATGATATGGGCATTTCCCAACCTGCAAAATCCACTAATTTTGCATTGGATTCAACATATTTTGAATAAAGAGGACTTTTTAGCAAATCCATGAAATATTTAGTTTTTATTTAGTATTTTTACACTGTAGTTTAGAAATTTTTTATTGCATCTTTTCTAATGACAAAATTAAGCTTCTAAGTACTTTGGCTGCAACTATGCTACTTACTCCGCTCTTATCAATTTCTGGAGATAATTCCACAATATCTGAAGCCACAATTCTAAAGTCTTTTAAAGTTTTCAGTATTTCTTCAAAATCATTCCAAAAAAATCCTCCCGGTTCTGGAGTGCCCGTCCCTGCTAATAAACTGGGATCAAACCAATCTAAATCTATTGTTAAATAGATTGGAGACTTAGCGTGTGGTACGAGAGCTTGTTTTAAATCATGTGCATTTCCGCCTGGACAAAAGTTAATTAACTGATTGTTGTAATGCATAATTTCAAATTCTTCCTTAGTCCCACTTCTAATTCCTACTTGCAAAATTTTCTTTTCAGGTAGCACTTCTAAGCATCTTTTCATAGTACAAGCATGACTATGTTCATTTCCTATATATGATTCTCTTAAATCTGCATGAGCATCAAGTTGAACCAATATCAAATCTGGATATTTTTTGACTAATGCTTCAATAGCACCTCTTGTTATTGAGTGTTCGCCTCCAAGCATAATAGGACTTAGGCGTTTACTAATTAAATAATTTGTTGCTGATTTAACCGATTCAATAACGGACTTTGAGTCATTTTTATCAATTAGTATTGATCCAAAATCAACATACATGATATCCTCCAAGTCTTTTTTTATTTTTGGACAATATGTTTCTAAACAAGAACTGACTTGTCTTATTGCTTCTGGACCAAATCTTGCTCCTGGTTTAAACGAACATGTCCCGTCATAATTAACTCCAAATATACCAATTGAGCAATTCTCAGGACTTCTTTTTGCTCCCATATAAATTGCATTTTCGTTATCAAATAAATTTTTTGTCATCATTATGAATTTAGTTCTTTTACGATTTTATTTGGCATCATTTTGAATGCTGCATTTTGAAAATTTAAATTCCAAATTTCACATCCTTTTTCTATTTTTAGGGCCTCATCATAATTTTGCTTTGATAAATTTAGATCTTCTGAAGAAGCGAATGTCCAACTCCAAATCCCGCTTGGATATATAGGCACAAAGGAATACATAGTTTCAGAAACTTTAAATATATTTTTTAAGGTTTTCAAAATATTTATGTGAATATTTTTGAAGGATTCAGGAGATTCGCTTTGCGTTGCTAATATCCCCTTTGGTGTAAGTATTCTTTTACATTCTTCATAAAAAGAATCTGAAAATAATAAATTTGAAAATTCTGAGGGATCTGAACAATCTATCAATATAACGTCGTAAAAATTATCTCTTGTTTTTTTTACCCATTTAACACCATCATCAACATGTATTTCTAATCTTTTGTCATTCCATGCTTCTCCTCCAATTTCTTTTAGAAATTTTTTAGATATTTTGATTACCTCCTCATCAATTTCTACTAGATCAATTTTTGATAATTGAGAATATTTAACGCATTCTCTTACAGTTCCACCGTCACCACCGCCTATAATTAGTACATTAGATTTTTCGTCAATGCTACTTAATGCAGGATGCACAAGACACTCATGATAATATTTCTCGTCTTTTAATGATGTCATCCAGCAACCATCTAACATTAAAGCTTTACCATAATATTCATTTTCAATAACAATAATTTCTTGATATTTTGAGGTTTTTTTAATTATAATTTTCCCATTTAGGCCGAATCTTGAGCCTTTATGATATTCATCTATCCATGTTGTAATATTTGTCATTTGTTTTTAGGAATTTTTCCCGCCAGTTTTTGCTTGGCTATTTGCCAAAGCCGTTGAAAGTCTTTGGGAGTTTGTTTTTTAATATTATCTCCTGCATGCTCTTCGACGATTGAAAATCTATCTAAAAATTTTATATTAGTTTTTTGAAGAGCTGACTCAGGATTTATTTTTAAAAAGTTTGAGAGATTCAGAAGGGTAAAGTAAATATCCCCAAATTCATTTTTTATATCTGAATCAGATTTGCATTTAATTGCCTCTTTTAATTCGTTTATCTCTTCTTCTAACTTTTTAAAAATCTCATCAGTACTTTCCCATTTGAAACCATTTTCTTTAACAACATTTGTGATTTTATCTGTACCAATCGTTGGAGGTAAATTTTTAATTTTCAAATTTAAATTTCTACTAATTGAAGATTTCATATGAGGTGCTTCTTTTTCTAAATTTTTTATATTTCCCCAAATCTGTTGTGATTTTTTTAATGATACTTTTTCTTTTTTGTTAAAAATATATGGATGTCTATTAATAATTTTCTTATTTAGATTTTTTATAACATCATTTAGTGCAAATTCTTTTTCTTCGTAACTTATTTCAGCATGAAGCATTACTTGTAATAAAAGATCTCCTAACTCCTCACATATGTTATCTGCATTTTTTTCATATATCGCATCTATAAATTCATTACTTTCTTCATACAAAAATGGGATCAACGATACATGTGACTGTATTTTCTGCCATGGGCAGCCCCAAGTTTTATCTTTTAAAGCTTTGATATTAGATATTAAGATTTTAAAACTATTTAAAGTCTCTAAATCGGAATTGTTTTTCAATTGATATCTATTGTTTGAGGACATAGGATATATTTTATTAATTAAATTTTGCCTCAATCATGAAATATTTAAATACTTAGTATAAATTTTTCAACTTCATCTATTAGAATGATTTATCATGAGGGCGATTAGCTCAGCGGTAGAGCGCCTGCCTTACAAGCAGGATGTCCCTGGTTCGAACCCTGGATCGCCCATTTTTATATTTTTCTAATGACTGAGATCGTCAATCTTTCAATCAGTCAAAGCGCTGCTTCAGAACTATCTAGGCAAGCTTCTTTTGGAGGTTCTCCAGGAGAAATGTCGATTGATTTGGTAGAGGATAAAAATTGTTCCGAAGGATGGATTCATATTAAATTAAGGCCAGGTACATGTAATGGATCCCCTATTTCAAGAACTGAAGGAGTCACTTTATACGCGGATGTAAAAAAGTTTAATTTACTGAAAGATTTAAAATTAGATTATTATGGTGATTTGAGTGGTGGTGGATTTCTTATTTCAACACCAAAAAATGCAAAACGTTGTTCCTGTGGTTCTGGCTTCAAACTTTTGTAGAATGTATGTGTCTTTTTTTGCAAACTAATTTTATTTTCATTAATTGGCTGCTCTCAAGATAAAATAAACAAAAAGTTTATTGAAATAAAATTTGCACATGACAGAGATGAATGATCAATTATCTTTAGAGAATTATTCACCTTTTGAAGTAGAGAAAAAGTGGCAAGAAAAATGGGAAAGTCTAAAGGCGTTTAGTCCTAACCCTGAGGATGATGGTGAGCCTTTTTGTGTTGTTATTCCGCCCCCAAATGTAACTGGATCTTTGCATATGGGGCATGCATTTAATACGGCTTTGATAGATGTTGTAGTACGTTTCCAAAGACTTTTAGGTAAGAATGTTTTGTGTTTACCAGGAACTGATCATGCTTCAATAGCTGTTCAAACTATTCTCGAAAAACAATTAAAAAGTGAAGGCAAAACAAGCGAGAATATTGGAAGAGATGAATTTCTTAAAAGGGCATGGAACTGGAAAGAACAAAGTGGTGGAAGAATAGTGTCTCAATTAAAAAGGATAGGATATTCAGTTGACTGGACTAGAGAAAGATTTACTCTTGATCAAAAATTAAATGAAGCAGTTATTGAGGCTTTTAATATTCTCTATAAAAAGAATTTAATTTATAGAGGCGAATATTTGGTTAATTGGTGCCCTGAATCTCAATCTGCCGTAAGTGATCTTGAAGTTGAAATGCAAGAAGTAAATGGTCATTTATGGCATTTTAAATACCCTTTAATTTCTGAAAGTGGTGAACAGTTAGATAAGTACTTAGAAGTTGCAACAACAAGACCAGAAACTCTTTTGGGTGATACTGCTTTGGCAGTTAATCCTGATGATGATAGATATAAAGAATTTATTGGTGTCAAAGTAAAAGTCCCTTTCGTTGATAGAGAAATACCTATTATCGCTGATTCACATGTTGATAAAGATTTTGGTACAGGTTGTGTGAAGGTTACTCCAGCCCATGATCCAAATGATTTTGCAATAGGAAAAAGGCATAATTTAAAACAGATTAATGTAATGAACAAAGATGGAACTTTAAATATTAATGCAGGTATTTTTCAAGATTTAGATAGATATGAGGCTAGAAAGAAAATTATCAAAGAATTGGATAACTTAGGCCTTTTGACAAAGATAGAGGATTATAAACATACTGTTCCTTTTTCTGATAGAGGTAAGGTGCCAATTGAACCGTTATTGTCAACACAATGGTTTTTGAAAATGGATGATATATCACAAGGATGTCTTAATGAAATTGATTTTAAAAAACCATTGTTTATTCCTCCACGCTGGGAGAAAGTTTACAAGGATTGGTTAGAGAATATTAACGATTGGTGTATCAGTCGGCAATTGTGGTGGGGGCACCAAATACCAGCATGGTATGTTTTAGATGACTCTCAAGACTCAATAGAACAAAATACTCCATATATAGTTGCAAGAAATGAAGAAGATGCCTTAGTCGAAGCTAATAAAAAATTTGGATTAAATATTAAATTGGTTCGTGATAAAGATGTTTTGGATACATGGTTTTCAAGTGGTTTATGGCCTTTCTCAACCCTTGGTTGGCCAAATACAAATGATCCGGATTTTAAAAAATGGTATCCAAATAATGTTCTTGTTACTGGTTTCGATATTATTTTCTTCTGGGTGGCCAGAATGACAATGATGGGGAATACTTTTACGAATAATATTCCTTTTAAGGATGTTTATATTCATGGTCTAGTTCGAGATGAAAATAATAAAAAAATGAGTAAAAGTTCAGGTAACGGTATTGATCCAATACTATTAATTGATAAATATGGTTCTGATGCTTTAAGATTTGCTTTAATTAGAGAAGTTGCGGGTGCTGGACAAGATATCCGGCTTGATTTTGATAGGACAAAAGATACATCTTCAACTGTTGAAGCTTCAAGAAATTTTGCGAATAAATTATGGAATGCAACTAAATTTGTGTTAATTAATAAAACTTCTAACAATAATTATTCGCTTAATGAGAGTGACGAAACTTCTTTAGAGTTATGTGATAAGTGGATTTTATCGAAATTGAATAAGGTAAATATAAAAGTCGCTGCTTTGTTGAAAGAATATAAACTGGGAGAATCTGCGAAACTTCTATATGAATTTGCATGGAATGATTTTTGTGACTGGTATGTAGAATTTGCTAAACAAAGGTTTAATAATAAAGAGACTAAAAATAGACAAATATCTGAAAAAGTTTTAATAAAAGTGCTCAATGATATTTTGGTAATGATTCATCCTTTTATGCCGCACATTACTGAGGAACTTTGGCATGTGCTGCAACTAAAACCAGATAATGCATTATTATCTCTTCAAAAATGGCCAATTCACGAAAATAAATTTGTTGATAATAAGCTTGATAATTCCTTTCAGCAACTCTTTGAAATTATTAGGCTGATTAGAAATTTGAGGGCTGAATTAGGTCTTAAGCCATCAGAAAAAGGTCCTGTATTTTTAATTTCAGACAATGATGAATTGATTGATTTTTTAAAAACTTTAGTTGACGATATTCAAACCTTAACTAAATCTTCTGAAGTATTTATTTTTAAAACTAATGCTGTGGATAAAAAAGAGTTTGCTAAATCTTTTTCTGGGATAATTAGTGATTTAGAGGTTTACTTACCTTTTCAGGATTTTGTAAATATAGATGCATTAAAGGAAAGGTTAACCAAGGATTTAAAAAAGGTGACTATTGAATTAGAAAATTTAAATAAGAGATTATCTAATAAAAATTTCGTTGATAAGGCTCCAAAAGATATTGTTGATGAATGCAGATTTAAATTAAATGAGGGTTCGGCGCAAAAGGAGAGAATTACTAAAAAACTCGAACTATTGAATTGAGAATGAATATATTCCTAGAAAATATTTATAATTTGTCTTTTTTTTTTAATACTGGAATTGGAATCTTATCGTTTGTTTGTATTTATATTTTAATTGTTTTATTAATACTTCCAGCTTCTTGGTTATCTTTATTATCAGGTTTTTTATATGGCTCATATTTAGGATCAATTATCGTTTTCATTTCCGCTTCCATTGGGGCTTCAGTTGCATTTTTTTTATCAAAAACTTTTTTTGCAAAAAAGCTAAAAAACCTTTTTAGCCGTTATCCAAAATTAAGTGTTATTGAGAAAGTAGTAGAAAAAGGCGGACTTAAATTAATTTTTTTAGCGAGATTATCTCCGATATTTCCCTTTAGTATTCTAAATTATTTTTATGGTTTGAATAATATTAAATTTAGAGATTTCTCCCTTGGCCTTCTTGGAATTATTCCAGGAACTTTTCTTTATTGCTCAATAGGTAGTTTGGCAAAAAGTCTCCAGGAGTTAAAAAATGTGCAATCACCAAATAATTTGTATATGACTATCATTGGAATTATTTCAACTTCTTTAGTCGTATATTTTTTAGCTAAATACTCCAGAGAATATTTTGAAAAATCCTAAGAATTTAATCTTTAATATTCCAATCTCTAATAGATGCAATTAAGATAAACCAAAATAACCTAACTTTACCTGACAAAGTTTTATTGGCTTCTAATTCGATATATTTTGCCTGTCCACAAGGTGTTTTTATGTAGTTGAAAACTGTTTTCTTCGTCATAAGTCTCTCAAAAGTCCTGATAATTATTTTTATATTTTATAACCAATATTTTAAGTTTTTTTATTTACAAACCACATTTATCATTGACTACTTTGTTGAATAATTTTTTAAAATTTAAACTTTTTCTCCAGCTTTAAATCCTCTAAAGCATTTGAATCTAGGAAATCTAAGACTAAAAGCCATAGCATCCTTGGATTTAGTTTTTGCGTCAGCTCTGATTTCTACAAGTTGACCAACGAGATGCTTACGATTTGACCAATATTCTTCACGTTGGATATCACTAAATCCGCTTCCGCAACTAAGACTGTATTCATACCCATCATCTTCCCCTTCTACCAAGATTGCTCCCAGTCTACCTTTATTGCGACCTGTGCCTTCCTCTACCGATACAACTTTTAAAGTGACTTCAATAAAAGGTTTTGCTTTTAACCAACTATGTGTTCTTTTACATTCATACATAGCATCAGGATCTTTAATCATTACTCCTTCATATCCTCCTTCCACGGCAGATTTATTAAGCTCTACAAATCTTTTCTGTCCCTCAATGGTGTCGAGATCTACATTCTCCCATTCAAGTGTTTGTATATGTTTTAGAAGCATAGAATGTTTTGCTACCCATTTTTTAACTAATAAACTTCTTGCTGTTTGTTTGGTGTTCCATTTCCCTTTTTGAAAGTTTTCAAGGGGACATAAGTCAAATAGGTGGAGAACTGCGTCTTTGGTTTGTTTACCATCTTTTCTATGTACCTGTTTCATTAAATCTTGAAAGTTTGCGCTCATTACTTCACCATCGAGTACTAAGTCATAAGGTGCTGGGTCTTCTTTTAAGACGTTTTCTATTTCTGAGATAATATGACCAAAATTATGGAATTGTTTCCCATTACGAGAAAACATTTCTACTTTATTTTGTCTAATAATAGTTAAGACGCGAACACCATCTAACTTGATTTCAATTTGCTTTTTACCTATCATTTTTTTTTCATGATTTGCACTGTCATGAGCTAAAGGACAAGAAAAAATAGGTATAGCATATTTGGGAAATTTCTTTGCTATCTTGTTGATGGTTTTTTCAGATACACCACATCTAAGATCTTTAATTAAAACTCGTCTATAAAATCCATTCCACTCTTCTTTTGTTGCAGATTTCATAGCCGTAAGAATTGCATCGCGAGCAGCGTGACCAGTAAGTTCTCTTTGAATAAGCTTATTGGCTAATTTTCTAAAATCTTCCCATAAAAAATTTTGACTTTTTTGGGTCTCTTTCTCAGGAACAATTTTTACACCAAAAGTTACCAGTGGATCAAGTGCCATACGGATGCCTTCAAAGAAATCATCTAGACCTTCTTTCATTGCTTCTGAGATGATTTTTTCTTTATCTAGTCTGCTTGGGTGTAATTCTAATTGATGTATTATTTCTTCTTTAAACAATTCTTTTTGCCTCACAAGAAATTATTAATTCACTTTAGCTATTCTGTCTATTTTCCAATCATTGTCAGTTTTTGCGAAAGTAAAGTCTAATGGGAGCTCATCTTGTTTATCTTCTGATTTTAAATTCAAAGTTATTATGATTTGGTCTTCTTGGACTCTAGGTCTTCCTGATTTTAAATTTCTGTATTTATTGAGGTTTAAACTAGCTAAGAATTTAAGAAAGTCTTGGCGCTTAACATGAGTTTTATAAGTTTTTGTAGTCAAACCATAAGCTGCATCAATTCTGCCAGCAGCTATTTGATCAAAAAACTTTCTTACTAATGGATTAATTCCTCTGGCGCTTATAACTAATTTGACTGCGTTAAAAGTCCAAAAAGAAACTAGTACTGCACCGCCAACTAATAATGCTTTAATTCCGATATCTTTAACTAGTGTTGCATCCATGTTGATTTAGGTTTTTTATTACTTTAAGAAAAGAAATCGTTTTTGATGGCTTTTTTTGTCAAAATAATATTAATTTTAATCCATAATGCCTGTAATTCCTCTTTTACCTTTATTTCATAAATTTAATAGCCAATATTTTGAAAATTCTCTAGCGATTAATAATCAACCTTTAGTAAAAGTTAGATGGAGTGACAATAGATTAAAAACTACTGCTGGTTTTTATAAAAGAAAACGAATTAATGGCTTTATAGATTCTGAAATTATCTTATCGAAACCTATTTTGAGTAAATTATCTATTTGTGAAATAAATAGTACTTTATGTCATGAAATGATTCACGCATGGGTAGATAGGATATTAAAAAAAATTGAGATACATGGCCCAAATTTCTTAGAAAAGATGAATGAAATTAATCAGAGAGAGAATAATTTTCAAATTTCTGTAAGACACTCATTTCCTATTGAAAGGAGAGAATTAAAATGTATAGGTACTTGTCAAAATTGTGGTGAGAAATTTTTCTATAGGAAAAGAATAAAGAATATTGCCTGTAAAAAATGTTGTGTAAATTTCTATAATGGATCATGGAATAAAAACTGTTTAATTTTGTTTGATTAAAAATATAAGATGTGTTTTTGTTTCTATATTTGGAATTATTTATTTTTTTAATGTAATTTATACTTTAAAAAGCATAATAATTTATGGATTCAAGGAGAATTAGAAATCTTAAAAATAGTTTTGATAGAAATATTGTTGATAAACAAGTTGATAAAATTTTTGAAACTGGAAGACAATTCGTTGATGGAGTATCTGGTGCTAGGCCAGGTAAAAGAAGGAACTCAGATTTTCAAGGAATAACAAGTAAGAGTGTTAAAAAAGTCGGAAGATGGGTATCTGAAAAAGTGGATTTATTTTTTGATGAAGATAATGATGATTGGTATGATGATAATTTTTACGATGATAACAGCAATGTTAAAACATTTACTAGAGAATCAAATTCTTATGAATCTGCTAAACCGAACTCAAAAAGACCTTTAGAAGCAATATCTTTAAGGCAACAAAAAAATTTACAGACAATTGACCAAAAAAAATTACCTTATGTGAAAGATAGTAAAGATGAAGATTGGCCAGATGAAATGGATTTCAAAGTTGAAAGATGGCAAAGAGCTTCAGAAAAAGAGAATACTGCATCAAGAGATCAATCAAACCAACAAGGTCAATCAAAATCAAGAAATCTTCCTAGATCAAGAAGAAGAAGAGTATAGTTTCGTAAATTCTTTAATTCCTGAATAACCTAATAAACTTTCTAAATGTGGATTGAAGACTTCTCTAATAATTGTTAGGGGCTTTTTGTCTCTAAAAAATCTATAATTTCTTGACCAGAATGGGCCTTTAAAACAAAATTGATCTTCTAACCAATTTGAATTAACAAGTGAAATTCGGTCAACTTCTCTAAACAATTCTGATCTGTCTTGTGTCAAATTCTTCCAAATTGGTTCTTCTTTAGCTTTTAAATTTTCATTCACTTGTTCTGCATTCCACCAACTTTCAGCCCATGCTAGGTTTTTATTATTGTTTTTAATCCATACTTGTCTTCTAATTAGAGGGCCATTTAACTGATTTAATTCGCTAGGACCTTCTTCAATGAATAGAGGATCTATTTGCATTGAAATTAATTTAATTTTCGTCTCTTGATTCGTTAAAAGCTGTAGATGTCTAGTTGGACTTCCATCCCCAAGCAGCATTAATTTCCATGGACCAGATATTTTTGGTAATGAATTTTTCACTAAAAAAGTCGAGGCTTTTTCTTCCCATAAAATTTTTGGTGAGTTGAAAAGTTTATTATTCAGTGCTCTTACGGATTGCTTTTAAGATGATAACTTTTTTTCGACATAAATATTTGCCTTTTCTTTCTTTATTTCTCTTATTTTTAGCCAAACAAGTAATGCAGTTAAATCAGCTTTGCTTACTCCAGGAATTTTTGAAGCATCACCAAAATTTTTTGGCTTTATCTTATTCAAATTTTCTCTAGCTTCTAAAGATAATGTATCTATTTTTTCATAATTTATTTCTTGAGGCAGAGATTTACAGCTTTGACGATTTATTTGTTCAATGTTGTTTTTTTGTCTTTTAAGGTAACCCTCGTATTTAATATCTATTTCAACACCTTCCTGTATTGTAGAACCTAGATTTTTTTTAGTTAAATCATATTTAATTATATCTGAATAATGAAAGTTTGGTCTTTTTAAGAGTTCTTTCAAAGTTGTTGAGCCTTTGATTTTTGATCCTGTGTCTAATTCTATTTTTTTTGATATTTCATCGGTATTTTTTAAACGGGTGTTATTTAATCTGAATTTCTCTTCCTCGAGGAGTTTCATTTTTTCTTGATAGGACGACCATCTTTTCTCATCAATTAGCCCTATTTGATAACCTAATGGGGTTAATCTTCTATCTGCATTATCTCCTCTAAGAGTTAGCCTATATTCACTCCTACTAGTGAGAACTCTGTATGGTTCTTTGAGATCTTTGGTAATTAAATCATTGATCATTGTTCCTATATAGCTGCTTTCTCTAGTGAAGATTATTGGATCCTTTTTATTTAGTTTTCTTGTCGCATTGACTCCTGCAACTAATCCTTGTGCTGCTGCTTCTTCATAACCAGTAGTTCCATTAATTTGTCCAGCGCTAAATAAATATTCAATTTCTTTTGTTTCGAGTGATGTTTGGAGCTGTGTTGCAGGTATATAGTCATACTCGACAGCATATGCTGGTCGCAACATTTTACATTCACTTAATCCAGGTAAGGTTCTTAAAAGTTTTAATTGAATATTTTCGGGTAAACCTGTAGAAAATCCTTGCACATAGATTTCAGGGGTATTAATTCCTTCTGGTTCTAAGAAAATTTGATGTGATTCTTTATCAGCAAATTTAACTATTTTATCTTCAATTGATGGACAATATCTTGGCCCTTTACTATCAATAAAACCACCGTAGATGGGAGTTAAATGTAAATTGTCTCGAATGAGTTGATGTGTTTTAGAAGTTGTTCTTGTGATATGACAACTAACTTGGGGCATATTATTTTTGATATCTGGATCAAATGAAAAATATTTATCAGCTGCAGTGCTGGGTTGAATATCTAATTCATCAAAAATGATACTCTTTTTGTCAACTCTTGCTGGAGTTCCTGTTTTTAAACGTTCTGTTTTGATACCAATTTTGTGCAAGTTTTGAGTAAGACCTTGTGCTGCTTGTTCTCCCGATCTACCAGCTGACATTGATTTATTGCCAATCCATATTTTGCCTTCTAAAAAAGTGCCAGCTGTGATGATAACTGATTTCGCTGAATAATAACTACCAAAGAATGTTTTTACACCTTTTATTCTTTTTTTTACAATTTTTTTGGAGTTTAATCCAATTTCTTCAGTTTTTGTAATATCTAGTTCAGTAATCATTGCTTCTTTCAAAGATAAATTATCTGTATTTTGTAGTATTTCGATCATCTTTTTTGAGTATTCTCTTTTATCTGTTTGAGCTCTTAATGCCCATACGGCTGGGCCTCTACTTGCATTTAATATTCTTTTTTGTATGGCTGTCTCATCAGCTAATTTACCAATAATTCCCCCTAACGCATCAACTTCATGAACCAACTGACTTTTTGCTGGCCCGCCAACTGCAGGATTACAAGGTTGCCAGGCAATCCTATCTAAATTGATTGTAAATAAGGCAGTAGAAAATCCTAATTTTGCTGTTGTTATAGCTGCTTCGCATCCTGCATGTCCTCCTCCAATAACGATGATGTCAAAAGATTCATTTGTTGAGTGATGATCTTGCATTTAATGATCGATTTAATTAGCTAAATTCCTAAATCTCGTAAATTGAGGTTCAAATAATAATTTAACAGTTCCTACGGGTCCATTTCTATGTTTAGTGACAATGATTTCTGTAATTCCTCTATCTTCAGTCTCTGGATTATAGTATTCATCTCTATAAATCATTAATACTAAATCTGCGTCTTGTTCAATAGATCCTGATTCTCTTAGATCGCTTAACATTGGTCTTTTATTTGTTCTAGATTCTACTCCTCTACTAAGCTGAGATAAAGCTACTACTGGTACTTTTAATTCTCTAGCCATACTTTTAAGACCTCTTGTTATTCGCGAAAGTTCTTGAACTCTATTATCAGGGGTTGATCCTTCCATCAACTGGAGGTAATCAATCACAATTAATCCTAATTCTTTTTTTTGTTCAGCTATTAATCTTCTGCAAAGAGATCTCATCTCTAAAACACTTAAGTTAGGTTTGTCATCTATAAATATTGGTAATTGACCTAATGAATTGATACCTTCTCCAAGTAAAGGCCATTCATCTTGCTGTAATCTTCCTGTTCTTAGCCTGCCACTCTCGATTCCAACTTCCATAGAGAGTAATCTATATGTCAATTGTTCTTTACTCATTTCAAGGCTAAATACGCAAACAGGTAAATCTTGAGATTGTGCTACATTTTTAGCCAGGTTAAGAACCATCGAAGTTTTTCCCATTGAAGGTCTTCCAGCAACAATTATTAAATCACTTCTTTGAAAACCCTGAGTCATAGCATCAAGGTCGTAAAAATTAACAGGTATTCCAGCCACTGAAGTACCTAATGATCTCGACTCTATTTCATTGAAAGTACTTGTCAGGATTTCAGCTGCTTGAGTCAGACCTTTTGAAGGTTTTTCTTGACTAATTTCAAATATTTTTTGCTCCGCTTTATCTAGCACTTCATTAGTATCTTGAGTTTGATCAAAACCTAGTTGAACTACCTCATTTCCAGATCTGATAAGTTGCCTTCTCATGAATTTATCGTTAATTAAATTAGCAACTTGTTCTATCGAAGCTGTAGAGGAAACATTTTCAACTAGTTCTACTAGTTTACTGTTCCCTCCAATTTTTTCTAGTGATCCATTATCTGCTAACCAAGCACTCATTGATGTTAAATCAGTTGGTTTACCTTGGGTATGCAACATTACTGCTGTTCTATAAATCTCTTGATGGGCATTTATATAAAAAGCTTCAGGTTTAATTAAGTCTGCAATTCTTCCGATCGCGTCTGGATCAAGAAGAATGCCACCAAGAACTGCTTCCTCTGCTTGAACGTTTTGAGGAGGGACTAATCCAGCATTTTCACTATTAAAGTCTTTTTTAAAATTTTTATTTTGCCCATTATTTGGAAAAGGTACGGAAACCATATCTTTAATTGCTTAGATATATACTCTGACTTCTTTTCAAAATAATGCAACAAATTTATTAACTTGTTACTTCAATATTTACTTCTGCATTTACTTCTGGATGTAATTTTATTTTTGCAGTAAAGGAACCTAAATTATGAATGTCAGGGACTGTGATGTTTCTTCTATCAATTTCTTTTTTAGTTGCGGCTTCTATTGCTTCGGCAACATCCCCATTGGTAACCGTTCCAAAAAGCACACCATCTTCTCCAACCTGTTTTTTGATAGTGAATCTACCTATTGTAGATAATGCAGTTTGGAAATCTAAAGCTTCTTGCTTTAATTTATCAGCAGCAATTTTTTCTTTTTCTTTTTTCCTTTCGATTTGTTTAAGGACTGCTGGTGTTACATTCATTGCCTTGCCATAAGGTAATAGAAAATTTCTTGCATATCCAGGAGCTACTTCAACTAGATCTCCTTCTTTACCTAACGAGGCGATTGATTCAGTTAATGCGACTTGTACTCTTTTAGCCATGAAAATATTGAACAATATGATTAATAATAAGACCTAGAGGGTAACTTTACTTTTTTTGCAAGACCAAATTTCGCAAGAATCTTAATATGTTCCCAAGTTATATCGATTTGACCTCTAAATAATCCTTGTTTTGCCGAATTGGGAAATGCATGATGATTATTATGCCAACCTTCTCCAAATGTTAATGCAGCAACCCAAGCATTGTTTTTGGATGAATCACCACTTTCAAATGGCGCCTTACCCCAACAATGAGTAGCCGAATTTACTAGCCAGGTTATGTGATAAACAACTACAAGTCTCAATGGAATTCCCCATAGCACCAAAGCCCAACCACCAACTCCTAATTTTTGTCCTATTGCGTATAAAGAAAGTCCAATAGGAATTTGTAAAAATAAAAAATATTTATTTAGAAATCTATAGTATGGATCTTTAATTAAATCTGCACTTAGTTTTGGAACAGCTTTTAGTGCTTCAACGTCTTTGAACATCCAGCCCATATGACTCCACCAAAAACCTTTTTTACTGTTGTGATGATCTACTTCTGTATCTGAAAAGGAGTGATGATGCCTATGCAAACCCACCCAATCAATAGGTCCATGCTGGCAACTTATAGCTCCACAGGTAGCAAAAAATCTTTCTAACCATCTTGGAACAATGAACGATCTGTGTGATAACAATCTGTGATAACCAAGAGTGACTCCTAAACAAGCAGTTACCCAGTAAAAAAATAATAATGATGTGACTGCAGGGAGACTCCAAAACTTTGGTTGTAAAGCTATAAGGGAAAGAACATGAATCGCAACCATGAAAACGATTGTTCCCCAAGTTTTATGTAATCTTGGAGGATATTTTTTTGAATGGCTGGAAGGTTCCAGTAATTTTTCTGAAAGTTCTATAACTTTTTCAGCTGGAACAGGTTTTTTTAATTTTGCTGTTTCTTGGAAAATTATTGAATTCATGATATTGAAATACTATTTTCAAAATTACCGATATGTAATATTATCATACTATACTATTGATAAGTTTAATTATCTGTGAGTCTTGGATATCGCGATAAATTATCTAGAGGTCGAAGGGCTATGGCTCATTTGATACACCTCTGGCATGAGAGAAATGGATGGTCACATAAGGTTTTGCCATTACTTTCTGAAATTCTTGATTTAGGTAAAGTTCATAATTCGCAAATTTCTAATCTTAGGAATGGAAAGTTATCTTCGCCGGGGCCTGAAGTTTTTCTTGCTTTAGCTCAAGTTAATACGATTCTTGATCAAGGCATAGAAAAAATCAGGGATCGTTTAGAAAGTGATTTCCCAGAGTTATGGAAATCTTTGCAAGAGTCTGCATTACCTTTAAAAAATGATTCTGGTAATCCATTGTCGGCTGGGGAGTTATTTGAGATATTTTCAGGATTAAAATCTCTTCCTTCATCTTTTGATTGGTACATAGAAGATGAAGAGGCTTCCGCTTTAAGTGATGCTCTTTCAGTACATTTTTGTCAGAATAAGGCTTGGAGATCATGTAAAATTCAAGTAATGGAAGCCTATTCTGTCAATAAATCTACCCGTAGAGAACGTTTTGCTGAGGTAATAGCAGGAATTAGAGATTATACGGCAGAAGAGTTAGATGGAGAACTGCTTGATTTATATGAGGCTTCAAAAAAACTCTCTTATTTTAAGGGTAGAGGACCTAATGCTTTCCTCGTAGAATTAAGAAATTTAGCTTCTGAGAAAGAAGATAATTTTTCAAAATAATGATAAAAAATAAAAACTTTAAACTGGCTGAAAATGCTGTTCTTTCTGTAGAAGAGAGTTTAAGGCAAGTTTTTCAAGAAAGATCCAATCAGGTTTTCCAGAAATTAGAAAATATTTTGACAATTTTTAAGGAAGAAAAAGTTTCTACTAGTCATTTCAATCAATCCTCTGGTAGTGGTCACGATGATATATCTAGAGAAAAAATTGATGCAGTTTTTGCAAGATTTTTTATCGCTGAAAAGGCAGCCGTGAGAATGCAATTTGTAAGTGGTACGCATGCAATCACTTCAGTCTTATTCGGAATTCTTAGACCTGGAGATGTTATGTTATCTCTTACAGGACAACCTTATGACACATTAGAAGAAGTTATAGGAATCAGGGGAGGAGGTAAAGGCTCACTTAAAGATTTTGGGATTGAATATAAGCAAATAAATATATGCAAGAATTTTGATTCTTTTGAAGAAAAAATTGTCAATTCTTTTAAAGAAAATTCATGCAAATTAGTATTTATACAAAAAAGTTGTGGATATACTTGGAGAAAATCTCTTACGAATCATCAGATAGAGAAAATTTGTAGTACTATTCATTCTCTTGATCCCAACTGCATATGTTTTGTTGATAACTGTTATGGGGAGCTTGTTGAAGATAGTGAACCAATTTCTAAAGGGGCAAATATAATTGCTGGATCATTGATTAAAAATTTGGGAGGAACAGTTGTTCCTACTGGTGGGTATGTTGCAGGAGATGCTGAGTTGGTTGAGATGGCATGTTCCAGATTAACTTCACCAGGTATTGGTTCATCAGCAGGAATAAATTTTGGACTAGGAAGATTAATTTTGCAGGGTTTGTTTTTGGCACCACAAATTGTTCACGAATCACTAAAAGGTGCTGATATGGTAGCCGCAGTTTTTAAAAATTTGGGATTTAATGTTTTACCAGAGCCAGCAAGTTATAGATCCGATCTTATTCAGTCAGTGAGATTGAATAATCCTGATTTGGTACAAAAAGTTTGTCAATCTTTTCAAAATTCTTCACCAGTAGATTCTTTCTTAAATGTTGTTCCATCACCAATGGATGGATATGACTCAAAACTATTAATGGCAGGAGGTACATTTATTGAAGGTAGTACAAGTGAATTTTCCGCTGATGCTCCTTTAAGAGATCCTTATAATATTTTTGTTCAAGGTGGTTCTCACATAGCTCACATCAAAATTGCATTAATTCAATTATTATTTGAATTATTAGAGGAAAAATTAATTTCAAAGTATTCTCTACTTTCTTTATAAACTTAATCATGTCTTACCAATTTCCAGACAACCTCAATTATGCTGATACCCATGAATATGTCTTGGAAGAAAACGGATTTTTGAAAATTGGAGTAAGTGAATTTGCTATAGATCAATTAGGAGATATTGTTTTTGTTGAGTTAGCTGATCAAGGGGCTTCTTTAGAGAAAGGTGAGACTTTTGGAACAATTGAATCTGTTAAGGCCGTTGAAGAAGTCTATTTGCCTTTTTCAGGGGAAATAGTATCTGTAAATGAAAGTGTTATTGAGAACCCAGAACTTTTACAGAATGATCCGATTGGAGAAGGTTGGCTAGTCATTTTGAAACCAGAATCAAAAGTATCAATTGCTGATCTGATGACCTCTGAGGAATATCAATCAAAGGTTGTACCAAAATAAGGCAAATTTTTTAAAAAGAGCTATTTTAAAGAAAAATATATTAAGTATGACATCTAAATTTCGGTCGGATTTGTTTATAGATAGGCATCTTGGCTTAGGAGATAATGATGAGAGAATTATGCTGAACAAGCTTGGTTTTAAAAATATTGATCAATTTATAAATCAAGTTATTCCTGAAGATATTCAGCTTAAAGATAAATCTTCAGAGATATTGCCCCAAGGTTGTTCAGAAATTGAGGCTTTAAATGAATTAGAAGAGATTTCTAAGAAAAATACCAAAATTAGATCACTAATAGGACTTGGTTATTATGACAATCACATGCCTAAAGTAATTCAAAGACATGTTCTTGAAAATCCTAGGTGGTATACATCTTATACTCCATACCAAGCAGAAATTGCACAAGGAAGGTTAGAAGCTTTATTTAATTTTCAGACTATTGTTTGTGAACTAACAGGATTCACTGTCGCTAATGCATCTTTGTTAGATGAGGGCACTGCTGCTGCAGAAGCTATGGCAATGAGTTTTGCCGCAAGAAAAAATAAATCTTCAAAAGTGTACTTAGTTGAATCAAATGTTTTTGATCATACTTTTAATGTTCTACAAACTAGAGCGAAACCTTTGGGAATATCCTTAAAACGCTTTACTCAAAGCAACCTTCCTAGTCATGATGATGTGTTTGGAATTTTGTTGCAACTACCCGGTAAAAATGGGGAATTATTTGATCCCACATTTCTAATATCCCAAGCACATAGATCAGAAATTATTGTAACGGCTTGTATTGATCCACTAGCACAAGTTTTAATTAAGCCAATTTCTGAATTTGGTGTTGATGTTGCAGTGGGTAGTATGCAAAGATTTGGTGTTCCAATGGGTTTTGGTGGTCCTCACGCCGCATATTTTGCATGTAGCGAAAAATATAAAAGGCTGATACCTGGAAGAATTGTTGGGCAAACTCTCTCTAAAAATGGAGAAAAATCTTTAAGACTTGCATTGCAAACAAGAGAGCAACATATTAGAAGGGAGAAGGCCACCAGTAATATTTGCACTGCTCAATCTTTGTTAGCCATAATTTCTTCTTTTTATGCTATTTATCATGGTCCCTCTGGATTAACGCAAATTGCTAAGAGATTAGTGGAGTTGAGAATTAATTTAGAATCATGCTTGGTTGATTTAGGTTTTGATCTTCCTGATGGTATTAGATTTGATAGTGTTGATGTTTATTCTGATCATTCTAAAAAGATCCATAATGAAGCTTTAAAAAATGGCTATAACTTAAGAATTTTGCCGTTGGGATCAACTATTGAAGATTCAACTGGCTTTGGAATCTCTTTAGATGAGCTTAGTAATGAAAAAGAAATCAAAGATATTGTGACTTTCATAGCAAACACTATAGAAAAAAAAGAAAATTTAGAGCATATAAAATTTGATAAGGGATTTCATTTTGAGAGTTTAGCTTTGAGATCCAGTGAATGGATGCAGCAAGATATTTTTACAAATTACCAAAGTGAAACTGAATTAATGAGATACATATTCCGACTTGCTGAAAAAGATTTTTCTTTGGTAGATGGAATGATGCCATTAGGAAGCTGTACCATGAAGTTGAATTCTGCAGCAGAGTTAAATCCAGTTTCTTGGGCTAATTTATCCTCCATTCATCCTTTTTCTCCGTCAGATCAAACTAAGGGCTATTCAAAAATAATATCTGACCTAGAAAAATGGATAAGTGATATTGTTGGTTTAAAATCAGTTTCTTTTCAACCAAATGCAGGCTCTCAAGGAGAGTTTGCAGGTTTATTGGCAATAAATTCTTATTTTGAATCAAAAGGCGAACTTTCAAGAAAAAAATGTTTAATTCCTAAAAGTGCTCATGGAACAAATCCTGCTAGTGCGGTTATGGCAGGTTTTGAGGTTTTAACTGTGGAATGTGATGACGAAGGAAATATTGATTTTCAAGATTTGTCGATCAAGGTCAAGAAATTTGATAACCAAATAGGGGCCCTCATGTTGACCTATCCCTCTACTCATGGAGTTTTTGAAGTACAAATCAGAAAGATATGTGACTTAATTCATTCTGTTGGAGGATTTGTCTATTTAGATGGAGCAAATCTGAATGCACAGGTTGGATTATGCAAACCTGGTGATTATGGTGTCGATGTTTGTCATTTGAATTTACATAAAACATTCTGCATTCCACATGGAGGAGGAGGTCCAGGAGTAGGTCCAGTTGCTGTATCAGAAACTTTAAGTTCATTTCTTCCTACTCATTCTTTAAGGGATAATTTATCTAATAGTTCCAATTATGTATCTTCTGCCAAGCATGGAAGTGCAAGTATTCTTCCAATAAGTTGGATGTACATAAAAATGGCGGGACTTAGTGGTTTAAGGAAAGCAACTGCGCATGCAATTTTATCTGCAAATTATATTGCGCATTCTTTAAAGCATAAATTCAAGATTCTTTATAAAGGAAAAAATAATTTTGTCGCACACGAATGTATCTTAGATTTTAGAGACTTAAAATCCAAAACTGGGTTGAGTGTAAATGATTTAGCTAAACGATTAATAGATTATAGTTTTCATGCCCCAACTATAAGTTGGCCTGTTCCAGAGACTATAATGATAGAGCCTACTGAAAGTGAAAGTTTGGCTGAATTGGATAGATTTTGTGAGGCTATGCTATTGATTGGAGAAGAAATCAGTGAAATAGAAAATAATATTGAATTAAATAATAACAATGTAATAAGCAATGCTCCCCATACGCTGAAAGAGTTAATTGCTGATAATTGGCATTATCCTTATTCAAAAGAAAAAGCTTCTTTTCCTTATAAAACCCCAACTACTATTAAGTTTTGGTCTTCAGTTTCTAGGATTAATAATGCATATGGCGATCGCAATTTAATTTGTTCTTGCAATGTAAATCAAGGAGATACTTTCGAAGAAAAAAAATGTGCTTAAAGGACTAGCGTCCTTGTATTTACTTAGTTATTATCAATTTGAATAAAATTTAATATTTTCTTATAGAATTTTTTTAAATTTTTTTATTAAAATATTCGAGCATCAAATTTTTTGGGGTATTTGAAGCTATGACCAAAGATTCTAAATCTGGTAATGTTAAGCACTTGCCAATTAAAAACGTAGACTTACCAAATTTTGTCACCAACTTTTCAGGTGATAACTCAAATATTTCTTCCATCGAGGGAACTAATGTTATAAGAGTACCTTTTGGTAAAAAATTCTCAAAGAAAAAAAGGCCTGAAAAGAATCAAAATATTGCTACTCTAATACTTCCTTTAAGTTCTTATAGTAATCCTACGCCTCCACATGTAGCGTAATTAAGATAAATTTTAATTTATTTCTTTGAGAGTGTCTGAATAATAATTTTGCAGTTGTATTGTTGCTTGGTTCCAATCCCATTTTTCTGCTTCGTTTCGTGCCTCTTTCCTCATAATTTCTCTTTTATCTTCATTCTCTAGAATTTTTTTTGTTGCTTCAATCAAACTTTGTTCTCCATTATCTTTTTCGTCAGGATCATATAAACAACCATTAATCCCATCGCTAATTATGTCTGGAATTCCCCCCTTATTGGCTCCAATAACTGGACATCCTGCCGCCATTGCTTCTAGTAAAACTAACCCAAGTGTTTCTGTACTAGAGGGAAATAAAAATATATCTCCAGAGGCATAAGCGCTAGCAAGTTCATCGCCAGATAAATATCCTATGAAATTAGTCTTAGTATTTTCGAAGATTTTTTCAAGCTGGTTTCTATATGGTCCGTCACCTACAAGCGCTAGGCAAGCATTCGGGATACTTTCTAAGACTGGTTTAATTCTCTCAATTTGTTTTTCTGCTGATAATCTTCCTACATAAATTAATAAGTATTTAGCGTCTTTATATTTCCCAAACAATTTTTCTCTCATTTTCTCACTTCTTAAATCTGGTCGGAAACTGTAAGTATCTACTCCTCTTTGCCATAAAGCAGTCCTTTGAATACCTTTATCTTTTAACTCATTGACCATTGCAGTGGAGGTACATAAATTTAATAAGGCTTGATTATGAGCTGCTTTAAGTAATTCCCATAAAAGTGGCTCTAACATACCCATACCGTAATGTTCCAGATATTTTGGAAGATGAGTATGGTAGCTAGCAATTAAAGGAATATTATTAGTTTTCGCTAACCATATTCCACCTAAACCAAGTACAGCTGGATTGACAACATGTATCAAATCTGGGTTAAATTTTTCTAACTTATCTGAGACTGCAGGACCTGGTAAACCAAGCTTCAATTCTGGGTATAAAGGTAATGGCATTGCAGCAACACCTACTACAGTCGCTCCCATATATGATTCTGGACACCCTTCTGGACAAAATATTATAACTTCATCACCATTTTTTATTAAAAACTCAATCGTTTTAGTAAGTCTTGTGACTATGCCGTCAACTTTAGGTAAAAAAGTTTCAGTAAACAATGCAATTTTCACTTTCTTAAGATAATTATTTCAAAAATTTTAATTAGTCTTTATTGCCTCAGCTTGTTTTTTAGTCCAGGATGAAACACAAGGTATGCGCTTAAGATCACATCTATTGGAGTATTTTTTAGCAACTTCAACAACTTCTTCTAATAAGCCATTATCAAGAGTCGTTGGGTTTAAACCTAATTCTATAAAGCATTTATTATCAACAATTAGATCATTTTCTACTGCTTCATTCCTTGGATTGGGTAAATAATTGATATCTGC
Source organism: Prochlorococcus sp. AG-449-G23 (assembly GCA_003209585.1). GTDB lineage: Bacteria > Cyanobacteriota > Cyanobacteriia > PCC-6307 > Cyanobiaceae > Prochlorococcus_A. Next base: position 95,644 of record QCQJ01000001.1, read on the forward strand.
CCCTGTTAAAGATGCAACTTTTTTTGCTAATTCTCCAACTTGATGACTTTCAGTCATTTGATTAAAGATTTTGACTCTCTCTCCAGGTTTTGGAGGATTCTCAAGAGCAAGTTGTACGCATTTTACAGAGTCTTTTATATGTATAAATGCTCTTGTTTGCCCTCCTGTTCCATGAACACTTAATGGATATCCAATAGCAGCTTGCATAAGAAATCTATTTAGAACAGTTCCATAATCTCCATCATAGTCAAATCTGTTAGTCAATCTAGGATCTTTTAAAGTTGCTTCTGTATTTGTTCCCCAAACAATACCTTGATGTAGATCAGTAATTCTTACAAGATCATTTTTGTTGTAATAAAGAAATAATAATTGATCTAAAGTTTTAGTCATATGGTAAACACTACCTGGACTTGCAGGGTGTAATATTTCTTCTTCAAAGCGGCTTCCGTCTGGTTGTGGAACTTCAACTTTTAAATAACCTTCTGGAATTGTTGCACCTCTATGTGATCCATAACCGTAGACTCCCATTGTACCTAAATGAACTACATGAATATCTAAATTACTTTCTACGATTGCAGCAAGAAGGTTGTGGGTGCCATTAACATTATTATCTACTGTATATCTTTTGGTAAAACTTGATTTCATAGAGTAAGGAGCGGCTCTTTGTTCAGCAAAATGGATCACCGAATCTGGTTTTTCCTCAATAAGTAAATTTAATAATTTTTGATATTGTTTAGAGATATCCATGTTAAGAAATCTCATAGGTTTTCCTCCAATCTCTTCCCAAGCAGATAGTCTTTCAGTTACTGAAGAAATCGGAGTTAATGATTCTACTTCAAGATCAATATCTATTTTTCTACGACTTAAATTGTCGACAATAATTACATCATGATTTTGCTCTGCTAAATTCACCGCACAAGGCCAACCGCAAAAACCATCTCCACCTAGAACAATAACTTTCACTCAGAACTCCAGAATTAATAGATTCATAATATATATTTATTAAATTACTACAGTGTGCTTCCAATTTGCGAAAAAACATTGTAAATAGTTTCAAATCTTCTTTCTAAATACGAAAAAAAAATCAAATAACAAATTTTTACTCTCTTTTTAAACTTTGCTCAATTTAAAGAATTATATAGATATGTTTTTTTCCGGTGAACTTGCTACTGCAAAGTCTTGTTTTTTAATTCTTCCTGCCAGAAAAGCTTGTCTGCCAGCTTTTACACCATAATTAATCGCTTTAGCCATTAGAGGAGGATTTTCAGCTTGTGCTATCGCACTATTGATTAATACACCATCAGCTCCAAGTTCCATAGCTTGAGAAGCTTCACTTGGCACCCCAATTCCTGCATCAATTATTACTGGCACTTTTGCATTCTCAATAATTATCCCTATATTTGATAAATTTAATAAACCTTGTCCCGAGCCAATAGGCGAGCCTAGTGGCATTACAGTTGCACAACCTATTTCTTCTAGTCTTTTTGCAAGAATAGGATCTGCATTGATATAGGGAAGTACAGCAAAACCCTTTTTTATTAAAATTTCGGCTGCTTTAAGGGTTTCTATTGGATCTGGTAGCAAATACTTTTTGTCAGGAATTACTTCTAACTTCACAAAATTATTTTCTTCTTGGCCAGACAATTTTGCAAGTTCTCTGCCCAAAATTGCTATTCTGACTGCCTCATCGGCATTAACACAACCAGCTGTATTAGGAAGCATCCAGTATTTTTTCCAGTTGATCTTTTCGAGTAAATTTTCTCCGGTCTGATTATTTTTAATTCTTCTAACAGCGACGGTTATAATTTCTGTTTCAGAATTTGACAAACTATCTACCATATCTTGAGTAGATTTGTATTTACCAGTACCCACCATTAATCTACTGGAAAATTGTTTACCTCCAATTAGTAAAGATGAATACTTTTTCATATTTAGAATCCCTTATCTTTAAAGCCTTCATAAGGTTTGTAATTATTTCTTTTTTCTAACTCTTTACTTTTTTTAATTGCTGTTTTGTTTTTTGGATCTATCACCAAAACCTTTTGGTAAGTTGCATATGCTAAGTCGTATTCAAGTAAACGCTGCTGTGCTGATGCGAGGTTATTTAGGGCTATAGGATATTCTGGGAGTGATTTTATTGCAGAGTTATAGTGTTTAATTGCTTTTTTAAATTCATTTTGAGCAGCATAAGAAAATCCTAAAGCATTATTTATTATGGCTTTGGCTTCATCAGGTTCATTTTCATAATTTTCAATTGCTTTTAAAAAAGTTTTAGTTGCTTCAGAATATAATCTTTTTTTTATCTGAATAGACCCAAATTCATATAATTCTGTAGCTTGAGTGAGAGAATCTAGACCTTTCTGCTCGAATTTTACTAAATTTAATTCTTCATTTCTTGTTTTTAGAAATTGTCTGAATACAAAAATAGAAATTATTATTAATACAACAAAAAGAATTATTAAATAGGATTGAAAGGAAGAGATTTCCATTATTTATAATTATTTTTTTAAATTATATTCTTTTTTCTAATTACTAACGGATGAAACAATTTTTTCAAAACACTTAGGGTCATTTAATGCTAATTGAGCAAGCATTTTTCTGTTAATGATAATTTCTGAGTTTTTCATGCCATTTATTAACTTGCTATAATTCGTTCCATTCATTCTGGCTGATGCATTAATTCTAGAAATCCAAAGTCTTCTAAAATCCCTTTTTCTTCTTCTTCTATCTCTGTAGGCATTACAAAGAGCTTTCATCACTCTTTGATTTGCAGTTCTGAAAAGATTTTTGTTGCCGCCTCTAAAACCTTTTGCAAGATTTAAGATTTTGTTTCTTCTTTTTCTGGCTATGTTGCCTCTTTTTACGCGTGCCATGAATATCTAATAAAAATTGGTTAAAAATTTATGCGTATGGAATCATTAATTTTACATTATCAGCATCTCTTTCATCAACTACAGCTTTTGTTGATAGATGTCTTTTTAATTTTGAGCTTTTATGATCAAGTAAATGATTATGGAAAGCTCTTCTTCTCATAAATTTACCCGTCGCAGTAGCTTTAAATCTTTTGGCAGCTGATTTACGAGTTTTTAGTTTAGACATTTAAGTCAAATGTGTTTAATTAGGATAATCTAAACCTTTATACGCATTGGTGCAAATTAAAGTTTTTGATTGATAAGGAAAGTGCTAACTTATGAAACTTAAATTTGCCTTTTTAAACTTTTTTTTAGGCTGTATTTCTCTTCTAATAATTAACACTAAATTTACTTCTAATGTAAAAGCAGAAGAATTGCTAAAGGTTGAACTCAATGCAGAAATTAAAAAAGGAAAATTTTTAATTGGTTTAAAGCAATATCTAGGCGGGGAAAATGATAGTTTTTCTAATAAAAAGAGTATAAATTTTATCACGGATAAAGGTTTTTTAAATCTGATATCGTCTAACGGAATTAAACATAAATCAAAACAGATTAATATTTCCTGGGTGGATATACCCATCAAAAATCCAAAAAAAATTGAAAGAATTGTTTTTGGTCCTTTTGCTAGCTATGAATCAGCAAAAAAACAAGCAGAAAAACTTAAAGATAAAGGATATGAGACTACTGTTGCTTGCCCTAAAAATTGGGAAGTATGGATTCCATTTGAAGATAATCTTCCAGAGTTTGAATCAAAAAATAAGATCTTCAGAAAAATAAAAAATTTTCAAGTTACTCCTGTTCTTAAAAGTGAGTATAGTGTTATGAAACTCGAAGGGCCTATATATATTAATGCTCAAGAGGAAATAAAAATAAATGGTGTTTATTTTGGCAAAAATTTTTATTTAATAAAAGATTCATATGGAACTTGGACATTAGTTCAGAAAATTGATTTTGACGATTATTTGGCAGGTGTTTTGCCACACGAAATTGGAACGAATTCTCCTTTAGAAGCACTCAAGGCACAAGCAGTTATAGCAAGAACTTGGGGAATTTTTAATTCTGATAGATTTAATATGGATAAATATCATTTATGTATCACCACTCAATGTCAAGTTTATAAGCCTTCTAAAATTAAAAATATAAAAGTACAAAAAGCTATAGAAGCAACTTCAGATTTAATTCTCACATATAGAAATCAACCAATAAATGCTTTTTACCATGCCTCTAATGGTGGTGTATCTGCTACTGCAGGTGAGTCTTGGCAAATGCAAGATTATTATTATTTCAAGTCAATAATCGATGGTTCTAGATCATTAAATAAAAATTTTAAACTTCCAATTACAAGTGAATCTGATTTAAATAATTTTTTTGACTTTGATAAAGAACAGTTTTTTGGAAGTAATCATTCTCTTTTTCGATGGAACAAGAAAATTTCTAGTCTTGAAATTAAAGAAAAGTTAATTAAAAACAAACTTATAAATATTAATGATGATATTTTGGATGTAAATTCTATTGAACGCGGCTCTAGTGGCAGAGTGACAAAATTAGAAATACAAACGAACAAAGTTAATAAATCTATTGTTCTAGTTAAAGATGATATTCGACGGGTATTAAATTTTATACCTAGTAATTTGTTTACTATTAATAAATTAAGTGATGATTTATGGCTTTTGAGAGGAGGAGGCTTCGGTCATGGTGTAGGTTTATCTCAGTCAGGAGCAATTGAAATGGCTAAATTAGGATTCTCTTATAAACAAATATTGAATCATTACTATCGAGATGCAAAACTAAAAAAAATTGAGATATTGTCTCAATGAAAGTTAAGTAATTAAAAATTTACTTTTATGAGCAAGGGTTTTTATAAAAATCGAAGATTGAAGTCGTTTATATTTCTTAGTGCTTGTTTTTTAGTGGCTTTTATTCCTCATGCTTACAATATCGCAAGTTTCTTCTACCTTATATTGACGCTTTCTTTTGTGATTGTTCTTTACGGTTTAATAGTTATTTCTAGAAATTTTAAAAGGAACAAATTTTCAAATACTTTAAGCAGCAAAATTAGCAATAAAGAGTTACCAGTTCTTGATATTTTAGTCGCAGCCAGAGATGAAGAGAATGTCATAGCTCGATTAGTTGAAAGATTATTTAATTTAGATTATCCAATAAATAAATTAAATATTTACATAATCGATGACGGTAGTTCTGATAAAACGCCTCTAATTTTAGATCGATTATCTAGACAATATGAAAAACTAAAAGTAATAAGTCGTTCTCCAAACGCAGGCGGCGGAAAGTCAGGAGCTTTAAATTATGCCTTGAAGTTTACTTATGGTGAATGGTTATTAGTTTTGGATGCAGACGCTCAATTAAAACAAGATTCTTTGATGAGATTATTTAGTTTTGTAGAAGAGGGTGACTGGTCAGCAGTTCAATTAAGAAAGTCAGTAACAAATATAAGTAAGAATTTTTTAACTTCATGCCAGTCAATGGAGATGGCTATGGACGCAATCTTTCAATATGGACGATTATCAGTTGCTGGAGTTTCTGAACTAAGGGGAAATGGTCAATTAATTAAGAAAGATACATTATTGGCATGTGGTTCTTTTAATGAAGACACAGTTACAGATGATTTAGATTTAAGTTTAAGGTTATTAATATCAAAATCTAAAATTGGAATCTTATGGGATCCTCCAGTCATGGAGGAAGCAGTTGAGAATTTAAATGCTTTATTAGCGCAAAGGCAAAGATGGGCAGAGGGGGGTTTGCAAAGATTTTTTGATTATGGTGATCAATTAGTTACTAATAAAATTGATTATTTGCAAAAATTTGATTTAACTTACTTCTTCATCTTGCAATATGCACTGCCAATCATTTCTATTTTTGATTTGGTTCTCAGTATTGTTTTTTTAGATTCCCCAATTTACTGGCCTATTTCATTCACAGCTTTTGTGTTATCCGGAATTGCTTTTTGGTACGGCGCTTCTTGCAAAAGTGAAGTTCCTGTATTGCAAAAAAGCAATTTTTTGATGGTATTTTTATCGGTTTTTTATTTATCACATTGGTTTCTAGTAATCCCCTGGGTAACAATAAAGATGTCTATTTTTCCCAAAAAGATACTTTGGCGAAAAACTCTCCATACTGGGGTTTAATTTATTCATCAAGGTCTATAATTTCTCCATTAAAAAAATTTGCTAAGTTTTTTGAACTATCATCATAAGTTTCCTCATTACATATTTTTGTTGATGAATTAGTTTTTGAGTCTATTTTGTTTATTTGTTTTAAATTCTTTACTTCATTTTGGTTTATTTCTGGAGTGTTTATTGGGTTACTTTTAGTTAATTGTTTGATTGAAAAATTAAGTATTATTTGATCTCCAAATATCTTTTTTACTGTATTTTCAATTAAAACTTTTCTACTTTTTATCATATTTTCCCAGTTTGGAGATAATGCGATTGTGATTTTCTCCGAATCAAAACTTTCAAGTTCGGCTTGTTGTGAAAGTAACATTCTTGTTGATGGTAACTCTAATTTAGAAAGAATTAATTCCCATTTATCTTTTAAATTATTTGATCCAGGATTATTTTGGTTATCGTAAGAAATATTTTCTATACTTTTTTTTCCAAGAACGTCAAATTTTTCAGATTTTTCGTCTTTTTTTTCAATCAATTCCTCGTGATTTATCCCCTTTTTGATACTTGGTTTTTGAATTTCATTAGAAATATTTTCTTTATTAATTATTGCAATGTCTTTTATGCTTTCATGCTTCTCCTCAGTCCCATTATTTTTACTTTCTAGCTTATTTTCAAAACTATTTATCTCTTGATTATCTAGAAGGCCAGTTAAATGTATTTCAAACCAAAGCCTTGGATTATCACTTGTTTTGATTTGATATTCAATATTTCTCAGATTATTATGCCATTTAATTATTGTTGATTTATTTATTCTATTTGAGATTTTATCCAATTCATCTTGAAATTCATCAGACGTATAATAAAGGTCTGAATTTTTATTATTTGCAGTGTGCAGTAGTAGATCTCTTGTTATATTCAATAATCCGATAATTATTTGATGGGGTTCGTTTCCAGCATCATATAATTTGTTGCAAGTGATAATTAATGACTCAGGATTATTCTCAACCAATGATTTAATCAGATTTGTTAATTCAATTTCTGATACTTCTCCTAGTAAGTTTTGGATATTTTTAATTGTTATACCCTCTGGTAAAAGATTCATTTGTTCTAAGAGGCTTTGTGCATCTCTCATACCTCCATTAGATCTTTTTGCAATCATTTTTAATGCCTGAACTTCATACTGAATAGATTCTTTTTCTGCTATTTCTAATAAATGTTCAGAAATGTCACTGGGGCTTATTCTTCTAAAATCAAACTTTTGGCATCTACTTTGTATTGTATTTAATACTCTCTCAGGATTTGTCGTGGCAAGGATAAATACAACTCTTGAGGGCGGTTCTTCAATAGTTTTTAGTAAAGCATTTGAAGCAGCCGTTGAAAGCATATGACATTCATCAATTACGTATACTTTCCATCTCGCTTGAGTAGGTGAAAATCTCGCTCTTTCTATAATTTCTCTTATATTTTCAACTCCTGTATTTGATGCTGCATCAATCTCGATAATATCTAAAGCATTTCCATCTGTAATTTGTCTACATAAGTCACATTTACAACAAGGATTTATTGTAGGTTGGTCGAATGCCTGGCAGTTTAAAGATTTTGCAAATATTCTTGCACTTGATGTTTTTCCAGTGCCTCTTGGACCATTAAAAAGATATGCAGGAGCAATTTGTTTTGTAAGTAGTGCTTGTTTGAGGGTAATGGATATAAATTTTTGCCCAACCAGTTCGTCTAAGTTGTTTGGTCTATATTTTTGATGAAAAGGCTTATGTATATTTGGCATTTATTTTTCATTAATTAGAAAAATTCGGGATTAAATTAAAACAATTAAACTCAATTTTTTATGCTGACTCTTTAATGATTCTTTTTGATCCTGAGGGTAGTTTAACAATTTTAGATGAGAACAAATTATCTACCATTTTTTTTGTAATTGTGAATTCTTTTACATTTTCTTCAGAAGGTAATGTGTACATTATGTCTAGCATTAGTTCCTCAATTATTGATCTTAATGCTCTTGCACCTGTTTTTCTTTTATATGCTTCATTTGCTATGGCTTCAACAGAATCAGGCTCAAATGATAATTCAACATTATCCATACTTAGCAAAGTTTTGAATTGCTTTACTAGTGCATCTCTTGGTTGAGTTAGGATAGATTCTAAAGTTTCTTTAGTAAGACGATCTAATACAGCACAAACCGGAATTCTTCCAATAAATTCTGGAATTAGTCCATATTTCACTAAATCATCTAACTCTAAATTTTTTAGGGAATCTCTTGGGTCGACTATTTTCTTTGTATCAACTTTGTTTTGATCTGAATTTGTGTTAAATCCTATAGAGTGTTTACCCATACGCTTTTGAACGATATCCTCTAAACCTATAAAAGCTCCCCCGCAAATAAATAATATTTGACTCGTATCAATTTGGATACAATCATGATAAGGATGTTTTCTTCCGCCTTGAGGTGGCACATTAGCAATTGTTCCTTCAAGCATTTTTAATAATGCTTGCTGTACGCCTTCACCAGAGACATCTCTGGTAATTGAAGGATTCTCACTTTTTCTTGCAATTTTATCTATCTCATCTATATAAATAATTCCTTTTTGAGCTAGTTCTACATTCATTTCTGATTTCTGTAGAAGTCTAAGAAGTATGTTTTCAACATCTTCCCCAACATATCCAGCTTCTGTCAAAGTCGTTGCATCAGCTACTGCAAAAGGAACATCTAGAAACTCTGCTAAAGTTTGCGCTAATAATGTTTTTCCACTTCCAGTAGGGCCGATGAGTAAAATATTTGATTTTTGTAATTTAGTTGCTTGTGAATCTGTTGAATTGCTATTTTTACTATCTTCTTTAACTTTCCAAGCTAACCGCTTGTAGTGATTGTATACGGCTACTGATAATATTTTTTTTGCAGATTCTTGTCCAACAACTTGATTATCTAGAAAACTTTTAATTTCTAATGGCTTAGGAATTGAGGTTAACTCTAAAGGCACAGATTTTTTTGGATTATCAGTTGGTAATTTCTTTTTTACTTGCTGAGAGTTGTTTGTTTTCGCTTGATTATCAAGTAGTTCTTCATCAAGAATTTCATTACAAAGGTCTATGCACTCATCACAGATATAAACCCCAGGACCAGCTATAAGCTTTCTTACTTGGTCTTGTGATTTCCCGCAAAATGAACATTTAAGATGGGCGTCGAATTTAGCCATCGATTATAAGTTTTAATGTGAAAGGTGTTAAATATTCCCTATTCACTAGGATTGCTTATAAATATCGATTCGTCATCATATTTTTAAAGAATCAGTATCCCTTGTCACTTTTTGATAACTTTATCAATTAATCCATATTCAACCGCTTCTGATGGAGACAAAAAGTAATCTCTTTCAGTATCTTCATTAATTTTTTCTAAAGGTTGACCGGTATGTTCTGCTAAAAGCGAATTTAATGTTTTCTTGAGAAAAAGTATTTCTTTAGCTTGTATTTCAATCTCTACTGCTTGACCTTGTGCACCTCCGAGAGGCTGATGAATCATAATCCTAGAGTTAGGTAAAGCCAATCTTTTCCCCTTTGCTCCTCCAGAAAGTAGAAATGCCCCCATACTTGCCGCTACTCCAAAGCATATTGTAACTACATCAGGGGATATTTGCTGCATAGTATCGTATATGGCCATTCCTGCAGTTACTGAGCCTCCAGGAGAATTGATATATATTTGTATGTCTTTTTCGGGATCTTCAGCTTCAAGAAATAATAATTGTGCAACTAGTGAGTCAGATACTTGATCATTAATTCCAGAACCTAAAAAAATTATTCTTTCCCTCAATAGTCTTGAGTAAATATCAAAAGCTCTTTCTCCTCTACCTGATTGTTCTATAACCGTAGGAACGGCGGCAATAATTTTATTATTACTTTCGTAAGAACTTATTGAGCTTTGTATTAAATGTTTTTTTACTGAGTTCACAAATTAGTTTTCGTCTTATAAATAATTTAAGGGGTTTTTGTTTAATTAGTAGGAAATTTTATAAATTATTTTTTTTCTTTTTTATTTTGAGTTTTTGTTGTTTTTGCCGGTTTTGTAGTTTTTGTAGTTTTTGTCGAAGTTTTTTGGGCTTTTGTTGTTTTGGAGGTTTTGGTAGCTTTAGAAGTTTTTGAAGTTTTTTCTTTTACTTCAGAATTTTCTTCAAGCCAAATTATTAATTTTTCTTTGAGTAAATCGTTACTTATTACTTCTGTTAATTTTTTAATATCTATTTGTTTTGAAGATTGAGAGATTGCATCTTCATAATCTTTCATTTTTAAATCAATTTCATCTTTCTTAACTGTTATGTTTTCTTTTTCAGCTAGTGCTTTTAGAGCTAAATTTCTTTGAACATTTTTTTCAGCCTGAGGCCTTGTGGACTCTGCTAATGACTTAACTAATTCCGGAGTGAAAGTAGATTTAACATCAAGACCTTGTTGAGCAAATCTTTGAGCGGTTTGTTCAATATTATTCCTCACTTCAATATCAATCATTGATTTTGGAATTTCAGTAACCAATTCGTTTGTTAAAGCATCTAATAAAGCTTCAATTTTGATATCTCTTTGAGTTTTTTCAAAATTGTCTTTAAGTTGCTTTTCAATATCTTTCTTTAACTCTTTTAATGATTCCTTATTGGCAGAATGTTTTGCAAAATCGTCATTAAGTTCAGGTAATTCTTTTTCCTTAAGATCCTTAAGATTTACCTCAAAGATTGCCTCTTTGCCTCTTGAATCTTCATGAGAATAATCTTCAGGAAATTTAAGGTTAAGTGTTTTAGTATCACCAATTTTCATCTTTACGATTCCCTCAACGAAACCGGGAATCATTTTGTTCTTTTCTAACTCAAGATCCATTGATTCACTTGTTCCACCATCAATCTCTTTACCAGAATCTTTATATTTTCCTTTGAAACTTACTACAGCAATATCTCCTAATTTTGCTGCTCTATTGGTTACTGGAATAATATTTGCAGACTGACTCCTAGATTTTTCTAGCGCTTCATCTACTGACTTAGGATTAAATTTTGTTTTTGAGATTTCAACACTAAGTCCTTTGGATTTTTTTAGTTTTAATTCGGGGGCAATATCAGTTTGAAGAGTAACCTTTAGTGATTTTTCAGGACTGAACTTCGCGAGTAAAGATTCAAATCCTTCTACCAATTCTGGCTCACTTAGTGGCTCTATAGATTTTATTTTTAATGCTTCTTGCCATGAATTATCAATAATTTTTTCTAGAGCAGAAGCATGTAATTGTGTGATGCCAATTCTTTGGATTAAGACTTGTTTGGGAATTTTACCAAGTCTAAATCCCGGAATTTTAGCCGAACGACTGATAGTACTGATTGTCTCATTTACATACGTTTTGCATGTCTCAGATGGTATTTCTAATTCAAATGAAATTCTACTTTGAGGCAGAGGAGTTGTTTTGACTATTAATGCTTCTTTAGCCATTTTTTGTAATTATTACTAAAAGCCGAATCTTAATTATTTCACATTAAGTGATTTCCTTGAAAGTTATTTTTTTGATAAAGTAAAAAAAATAGTCAATCTATTTATAAAAATCATTTTTAAAGTGTGAGACAATCTCCGTTTTTGCCTAATAGGCCATTAAAAGTTGCCGTTTTAGGATCTTCAGGTGCAGTGGGATCTGAATTACTAAAAATTCTTGAACAACGTGATTTCCCAATATCAGAATTGGTCTTGCTTTCATCAGAGCGTTCAGAAGGAAAAAAAATTATTTGGAAAGGTGAAGAATTAGTTACAAAAAAAACAACTAAGCAAGAATTTCTGAATCTTGATTTAGTTTTAGCTTCAGCCGGTGGAAGTATTTCAAAAAAATGGTTGTCTACCATTATGGAACAAAATGCTTTATTAATTGATAATTCAAGTGCTTTTAGATTAGATAAGAATGTACCTCTTATAGTGCCTGAAGTTAATGCTAATGAAGCACTCAATCATGATGGTGTAATAGCGAATCCAAACTGCACTACCATTTTGTTGACATTAGTTTTAGCTCCGTTAAATAAACTTTCGACTATTCAAAGAGTTGTTGTCTCAACATATCAATCTGTAAGTGGTGCAGGCCAATTGGCTATGGAGGAACTAAAACTTTTAACTGAACAATATCTTCAGGGTAAACCTCAAAAAAGTGAAGTTTTACCATACTCACTGGCTTTTAATTTGTTTTTACATAATTCACCAATGCTTGCAAATAATTACTGCGAAGAAGAGATGAAAATGGTTAATGAGACTAGGAAAATATTAAATATTGATGATTTAAAGCTCTCTGCTACATGTGTTCGAGTCCCAGTACTGAGAGCACATTCTGAATCGATCAATATTGAATTTGCCGGTGTAGTTGAGCCTAAAGTTGCTCTTGAAGAATTAAAAAAATCTCCTGGAATTGAAATTATTGAGGATTACAAAAATAATAGATTTCCTATGCCAAATGACGTTATGGGAAGGGATAATGTTGCTGTTGGCAGGCTAAGAACTGATATAAGTCAGCCTAATGGATTAGAATTATGGTTATGTGGAGATCAAATAAGAAAAGGTGCAGCTCTTAATGCTGTTCAAATAGCTGAGTTATTAATTCCAAAAAAATGATTACAGACAAAACTGAGTGTAATAATCCACTATTTGGAAGAATATTGACTGCAATGGTTACTCCATTTACTAAAAATGGAGACGTAGATTATGAACTAGCTATAAAACTCTCAAATTATCTTTTTGAGAACGGTTCTGATGGAATTGTGCTATGTGGTACTACTGGAGAATCTCCGACTCTTTCATGGGCGGAACAGCATGATTTATTTATTGCAGTAAAAGGATCTTTGGATTCAAGCTGTAAAGTAATAGTTGGCACTGGTAGTAACTGTACAAGCGAGGCTGTAGAAGCTACAAAAAAAGCCTACGACTTTGGTGCCGACGGTGCTTTAGTCGTTGTTCCTTATTACAATAAACCACCTCAAGAAGGTCTTTTTAAACATTTCAGTTCTGTTGCTAGTTCTGCAAAGGATTTACCTTTAATGCTTTACAACATACCTGGAAGGACAGGATGCAGTTTATTACCTGATACTGTGAAGAAACTTATGGATTTCTCAAATATTCTCAGTATTAAAGCTGCAAGCGGTAGAATAGAAGAAGTAACAGAATTAAGAGCTATTTGTGGCTCCGAACTCTCTGTATATAGTGGTGACGATTCATTGTTGCTTCCAATGTTATCTGTAGGTGCTGTAGGAGTAGTTAGTGTTGCAAGTCATTTGGTTGGATTGCAATTGAAAGAGATGATTAATTCTTTTCAAAGTGGAGAGGTTTCCAATGCGCTTGCCATTCATGAAAAACTTCAGCCTCTTTTCAAAGCACTATTTATGACTACTAATCCAATCCCAATTAAGGCTGCTTTGGAGCTATCGGGATGGAATGTAGGTAATCCTAGAAGTCCTTTGTCACCATTAACCACTGACATGAAAAAGCAACTATCTTTTATCCTGAAATCCCTATAATAGGGATTATATTTAACTTGATAATTAAATTTAAATAAACCTTATTTGATTACAAGCAGGCCTTTATAAACTCCAAAATTATGCAATCAAGTACAAATTCAACTGTAAATAGATCTACTTATGATTCATCTAGATCTAAAAGTAATACGCCAGCTCTGCGAGTAATACCTCTTGGAGGACTTCATGAAATAGGAAAAAACACTTGTGTTTTTGAATATGGTGATGAATTGATGCTTGTTGATGCTGGCCTAGCTTTCCCATCTGATGGTATGCATGGAGTAAACGTTGTTATGCCAGATACAACTTTTTTAAAAGAAAATCAAAGAAGAATAAAAGGAATGATTGTTACTCACGGTCATGAAGATCATATTGGAGGTATTTCTCATCATCTAAAGCATTTTAATATTCCGATTATTTATGGCCCAAGATTAGCGATGTCAATGCTTAGAGGAAAAATGGAGGAAGCAGGGGTATCAGATAGAACAACTATACAGACAGTAAATCCAAGAGATGTTGTAAAAGTTGGACAACATTTTTCCGTTGAATTTATTCGAAATACCCATTCTATTTGTGATAGTTTTTCTTTAGCAGTTACAACACCTGTTGGCACAATTATTTTCACGGGAGATTTTAAGTTTGATCATATGCCAGTAGATGGAGAGCAATTTGATATTGAAAGGATGGTGCATTACGGAGAGAAGGGTGTTTTATGCATGTTTAGTGATTCGACTAATGCCGAAGTTCCAGGCTTTTGTCCTTCTGAGAAGACTATCTATCCCTCTTTAGAAAAACATATTGCGGAGGCAAAAGAAAGAGTTATCCTTACCACTTTTGCTAGTTCTGTTCATAGAGTGACAATGATCTTAGAGTTGGCCATGAAACATGGAAGAAAGGTCGGTTTGTTAGGTAGATCGATGATAAATGTTATTGCTAAGGCGAGAGATATTGGTTATATGAAATGCCCAGATGATTTGTTTGTTCCTATCAAGCAAATTAGAGATTTGCCAGATAGAGAGACCTTATTATTAATGACTGGAAGTCAAGGAGAACCCCTAGCAGCTTTAAGCAGAATATCTCGCGGTGAACATCAGCATGTTCGTCTTAAGACTACTGATACTGTAATATTTTCAGCCAGCCCAATTCCTGGGAATACTATTTCTGTTGTTAATACAATAGATAGATTAATGAAACTCGGAGCAAAGGTTGTTTATGGAAAGGGTGAGAATATTCATGTTTCTGGTCATGGTTTTCAAGAAGATCAAAAGTTAATGTTGGCACTCGCAAAACCTAAGTTTTTTGTTCCTGTTCATGGAGAGCATAGAATGCTTGTTTGTCATGGCAAGAGTGCACAAACTATGGGGGTTCCAAAGGACAATATTTTAATTATTGAAAATGGAGATGTAGTTGAGTTAACACCTAATTCTATTCAAAAAGGTGATCCTGTAAAAGCTGGTGTTGAACTGCTTGATAACTCACGAAATGGGATAGTAGATGCTCGAGTATTAAAGGAAAGGCAGCAATTAGCTGGGGATGGTGTAGTAACTGTTTTAGCTCCTATTAGTACAGATGGGAAGATGGTTGCGCCTCCCAGAGTTAATTTAAGAGGAGTTGTTACTACTGCAGAGCCAAGAAAAATGTCTATGTGGACAGAACGAGAAATAAGCTGGGTCTTAGAAAATAGATGGAAACAATTATCCAGACAAACTGGGCCTAATAATTTTGAAGTGGATTGGATTGGAGTACAAAGAGAAATTGAAAATGGTTTATCGAGAAGAATGAGAAGAGAATTACAAGTTGAACCACTTATTTTGTGTTTAGTTCAACCTGCTCCAAGTGGAACGCGTGCTTATATCCCAAAGATTACTGAAGAGCAAAATTCTTCTAATAGAAATAGAAATAATAATAATTTCCATAAGAGAACACATAATAATCATCCGAATAGTTCAAATAACCCACAAAATATCCAAAAAAGTTCAAAAGTTTCACAGAATCCATCAGTTGAGACTGCTACAGAAGATTCATTTGAAGGTAGAACAAGAAGAAGAAGATCTGCTGTCACATCTTAACTTTTTCAAAATTTATATAGTTTTTATTCCAAACAATTTTTAAAAACTCTTGCAAGTTAATTTGACCTTTATTTTTTTCATAAATTGAAGTTGCTAATTTTGTTAGATTTTTAGAACTAAATTGCTTTGCAGATATTTCTTTTAAAAATTTATTTAAGATTGTGCACCTCGCTTCAATACACATATTATTTAAGAGATTTCTATTGATACCTTTTACATCTTTACAATATAGGTATGCTAGTTCACTAAGATCATTACGTTCATTATTGTAGTTGCTCATTTTTTGGGAAAAATTATTGATCCTTTTAGAACAACCTGGATAGATAACCTCTAAAGCAGGAATAATTTTTTTTCTAACTAAATTTCTTTTTAATTTAAGATCTTTATTTGTAGGATCTTCCCAGACTGGGATTTTCATATCATTACAAATTTGTTTTGTATCTTCTCTACTGAAAATTAATATTGGCCTTATTAAAAGAATTTGATTTTCTAGTAATCTTTTGCTCTCAATATTACTCAGACCGGCAAAATTGCTCCCTCTTGATAAATTGAGGATAAATGTTTCTGCGTTATCACTACTCGTGTGACCAGTTAACAAATAAATATTATGTTTTTGTTGGTTCTTATTTAATAAAGTTTTGGCCCTTTCACATAATTTTTTATATCTCCATTCTCGTGCTTTTTCTTCTGAAGAAATATTTTCTTTATTTGCTTGATCAAAATAGAATGAAATATTTTTATCTTCGCAATAACTTTTTAATTCAAGAGCATATACTGAGGATTTTTCGTGCCACTGATGATCACCATGCCAAACACTAATCGACCAATTATGAAGTTTTTTTAGATCATTAATTAGAGTTAATAAGACCATCGAGTCTTGTCCCCCGGAAACACTTATTAAAATATTCGATCCTTTGGGAATTAATATTTTTTTGCTAAGAATCTCTTTATGAAGCTTATGATGCCACGATGACCAATTTTTCTGAGTTAATTTTTTATCAGACATTTTGTGTTGCTCAGATAATATTTTTTAAAAAATGCACTGTTTTACTAAAACAATGTCACAATCGGGTAATAAATTCATTAAGTAAATGAGTCTGATTAATCTTTTGCCACAAAAAATCAAAGAAGAGTTAAGAAGCAAATCTTTACTCAAAGTTATTTCAGGATTGAATAATTTCGATGTTCAATCGGTGAAAATAATTGTTGAGGCTGCTTCATTAGGAGGTGCAGATCTTGTTGATATCGCGTGTAAACCTGAACTTGTTGATTTAGCACTTAAGAATTCAACACTACCCGTGTGTGTTAGTTCAGTAGTGCCTCAATCTTTTCAAGATTCTGTAAAAGCAGGAGCATCATTAATTGAGATAGGAAATTACGATACTTTTTATGAAAAAGGAATTAATTTTTCAGATAAAAAAGTTTTAAACATTACAAAAGAGACGAGGGATTTATTGCCTAATGTTCCTTTATCAGTAACTGTTCCTCATACTATGCCTATTGATAAACAGGTTGATCTTGCTGTAAAGCTAGTGGAAGAAGGTGTTGATATTATTCAAACAGAAGGTGGCACCAGTTCTACTCCTTACTCTCCAGGAATTCAAGGCTTTTTTGAAAAATCAGTACCAACCCTTGCAGCTACCTATGCTATTCATCAAGAATTTAAGAAACAATCTCTGAATATACCAATTATGAGTGCCTCTGGATTAAGCCAAGTAACTTGTCCATTAGCAATATCCTCTGGAGCCTCAGCAGTTGGTGTGGGATCAGTAGTTAATAAATTAGATGATTTAATATCAATGATTGCGGTTGTTAGGGGCTTAAAAGAATCTTTGAAAAATTCAATAATCGGAGAAAAAATTTCTTAGTATAACAATATCCTTTAGCTATTAGCTTGATGAACAACTATAAGCTTCAAGCTCCTTACGAACCAAATGGAGATCAACCAGAAGCTATTAAAAAATTAGTTAAAGGAGTTAATAATGGTAAAGAGTTTCAGACTCTTTTAGGAGCTACTGGAACTGGTAAAACATTTACTATTGCGAATGTAATTCAACAAACAGGAAGACCAGCACTTGTATTGGCCCATAACAAAACCTTAGCAGCACAACTATGTAATGAATTAAGGGAATTTTTTCCAAAAAATGCTGTTGAGTACTTCATTTCTTACTACGATTATTATCAACCTGAAGCTTATGTTCCTGTAAGTGATACTTACATAGCAAAAACTGCTTCAATTAATGAAGAAATAGATATGCTCAGGCATTCTGCAACACGCTCTTTGTTTGAGAGAAAAGATGTAATTGTAGTAGCATCTATAAGTTGCATTTATGGTCTGGGTATACCAAGTGAATATTTAAAAGCTGCAGTTAAATTTAAAGTTGGAAAATCTATCAATCTACGTTCTTCTTTAAGATCTCTTGTTGAAAATCAATATACTAGAAATGATATTGAAATCACTAGAGGTCGATTTAGAATTAAAGGCGATGTTTTAGAAATTGGTCCAGCATATGAAGATAGATTAATAAGAATCGAATTATTTGGTGATGAGGTCGAGGCTATTAGATATGTTGACCCTACTACTGGAGAAATACTTGAAAGTTTAGAACAAGTAAGTGTTTACCCTGCGAAACATTTTGTTACTCCAAAAGAAAGACTTGAGAGTGCAATCAGTGAAATTAGAAGTGAATTAAAAACTCAACTCGATAAATTTACATACGAAGGAAAATTACTAGAGGCTCAACGTTTAGAACAACGCACAAAATATGATTTAGAAATGCTGAAAGAGGTTGGTTATTGTAATGGGGTTGAGAATTATGCTCGTCATTTATCAGGCAGGCAGGAAGGGTCACCTCCAGAATGCTTAATAGATTACTTTCCTGAAGATTGGTTGCTAGTAGTTGATGAGAGTCATGTAACATGTCCTCAACTTCATGCGATGTACAACGGTGATCAATCTAGAAAAAAAGTTTTAATAGATCATGGTTTTAGATTGCCAAGTGCTGCAGATAATAGACCTTTAAAATGTGAAGAGTTTTGGGAAAAATCAAAACAGACATTATTTATCAGTGCAACTCCCGGTCAATGGGAATTAGATCAATGTGATGGTGAATTTATCGAGCAAGTTATAAGACCAACTGGGGTATTAGACCCTGTAATTGATGTAAGACCTAGTGAGGGCCAAATAGAAGATCTTTTATCTGAAATAAGAATTAGAGCTGAAAAGAATCAAAGAGTGCTAGTGACAACACTTACTAAGAGAATGGCTGAAGATCTAACTGATTTTTTATCTGAAAATAAAGTAAGAGTTAGATATTTGCATTCCGAAATTCATTCAATTGAAAGAATTGAAATTATTCAAGACCTTAGAATGGGCGAATATGATGTTTTGGTAGGAGTTAATTTATTAAGAGAGGGACTAGATCTTCCTGAAGTATCCTTAGTTGCTATTTTAGATGCTGATAAAGAAGGTTTTCTTAGGGCAGAAAGGTCATTGATTCAAACAATAGGAAGAGCTGCAAGACATGTTGAAGGTGTTGCCTTGCTTTATGCAGATAACTTCACAGATTCAATGAAAAAAGCAATATCTGAAACTGATAGAAGAAGAACTATTCAAAAAAAATATAACCAAGTCAATGGTATTACTCCAAAACCTGCAGGCAAAAAAATAGAAAATTCAATATTATCTTTTCTAGAACTTTCCAGAAAATTAGATGCTGGTGGTTTATCTAAAGATTTAATAAATATAGTTAATAATAAAACTGACGCAATTCTCAATTCCAGTGATAATCAATGTTTACTAGAAGAATTGCCTGACTTAATAGAAAAGTTAGAAATTAAAATGAAAGATGCTGCAAAAGAGTTAAATTTTGAAGAAGCAGCAAATTTGCGGGATAGAATCAAAAAATTAAGACAAAAATTGGCAAGAAATAATTAAAAAGAACTTATTTTTCTAATTCGAAATGATTATGAATCGCATTCACTGCCTTGTCACAATCTTTTTCTAAGACAATACATGAAGTTCTGATTTCACTAGTAGCAATCATTTCAATATTGATATTTTGATCAGCCAATGCTCTAAATATTTTTCCAGCCGTTCCAACCTTAAATGCCATTCCTGCTCCAACAGTACTAACTTTGGCTATAGCAGGGCCATCTTCAATGTATGATCCGGGTAATTCTTTTGTTAAGGCCTCAAAAACTAAGTTAGCTTTTTCTCTATCTTGCTTATTCATTGTAAGACTAATATCCTTAGTTTTTAAAGAGGAAATTCTTTCAGACTGCACGATAGTATCGAAAAGTAAATTATTTTCAGCTAATGCTAAACATATCGATGCTGCTACACCTGGACGATCAGGCAGTTTTCGAAAACTTACTTGAACTTGGTTTTTATCTAATGCAATTCCTCTTACTTCAGGTTGATCTTTTTTTTCGTTGATTGGATTAACAAATATTTGTGTGTCGGATAACTTAAATTTCTCAGAAACAAATCTAATAGCTTTTGGAATATTATTAATTTCAATTACGCAGCTGACTTTAATTTCACTAGTAGCTATTAACCTAACATTTATATTTGCTTGAGATAAAGTATCAAATAAATCAGCTGAAACACTAGGTCTACCCATAATGCCCGCTCCTTGAATACTTAATTTAATCATGTTTGTTTTTAGATTATATTCTCCTCCTAATTGACTAGTTATAAGTTCACATTGTTCTTCAGTCTTTTTAACTTCTAATTCACTAACAGTAAATGTAATATCGTTATTATTTCCATCATTTGTAGCTTGTATGATTAAATCTACATTAATACTTGCTTCTGAAAGTTTTTCAAATATTTGTGCAGCAATCCCAGGCCTATCAGGAATATTTGAGAGACTGAATACTGCTTGGTTTTCTAATACTTCAAGACTATTGACTGTTTTTGTTAATTCTAAGCTTCCTCTTTTTAGTGGGAGAGGTTGGATTTGACTTTCTAGGAGAGTCCCACTTGAGTCACTTTGGCTTGATTTGACACATAATTTAATTCCATAATTACGAGCAATTTCTACTGCTCTTGGATGAAGAACTGAAGCACCGACACTTGCAAGTTCAAGCATTTCCTCACAGCTAATTTCATCTAAGAGTTTTGCATTAGGAACAATTCTTGGATCAGTAGTAAGAACCCCTGGGACGTCTGTATAAATTTCGCAAGTCTCTGCTCCTAAAGCTGTTGATAAAGCTACTGCGGAAGTATCTGAACCACCTCTACCCAAAGTTGTAATTTCCATTGAACCCGTATGGCTTAATGTTGTTCCTTGAAATCCAGCCACTACTACTACAAAACCCTGATTAATATAATTTTGGATTCTTTCTGTTTTAATATCCAGAATTCTTGCTTTCCCATGAATTGATTCAGTAATAATTCCAACTTGGCTACCGGTCATTGAAATTGCAGGTATTCCGTATTCGTTCAATGCCATTGAGAGAAGAGCTATGGTTACTTGCTCTCCAGTTGAGAGAAGCATATCCAATTCTCTTCGATTAGGATTTTTACTAATTGATTCCGCTAAACAATTTAAATCATCTGTAGTTTGCCCCATTGCAGAGACAACTACGACAATTTCATTTCCTGCTTCTTTACTTTGACAAATGCTACTTGCAATATTTTTAATTTTTTTAATATCACCGACAGAAGTACCGCCAAATTTTTTTACTAGTAAAGCCATATTTAAATCATAATGTAAATTCTTAAACTTATAATTTGGTTAACTTAAATTAATTAAATTCTCTGTAAAAACATTTATAGGATTATTACCTTGTTTTAGTAATGATTCAATATCTAATAAATTACTCATTAAATTTATTAAATATTCTTGAGATACATTTTTGACTTTTCTACGAATAAAAAAAATTCTTTTTGGATTAGAAATGCCTGCAAGATTACAAATCTTTTCTGCATTATCGTTTTTTGAATTAACTGCTAATTTTATAATTGTATGAATTCTTATCTGACTAATTAAACCTGAATTTAGTCTTAAAGGAGGTTCTCCTTTCTGTAAGGAATAATTTATTTCAATGAGGCTTTCATTAATATTTTTTTGTAAGAGAAGATCAATGATTTTGAAAATGTTGGATTGATGATCACTAAATATTTTCTTTACATCAATACTTTTGAGAACAAGTTGTGAATTCAAATCACTTGATACTGCAGAAAGGTATGTTTTTGCTTTAGCTAATTCATTTATTAATTTAAAGCTATCATTCCCAACAGAATCAATAATTAATTCAGCTGCATTTTTATCAATTTTAATATTCATTTCATTTGCTGCATCTTCTAAGAATCTTTTTTGTCCTTCATAGTCCCAGATTTCTGGTAAAGAAAATGATTTTTCTTTGGCTAAATTATTTTTGATAAGTTTTTGTAAAAATTTAGTACTCTTTAGTCGTGAGTCTGGTTTTTTTGTATTTTGTAAAATGAAATAAGTATTTTGAGGTATATTGTCGTGAATTTTTTCAAATTTAATTCTTAGATCCTCATTTTTTTCGGTAAAAATTGGATTATTTTTCAATGTAACTATTCTGTATCCATCTCCAAAAGGAGGTGTAAGAACTTCATCAAAAGCTTTATTGACTTGCTCATCATCATCTCCATTTAAATTAGTTACGTTTATTTCCTTCCATTCTTTGGATACTTCGTTATCAATTAATTTTTGAAGAAATGTATTTTGAGCATTTAGATCATTACCCCATAATATTTGTATTGGCATAATCGCTCAATAAAAACCATATTTTAACTATGATTACTTCTAACACAAATTAAATTTAATGGTAATAGATCATCCAATTTTTTTGGAAAGCATCAGATTTATAAGATCTCATTTAGGAGCTAATGATCTAAATTATTTGGAAAAAAAAGTTTTAGAGAGATTAGTCCATACTTCAGGAGATTTTTCAGTTCAAAATCTTATTAATTTTAGTGAAGGTGCTTGCGAAAAGGGACTGCAGGCACTTAAAAATGGTGCTCCGATTTTAACTGATACCGATATGGCAGCAGCAGCTATAAAATCTATGGCAGAGAATACCACTAGGAATAAAGTATTCACGGCGAGAATGTGGTTTGGAGAAAATAATCACATAGAGTTAACTAAAACTGCATATGGTTTAAGTGAAGGGTGGAAGGAGTTATCTGCTATAAATTCTGGAAGTAAATCACCTATTGTAGTTATTGGCAGTTCGCCTACAGCTTTAACTTATTTAATTGATATTTTAGAGAATGCAAAAGATTTACCTAGTTTAATTATCGGAATGCCCGTTGGATTTATTGGAGTAGAGAAAAGCAAAAACAAATTGATTTCTACTGATCTTCCTAGAATAGTTTTAAATTCAACTAGAGGGGGTGCTGCTATGGCAGCGGCTGCAGTTAACGCCTTGTTGAGGGAAACTATTTAAAAAGTATGTATCTTATAAATGTCAAAAATCTACTGAATATCATAATTTAATTTATTATTTTCTTCTAAAGAATTTAAAATTGATTTTGCTTTTTCTATAACTTCTTTGGGAACTCCTGCTAATTTAGCTGCTTCTATACCGTAACTTTTGTTTGAGCCACCTTTGACAATCCTGTGACTAAAAATTAGCTGATCGTTATTTTGTTCTACTAAAACTTGAAAATTTTGTATATTCTTATTTGAATTTTTTAAATAATTCAGCTCATGATAGTGCGTAGCAAAAATAGTATTACATTGAATTTTTTTTGCAAGATATTCACTTACTGACCAAGCTATTGAAAGTCCATCAAAAGTAGATGTCCCTCTACCTATCTCATCAAGTAAAACTAGTGAGCTAGAAGTTGCCTGATTTAGAATTGATGCAGTTTCAGACATTTCTACCATAAATGTTGATTGTCCAGATGATTGATCATCAACTGCCCCAATTCTTGTAAAAATCCTATCTGCAATCTTGATTTCAGCATTACTAGCAGGAACAAAGCTACCAATTTGTGCGAGAATTTGTATTAAACCAAGTTGTCTTATAAAGCAACTTTTTCCGCTTGCATTGGGACCGGTTAATATAATTAATTTTTGATTATTCTCAAAAGAGATATCGTTCGCTATAAACTTCTTATCATTTAACAATTGCTCTACAATTGGATTTCTTCCTGCGATAATTTTCGTACTATTTTTTGTCATTGAATCATTTATTGGTATTAATGAAGGTTTTATAAAATTGTTTTCTACTGAAGTAATTGATAAACCAAGCAATGCATCAAGAGATGCTATAGATTTTGCGATTGATCTTATTTGTTTTGTTTTTTCAGCAACTATATTTCTTAATTCGCAGAAAATTTCATATTCTCTTGATGAAGCTCGACTTTTTATTTGGAAAATCTTATTTTCTTTATTTTTAATTTCTGAAGTGATATACCTTTCTTCATTAGTAAGTGTTTGCCTTTTGATCCAATGTTGTGGAGCTAAATTAACTTTTGATTTATTTATAGAAATGTAGTAACCAAAATTTTTATGAAATTGAATTTTTAGGTTTGAAATTTTGCTAATTTTCCTTTCTTTTAATTCTTCTTTATTTAGCCATTCAGAGTAATCGTCCATTAAATTACGTAAACCATCTAATATATTGTCAACACCATCGTGGATCATGCCTCCCTCACTAATATTTAGAGGAGGATTTTCTATTAGTTTAAAACTTATAGTGTCAGCTAATTCTAAGAGTCCTGTATCAATATTTTTTAATTGATAAGTCCAATCTGGGAGATCATATTTAAATAGTTCAATTATAGATTTTAGTCTAGGCAATTTTTTTAAACCTTCCGCTATTGCAATTAAGTCTCTAGGACTTGCATGACCTGCACAAGCTCTACCTGCAAGTCTCTCTAAATCCCCCATTGCTCTAAGTAAATTTTGGGTATCTATACGTAATTGTCTTGATTCAATAAAGTTTTTAATTATATTTTGTCTTTTATAAATTTCATTAACGTTTAATAGTGGTAAATCTATCCATCTTCTTAAACACCTTGCACCCATGCAAGTATAAGTTCTATCAATGCTCCATAGTAGCGAACCTACATAATTGTTTTCTCGTTGTGTATTTTTGATTTCTAAGTTTTTTTGAGTTTGATAATCAATAATTAATTTGTTGTGACCAAATTGAATTTGTGGAAAGTCTAATGAGATTTTTACAGAAGAATCTTTATCTAAATTTGAAGGATTAATTTTTTCTAAATAATTTAATAAACCTCCAAGAGATCTAGTCGCATTGTTTAAATTTTTAAGTCCTATTCCTTCTAGGTTTGCAATTTCGAAATATTTTTTTATTAGATAATTTGCTTCATTAATGCCAAAATTAGTCTCTTGAGAAACAGTATATGTTATTTGACTATTTCCCTTAATCAATAAATTTCTTACTTCATTGCTTCCTACAATGATTTCTGAAGAATCTAATTTAATAATTTCATCAAATAGTTTTGACAGAGATTGACCTTCTAAAGTTATTAATTCTCCTGTGCTTACATCAGCTTTTGATATACCCCATTCATAAGATTCATCTGAGTTTTCTTCTGATAAGTAAATAGCAGTAATCCAATTATTTTTCTTTGCTATCAACATCCCCTCTTCAATAACAGTTCCAGGAGTAATAATTCTTGTTATTCCTCTTTTAATTGGAGTCCCATAATTTCCAGAACTTTTTTCTAATTGGTCGCATATAACCACAGAATAATTTTTTTTAATTAAATCAGCACAGTATCTCTCCATTGCATGATAGGGAACCCCTGCCATAGGGATCTTACCAATCTCTTTGCCAGCATCTTTACTGGTTAGTGTTATTTCTAAAAGGTTAGATATTAATACTGCATCCTCAAAAAAACATTCAAAAAAATCTCCTAATCTATAAAGTAATAACCTATTTTTATTTTCCTCTTTTAGAGTTACATAATGCTTCATTACAGGAGTTAATTTCAGTTTTGAAACTGTTTTATAGCTATAAGATTCTTCATTGATGCAAACATTTTTGTTATTTGAAATTAAATCAGTCTTGAATTTATTTATTAAATTAGTTGAATTTTTTCTTTGTCTAGGTCTTTTTTTCGATTCTTTTTTTAAATCTTCCCAAGATAAATCTTCTGGAATTTTTGTTATTTCTTCTTGCTCATTATTTTCATTACCAATCGCAAATAAATTCTTTTGAATTATCGTATCTTCTTGCATACTTTTTGAATTCCTAAATAGATATTAGGTAGATTTTTTTTTTTTGCATCTTACAAGTCACTACGAGTATGTAAACTTTTACCAAAAAAAGCATTTTCATGAGAATATAATACCCATAAATGTAAATTTTTTAATTATGCAGGCTGTTAACTTTTTCTTCGTAAATGCTCTATTATTTGCTTCTTTAATTGCGGTGGTTGGAGTACCCGTTTTATATGTGACTCAACCCTCTACTGAGGAAGGACAGCGAGAAAGTAGGAGAAAAATTTATTCTATTGCTGCTGTTTGGATTGTTTTGGTTTTTGTTACAGGGATAGTTTCTTCATTAGTTTGAACTTAATACCTTTTCGTGAGAGTCTATTAATATATCGAAGTTAAATTTAATGGCTATTTTTGAGGGATCTTTTACTGATGCATCTACTTTAAAAGTTGGGATTGTCATAGCAAGATTTAATGATTTAATTACAAATAAAATACTTTCTGGTTGCCTTGATTGTCTAAAAAGACATGGTTTAGATACTTCTGAATTAAGTAATCAAGTAGATATAGTTTGGGTTCCTGGTTCATTTGAATTACCAATCGCAGCTAAAACCCTCATGAAAAAAAAGAGTTATGACGTTGTAATTGCTCTTGGGGCTGTGATCCGTGGTGAAACTTCCCACTACGATGTAGTTATATCTGAGGCAAGCAAAGGTATTTCACAAGTTTCAAATGAAAATAATGTTCCAATTATTTTTGGGGTTTTAACTACTGATACTATGCAGCAGGCTCTAGAAAGAGCAGGGATTAAAAATAATCTTGGTTGGAATTATGCTTTACAAGCAATTGAGATGGGATCCTTAATTAAAAATTTAAATTAATTGAAAAAATTTAATTATTTCTATCATTGATCCCTTCTTTGAGATAAAATAGAAAAGTTATGCGGATGTAGCTCAGTGGTAGAGCATCTCCTTGCCAAGGAGAATGTCGAGAGTTCGAATCTCTTCATCCGCTTTTAATTTTTGTATCTTTTAGAATATTTTTGTTAATCATTATGCAATGACAAGAGAAATTTCTATAGAGGATTTAAGGGGATTATTTACCAAACCTTATGGAGCAGATGCACCAACAAAAAAAAAATGGGCAGAATTCTATAATGATAATGTTATTTTTGTAGATCCAACTCAAGAAACAGAGGGCTTAGATTCTTATATAAAGGCTCAAGAAAAGCTGGTTAAGAGATGTGATGATGTTTTTTTAGAAACTCATGCAATCTCTATAAGTGGAAATTGTGGATTCGTTGAATGGACAATGGGTCTAAAAATTATGGGTAAAGAATTTATTTACCCGGGAACCACTCGTTTATTATTTGGCGAAAATGGATTAATAAAAGAGCATAGAGATTATTTTGATTTTTGTGGTCCAACTTTTGGACCAGTTCCTATTTTAGGCCCTTTTATAAGATGGCTTTATAGTAAATTTGTTTCTTGATTTTCATTATAAATTAACAATTTAAGAATTTTGAGTTTCTTTTTTTATCTGAAAAGTTTTTTATATTTCACGAATTAATAAATTTTGAGAAATAACTTCTTTAAAATCTAATTGAGAATAGAACAATTTTTTATTTGTAGTCATTAAATATATTTTCTTTGTATTTTTAATTTTTTTTGAAGATAAAAGATTTTTTACAATTAATGTGCCAAAACCTTTGCCTTGATGATTTTGATCTATAACAATATCCCAAAGCACCCCACGATAAATCCCATCGGTTAAAGCTCTTCCAAAACCGACTATTTTGTCGCCAACCCAAAGACTTATAACGACGTCACTGTTAGCAAGACATTTTTTTAGATCATTAATTGTTCTATTTTTTGCCCAGAAGGCATTATCATCCAACAATTTTTGTAGCTTTTTTAATCCACTAGTCGGTTTTAGATTAGGACCTAATCCAAAAAATCTTAACCCTAAAGCTCCTTTAGAATGTTTGATTAGATATATTTCTTTCATTTGTTAAAAAGGTTTTAGAAAAGTGAAAGATAATTAGGTTATCTTTGTGATTTCAATCTAAATACCTTAGTCCATCATTTCTATAAAATTAAAGAGAAATAATCATTCTTCATTCTGTTGTAACGCACTAATTTATAATGATTGTAATAGGATTAATTATTTAAGGACTTTTACTTATGCTAAAACTTTTGTTGGGAGATCCGAATACACGAAAGTTAAAGCGCTATCAACCAATAGTGGAAGAGATAAATTTTTTAGAAGAGGAAATTTCTGAATTAACGGATGATGGGTTGAGAAGAGAAACACATGATCTTAAATCAAAAATCTCATCAGAATTAGATATTACAAAACAAAAGGAACTCTTAGAAGAATTCCTTCCTAGAGCTTTTGCAATTGTTAGAGAGGCAAGTAAACGCGTACTTGCAATGAGACATTTTGATGTTCAGTTAATAGGTGGGATGGTATTACATGAGTGTCAAATTGCTGAGATGAAGACTGGGGAAGGAAAAACTCTTGTTGCGACATTACCTTGTTATTTAAATGCTTTAACTGGGAAAGGGGTACATGTAGTTACTGTAAATGATTATCTAGCTAGAAGAGATGCAGAGTGGATGGGACAAGTACATCGTTTTTTAGGTTTGTCTGTTGGCTTGATTCAGCAAGATATGAGTCCAGTTGAAAGAAAAAAAAATTACGATTGTGATATAACTTATGCTACGAATTCTGAATTAGGATTTGATTATTTAAGAGATAATATGTCCACCGATATTAATGAGGTGGTTCAGAGAAAATTCAATTACTGTGTGATTGACGAGGTTGATTCAATATTAATTGACGAAGCTAGAACACCTTTAATTATTTCTGGTCAAGTTGAAAGACCTCAAGAAAAATACCAGAAAGCTTCAGAATTAGCTTTGGAATTAGTTAGAGCAAAAGAATTAAGTAAAGATGGGATTGATCCAGAAGGAGATTATGAAGTTGATGAAAAGCAAAGAAGTTGTATATTAACTGATCAGGGTTTCGCTAAATGTGAAAAATATTTGGGAGTAAGTGATTTATATAATCCTCAAGATCCTTGGGCACACTATATAACCAATGCTTTAAAAGCTAAAGAATTATTTATTAGAGATGTGAATTATATTATTAAAAATGATGAGGCTGTAATAGTTGATGAATTCACAGGTAGAGTAATGCCTGGAAGGCGTTGGAGCGATGGACAGCATCAGGCAATCGAAGCAAAAGAGAGTCTTAAAATTCAGCCCGAAACTCAAACATTAGCATCTATTACCTATCAGAATTTCTTCCTCTTATATCCTGGTTTGGCAGGTATGACAGGAACTGCAAAAACTGAGGAAGTTGAATTTGAAAAAACCTATAAATTAGAATCAACAGTTATTCCTACAAATCAAATAAGGAAGAGAAAAGATTGGTCTGATCAAGTATTTAAGACAGAGATAGGTAAATGGAAAGCCGTCGCAAAAGAAACTGCAGAAATCCATAGAGAAGGAAGACCTGTTTTAGTTGGTACAACAAGTGTTGAAAAAAGTGAGTTATTAAGTTCACTCTTATCCGAGGAAGAAATTCCACATAATTTGCTTAACGCTAAGCCAGAGAATGTTGAACGTGAGGCTGAAATTGTTGCTCAGGCGGGCAGAGCAGGCGCTGTTACTATCGCAACTAATATGGCTGGGAGAGGGACAGATATAATTCTTGGTGGGAACAGTGACTATATGTCAAGACTTAAATTGAAAGAGATTTTAGTTCCTTTGTTAGTAAAGCTAGATAATGAGCATAAGCCTCCTATCCCAAAACAAAGGCGATCAAAAGCTAAGGGTGGTTTTTCTTCTAAGCAAGGCTCAAATTTAACAAAAAATATTTCAGATTCTTCGAATAGTCTTTTCCCCTGCACATTAGATGAAGGCATTGAAAAGAAACTTGCTAATTTATCTAAGAAACTTGTTGAAAAATGGGGAGATAGACAACTTTCTGTTTTGGAACTAGATGACATGTTGGCTACTGCTGCAGAAAAAGCACCAACTGAGGACAACTTGATAAAGCTTTTGAGAGAATCTCTTTCAGATGTAAAAGAAGAATATGAAAAAGTTTTGATACATGAGGAGAAAAAAGTAAGAGAGGCTGGCGGGTTGCATGTTATCGGTACTGAGAGACATGAATCAAGAAGAGTGGATAATCAACTTAGAGGAAGAGCCGGAAGACAAGGTGATCTTGGCAGTACTAGATTCTTTTTATCTTTAGAAGATAATCTTTTAAGGATTTTTGGCGGGGATAGAGTAGCAAATCTAATGAATGCATTTAGGGTTGATGAGGATATGCCTATCGAGTCAGGAATGCTCACTAGATCTCTGGAGAGTGCTCAAAAGAAAGTAGAGACTTATTATTACGATATTAGAAAACAAGTTTTTGAATATGACGAGGTAATGAATAATCAAAGGAAAGCAGTTTATAGCGAAAGATTAAGAGTTTTAAAAGGAATTGATTTAAAGAGGCAAGTAATAGGGTATGGAGAAAGAACAATGAGTGAAATTGTAGAGGCTTATATTAATCCTGATCTTCCTCCTGAAGAATGGAATATTAATCAATTAATTTCTAAAGTTAAAGAATTTATTTATTTATTAGATGATCTTAAAGTTGAAGATATTAATCTACTTTCAATAGAAGAATTAAAAAACTATCTTCAAGAGCAGTTGCGTATAGCTTATGATTTAAAAGAATCACAAATAGAAAAGATTCGCACAGGATTAATGAGAGAAGCTGAAAGATTTTTCATTTTGCAGCAAATTGATAATTTATGGCGAGAACATCTCCAATCCATGGATTCTTTGAGGGAATCTGTTGGATTAAGAGGTTATGGCCAAAAAGATCCTTTAATCGAATATAAAAATGAAGGGTATGATATGTTTCTTGAAATGATGACTAATATGAGAAGAAATGTTATTTATTCAATGTTTATGTTTCAACCTAAAACTGACGTTGATGAAAAAAATTAAAAAAAGATCTAATCATCTCCAAGAAATTCTATTATTTCTTTGTCTTTGAGATTTTGGGCGTCACCTAGTTTAGAAATATCAATAGATTCTGAGTTAGATAGACATTGAAGAGTTTTTTGCAATTTAAGAATTTCATTTTCAAGCAAGTCTATTCGATCCATTAAATTTTTTATCACATTAGCTTCTGCATCTGGTAAAGCAGAGTGAGCTAATGGATTAATTTTAACCCCACTTTGATGTACTACTCTCCCAGGAACTCCAACAACTGTACTATTCCCTTCTACATTACGAACAACTACTGAACCGGCACCAATACGTGTATTAGATCCTACTGTAATGGATCCAAGAACTTTTGCACCTGCACCAACTACAACATTCTCCATTAAGGTTGGGTGTCTTTTTCCATGACTTTTACCAGTACCTCCTAATGTAACTCCCTGATAAAGTAGACAATTATTTCCTATCTCAGCTGTTTCGCCTATTACAACTCCCATTCCATGATCTATGAAAACCCGTTTACCAATTTTGGCCCCAGGATGTATTTCAATGCCTGTTAATAATCTATTGGCATGACTTAACAAGCGGGGAATTAAAGGAAGCTTTAATTGCCATAATTTATGAGTGAACCTATGAATTACTATTGATTGAAAGCCTGGGTAGCAAAGAAATATCTCTAACATGCCTCTGGCGGCAGGATCTCTCTCTTTGATAATTTCTATATCAGATTTAAAAGTTCTCAACATCTTGGTTTAATTAACGACTCCTATCTCTTTTTTTAATTGATTTATTGTTTCGATACTTAAATAATTTTTAGCGCATATTATTTGAGGTAATCTCATTAGCTGAGAACGATTTTTTAATAATGTGTTTTCTACAACTGATAAACTAGGCCCATCACATACTATGTGATTTGAAGCTTTTAAAAGTGATAATAATCTACTGTTATTGTCTGAGATTGCCGTCATAAGGATTAATTCATTACCTCGCATGCTGTGTATGATAACTTCTGCTGCCCTCAATAAACCAGGACTAATGCTAACAATACCCACGCAACTTCCAGCATTTAATTCTTTTAGAATTTTCAATTCCTTTTGAAAGTCGCTCAAGTCAACTGCAATAGCCCGAATTCCATGTTGTTTTGCAACTTTTTCTAGAGGCTGTAAAAAATATCTGCTTGTGACAATTGTTCCATTATTTGAATTACTCAAAACCTTTTCCAACTCTTCCATAGGAACAACTTCCACTGGTACATTAACTGATGTAGAGAGGTCTTCTGCTATTAACATAGAAGCTCCTATATCCTCTCTAGGGGTACTTACTATGATTCTTGATCCACATTTAATACGCCAATCGATTTCATTGGTAAATATGTCTCTCGTTTCTTGTAAAGTACATCCAAGATTTATCAATTTATCAATAGCCTTTTTTGCTTCTTGATCTGGAGGCTTACTTATTTTATTTTTTAAGTAGATTGATTTTTTGATTTCTCTTTTATTAAGATTATCCCTCACGTAAATACCTGATCCGGCTATTGCTTCAACCACCCCATCTATTTCCAATTGTCTATAAACTTTACTTATAGTATTTCTATGGAGTCCAGTCTGCATTGCAAGTTGCCTAGTACTGGGAAGTCTATGTCCCGGTGGATAATGTCTTGCGGCTATTGCAAAACAAATCTGATTATATAGTTGTGTCGATGCTGGGATATCACTTTCTTGTTGAATATGGAATCTCACTTTAGAAAAATCCTTACTAATTTATTTTTGACCATAGTGACACTTTAACATTCGTCATATTTTTTGATGATAAATTCTTACCCATTATCTTTTTTAACGAGAGGAGTTTTTCGAGGGCTTAAAAACATAATCATGTTTCTCCCTTCTCTTTTTGGTTTTTGTTGGACTTCTGATTGCTCTTCTAAGTCATTAGCCATTTTTAAAAGCAGTGTTTCAGCTAAATTTGAGTGTTGAATTTCTCTACCCCTAAAAATTACAGTGCATTTTACTTTATCTCCCGATTTTAAAAATTTAGTAGCTTGACCTATTCGGACATCATAATCATGCTTGTCGATTTTGTACCTCATTTTTACTTCTTTAACTTCTGTTTGATGAGATTTTTTCCTTGCTTCTTTAGCTTTCTTTTCTTGTTCAAATTTATATTTTCCGTAGTCCATGATTCTACAAACAGGAGGTTTTGCTTTTTCGCTCACCAAAACTAAATCAAGTTCTCTTTGAGATGCTATTTCTAATGCTTCTAATCTATCAATGACTCCTAATTGTTTCCCATCTGAATCAACGACTCTCAATTGAGGATATTTTATTCTTTCATTTATATTAGGTAGCTCTCTAACAGGAGCGCGGCGGTCAAAGCGTGGGCGTGGTGGCATTCAGTTAATTTAATAAATTGATTGGGTAGTGATCAAAATCTATTTTTATAAAGTTAGCCTAAAAAAGACTCTATTTTAATTATTGCATCTTTTAGCAGGTTTTTGTTATTAAGCCAAAGAGGATTATTTTTATTACGAAACCAAGTTTTTTGTCTTTTGGCAAATTGGATAGTCTTTTTAGTTGTTAACTCAATTGCCTTTTCAATCGTTGAATCGTTATTTAAAACATCCCTACACTCTCGATAACCAATGGTTTCTAATATTGGCAAATCAGATCCATATTTACAGATGAGGTTGTTTGTCTCATCAATAATTCCAGATAAAAACATATTTTTTGTCCTTTGTGAAATTCTTTCTTTTAAATTTTCTCTGTCTAATCCAAGCTCAAGAATTTTCCATTCAGGTGGTTTTTGAACTTTTTGAGTTGACAAAGGTTTACCTGTTACGTAGAAAACTTCTAAAGCTCTTATCGTTCTAATGTGATCAGCAAAATTGATTTTTTTTGTTGATATTGGATCACAATTTTTTAATAGCTCCCAACATTTTTGCTGACCAAGTTTTTCTAATTGTCTCCTCAAGTTTTTTTGAGGAGGGACATCTGGGACAAAAAAACCTTTTGTTATTGAGTTCATATACAAACCACTCCCGCCAACAAGAAAAGGTAAATTATCTTGCGCAATTTCTTTTCTTATTGATTTTTGAGCAATTGTTTGAAATTGTTTTACATTAATTGGACAAATTGGCTCCTCAATATCTATTAAAAAATGCTTTATTTGTTTTTGTTGGTTTTCAGATGGCTTGGCTGTCCCAATATCCATAGATTTATAAATTTGTCTAGAATCGATATTGTGTATTCGAGTTTTGAAATATTCTGCAATTTCAATAGCTAATTCAGTTTTGCCACTTGCAGTGGGTCCAATTAAAACTATTACATGAGGTGGATATGAAGACATATGAATTTCTGAAGAAATAAATATTAGCTATATAATTAAAGTGGTTAAATTTTTCATTAATTAAGAGCCTTTATCTTATTGCGGTGGTAAGTTTAACTAAATACCTTTTAAAAATAACATTTTAAAAGTTTAATATTTTTTTTCATATTAAATGAGTGAGGACAAAAGATCTAATAAAATCTCAAATGATTATGGTGCGGAACAGATTCAGGTTTTAGAAGGGTTAGAGCCAGTTCGTAAACGCCCTGGAATGTATATAGGTTCTACAGGTCCTAAGGGTTTGCATCATTTAGTATATGAGGTAGTTGATAACTCGGTTGATGAAGCACTTGCAGGACATTGTGATCATATAGAAATAGTTCTTCGAGCAGATGGATCTGCTTTAATTTCTGATAATGGAAGAGGTATCCCTACAGATATTCATCCGAGGACAGGGAAAAGTGCCTTGGAAACTGTACTAACCGTTCTTCATGCAGGAGGGAAATTCGGCAGTGGAGGTTATAAAGTTTCAGGCGGCCTGCATGGAGTAGGAATATCAGTAGTAAATGCTCTAAGCGAATGGGTTAATGTGACTGTTTATAGGGATGGTAGCGAGTTTAATCAAAGATTTGAAAAAGGTGTATCAAAGGGTGAATTGCAAACTAAAAAGCAGTCTGGAAAACTTTCTAAAAAAGGAACAACTATTTGTTTTAAACCTGACAAGACAATTTTTTCTGGAGGAATTGAATTTGAATATGCTCTCCTTTCATCTAGGTTAAGAGAATTAGCTTATCTTAATGGTGGAGTAAAAATTGTCTTTAGAGATGAAAGAAATCAATTATCAGATGGTTCTTTTAAAGAAGAAATTTACTTATATCAAGGAGGCATTAAAGAATATGTTCAATATATGAATGCTGAAAAAGAGTCTATTCATCCTGAAATAATTTATGTTGACTCACAGAAAGAAAATGTGTACTTAGAAGCGGCTTTGCAATGGTGTTCAGATGTATATTCAGATAATATTTTAGGTTTTGCCAATAATATCAGAACTATTGATGGAGGAACTCATATTGAAGGATTAAAAACAGTTCTGACAAGAACCTTCAATAATCTTGCTAAAAAGAGAGGCAAAAGAAAAGATATTGAAAAAAATTTAGCAGGCGAAAATATTAGAGAAGGCTTGACAGTTGTTCTATCGGTAAAAGTTCCAGATCCCGAATTTGAAGGACAAACAAAAACAAAATTGGGGAATACTGAAGTAAGAGGGATTGTTGATTCTCTTATTGGGGAGGCTCTAACAAAATATATGGAATTCAATCCTGGAGTTTTGGATTTGATTCTTGAAAAAGCAATTCAATCATTTAATGCAGCAGAAGCTGCTAGAAGAGCTAGAGAATTAGTTAGAAGAAAAAGTGTTCTTGAAAGTTCAACTCTGCCAGGTAAATTAGCAGATTGTAGTTCTAGAGATCCATCAGAATCAGAAATTTATATTGTTGAGGGAGATTCAGCCGGAGGTTCCGCAAAACAAGGAAGAGATAGAAATTTTCAGGCTATTTTGCCTCTTAGAGGTAAAATTCTTAACATCGAAAAAACTGACGATACTAAAATATATAAAAATACAGAAATACAGTCATTAATAACAGCTCTAGGATTAGGAATAAAAGGAGAGGAGTTTGATGTGAGCTCTTTAAGATATCATAGGGTTGTAATTATGACTGATGCTGATGTTGATGGTGCACATATAAGAACTTTATTATTGACATTTTTTTATAGATATCAAAGAGAACTTGTTGAGAAAGGTTTTATATATATTGCTTGCCCCCCCCTTTATAAAGTCGAGAGAGGTAAGAAACATAATTACTGTTATAACGAGAACCAATTAAAGGAAACAATTGCAAGTTTTGGAGAAAATGCAAATTATAATATCCAAAGATTTAAGGGATTAGGTGAAATGATGCCAAAACAATTATGGGATACGACCATGAATCCTCAAACTCGAATGATGAAAAGAGTTGAAATCGAAGATGCACTTGAAGCTGACAGAATATTTAATATTTTAATGGGAGATAAAGTTGCACCAAGAAGAGAATTTATTGAAACTCATAGTAGCAAATTAGATATGGCAACTTTAGATATATGATTAACAATCTTCTCAAGAATTTTTGCTTAATTACTTTTGCATTAATCGCTCCAATTACACTACCCGCAGGTGGCATTCAAAAAAGTTTAAATCATAATAAGTATCTTTATAATACAAATGAAATTACATTGAGTACCAATACCTCTCTTTATTCTTTTCCTGAGATTCATGCTAACGAATTATTAGTTCTTGACTTAGGCACGACTTTATCTGTCTTACGAAATTGGAAAGTTAGCGAAAGTGAAATTTGGGTTCGAGTTGAATTAGCTTCTAATAAATTTTTAGACGATCCTAATAAGATTTCAAAAGGCTGGATAAAAATGTAAATTTTGGATTTTAATTCACTAGGAATAGTTCTAATTGGCAGTACTTTTGGATTATCACTGAGAATATTTATACAAAATAATTTTAAAAAAACAATAGGTTTTGATATTCAAAATACTTCAATAGTAAATTTTATAGCATCTTTTGCTTTAGGAGTTTTAGTAGCATTAAATTTTACTAATAACGAAATATTAGTGTTATTTTATGGTGGTTTTTTAGGATGTTTTAGCACATTTTCTTCCTTTATTTATCAACTATTTAATTTATTTAGGAAGGGAAAATTCTTAAGATTATTTTTTCACTATATCGAAGTAATAATTATTTCGTTCCTCTTATTTTATTTAGGATACTTTCTTATTCAATTTTTTTAAAGTGAAAATAAAAAATTTTATTTTTATTCTTTTGTCATGTTACATAGCTACTTTTTTGAGATTATTTATTAATAATGATTTTGTTGTTTCAATAATTGGATCATTTTTAGTGGGTTTTTTTATCAGAAAAAGATTAAGTTACTCAAATGAAAAAATTTTATTAAGTGGTTTTTTTTCTTGCTTTACATCCTTTAGCGGATTTATATATTTTTTATACAAAATTTTAAATCAAGGAGATTGGATAAAATTTATAATTTTTTTTAATTTAATCATTATCGTAAATCTATTGACAATGTATTTTGGGTTCTTTATTAGTAGAAAAATTACTTAGATTTCATATAATAGTGTTGTTACTTTGACAGGGAATTATATTTATGCAAGATAATAATCTTGAAATAGTTACATCATTATCTTCAGATTTAAGTACAAGAGAAAATATTACTTTTCAACTTGAAGAATTGCTCATCGCAGGAAATTATGATGAGGCGAAGTTACTCTTAGAGCCTTCCCAACCTGTTGATATTGCAGATGCTATTGGAAGCCTGCCTTTAATATTGCAGGCATTAGCATTTCGTTTGTTAAAGAAAAATGAGGCAATTGAGGTTTATGAATATTTAGATCCAGTAGTTCAGCAAACTTTATTAGACAGATTGCGTTCAGGAGAAGTTTTAGAAATTGTTGAGAAAATGTCTCCTGATGATAGGGTTCAACTCTTTGACGAATTACCTGCAAAAGTTGTACGAAAATTTTTGTCTGCTCTTAGTCCTGGTGAAAGGAAAGTAACAGCTGAATTGCTTGGGTATGAGCCTGAAACTGCTGGAAGATTAATGACAACTGAATTTATAGACCTTAAAGAAATGCAAACAGCATCTGAAGCTCTCTCTTTAGTTAGAAAAAGAGCTCCATTTACTGAAACTATCTATAGCTTGTATGTTACGGATAAAGAAAGACATTTAACTGGAATTCTCTCCTTGAGAGACCTTGTAACTGCTGATCCTTCTAAGCCAATCGGAGATGTTATGACGAGAGATGTAGTTAATATTTCTACTAATACCAATCAAGAAGAGGTTGCAAGAGCAATACAAAGATATGATTTTTTAGCGCTCCCAGTTGTTGATAAAGAAAAAAGACTCGTTGGGATCGTAACTGTCGATGATTTAATTGATGTCATAGAGCAAGAAGCAACTAGAGATATTTATGCAGCTGGGGCAGTTCAACCTGGAGATGAAGATGATTATTTTCAAAGTAGTTTGTTTACGATAGCTAGACGAAGAATTTTATGGTTGTTGATTTTGGTTTTAGCAAATGGTTTGACGACAAAAGTTATAGCAATGAATGATCAAATATTAAAAGAAATAGTCTTATTAGCTGCGTTTATCCCATTGCTTATAGGCACTGCTGGAAATGTTGGAGCCCAAAGTTCTACTGTTGTAATTAGAGGTTTAAGTACTCAAAAATTGAAATCTATTGGTGCAATTAAGGCAGTAGTTAAGGAGGCAATAACAGGCTGTCTTTTAGGTGTTTTGATGATGTTAGTTGTATTTCCCTTTGCTTGGTGGCAAGGAGAAGGGCCTTTAATAGCCTCTGCTGTAGGGATTAGTTTAATATCAATTACAACTTTGGCTGCTACAACAGGAGCTATCCTCCCTTTGATGTTTGACAGAATGAGATTAGATCCAGCCCTAATGTCCTCTCCATTCATAACAACTGTCACTGATATTGCGGGTGTATTTATCTATCTCAGTACTGCAAAATGGCTATTAAACTCTTCATTTGCTTAAATTGACTAGGTATTTATTCTCATTTTTGTAAATTTGTGGATTTTTTTGTTTAACTTTACATTTCTTAATGGTATTGTTTACAAAACATCATCTTACTTTTATGTCACCTGAAACAATAAGTGAAAATAAATTAGCATCGATTGAAAGCATAAAAGCTAGTAACGACGTCGATCTTGTTAGATCTTATTTAAGAGATATAGGTAGAGTTCCACTGTTATCGCACGAGCAAGAAATAACACTTGGTAGGCAGGTCCAAGAATATATGCAAGTAGAAAGAGCAGAATTGGAATTTATCGATTTAACAGGAGACAAGCCAAGTATTGAGGAATTATCAAATAAATTAAAGTTATCTGCTTCTACAATTAAAAAAAGATTGAGAACAGGTCAAAGAGCTAAAGAAAGAATGGTTGCAGCTAATTTAAGATTGGTAGTAAGTGTCGCAAAAAAATATACAAAAAGAAATATGGAATTATTAGATTTAATTCAAGAAGGAACTATAGGGCTGGTGAGGGGAGTAGAAAAATTTGATCCGGCTAGAGGCTACAAGTTTTCAACTTATGCATACTGGTGGATTAGACAAGGCATAACTAGAGCTATAGCTGAAAAAAGCAGAGCAATAAGGTTACCAATTCACATAACAGAAATGTTGAACAAATTGAAAAAAGGTCAAAGAGAGTTGAGTCAAGAGATGTCCAGAACTCCAACAGTAAGTGAACTTGCAAAATATGTAGAGCTTCCTGAAGAGGATGTTAAAGATTTAATGTGCAAAGCTGGACAGCCAGTTAGTCTTGAAACAAAAGTTGGAGATGGTGAAGACACTGTCTTATTAGATTTACTAGCAGGCGGTGAGGATTTGCCAGATGAACAAATAGAGATGGATTGTATGAGAGGAGATCTTCATTCTCTTTTGCATCAATTACCTGATCTACAATGTAGAGTTTTAAGAATGAGATACGGAATGGATGGTGATGAACCTATGTCACTTACTGGTATAGGAAGAGTTTTAGGAATAAGTAGGGATAGAGTAAGAAATCTAGAACGGGATGGATTAAGAGGTTTAAGAAGACTTAGTGATAATGTAGAAGCTTATTTTGTTTCCTGAAGAAATTCACAAATAAGCTTGTTTGTTTCCTCAGGTACTTCATCATGAGGACAATGACCAGCACCCTTAATAATATCAAGTCTTCTAATATTCTTGAATTTTTTCTTCCACTCTTTTGCTTCACTTAAAGATTCCCAAGGATCTTTTTCTCCCCAAATTAATTGAATTGGAGTATTAACAACATCGAAAAGGTCAGTAGCAAGATAGTCATCAAATAAATTAATAAAGCCACGAAATGCTTCTTTAGAGTTTTTCCTTTGAGAGGGTTGATATAATAATTCAATTAGTTCTTCATCGATATTTTTTCCTGATGGGTAGGCTTGTTCTAGTATTTTCTTTATAATTTTTGGATTAGCAGCTCTTGTAAAAAGTGTATTGCTAATTATTCTTTGTCTTACTAACGTTTTTAATACTGGCCTTAAAAAATTCATCAAGATATCACTTTTTTTCAAGCGTTTATCATCCATAGTTCTTTGCGCACAATCAATCAAAATTACACCTTTACATTCATCTTTAAGAATTTCAGCAGCTTTTAATGCAATAACACCACCAATTGAGTTACCTACCAAGTAAACAGGAGATTTTATGACCTCTGAACAAAATGTTGATATTTGATTACTCCATAAGTCAAATGAATATTTAATTGAATTTTCTTTATAAAGTTCGTAATCTAATAAAGCACTTGGCTGACTGCTTTCTCCAAATCCTAATAAGTCAATTGCATAGCATTTAAAAAAATTACCAAGAAAATCTTGATTATGTCTCCAATGTCTTTTTGATGCTCCAAATCCATGAACTAATAAGATAGTAATATTATTTTCGTCAATAGATTTTTTTGATATAGACCAAGAAATTTCCCAATTTTGCCATTTCCAAATTTTAGATTTATTTAAAGACACTTTAAAAAAGATATTAATTAAACTTTAATTCAAAAAAAAAATATTCGTTTTTGATTAATTATTCTTAGTTAAGAATTAAAGTTCTTTTTATGAAAAAAAATAAGGTCATATGTATTGGAGAGGCTTTAATAGATAGGATTAGAAACAAGACAAATCAAGGATTTACAGATTTTTTGGGCGGGGCTCCGGCTAATGTTGCTTGTGCATTGAGTAAATTAAAAATAGATTCAATATTTATTGGATGTTTAGGAAATGATAATTTTGGAAAAAAATTTGTCTCGGAATTTAATGCATTGCAGGTTAATTTAGATTTTTTGCAATTAGATAATGATTTATCTACACGTATAGTTAATGTAGATAGAGATCAATTTGGAGATCGTTTTTTTTCAGGATTTGAAGCAAGATCTCATTCATGTTTTGCTGATGAAGCTCTTAATAAAAAATTAATTGAGAAAGAGCTTCCAAAGTTGGATGATTGTTTTTTAGAAACAAAATATTTGGTTACAGGAACTAATTTATTATCATCTCCAATATCTTCAGAGACTATTTTTTTTCTTCTAGAGAAGGCCAATAAATTCAAAGTTAAAATAATTATTGATTTGAATTGGAGAGAAGTATTTTGGGATTATTCAAATTTTTCATCAGAAATTAGTAAAACAGCGAGAGTTAATTTAATTAAAAA
The DNA here is from genome assembly GCA_003209585.1 of Prochlorococcus sp. AG-449-G23. Lineage (GTDB taxonomy): Bacteria > Cyanobacteriota > Cyanobacteriia > PCC-6307 > Cyanobiaceae > Prochlorococcus_A. Next base: position 137,080 of record QCQJ01000001.1, read on the forward strand.
ATTTTTAAATCATGCCCATGTTTTAAAACTAGCTAAAGAAGAAGCGACTTTGTTTTTTGAGCATGAAAATCCTTCGCTGATATCTCAACAGATGTCTAAAAGACCAGATGTAGTAATAACTGATGGGAAAAACCCTGTTTCATGGTTTATTAATGGATTGCAGGGAACCACAAAAACTCCTAATTCACAAAAAATTGTCGACACTACTGGTGCAGGAGATGCATTTCTCGCTGGCCTAATTTCAAAATTAATTTCTTCGGGTTACCCTTCCAACAAACTAGAGATAGAAGATTGTATTAAGTTCGCAAATGTTTGTGGATTATTAACTTGTCTTGGTGAAGGTGCCATCGAGCAACAGCCAGATTATGAAAAAGTTAATAAATTTTTTGGATCTCTTATCTCATAGTGCCTTCCGCAATTTTTTGCGTAACTAATTTTTATTTTCCAGAAATTATCAATAAGTGGTTCTATTAATTCAGGCCATTCAATAACTAAAATAGCCTGAATTTGTTCTGCTTCTTGTTCTTCTGACAAAAAAAATTCTTTTGCTAAGGAAATATTTTCTATTCTGTATAAATCAAGGTGGACTAATGGAATCTTCCCGGAATTATAATGATGCGATAACGCAAATGTAGGGCTTGTAATATCCTCAGAGATAGATAACCCTCTGGCAATGCCTTGAACAAATGAAGTTTTTCCTGCCCCAATTGGACCTTGTAACAAAATAATTGATTGGGGATTTAATTTTTGTGCGAGTTTATCCCCTAAATCTAAAGTTTCTTTTAAATTCTCAACAAACACAAAATTAAGCGAAAATCATTTATAGTTTAAAGTATAAGAATATTTTTAAAATGATTATTGCAAATTCAGTTAAAACCTCTATACCTAATTTCGTTATTTCTGATATGTCACTATCAGATTTTGGTCGCAAAGAAATTAAAATAGCCGAAACTGAAATGCCAGGATTAATGGCACTTAGAGATAAATATCAAATCGAAAAGCCTCTTAAAGGGGCAAAAATAGCTGGAAGTTTACATATGACTATACAGACGGCAGTATTAATAGAAACTCTTGTTGATCTTGGTGCAGAAGTGAAATGGGCTTCATGCAATATTTTTTCAACTCAAGATCATGCGGCTGCAGCTATTGCACATCAAGGTATCCCTGTATATGCCAAAAAAGGTGAAACTCTTGATGAATATTGGCAATATACCCACTACATCCTTGATTGGGGGTTAGATTCACCAAATATGATTCTTGATGATGGTGGGGATGCAACTGGTTTATTGATACTAGGGAGTAAGGCAGAAAAAGATTTGTCTGTTTTAGATAATCCTAGTAATGAAGAAGAAATTGCTCTATTTAATTCTATTAAATCTAAGCTGAAAGTTGATAATAATTTTTATTCTAGAATTAAGGGCAATATTATTGGTGTTACTGAGGAAACTACAACTGGAGTTGCAAGACTTTACCAACTTCAAAAGCAAAATGCTTTACCTTTTCCTGCTATTAACGTTAACGATTCAGTAACTAAAAGCAAATTTGATAATTTATATGGTTGCCGAGAATCTTTAGTCGATAGCATAAAGCGTGCAACTGATGTGATGATTGCAGGTAAGGTTGCTTTAGTAATGGGTTTTGGTGATGTTGGAAAAGGGTCAGCACAATCATTAAGAGGACTTGGTGCAATTGTAAAAGTAGCTGAAGTTGATCCAATTTGTGCTCTTCAAGCATCAATGGAAGGTTTTAGTGTTGTTAGGCTAGAAGATGTTGTTGAGGATATAGATATCTTTGTCACAGCAACTGGTAATTATCAGGTAATAACACATGAAAATCTTGTTAAAATGAAGAATGAATCCATAGTCTGTAATATTGGACATTTCGATAACGAAATTGATGTGGCTTCATTAAAAAATTATCAGTGGGAAAATATTAAGCCGCAAGTTGATCATATAACTTTACCGAGTGGAAACAAAATTATTCTTTTAGCTGAAGGTAGATTAGTCAACTTAGGCTGTGCCACAGGACATCCAAGCTTTGTTATGAGTAATTCTTTTACGAATCAAGTACTAGCTCAAATTGAACTTTTCAATAAGTCAGAGCAATACGAAAAAGAGGTTTATGTTTTGCCAAAACATTTAGATGAAATGGTAGCTAGATTGCATTTAGATAAAATAGGTGCAAAATTAACAAAGTTAACCAAAGAACAGGCTGATTATATTAATGTTTCTGTGGATGGACCTTATAAACCAGAACTTTATAGATATTAAGTTTGGATTTAATTTTTTTAAATTTTCTTACTTCAATTCCTGAATATATTAGTCTGGCTGTAGAGAAGAATTCAATAATCGCATACCTTACTATTTGTTTGGCTATGTTTTTGGAAAATATAATACCTCCAATTCCTTCGGAAATAATAATGCCATTGGGAGGGTTTTTCGTTTATCAACAAAAATTAAATTTTTATATTTTAGTTTTTTGGGGATTATTTGGAACGATCTTAGGATCACTGCCTTGGTATTACTTAGGTAGATTAGTAAATGAAAAAAGAATTTCAAATTTTTTAGATAAAAGAGGCAAATATCTTGGAATTTCTTCTAATGACTTAAATAAAAGTAAAAGATGGTTTCAGAAATATGGGGTTTCTTTGATTTTTTGGGGCCGATTAGTACCTGGTGTAAGAACTTTAATTTCAGTTCCTGCTGGCATAGAACTTATGCCATTAAGAAAATTTTTGATTTGGACTACATTTGGTAGCTTGATATGGGTAGCACTTCTCACTTATGCAGGTTATTTATTTGGTGAAAATTATCCAATAATTGAAACTTATTTAGATCAAATCAAGTATGTTATCAAACCAATTTTAATTTTAATTTTCTTATATTTTCTTATAAAACTAATCATTAGATTCTTAAAAAAAAATAGAGCTTAGAAAGGGATTTCACTAGAGTTACTATTGCTAGAATATTGGTTATTTTCAGATTCCCTTCGGGAGCTTAGTAAGTTTAATCTATCTACTCTAACAACTGGTTTGTATCTATCTTCCCCAGTATTTTTATCCTTCCAACTATCAATTTTAAAGCTTCCTGTAATTCCAATTAAAGACCCTTTTTTTACGTAATCTGCTGCTATTTGTGCTTGTTTGCCCCATATTTCTAAATTAAACCAGTCTGGCTCTTCATCTCTGCTTCTTCTATTCACTGCAAGGGTGAAATTAGCTACGATACTGCCAGATTCAAAGTATCTGACATCTGGTTCTCTTCCAGCTCTGCCAACTAGGTTGATAGTGTTAATTTCCATAAATATTTTTTTTTTATACTACTCATATTTCTCGGTTTTGCTCAAAGTTTTGCGTGCTATTCATAACTAAACGCAAGGAATTCTGAGAGGTTAACAAAAAATAGATATATTATTTATAAAAAGAATTCTTATTGTGATTTTTAACAGATTTAAATTTTCTAGAGATATTGGCATAGATTTAGGAACTGCCAATACTCTCATACATGTATCAGGTAAAGGTGTTGTTTTACAGGAGCCTTCAGTGGTAGCGATGGATTTAGAAGAGGGGATTCCATTGGCTGTTGGTAAAGAAGCAAAGTTAATGCTTGGAAGGACCCCTGGCAATATAAGAGCTGTAAGACCACTAAGAGATGGGGTGATCGCAGATTTTGATGCGGCAGAACAAATGATAAAAACATTTATTCAAAAATGTAACGAAGGTAAGGGTATAATAGCCCCAAGAATAGTGATTGGTATTCCAAGTGGAGTTACCAGTGTTGAGCGAAGAGCCGTAAGAGAGGCTGGATTAGCCGGAGCTAGAGAAGTTCACTTAATTGATGAACCTGTTGCAGCAGCAATAGGTGCATCATTACCAGTAACTGAGCCAATTGGAACCATGATTGTTGATATAGGTGGGGGCACTACTGAGGTTGCAGTATTAAGTTTGGGTGGAACTGTATTGAGTGAATCTGTTCGAATAGCAGGCGACGAAATAAATGAGTCAATTGCACTTTATTTAAAAAAAGTTCACAATTTAGTCGTTGGAGAAAGAACTGCAGAAGATATCAAAATCAAAATTGGATCTGCATTTCCAGATGATGATTTTGATAAAACTACTTTAGAGGTGAGAGGTTTACATCTTTTATCTGGTCTACCTAGGTCTGTCACTTTGACATCAGGAGAAATCAGAGAAGCAATGGCTGAAACATTAACCAAAATTGTTGAAGCTGTCAAAAGAACTTTAGAACGAACTCCCCCCGAACTTGCTGCTGATATTGTTGACAGGGGGATTATGCTTGCAGGAGGTGGAGCTTTAGTAAGAGGAATTAATGATTTATTGAGCGATGAAACTGGAATTTTTACACACATAGCAGAAAACCCACTGCTTTGCGTAGTTAATGGTTGTGGAGAGGTTTTGGACGATTTTAAAAAACTGAAAAGAGTTGTTGACACACCAGACTTTATAAGAAATGCGATAAGAGATTAATATTATGTTAGATATCCGACGAATTTCTACTAGTCGTTGGTGGCATAAAAAGAAAAGTTGGGTTTTTTTTGGAATTTTTATATTTTTAGTTTTTGTAAGGATATCCAAGGGATCTTTTTATAAGGATTTTTATTATTTCATTTCAAAGCCTTTTTGGCCTGGTCAATTTCAAAAAGAAGTTCTTCTTAAGAGCATAGAACAAGAATCTTTAATAAAATTAAATCTTCTCAAAAAGGATAATATAAGGTTGCGGGAAATCTTATCTCTTCAAGAATCATATAATAATGATAATATTTCAGCTGCAGTTATTTCCAGAAAAACAGGTAGTTGGTGGAGACAAATAATATTAAACAAAGGTTCAAAAGATGGTGTTGAAATTGGTAGTGTGGTTATTGGGCCTGGTGGATTATTAGGAAGAGTAAACAATACTTCTTTATTAACTTCTTCTGTGACTTTAATAACCTCTCCAGAAAGTAAGTTAGGCGTTTGGGTGGATAGAATTCAATTAAATGGTTTAATGGTCGGTTTAGGAGATGATTATCCTGGCTTAATACTTTATTCAAAAGATGCTGATATTAAAGTTGGAGATTTTGTATCATCTTCTCCAGCAAGTACTTTATTGCCTCCAAATATCCCTATTGGTATTGTCCAATCTATAGATGAGCCGTTGAAATCAAAAAAAACGGCAAAAATATCACTTTTAGCAAAACCTCATGTAATTGATTGGGTGCAAATTTTGAAAGTAAATATTTAATGAATAAATTTTTCATAAAAAAATCATCCATAATATGCTTTATTTTTATCCCTATTATTTTTTTGTGGCACCCTAATTGGCTTGGATTTTTAGGTATTCAGCCATATTGGCCTTTATTTTGGTTATTGCCTTGGTCAATGATTAATGGATCAATAAATGGACTAATATTTGGTTTATTTTTAGGTTTAATATTAGATTCTGTAACTTTAGATAGTAATTTTACTCAAATACCAGGATTAATTATATGCGGAATTTTGTTTGGGAGAATTAAATTACATAGTGATATTTTGGTAGGACATTTTAGATATGGTTTAATTTGTTCTTTTGGAAGTTTTTTATGTGGGACTCTTTATTTTTTACAAATTTTGTTTAGAAATTTTTCGGATAGTACTTTTTTACTTTTTCTACCCAGTTTTAAAAATATTTTAGCTGAAGTTTTTCTGACAGGTTTTTTTGCTCCTTTTATTTGCTCTCAACTTTTAAGAATGTTTAAATTTTCAAGGAGAAAATTACATTCATAGATTTTGCAAATAAGTAAAAATTGTTTGAAAAAATTCATATCCTAAAATTATTTAACATTTTTTAAATCTAAGGAATATCTCTTTGAGGGTTCGTAATGTTATATTTTTAATTGTTAGAATAAAAGTTCATTGCAATAATTCTTTGCTTTGAAATATTGAGAAATCTTTTTTAACTATGTCTAAAGCAAGAATTTTAGTTGTTGATGATGAACCAGCAGTTTTGAAGGTATTAGTTACAAGGCTTCAACTTGCAGGATATCAAGTCTATTCAGCTACTAATGGCGAAGAAGCTCTTGAGTCTTTTCATAGGGATTCTCCAGACTTGATAGTTCTTGATGTGATGCTTCCAAAAATGGACGGATTTGCTGTTTGCAGAAGAATTAGAGCTGAATCAGTAGTACCAATAATATTCTTAACCGCTTTAGAGGCTATTTCAGAGAGAGTTGCAGGCTTAGATTTAGGGGCTGATGATTATTTATCTAAACCATTTAGCCCAAAGGAGTTAGAGGCCAGGATAGCTACTATTCTTAGAAGAATGGGACCTACTGTGTCGGTTACTGAAACTAAAGAGGTCCCATCGGGCAAAGGAGTTATGAAATTTGGAAGTTTAGTTGTTGATACTAATCGTAGACAAGTTTCAAGAGCAGGTGAGAGAATCAGCTTAACTTACACTGAATTTAGCCTCTTAGAATTATTATTTGACGAGCCTGGTAAAGTTGTTCCGCGAGCAGAAATTTTGGAACAGTTATGGGGTTATCCTCCTCGAAGAGCTGCAGATTTAAGAGTAGTTGATGTATATGTAGCGAGACTAAGAGGTAAATTAGAACCAGATCCAAGAAATCCAGAATTAATATTAACTGTTAGAGGAATAGGTTACGCATCTCAGAGAGTTGGAGAAACAGCAACTTCTTTGGCAAGTTGAACCATTGTCTGATAATTTTATTAAATAAAACAAATATATTAAAATAAATTTTGTCTGAAATAAGAGAAGCACGCTTACAAAAAGCTAAATCACTCATTAGTAAAGGATTTGCTTCTTATGCAAAGAGTTTCAGAGTTTCACATACTACAGAATTTCTTATTCAAAAATTTGATTATTTAGAAAATGGTCAAGAGGAAGATTTCAGTGTTTCTATCGCCGGTAGAGTAATGGCTAAAAGGGTAATGGGTAAAATTGCCTTTTTCACAATAAGCGATCAAGAAGGTCAGATTCAGCTTTATCTTGATCAAAAGATTATAAATTTAAATTTAGAAAACCAAAAATTACTTTCTTTTGAAGATATGAAGGAAATAGTAGATCTTGGTGATTGGATAGGCGTCTACGGAACTATAAAAAAAACTAATAGAGGTGAGCTTTCAATTAAAGTAGAAAAATGGGAAATGTTATCCAAATCATTACAGCCTTTACCTGATAAATGGCATGGATTAACTGATATTGAAAAAAGATATAGACAACGTTATTTAGATTTAATAGTTAATCCTCAATCTAAAAGTGTATTTAAAACAAGAGCAAAATGTATAAGTTTTATAAGAAAATGGTTAGATAATAGAAATTTTTTAGAAATAGAGACTCCAATTCTCCAATCTGAAGCTGGTGGTGCTGAAGCAAGACCATTTATTACTCATCACAATACATTAGATATTCCTTTGTATCTAAGGATAGCTACAGAATTACATTTAAAAAGAATGGTTGTTGGAGGATTTGAAAAAGTTTATGAATTGGGGAGAATCTTCCGTAATGAGGGGATAAGTACAAAACATAATCCAGAATTTACTTCAGTTGAAATTTATCAAGCTTTTTCTGACTATGTCGATATGATGAATTTAACAGAAGAACTTATTAGAGATATCGTAATTGATACGCTTGGGTCTTTAGTTATAACTTATCAAAATAATGAAATTGATTTTTCTAAACCTTGGTTAAGAATATCCATGAAAGATGTTGTCAAAAAATATACGGGGCTTGATTTTGATTCTTTCAGGGGCGACTTTCAAGCAGCAAAACAAGCCGTTAAAAGTATAAATATTGAATTATCTCAAAAAGTTAATACTATGGGAAGACTTTTAAATGAGGTCTTTGAGCAAAAAGTAGAGTCAAAACTTATAGAACCTACTTTTGTAATCGATTATCCTGTTGAAATTTCTCCTTTAGCTAGGCCTCATTGTGATAATAAAGAAATGGTTCAGAGATTTGAATTATTCATTGTTGGTCGAGAGCTCGCAAATGCTTTTAGTGAGTTAATAGATCCGGTAGATCAAAGAGAAAGAATGCAATTACAGCAATCTCTTAGGGATGAAGGAGATTATGAGGCTCATTGTATAGATGAAGATTTCTTAAATGCTTTAGAGATTGGCATGCCTCCTACTGGAGGATTAGGCATAGGGATTGATAGACTTATTATGTTAATTACAAATAGTCCATCAATCAGAGATGTAATCCCTTTCCCATTGTTAAAACCAGAAATAACTTCCAATAAAAATGAAAAATTACCCTTGAATGAAGTAAAATAAATAAATTATTCCAATACGAAATTTTGAAATGAGTGGTGAACGTGTTGGTTTCCGTTTCAAACATGCGGATGCAGTAGTAAAAAGAAATCCTCAAGGCCGATCAAGAAGAGGATGGGTTATTGAACCAGTAGAGCAAACTACAAGTAGGGGTACAAAGATGCCTGCGTACAAAATTCGCTGGAGAGATAGTGAGAGGCCTGAAACTGTTTTACAACATATGTTAATTGCAGATCCAGATCCTTCCCCACCTCCAAGTTCAGTGAGTTTAGATTCATAGTTTCAATAAGTCTGCAAAATATTTTATCGTTTTAGTGCAGAGTTGATTTCTTTTTTTATACTTTTTTGTTTTTCAACTTGGCGTTTGTCGTGTAATTTTTTCCCTTTACCGATTCCAATAGTTAGTTTTATCCATGAGCCTTTTAAATAAAGAGATAATGGAACAATAGTCATTCCTTTTCTGTCAGTATTGGATTGCAGTTTTATTATTTCTTTTTTATGTAGAAGTAACTTTCTATTTCTTAATGGATCATGATTAAAGAAAGAACCCACATTTTTGTGTGGTGAAATGTGAACATTTAATAATAAGATTTCACCATTTCTGAATGTACAGTAACCATCTCTTAAATTTGCTTTTCCATTTCTTATTGACTTTACTTCAGTCCCTAAAAGTTCAATACCAGCTTCGATTGTTTCAGATATTTCATATTGAAATCTTGCATATCTATTCTCCGCCAGACGTCTGAAATTTTTGTCTTTATGAGTATTTTCTTTAACTTTGTTTGAATTTTTTGCCATTTTAGTTGTAAAAAAATCTTTCTACTCAGAACAATTGCAATTAACCTTTCATTATGGCAATAATTTCTTCAAATATAGGTGATAATGACTTTTCTTTTCGTAGAAAAGAGCTGAGGCTAGTTGATTCAAAGGTCATTCCAGAAGACAAAAGAAATAATAATTTGAACTTAGCTCGACCTACTTCTTTGCAAGGATTTATTGGCCAAGAACAATTGAAGTCTTCTTTAAGAATAGCTATAGATGCTTCAATTTTTAGAAAAGAACCTTTGGAGCATACTCTTTTATATGGACAACCTGGTTTAGGTAAGACTACTCTTGCTTTTTTGATAGCTAATGAAATGAATACAAAATGTAAGATAGCGACCGCACCAGCAATTGAAAGACCTCGAGATATTGTAGGTTTATTGCTTGGATTAAAAGAAGGTGAAGTTTTATTTATCGATGAGATACATCGCTTAAATAAGTTAACTGAAGAGTTGTTATATTCTGCAATGGAGGATTTTAGACTCGACTTAACAATGGGATCTAATAGAGGTGCACGTTGTAGAACAATTAATGTTCCGAGGTTTACTTTGATTGGCGCAACAACAAGATTAGCCTCAATTAGTTCACCTCTAAGAGATAGATTTGGTATATCTCAGAAAATTGATTTTTATAAATATGATGAATTAAAACAAATTATTGTTAATTTCTCTAGATTAATAAACCTCAATTTAGATGATGAAGCATCTTATAATTTAGCCAAGATTTCTCGAGGTACTCCAAGAATTGCTTTGAGATTATTAAGAAGAGTTAGAGATTATGCTCAAGTTATTAAGAAAACTAATGAGATCTCCGTGAATTTAATAAAAAAAGCTTTAAATTTTTACCAAATAGACGAAAAAGGATTGGATTCTTTAGATAGACAATATTTATCTTTTCTTAACCAAAACAATAATATTCCAACTGGCCTTGATTCAATCGCTGCCGGCTTGGGTGATGATTCTTCAATGTTAGAATTTGTAGTTGAACCATATCTAATCAAAATTGGTTTCCTAACGAGAACACCTCGAGGAAGATTGCTTACCGCTTCTGGGAAAAAGTATATTGATTCAAAAAATGACAACTTTTAAAAAAGTAACGGTTTGTTTTTTGTTAATTCTAGTTTTTTTCAATATTTTTTATATTGCACCATGCTATTCATTATCTTTGAGAGAGGATTTGTTTAAAAATGCATTAGATCTAAGTTCAGGCGGAAAATTTACTCTCGCTTTGAAAGAATGGAATCGCTATCTCGATTCTTATCCTAACGATGCTGCAGGTTTGAGTAATAGAGGAAATGTAAGACTTGTCATTGGAGACATAGAGGGATCAATAGATGATCAAAATCAGGCAATAAATTTAGATCCTAGTGAAATAGATCCTTACATCAATAGAGGGATAGCTGAGGAAGCATTGGGTTTATGGTCTCAAGCAAAAAAAGATTATTTGTTTGTTATTTCCCAAGATAGTAAAAATTCTTCTGCATTATATAATTTGGCAAATGTAGAAGGATCTATATCACAATGGCAAAAAGCAAGAGATTTATTTTCAAAAGCTGCTTTATATAATCCTGGATTTGCCATGGCTAGGTCAAGTATGGCTTTAGCAGATTTGGAGTTGGGGAACGTTGATGAATCTGAAAAAGAATTAAAAAAATTAATTAGACGTTATCCAAATTTTGCAGATGCTAGAGCAGCTTTAACAGCTTTGAATTGGTCTAAGGGTGAATCTGGTAAAGCAGAGAGTAATTGGATAGCGGTAACTGAATTAGATCCTAGGTATAGTGATGAAGAATGGTTGAAAAAAATAAGAAGATGGCCTCCAAAACCAATTAAAGATTTAATGAAGTTTATCGATTTAAAATAAGTAATGAATCAAGATCAGATTTTTAAAAAGATTGATTCGTTTAATGATGAATTAATTAATTTACGAAGACATATTCATGAACATCCGGAATTAAGTGGACTTGAAAATCAAACAGCGATTTTAATAAGTGGGTTTTTAAAAAATATTGGTTGGAATGTCAGAGAATCTATAGGAAGAACTGGAGTTATAGCTGATATTGGCCCCTTAGATAAAGGTATTATTGGCTTAAGAGTGGATATGGATGCTTTGCCAATATTTGAAGAAACTAATTTAAGTTTTTCTTCAAAAGTAGATGGTGTGATGCATGCGTGTGGTCATGATTTACATATATCGATTGGATTGGGTGTAGCAAAAATTATTAAGGATTTAAAACTTAATTTTGGGACTAGGATAATTTTTCAGCCTGCTGAAGAAATTGCGAGTGGAGCTAGATGGATGATTAAGGACGGTGCAACAAACGGTTTAACCCATATTTTGGGAGTTCACGTATACCCTGATTTATCTGTAGGGACTATTGGTATTAAAGAGGGAAGTTTAACTGCAGCTGCTGGAGAAATTAAGGTAGAGATAAAAGGAAAATCAGGCCATGGTGCTCGACCTCATGAAGGAGTTGATGCTATTTGGGTTGCCTCTAAAGTTATCTCGGGAATTCAAGAATCAATAACACGTAAGTTAGATCCTTTAGATCCTGTAGTCATAACTTTTGGGAAAATAAATGGTGGTAATGCATTCAATGTTATTGCGGAAAAGGTTGATTTAATTGGTACGGTTAGATGTACTAATCTTCAATTATTTAAGAATATTGGTAATTGGCTCAATGAAAATATTACTTCTTTAGCTAATAGTTGCGGAGCTGAAGCAAAAGTAATATTTAGAGAAATTACTCCGGCAGTAAATAATAATTCTGAGATAAATAGAGTCCTCAGAGATTCGGGAATTAAGGTTTTGGGTCAAGAAAATGTTATTGAATTACAAAAACCATCATTGGGTGCTGAAGACTTCGCTGAATTTTTAAATGAGATTCCGGGAGCTATGTTTAGGCTTGGTGTTTCTAGTTCAAATGGATGCGCCCCTCTTCATAGTTCTAAGTTTGATCCAGATGAAAGAGCTATTGCTGTTGGAATTAAAGTGATAACAGAATCCATAGTAAAATTAAATAATGAAAAAATTAATACAATTGATGAATGACAATTAATAAGAGAGTTATTTTGTCTTTTGTGGCTCCTTTAATGATATTTATATCTGCTATTGGATTAAAATTTAGGGACAATTCTAGGAAAATTTTTTATTTACCTATTGGCTTCATGGGGATTTCAATTATTTTGGAGAGGGGTATAAACAGACAATTGAATAGGAAAAATATTTTAAAAAAAATAAAGTCTTATCAAAAAGTTAAATAAAATCATTTTGTTTATTTTTTCGCAAAATGAGATGACTAATTTTAAGAAAAGAGCTATTAATAAAATTAATACTAGGGGTGCTAGGAAATTTAACTTAGCTGAGATCATACCCTTTGAACCTGAACCATTAATCGTGGTGCAGGGAAGTGGAGATTTGATCAAACTTTAGTAATGATACCTTTTAAAATTTATAAATTATGAGAAGTTCTTGGATTAAGCCTCGCCTTGGAAAAGACAATGTAACTCAGATGAATTTTGCGAGAAATGGACATATCACGGAAGAAATGGATTTTGTTGCTAAAAAAGAGAATCTACCATCTTCTTTAATAATGGAAGAAGTGGCAAGAGGAAGATTAATTATTCCAGCTAATATTAATCATTTAAATCTTGAGCCAATGTCTATAGGTATTGCTTCTAGATGCAAAGTTAATGCAAATATTGGTGCTTCTCCTAATGCAAGTAATATAAATGAAGAAGTAGAGAAGCTGAAACTAGCCGTTAAATATGGGGCTGATACGGTTATGGATCTTTCTACAGGAGGCGTGAATTTAGATGAAGTTCGGCAAGCAATAATCCATGAATCTTCTGTTCCCATAGGAACAGTTCCTGTTTATCAAGCTTTAGAAAGTGTACATGGCTCAATAGATAGACTTACTGAAGATGATTTTCTTCATATTATTGAAAAACATTGTCAGCAGGGTGTAGATTATCAAACTATTCATGCTGGCCTTTTAATAGAGCATTTGCCAAAAGTCAAAGGAAGAATTACTGGAATTGTAAGTAGAGGAGGAGGAATTTTAGCTCAATGGATGTTGCATCATTTCAAGCAAAATCCTCTGTATACAAGGTTTGATGATATTTGCGAGATTTTTAAGAAATATGATTGTACTTTTTCTCTAGGAGATTCACTAAGGCCTGGATGTTTACATGATGCTTCTGATGATGCGCAACTAGCTGAATTGAAGACTTTAGGCGAGCTGACTAGAAGAGCATGGGAACATAATGTTCAAGTAATGGTTGAGGGTCCTGGTCATGTACCTATGGACCAAATTGAGTTTAATGTGAGAAAGCAAATGGAAGAATGTTCAGAAGCACCTTTCTATGTATTAGGTCCATTAGTAACTGATATATCTCCTGGTTATGACCATATATCAAGTGCTATTGGAGCGGCGATGGCTGGTTGGTACGGTACTTCTATGTTATGTTATGTAACTCCAAAAGAGCATCTAGGTCTCCCTAACGCAGAAGATGTACGAGAAGGATTAATTGCTTATAAGATAGCTGCTCACGCTGCTGATATTGCAAGACATCGAGCTGGAGCTCGCGATAGAGATGATGAACTTAGTCATGCAAGGTATAATTTCGATTGGAATAAACAATTTGAACTTTCATTAGATCCAGAAAGAGCAAAGCAATACCATGATGAGACATTACCTGAAGAAATTTTTAAAAAGGCCGAATTTTGTTCAATGTGTGGACCTAAACATTGTCCAATGAATTCAAAAATATCTGATGAATCTCTTGATCAACTAAAAGATAAACTTGAAGAATGTAATACTTCAGTTTAGTTATGAATTAGTAACTATAAAATTTCCTTTGTTTTATTAACGACATTTTCAACTGTAAATCCAAAATTTTTCATACATTCGCCACCTGGTGCCGATGCTCCAAACCTATCCATAGTAATACAGATCCCTTCAAAACCTGTATATTTATGCCAACCAAATGAATGGGCAGCTTCTACTACGACTCTTTTGGTAACGCTTCTAGGTAAAACACTTTCTTTGTAAGAGTCTTCTTGTTCTTCAAAAAGTTCTACACAAGGCATAGAGACAACTCTAGTTTTTTTACCTAAGCTTGCAAGTTCCTTACTTGCTTCAATACAAAGATTTAGTTCACTTCCTGTGCCAATAAATATTAAATCAGGTGTTCCTTCACAGTCAGAAACTATATATCCTCCTAATGCAACTTTTTCAATTGAAGTATTTTTTTGATTAGGCATACCTTGTCTACTTAAACAAAGGGCAGAAGGTCTTTTTCGATTTTGTATAGCAAGTTTATAGGCTCCACTAGTCTCATTACCATCTCCTGGTCTGAAAACAAGCATGTTGGGCATAGCACGAAGAGAAGGGATAGTTTCAATAGGCTGATGTGTTGGACCATCTTCTCCGACGCCAATTGAATCATGGGTTAATACATAGATAACGCCTAATTCACTAAGTGCTGAAAGCCTCATTGAACCTCTCATATAATCGGCGAAAACAAGGAAGGTTCCACCATAGGGTATTAGGCCACTATTATGATATGCAATACCATTAAGAACGGCTGCCATTGCATGCTCACGGACTCCAAAATGTAAATATCTTTTTTCAGGGCTATGAGATTGGAACGATCCAGTTTCTCCTTTGATATCTGTGTAGTTAGAGTGAGTTAAATCTGCTGATCCACCAATTAATTCAGGTAGGTTAGGTCCTAGGGCACCTAAACATATTTGTGAATGCTTTCTGGTGGCTAAACCTTTATCATCAGGTGTATAAGAGGGGAGATCTGAGTCCCAATTTTCAGGTAATTGGCCGTTTAACATTCTGTTTAACTCAGCTCCTTCAGAGGGATATTTTTTCTGGTATTCCTCAAATTTAGAATCCCATTCTTTCTCTAAATTTTCCCCTTTGTTTATTGATTTTCTAAAATGTTCATATACTTCATTTGGTATTTCAAATGGAGGATATTCCCAATTTAAGAACTCTCTGGTTAATGAAGCTTCTTCTTCTCCAACTGCTGCCCCATGAATTCCAGCAGTATCTGCTTTATTAGGTGAACCATACCCAATGGTTGTTGAAATTTTTATAATTGAAGGTTTGTCTGTAATTAATTTTGCTTTTTCAATAGCTTCAGTTATTCCTTTAATATCATGATTGCCATCTTCAACATGTTGGACATGCCATCCATATGCTTCATACCTTTTTAAAACATCTTCGGTGAAAGAAACATCGGTACGCCCATCAATAGTAATTTGATTATCGTCATACAGTGCAATTAATTTTCCAAGCTTAAGATGGCCAGCTAATGAGCAAGCCTCTGATGCTATACCCTCTTGGTTACAGCCATCGCCCATAATGACGTAAGTATAGTGATCAACAATATTACAATCAGGCTTATTAAATTTAGCTGCTAAATGAGTTTCAGCTATTGCTAAACCGACAGCATTAGAAATTCCTGCTCCCAGTGGTCCAGCTGTAACTTCAACTCCTTCAGTTTCGAATGTCTCAGGATGTCCAGGAGTTTTCGATCCCCATTGCCTAAATTCTTTAATGTCTTCAATTGAAACTGATTTGTATCCTGTCAGATGAAGAAGAGAATATAAGAGCATACAGCCATGACCAGCTGATAATACAAAACGATCTCTATTGAACCATTTTGGATTATTGGGATTGTGATTAAGTATGTTTTGCCATAATGCATAACCCATAGGAGCACACCCCATCGGTAAACCAGGATGCCCACTATTAGATTTATTTACTGCATCTACAGCAAGCATTCTTATACTATTTACACAGAGTGATTCTATTGAAACAGATGCAGCGACCATTGTTTTAAAAAAAGATAAGTTGGAAATACAGAATTGGTTGGCCTTAATTCATTTTGCTGAAAGCAAGGCAAACATTGTGACCACCAAAGCCGAAAGAATTAGAAAGAGCAACTCCCACTTGAGCCTCTCTTGCGTTATTTGGTACATAATCAAGATCACAATCAGGATCTGGATTGACGTAGTTAATTGTAGGAGGGATAAAATTATGTGTCAAAGAAAGTATACAAGCTACAGCTTCTATGCCTCCTGAACCTCCTAGGAGATGACCAGTCATCGACTTAGTAGAGCTTACAGGAATAAGGTAAGATCTGTCTTTAAATATAGATTTAATTGCAGAAGTTTCATTTTTGTCATTAGCTGATGTACTGGTTCCATGCGCATTTATGTAATCAACTTTTTCAAGGCTAATAGAACCATCTTCAACTGCTAGCTTGATAGCTTCTGCTCCGCCAACCCCTCCAGGAGAGGGGGCAGTAATGTGATGGGCATCGCAAGTTGTTCCATATCCTATGATTTCTGCATAGATTCTTGCATCCCTTTTTTGTGCATTTTCTAAAGTTTCTAGAACAAGAATCCCAGATCCCTCTCCGATAACAAATCCATCTCTTTCTGCATCAAAAGGTCTACTTGCCGTTTGAGGACTTTCATTCCTGAAAGAAAGAGCTTTAGCACTGGCGAAACCAGCTACTCCAAGAGGAGTAATACTTGCTTCTGCTCCACCACAGATCATGGCATCAGCCTTTCCTAGTTGAAGTAATCTAAAAGAATCACCAATTGCATTAGAACCGGCAGCGCAGGCTGTTGAAACGGAAGAACTTGGACCTTTGGCCCCCAATGCAATGGCAGCTAGTCCAGTTGCCATATTTGGAATCATCATTGGGACCGTAAATGGACTGACTCTTTTAGGTCCTTTATGACTCAGTATTTGAGCTTGACTTTCCATAGTGAGTAAGCCACCAACACCAGAGCCAATAATTACTCCGATTCTTGATGCATTAGCTTCAGTTATTTCAAGCCCAGAATCAGTAAAAGCTTGCTTTGCCGCAATGACTCCAAACTGCGAAAAACGATCCCATCTTTTGGATTCTTTTGCTTCAATGAAATCCTCAGTTTGAAGATTTTTAACTTCTGCTGCAAATTTGCAAGGATGTTGCTCAGGATCAAAGAGAGTAATACCTGAGACTCCATTAGTACCTTTTTGAAGACTGAGTAAATATTCATCAATGTTATTACCAATTGGAGTCACTGCCCCAATACCAGTAACAACTACTCGATGGAAATTTGGCATTCTTGATTAACCTTTTTTTTCTTCGATGAATTTAACTGCATCGCCAACTGTTGCGATACCTTCGGCTGCCTCATCAGGGATTTCAATATCAAACGCTTCCTCGAGAGCCATCACTAATTCGACGGTATCTAAAGAATCTGCTCCCAAATCATTTTGGAAGTTTGAATCTGATTTCACTTCTCCTGCTTCAACGCTTAATTGCTCTGAAACAATAGAACAGACTTTTTCGAGAATTTCTTGTGACATAGTTTATGTGATTTACTAATTATCTATAAGATTTTATGCCCTAGAGTTAACAAGAGTGAAGCATATCTTAATTTTTTTAATTTCTTTGTAAGACAATAGTATTATATAACGAGGTTCAAAAGACAATTTTTACATGTCACACGCAGTTAAAATTTATGACACTTGCATTGGATGCACCCAATGTGTAAGGGCTTGCCCACTGGATGTTTTAGAGATGGTCCCTTGGGATGGCTGTAAAGCTGGTCAAATAGCTTCATCTCCTAGAACTGAAGATTGTGTAGGTTGTAAAAGATGTGAAACGGCCTGCCCAACAGATTTTTTAAGTATTCGTGTTTATTTAGGAGATGAAACCTCTAGGAGTATGGGCTTAGCATATTAACTTTATAGTGCAGTTTTAAGAGAGTCCATCTTAGGATAAATATTCTTTTTTTTTCAATATAATTGAAAAAAAATTTCGTATGTGTGGAATAGTTGCTGTAACTGGTTATAAAAAAGCTTTGCCATTATTAATAAATGGTCTGGAGAAACTTGAATATAGAGGATATGATTCTGCAGGTATTGCAATAATAAATTCAGAAACAGATTCTATTACTTTTAACAAAGCAAAGGGAAAACTTAAGAATTTAATCAGTGATATCAACGATAAGAATATTCCTGGGACTGTAGGTATAGGTCATACTCGTTGGGCAACTCATGGTAAACCAGATGTTAAAAATGCCCATCCTCATTGCGATAGTTCAGGTAATATAGCAGTTGTGCAGAATGGCATTATTGAAAATTTCCAAGATTTAAAGAAAAAATTAGAGGAAGAAGGTATTTTTTTTAATTCTGATACTGATACTGAGGTAATTCCTCATCTAATTGCAAGAGAATTAAATATATTAAGTAAACTTAATCTTGAGAATAATGGTTCAAAATTATTAGTAGCTGTTAGAAATGTAATATCTGATTTAGAAGGATCTTATGCGTTAGCGGTTTTATGGTCTGGTGCCCCTACTTCTCTGGTAGTTGCTAGAAGGCAAGCTCCTTTGATTATTGGTTTGGGTGAAGGAGAATTTATTTGTGCAAGTGATACACCAGCTATTGCTAACTTTACAAACATTATTCTCCCTATGGAAGATGAGGAAATAGCTTTATTAACCCCTCTTGGAATAGAAATATATGACTCAAACAATGAGAGACAATATCGAAATCCTGTTTCTTTAAAAGAATCAGAGCAAATAATGGATAAGATGAATTTTAAGCACTATATGTTGAAAGAGATATATGATCAGCCTGGGACTGTAAAAAACTGGTTGAAAAATTATTTAATAAAAAACTTGGAAAATGGCCATTATCAAATAAATTATCCCTTTGATACAGATTTTTTTGAATCAATCGAGAGGATTGAAATTATCGCTTGTGGTACCAGTAAACATGCTGCAATGGTTGGTAGCTTTTTATTAGAACAATTTTCAGGGATTCCTACAAATGTTTTTTATGCAAGCGAATTTCGATATTCACCACCTCCACTACTGCCAAATACATTAACTATTGGAGTTACTCAATCTGGAGAAACTGCTGATACAATTGCAGCTATTGATATGGAAATTAAAAGACGTTCTTCAATTGAAGATAAGAAATTTAAACCAAATTTAATAGCAATAACAAATAGAAAAGAGAGCTCGATAGGCAGGCAGGTTTCAAATATAATTGATCTTTGTGCAGGAATAGAAGTAGGAGTTGCAGCAACAAAAACTTTTTTTGCACAATTACTTTCTTTCTACGGACTAGCTATAAAATTTGCGCAAATTAGAGGTAGTCAAAATCAAGAAGAAATAAACAAATTAATAACAGAACTTACAAAACTGCCTTTATTACTAGAAGATCTCTTAGAAATACATAATAAATCTTCAGAAAAGCTAGCACATGACTTTTTTAATATTAAAGACGTTATTTTTTTAGGAAGGGGTATCAATTATCCTATTGCACTTGAAGGAGCGTTGAAATTGAAAGAAATTAGTTATATTCATGCCGCTGGATACCCTGCTGGTGAAATGAAACATGGTCCGATAGCTTTGTTAGATAAAAAAGTTCCTGTAATTTCAATTGCCTCCCCTGGTGAAGTTTTTGATAAAGTTATTAGTAATTCTCAAGAAGCAAAAGCTAGAGACTCATATTTGATTGGGATTGCCCCTGAATGTAATGGAACTGAAATATTTGATTATTTAATGAAAATTCCAGCTGTCAATGAATGGGTTTCACCATTACTTAATATAGTACCCTTGCAATTATTGAGTTATCATATTGCCGCTCATAGAGGTCTTGACGTGGATCAACCAAGAAATTTAGCTAAAAGTGTAACTGTAGAATGATAAATCTTATAAATTTTTTTAATTTATAAATCCAAGAGTCCATTTGGAGGCTTGATGATAAGAAAATTACTTTTTAAATTGACTACTGGTACTATTTCTTCAACAAATGGTACTAGAACCTTTTTTTGATTTTTCAATAGTTCAATAACAATTAGATTATTTTTTTCATTTTCTAAATCAACAACTTTCCCAATAATTTTTAATTCATCATTTTCTGAAATCATAACTTGCAAATTTAAAAGTTCCAATAAGTGGAATTCTTCTTTTTTTAATTCAGGGAGATTTTTGGTTTTTACAAGAATTTTATATTTTTTAAGTTGCTCTGCATGATTTCTACTATTTATTCCTTGGAGCTTAATAATAAAAATTTCTTTCCCAGGTTGTTTAAAACCAGAGGTAAGTTTTATTTTTGCAGGATTTTCATTTTCTTTTTGCAACCATCTAATACCTGGTTTTAAAAATCTTTCTTCAAAATCACTTAGAGATTTAACCTTTACTTGTCCATTAATTCCATGACATGATGTTATCAATCCAACAATCAACCATTCATCTTTCATTATCATATATTGTATTAGAAAGAGTGTTTTATGGAATTATCTAATAAACCTATACTCCCCGGTTCTTTTGTTGTTGTAAAAGACATAAACTCTATATATAGAGGATATAAGGGGTTTGTACAGAGAGTGACAAAAAAAAGAGCAGCTGTTCTTTTTGAAGGGGGTAACTGGGATAAACTCATAACTTTTCAGCTGACGAATTTAGAAATAGTATAAAAATTAGATTTTACCTATAGTTATAAATTTTTCTATCAAAAATCTAGCTGCATTTGTTTCTGCTTGTTTATGGGATTTGCCGAATGCAGATGATTCTTTTGATCCTTCTATAAATATATCGCAAGAAAATCTTTTAGGGTCCCCATTTTTCTTTGAGACTTCAATTATTTTATAAACTGGCAAATCAAAACCTCTACTTTGACACCACTCTTGCAATACTGTCTTAGATTTGAATTTATATGGAGCTTTTAAAAAGATTTCTGCATCTTCCTCCCAAATATCATCTAACCAAAGATTTACTTCTTGAATTGAATTAAAGCTCTTGTAAACGGCACCTATTAAGGCCTCTGTAGCTTCACCAATAATAGTATTTTTTGAATTTTCATCACCAAGAGCTTTAGGTCCTTTAATTATTAATTGCTCTATATCAATTTTCTCTCCTAATTTAGTTAACCATTCATCACTGACAATTTGTGCTCTTAGCTCTGATCTCTCTCCTACACTCATGTGAGGATACTTTTTTTCAATAAAATTAGAAGCAGCTAGTCTGAGTACTGCATCTCCGAAAAATTCTAATTTTTCATAGTTTATTATTTTATTCTCTGAGGAATGGATAAATGCTTGATTAAAATCTTGAATAACTGAAATATTTTGTGTTCTAATTTTTTCAGAAAATCTTTTTGATTTAATATTTAAAGACTTTAAAAAAGTAATTATTTGATTAATTCTCTTTTTGTTAATTATATTTGACATCTGATTTGAATAATCACAAAAATTAGGAAGCAGGTCATAAGCCGGGTTCTGTTCATCTTAATTAAGATGGGCAATCATCTATCTAGGGCTGGAATTACTTCACAGTCTCAAGCGGCGCTGAAAAGTAGATTTTGTAATGGTCATAAATCTACTAAGCCTTGCTCCCAGCCGGGGTTTACCTAGCCAACACTTCTCAATGTTGCTGGTGCGCTCTTACCGCACCCTTGCACCCTTGCCATACATAAAGTATTAGGCGGTATGTTTCTGTGGCACTATCCTCACGGTTACCCGCACTGGGAATTACCCAGCAAGCCTGACCATGTGGGAGCCCGGACTTTCCTCAAGAAAGTTTTATTTTGTTTCCAAAATAAAACTTTCTTGCGATTGCCTCTCCTGCTTTCATTTAGCATAATGCTTAATACTCCAAAAATCATCTATTGGGGCTGTAGCTCAGCAGGATAGAGCAACGGTTTCCTAAACCGTAGGTCGTGGGTTCGACTCCCGCCAGTCCCGTAAAAATAAAAAACTATATGTAGTATGTGTGCAAATTTGCTACTCTCTAGCTAGCGTATAGTTAGTAAGAAATCTTTTATGGCTAAGTTGCATGATATGCGTTTAAAGCTCTTAATTCAACAAGAGCATGAACGCATTTCTAAATCTCAACCTAATGATTTAGATCTTTCAATAGTGCAAGCAAGATGTCTTTGCTGGTTAGCTTTATTGGCGGAAGCTCACGAAGATCAAGCAAATGATGCTGAAAAAAGAGGGGATGCAGAGCAAGCAATGGGATGGTTTGCTGATTCTATGAGACTAAGAGACGTCATTAATTTGGTGACTAGTATTGAGATACCTTTGCCTGAAAGTCCAGATTCACTTGATGAAAATGACGAATTATTGGATGGTCCTACAATTTTGCCCAAATAGTGAGATGATATAGGAAGAATTATATTTTCTTTTGGCTGAAGAACCATGTCAATGCTCTGATTGTCAGAGATTTTATAAGGAGCATGATCGTCTGATTAGAGAATTTCCTACTTTTAAGCAGCAACAAGAATTAAATTGGGCATCTATTCAATCTTTCAGAACTCTTTGTACTAAGATGACTGATGAGTTACAAAGAGAATTATCTGAAAGAGAATCAAATGAGGATATTAGTCCAGATGATAAACATATCTCTGATAAAGAAATTACTGAAGCTTTAGATGAACTTGAAAGTGTTAATGCTTATTTATATTCAATTGAAGCATTAATGGAAAGAATATTTGATACAAAAATTTCAGAGAATATCGAATCAAAATTTAAAGAAATTGCAAATGAATTAGCTCCTGATCCATTAAATATGGATCGATTAATTTTGAATAGATTATTTCATCAAACCCCAGATTCTCCAGATAAGAAAAATATCAATTAGTTAATTCTTCTACATCGCAAGTAATTTCAACTGGCATTGGAGAAACTTTCCAAATAGATTTACAGTACTCTCGGATAGATCTATCTGAAGAAAAATATCCTGATCTAGCAGTATTTAATAATGCCATTTTATTCCAAGATTTTTTATTTTTCCAGCATTCACTGACTACATCCTGTTTATTTAAATAGTCTTCAAAGTCAGCCATAACAAAAAATGGGTCATTTCCAGTCAAGCTATTTAATAAAGGTTTAAATAATTCTTTATCCCCATTGCTAAAGTGGCCAATTTCAATTAGTCGTATAACCTCTTTTAGTTCTGGACATTGATCAATAAAAGTTTTAGGAGAATAATTATTATGTTTTAAATCCATAATTTCGCTTTCAGTTTTACCAAAAAGAAAGAAATTCTCTTTTTTCACAAGATCTCTTAATTCCACATTGGCTCCATCTAAGGTTCCAATCGTTAACGCTCCATTCATGGCAAACTTCATATTTCCAGTTCCAGATGCTTCTTTTCCAGCAGTTGAAATTTGTTCTGAAAGATCCGTTGCGGGATAAACTATTTCACCAAGTTTAACGTTATAGTCTGGTAGGAAAACAACTCTTAATAAACCATCCATATCTGGATCAGAATTAACTACTTCAGCTATACCATTAATGAATCGAATCATTAGCTTTGCCATAAAGTAACCTGGCGCAGCTTTACCTCCAAATATTATTGTTCTAGGGACTTCATAGTTGTTTGTACCATTTTTGATTCTTAGATATTGAGCGATAATTTGTAGAGCATTTAAATGTTGCCTTTTGTATTGATGAATTCTCTTTACTTGAACATCAAATAAACTTGATGGATCTACAAGTATTCCAGTTTTTGAATGGATAAAACTAGCTAATTTTCTTTTGCCATTTAATTTAGTTTCCTCAAATTTTTGTAAAAAATTGTTGTCATCTTTCTTTTCTTCTAACTTCTTAAGAAGTTCCATATTTGTTATCCAATTAGGACCAACCTCTTCTTCGAGGAGGTTAGATAATGATGGATTAGATAGGGCAACCCATCTCCTTGGAGTAACTCCATTAGTTACATTTGTAAATTTTTCAGGCCATAGTTCTGCGAATTCTGGAAGAAGTTGTCTTTTTATTAGATCTGAGTGAAGAGCTGCCACACCATTTATATGATGTGCTCCAATTGTAGCCAAGTGAGCCATCCGAACTGATTTGGAGCCTTCTTCATCAATTATTGAGAGTTTTTGAAGGATTTTGTCATCACCAGGATAACGTAGTCTTAATTGTTGTAGGAATCTCCAATTAATTTCATAAATGATTTCTAGATGACGAGGAAGAAGATCATTAAATAAATTTAAATCCCATTTTTCTAAGGCTTCTGGCAATAATGTGTGGTTGGTATAAGCAACTGAGGAAGTTGTTATGTTCCAAGCTTTATCCCAACCTATTTGATATTGGTCAATAAGAAGTCGCATTAGTTCTGCAACTGCTATGGCAGGATGGGTATCATTTAATTGGACTGTCCAATGCTTAGGGAATTCTGTTATTGGTATTGATCTTTTCTCAAGGCTTCTTAACATATCCTGAAGAGAACAACTTACAAAAAAGTGTTGTTGTTTGAGTCTTAATCTTCTACCTTCGTCGGTTCCGTCATTTGGATATAGAACTTTTGAAAGAGTTTCAGAGGCAACTTTTTCTTCTACTGCTCCATAGTAATCACCAATATTGAAAGCATAAAAGTCAAAACTTTCTGTTGCATCAGCTCTCCATAATCTTAATCTGTCACATGTATTTACCCTGTACCCTAAGACTGGAACATCATGAGGTACACCTATTGCATGTTCAGAAGGAATCCATCTTGATCTGTAGTTTCCTTTATCGTCTCTATAACTTTCAGTTCTTCCTCCAAAGCCAACAAAACATGATTCATCAGGTTGTGGAAGTTCCCAAGGCCATCCACCTTTTAGCCATTTGTCAGTAACTTCAACTTGCCAACCATCTCTGATTAATTGATTGAATATGCCAAATTCGTAGCGAATACCATAACCAACTGCTGGTACTTGTAGAGATGCTAATGATTCCATATAACATGCAGCAAGCCTACCAAGACCACCATTGCCTAATCCAGGCTCTTCCTCTACTTCGAGTATTGTTGATAAAGATTCAATACCAAATCTTTTTAATGCATCTTCAGCTTCTTGAGTTATGCCAAGATTGAGGAGGTTATTACTTAATTGAGGACCTATTAAAAATTCTGCCGATAAGTAAGCTACAGTTTTTTGTGGTTTTTTTCTTATGACCTCTTGGCTGGCTAAATATCTTGTCATTAGCCTATCTTTAACTGCATAACTCAAAGCCATATATAAGTCGTGAGGACTTGCAGAGGTTGCTAACTTTCCAAGAGTGTAGAAAAGATGGGCTGTCATTCCTTGAAAAACAGCATCTGAATCCATGCCAGCTTTCTCAGGATCTAAATAGCAGCCTGGTGTAGGCAAGCGAAGATCAAAGGGTTCGTTGGAATTCATTGGATTAGACATATATCAGACAATAGCTATTTTTAAGAAAATTTCTTTGTTGTAACTTCAGATCCACACTTGTTGAGTATTTTTGCTTTTTTCTTACATATTTCTTAAAGTGGGCCCTCAATAAACTATCTTCCAATTAGGTAGTTTATTTTTTACACTTAAATGTACTCTTTACTTGCTGAATTAAGTTCACATGATTTAGAAGTTGCTGAAACGTTGATAGGAGTTATAAGGTTTCTATTGATATTTTTAGCTGCAAGAGCATTAGCAGAAGTATTAGTAAGACTTAGTTTGCCAACAATAGTAGGTGAGCTTCTTGCAGGGGTTGTAATAGGGGCATCAGGATTCCATTTGTTGATACCTCCTTCAGCTGGAACGGAATTAAATGAAGGACTTGTAAATGTTATTAGTTCTTTAGCGTCAATCCCCCCAGAAGCTGTACCTGATGTTTATTTCGAAAGTTTTCCATCCCTCCAAGCAGTAGCAACTCTAGGGTTATATGCTCTTTTATTTTTAACAGGACTAGAAAGTGAGTTAGAGGAATTAGTAGCTGTCGGAGCTCAGGCTTTCACTGTTGCTATGGCTGGTGTAATTTTACCGTTTGCCTTTGGAACTCTTGGATTAATGTTTATTTTCCAAGTAGATCTAATTCCAGCAGTTTTTGCTGGAGCATCTATGACGGCGACAAGTATAGGAATAACGGCAAGTGTTTTTGGTGAGTTGGGTTATTTGAAAACTAGAGAAGGACAGATTGTTATTGGTGCAGCAGTGTTAGACGATATCTTGGGAATTGTTATTCTGGCAGTTGTAGTCGCCCTTGCTGCCGGAGGCACTTTAGAAATTGCTCCTATCGTTAAATTAGTTGCAGCAGCTGTAGTATTTGTTATTGCTGCTATTGCATTAAGTAGAACAGCTGCTCCAGGTTTTGATTGGTTATTAGATAGATTAAAGGCTCCTGGCGCCGTAGTGGTAGCTTCTTTTGTGATACTTGTATTGTGTTGTTTCGTGGCAACAGCCATTGGATTGGAAGCAGCTTTGGGTGCTTTTGCAGCTGGATTAATTTTAAGTAGTTCTAAAAATAATCACGCAATTCAACAATCCGTTTTACCTTTAGTATCCTTATTCGCAACTATTTTCTTTGTATTAGTTGGAGCGGGAATGGATTTATCAGTTATCAATCCACTTGATCCAACAAGTAGGTCAGCTCTTGTAGTCGCAGGATTTTTATTAGTTGTCGCAATTATTGGAAAAATTGCAGCAGGATGGGTATTTTCAAGTGATAAACCTACAAATAGATTAGTAGTAGGTTTGGGTATGATGCCTAGAGGAGAGGTTGGTTTGATTTTCCTTGGATTAGGAACAAGCGCTAAGTTATTAACTCCTTCTCTTGAAGCAGCTATTTTATTAATGGTTATTGGAACTACATTTCTTGCACCTGTTCTATTGAGAATTGTCCTAAAAGATAAGCCCCCTAATGATGGAAATAAAATTTCAGATGATGTTGCAGCTGATCCTGTGGGTCTTCTTTAGGAAATAAGTTTATTAGAATCAAAAAACAAAAAGATTTTCAATAAATGGAAAAATCAGCTCTGATAGATAGTGATTTAAATTATGACTGGAATTTTTTAAATTATCCAATACATACTGTTTCAGCTAACCCTGAACAAACATCAAAAGAATACGCAATTTTATTAATTCATGGTTTCGGTGCTTCTACGGATCATTGGAGATTTAATATACCTGTTTTGAGTACAAAATACGAAGTCCATGCTATGGATTTACTCGGTTTTGGAAAAAGTCCTAAGCCTCAAGATGTCGAATACTCAGGATCTTTATGGAAAGATCAGGTTGTCGCTTATGTAAAAGAGAAAATAAAAAAACCTACAATTGTTGTTGGAAATTCATTAGGTGGTTATGCCGCATTAGCAGCTGGTGCAGAATTAAATGAGCTAAACGCAGGAGTGATATTACTTAATGCTGCTGGATATTTTAGTGAAGAAAAAACTATCAAAAAGAATATGTTGCAAACTTCAATTGAAACAGTTGCCGGTATATTTTTGAAAAATATTGTTCTTCAACGTTTGATTTTTGAGAATATGAGAAATCCAAAAAATATTAAAAAAACTTTGAATCAAGTTTATGTTGATAAAAAAAATGTTGATGATTTTTTAGTTGAGTCAATAAGGAAGCCTTCTCTAGATTTCGGAGCTTTTAATGTTTTTAGAAGTGTATTTAACCCATCAGGTCCTCAGGGATTGCCATTGGATAAGCTATTTGCAAAACTAAATGCACCATTATTACTTCTTTGGGGAGGGAAAGATCCATGGATGAACACTCCAAAAAAAAGAAATCTATATAAAAAATTTACACCAAAGAATACAAAAGAAATTATTCTTGATGCCGGACATTGTCCTCATGATGAGATACCTGAATTAGTTAATCAGCATATTTTGGATTGGGTTGACTCTCTTTAAGTAATAATCGTGAAACTTGAATTATCTAATAAAGATCAAGGAATTTTTGTCTTTCAATTAGATAA
The DNA here is from genome assembly GCA_003209585.1 of Prochlorococcus sp. AG-449-G23. Taxonomy (GTDB): domain Bacteria; phylum Cyanobacteriota; class Cyanobacteriia; order PCC-6307; family Cyanobiaceae; genus Prochlorococcus_A. The sequence continues at coordinate 164,914 of QCQJ01000001.1, forward strand.
AAATAACTACATTAAATTTTGTCCTGAAAGAGGAGGCGTTATTACAAATTGGGTTTCGGATGGTAATGAAATACTTTATTTCGATGAAAAAAGATTTATGGACCAGTCAAAAAGTATTAGGGGAGGCATTCCAATCTTGTTTCCAATTTGTGGAAATCTCAATACCTCTAGTTCAGTGTTTGGAAATGGTTATTTGCAATTACCACAACATGGTTTCGCTAGGGATTTGCAATGGCAATACTCCTTTAATGAAAATGAAAAATTTCTATGCTTATTCTTAAATGCATCTAAAAAAACCAAAAAATTTTATCCTTTCGATTTCGAACTAAGAATAGATGTTACTTTAAAGATTAACTGTTTAGAATTTGAAATTACGATCCACAACAAAACAGACATTTCAATGCCTATGAATTTTGGTTTGCATCCTTATTTTAATGTTTCAGATTTCAAAAATTTAGAGTTTATTGATAATCCACTTAATTGTCAGAATCAAGAAAAAAATATCATAAGTAATACTTTGGATGAATTAAATAATATTAATTTTGGAGTTGATCTACTTATGTATACTTCTGGTAAATGTGCTTTTCGAGATAAAATCTTTAAAAGACAGGTAACTTTAAATCATCCATATCCTTTTAACCTAGGTGTTATTTGGAGTGATCCTCCACGAAGAATGATATGTCTTGAACCTTGGACTAGTCCACGAAATTCTTTTGTTGATGGATTTAGAAATATTATGATTCCTTCAAATGATAGGCGAAGGTTAGATGCCTCAATAGAAATAAAATCTCTTAAGTAATTATGCAATACTTATGAAATTTGTTGTTATAGATGATGATCCAACAGGCTCTCAAACAGTGTATGATTGCTTATTACTTCTTAAGTGGGACTGCTCAACTTTAGTCAAAGGTTTTGAATCTAAATCTAATTTATTTTTTATTTTGGCTAATACAAGATCATTATCGGAAAATGATGCGAAATTAACAATAGAAGAAATTTGCAAAAATCTTAAGATCGTCATAGCCTCTCAATGCTATGAAGAAGAAATTATTTTTATAAGTAGAGGAGACTCTACTCTTCGAGGACATAACTTTTTAGAGCCAAGTGCCCTAAATACTTGCTTAGGTCCTTTTGATGCTACTTTTCATATACCAGCTTTTATTGAGGGTAAAAGATTCACAATGAATGGATCACACTTTCTTGATAAAACCCCTATTAATCAAACAATTTTTGCGAGAGATAAAATTTTTGGATATAAGACAAGTAATGTTAAGAATCTTTTATTTCAAAAGAGTAAATCACAAATAAATATTGAAGATATTCAAAATCTTTTATTCTCAGATATCGAGATTTTAAATGATGAAGAAAATAACATTGTTTTTAAAAAAATAAAGAACTTGAAGAATAATAAACATGTAATTGTAGATGTAGAAAATTATTCTCAACTAAAAAAATTTTCTTTAGTAATTAAAAAATTAACTAAACAAAAAAAATTTCTTTTTCGAACTGCAGCAAGTTTTATAAGTTCAATTTCTGATAAAAAAAGCATCCCTCAGGTTGAGACATTTTTCTCAAATTTAAGAATTAAAAATAAAGAAAAGAGTTTTCTTCCAGGACTGATAATTGTTGGATCCTATGTGGAACTTTCAACAATACAATTGAAAAATTTATTAGAGATAAGTACTGTCAAGCCAATTGAATTAGATGTTTTTGAATTTTTTAAAATTTCTTCGTCAGAAAATAATCAGAAGAGAAGAAATTTGTTTAAAAATAAATTTTTGAAAGAAATTAGATTTTCTTTTGAGAAAGGAAAAACTCCCGTATTGTTTACTTCAAGAAAATTGATCTCCTTAGAGTATTCTGAACAATTGAATTTTTATAATTCACTTTCTTGTTTTATTGCTGAATTAGTAGCAGATTTGAAGTATGAAATAGGATATTTGATTTCAAAAGGTGGAATAACAACAAATGTGATTCTTACTAATGGACTTAATGCAGATTATGTTTATCTTAAGGGACAGATTTTAACAGGTATTTCAGTGGTGACTTATAACCTAAGAAATGGCGAAAAACTTCCTATTGTTACACATCCTGGAAACATAGGTACTAAAGATTCACTGGTTAATATTTGGAAAGTTTTTGAAAATAAATATAATTTTTAAAATTAGAAATTTGAGATAATTTCTTCTGCAAAACTGCTGCAGGACAAGGGTTCTACTTTTGGTTCCATTAAACGTGCTAAATCATAGGTGACCTTTTTTTCCTCTATTGCCTTACTTAAACCATAAGTAATTAAGTTAGCCGCTTCATCCCAACCAAAATATTCAAGCATCATTACACCACTAAGAATTACTGAGCCTGGATTTATCTTATTTAAGCCTGCATGTTTTGGCGCAGTACCGTGCGTAGCTTCGAAAATTGCTGCATTATCTCCAATATTTGCACCAGGAGCCATACCGAGGCCACCAACAATTGCTGCAGCTGCATCAGAAACATAGTCTCCGTTGAGGTTTAATGTTGCAAGAATCGAATATTCTTGAGGTCTAGTTTGGATTTGTTGAAATATACTGTCAGCAATCCGATCATCAACAAGAATAAGTTCTCTCCATTTCCCATCTCCATGAGAATTTGATATTGATGCAATAACTTCTCTAATTTCTTCGCAAATGAATGCTTTTTTATTATTTGTAAGCTTGTCAAAACCTGGTTCGATTTTTCGAGCATTATTTTCAATTGTAATTTCTGGATTTTTCTGAATATTATCTAAAATCCAGCTCTCTCTTTCTGTAATGCAATCTTTTCTAAATTCATTGACTGCTAATTCATATCCCCAATCTCTAAATGCACCTTCAGTATATTTCATAATATTTCCTTTATGTACAAGAGTCACATGCCTTTTATCTCCTGATAATCTTTTAGCATGTTCAATAGCCTTTCTAATATGCCTTTGGCTCCCAGCTTTACTCACTGGTTTTATTCCAATTCCTGATCCCTTTGGTATGGATCTATTTTTTAAATTTTTACTATTAGGTATTACAACTTTATTTAAGTGATTAATTAATTCAAGACAATTATTATCCTCGGCTTCCCATTCGATTCCCATGTAGATATCCTCAGTATTTTCTCTGTAAACAATGACGTCTAAATTTTGGGGATTTTTGTGAGGACTTGGAGTTCCTGAATAATATCTGCAGGGTCTAACACAGCTATATAAATCAAAGATTTGTCTTAATGCAACATTAAGAGATCTAATACCTCCACCGATGGGAGTGGTTAAAGGACCTTTGATGGCTACACCGAAATGTTGGATTGCTTCAATAGTATCTTGAGGGAGATAGTTATATGTTCCATAAAGTTCACAAGCTTCATCGCCTGCATAGATTTTAAACCAATTAATTTTTCTTTCACCTCCATAGCTTTTTTTAATCGCTGAATCAAGAACGATTTGAGTCGCTGGCCAAATATCAACTCCAGTACCATCACCTCTGATAAAAGGGACAATGGGATTATTAGGAACATTAGGTTTGCCTTGATTAAAAGTTATTATCTCGCCTTCATTAGGTAAAGTTAATTTTTCAAATTTTGACATAGCATTGAATTAATAAAAGATAACTCATTGAAGTTCTTCGTATTGTAATTTGCGAAGAGTTATTTTCTTTAAAAGCTAGAAATTTATTATTCAAATGTGAATAGGGAATACTTTATTGATCAGCATTTCAACATCTTTATTAAAATAAAAAGTAGTTAATAAGCAAGTTAAAGCAAATTATGTCATTTTCAAAAAAATACTCAGCTTATTTATGAATGCGAGTTCAAATGTAAGTAATGTTGAAATAGCTAATAAAATTGCTTCTACTGCAGCTTTGTTTCGGCAATATTTTCCAGATGCCAGCGTAAATTTTAGTCCCTGGGATAATTCAAATAATGAATCCATGCAAGATACTATTGATTTTGCGTTTCATTTCCCTGGTTGGAGTCCTCTTATTGAATGTAGAGCAATACTCTTACAATTAAGAATTGAAAATGATAATAATAACAAAGTGCCGAAATTGTTAGGAATAATAATGCGAGGTATGATTGTTCCCTCGGAGAGATGGAGAGTGGCTACCATCGGAGATTGGGAAATGACTGGCACTCATCTACCGCAAAAAGAACAAAAAGATAATCTTTTTTTGGTTTGTAAAGAACTTTATAAGTTATTCTCTACAACATCTGCTGGTAACAAAAATTAGTTGTTTTATGTATTTTCCTTGTAGATTAAATACACTTACAAAAATAATTTCGAATATATGGCAGTCGCTCTTGCAGGACAATTAAGAGAAGGGACAAAAAAATCCCACACTATGGCAGAAAATACTGGCTTTGTGGCTTGTTTTTTAAAAGGAGTTGTTGAAAAAAAATCTTATAGAAAATTAATTAGTGATTTATATTTTGTTTATGAAGCTATGGAAGAAGAAATTGAAAGATTGGTCCATGAGGAACACCCTGTAATAAAACCTATTGGTTTTAAATCATTATTCAGGAAAGAAACCCTTGAAAATGATCTTAAATTTTATTTTGGTGATAACTGGAAGAATGAAATTAATATTTCTCAATCAGCAAAAGAATACGTTGAAAGAATCCGTGAGGTCGCAAAAAATTCACCAGAGTTATTGGTTGGTCACCACTACACACGTTACATAGGAGACTTATCAGGGGGGCAAATTTTGAAAAGGATCGCTAAAAAAGCATTAAATTTGCAGGGAAATGATGGTTTAAATTTTTACGAGTTTGAATTAATTGCTGACGAAAAGAAATTCAAGCAAGAATATTCCCTTACTTTGAATCAACTGCCGATAAATCAGAAGACTGCTGATCAAATTATTGATGAAGCTAATCAAGCTTTTACTTACAATATGAAAATGTTTAAAGAGCTTGAAGGAAACTTGATTGCTGTTCTAGGCAAGATTGTATTCAATTACATTACAAAAAAAGTTAGGAAAGGAAGCACTGAGACCTAGTATTTATGTTTGATTCATTAGTTGATTGCCTTAAAACCAATATTGATGAATTAAATGGTCATGAAGTTCAAATATCTAGCGAATTCAAAGAACATCACAATGAAGACTCAAAATATATTATTAAAAATTGGCTTTTTTCATCTCCCGAATATAGAAAGTGGCGAATAACCAGATTAGACGGAGGTAATAAACTGCAAGTGCTTAATACTGTTGCATATCCAAATTTTGAAAGTGAAGTGCCTATCTTAGGAGCTGATATTTTATGGTTTGGAACTTCTCAAAAGTTATTAGCAATACTTGATTATCAACCTTTAATTCAAGAAGGCAAGTATCTTGAAAAATATTGTTCAAGTTTAGGTAGTATTAAGAAAAAATATTCTGAATTTGATAATAATACAATGAAGAATATCTATGATTCAAAAAAGTATTTTTCCCCATGGGTGATTATATGTAGAGGAAATAAATTAAATCTTGATAGAGATTTAAATAATATATTCCATTCATTTGTAAATAATTATTTGAAAATTTATAAATTGAATCCTGTTAATCAATTTTTAAATGCAGAAGAAATAAAGATTAATCAAATTAAATATGACAAGTACAGTTTTGAAAAAGACCCTGCAGATAAATTGTTTAAATCTTTTTTTGGGGAAAAATGGACAAAAAAATTTATTAATAAATTTCTTTTTACATTAAATAATGAGATTATTTATTGAATGTTAATACAAGATACTATTTTTTATAAACCCGATTGGAGATGGTGTAATTTTCTAAAATATTTAACTAATAACTTAAGTAAATATAACTGTTTAGAAAAAATAATACCTTCCGAATATTCTTATAAAGATTCAACTTATGGCTCAAAAAAAACAAAAAAAAATGTGAATCTCTCTACTTGGGGCGTAACGCATAAAAAAAGAATTCAATTCGCAAGAGCAGTTTGTATTAACAGTCCAAATTATTCTGTTTTAAATTTTTTAATTATTCCTAATACTATATATAACGTCCCATTTTTTGGACTAGATTTTGTTTCTCTGCCTAATAGTCATTTGTTAGTATTAGATTTTCAGCCTTCATTAAAAATACAAAATCAATACAATAGTGAGTTATTAGAAAAACTTATAAAACTCAAAAATCATTGTCATTCATCAATTCCATTAGCTGAAAAAATGTCTGAAGATGTAGCTAGATTTTTTTCTCCAGGAGTAATCTGGTCAAAATTACCCAAAGAAGAAAGAAGTGATTTTTTAATTGCTAATCAGCTTTATACCTCATTTAAGGAATATCTTAATTTGTATTTGGAAATTCTTTTCGAAAGCAAAGAAGCTAATATGGAACTGCAAAAAGAATTAATAAATGGTCAAAATAATTATTTGAAATATAGAAGAGATAATGATCCAGCGAGGCCAATGTTGTCGAGTTTGTTTGGTAAAGAATTTACTGAATCTTTAATTAAAGAAGTTTTATTTACTACTTAAAAGTCTTATAATTTATTGAAATTTGAAATCATATGAAAAAAATTTCTGTTCTTTTTGTATGTTTGGGAAATATTTGTAGGTCTCCTGCAGCAGAAGCTATATTTATACGTCTACTTGAAAGGAAGGGATTAACCGAAGGCTTTATTGTAGATTCTGCTGGAACTGGGAGTTGGCATATTGGAAAAAAAGCTGACTCTAGGATGAGAATTGCGGCAGAAAAAAGAGATATAAATATCCTAAGCAGGGCGCGTCAAATTACTAGTAAAGATTTTGACGAATTTAACTATATTCTTGCGATGGACGACTCAAATTTGAGAAATATTCAAGATCTTAAAAATAGAACAGCTTCAACTGATTTTGCATCAATTAAAAAAATACAAGATTTTAGATCAGTTTTTAATGAGCAAGAAGTTCCTGACCCATATTTTGGAGGTGATGAGGGCTTCGATTATGTCCTCGATATTCTAGAAGACTCTGTAAACGGTTTTTTGGAAAGTATTTCTTAAATTTAATTGGTCTCAGTCTCTTTAGGAATCTTGTCATTATAAAGATCAATAATTTTATCCACTACCTCATTAATTGAATATCCATCCGTAATAATTTCTATTGCGTCATTCGCTTTTATTAGAGGTGAAATTTCCCTATTGGAATCTTCAAAATCTCTTTTCTTTATAAGTTCTTTTAATGTATTAAGGTCTATTTCTTGTGATTCTTTACTATTTTTATCAGATTTTCTTCTTTTTGCTCTTTCATCGATGCTAGCAGTTAAAAATATTTTAAGTTCTGCATGAGGAAAAACAGTAGTTCCTATATCTCTTCCCTCAGCTACAAGTCCGCCTGATTCTCCAATTTTTCTTTGTTCTTCTACTAAGAATTTTCTTACTTCTTTTATTGAGGAAATCTTAGAAACGATGGAACTTATCTTTTGCGATCTAATGTCTTCAGTAACACAGTAGTTATTAACATAAACATCCTGATGTAAATTTGTATTCGTCTTGAAAACGATAGATATATCTTTAAGAATATTCTGTAATTTTTTTTCTTTTTTATAATCAATACTTTCTTTTGTCATAAACCAACTCAATGCCCTATACATTGCTCCAGTATCTAAATATAAAAGTTTAAGTTTTTTCGCTATTAACTTTGTTACAGTACTTTTACCTGATCCTGCAGGACCATCAATTGCAATAATCGGCCTTCTTTTCATTAGAAAAACGTGATCAATTAATCTTGTCTTTCCACATCTTATCGCACCAGCCAGTAACGAAATATTATCCTCAAGCCTTGCTTTTTGGAGTGTATGAGGGTGTAAATGTTCTAAATATTCAATTGAAATTTTTTTTGCTGATAGCTTTTTAATTACTTCGTTTAAATTAATCTTTTTTTCTTGTTGAAAAATTTTTTTTGCCTCTAATAACTCACTTGAAAAAAACCTAATCAATTTTCTTTCGTTTTTTGATAAAAGTACATTACGTGAACTTAAAGGAATTCCATCAAAGTCTCTTTGTGTAGGAATAGATTTAATAGCAACATTTAATTTCATTCTTTGGACAAGATTTTTTAAAATTAAAAGTTGTTGCCAATCTTTTTCTCCTAAGTAAAGATTTTTTGGCTTGATGAGATTAAGTAGTCTATAAACTACTGTACAAACGCCATCAAAATGTCCAATTCGATTTAATCCACATAATGCAGAAGATAATTCTATTGGAGCTTTTAGGAATTTAATATTTTTATTATTCGGTGGATATATATCTTCATGACTTGGTATGAAGATGGCATCTGCTCCATTTAAAAAGGAGATTTTTATATCATTATCAATTGTTTTAGGGTAGTTCTCTAAATCTAACTTGTTATCAAATTGAAGTGGATTAATGAAAATACTTACTAAATTAACATTAGAATTGTCATTTTTTGCTGTTGATATTAGTTTTATATGTCCATTATGAAGATTACCCATTGTTGGAATAAAGTTAATTTCACTATTTATATTTCTCCTCCAATTTTCTATTTCTTCAGTTTTCCTTATGATTACTTTCTTCACTTTGTTTTTAAAAAATAAATCTATTTGATAAATAATTACTGGACAAAAGCAATCTTAGGAGGAATATCTATATAGGGAAAGTCTATCATTTTTATTTCATGGATTACAAAACATCAGGTGTAGATATAGAAGCTGGGCGAGAATTTGTTTCCGAAATTAAACAGGCAGTTGAAGGAACTCATACATCTAATGTGATTGAGGGTATTGGCGGGTTCGGAGGTTTGTTTAGAATTCCTATCGATAGTTTTAAAAAACCAGTTCTTGTTTCAGGAACTGATGGTGTTGGAACAAAATTAGAATTAGCCCAAAGTAAAAACTTTCACTTTGAGGTTGGTATTGATTTAGTTGCTATGTGCATGAACGATATAATTACTAGTGGGGCAAAACCTTTATTCTTTCTGGATTATATTGCTACTGGTAAACTTGATAAGAAACAATTATTGAGGGTTGTTCAGGGAATTTCACATGGTTGCGGAGAAAATAACTGTTCATTACTCGGCGGAGAAACTGCTGAAATGCCTGGATTTTATTCAAAAAATAAGTATGATCTTGCAGGATTTTGTGTTGGAATAGTTGATGAAGATAAGCTTATTAATGGTAAAAAAGTATCTGAAAATGACTTAATAATTGCTTTAAAAAGTAATGGACTTCATAGTAACGGCTTTAGTTTAGTAAGAAAAATTATTCAAAATAATAATCAAATAGATAAAGAATTTGAAAAAGTTTCTCACTTAAATTTTTATGATGAGTTATTGAAACCTACAAAAATTTACAATAATGTGATTAACCAAATGTTATCTGAAAATATAGAAATTAAAGCAATGTCTCATATTACTGGAGGAGGAATTCCAGAAAATTTACCAAGATGTATGCCTTCTGATTTTATTCCTTATATAGATACTAATTCTTGGGAAATACCAATTTTATTTAAATACCTTAAAGACAAAGGATCGATTCCTGAAAAAGATTTTTGGAATACTTTCAATCTTGGAGTGGGATTTTGTTTAATTATTGATAAACAATTTAAGAACGCGATATTAAGTATCTGTAAAGATCATGATATTGAAAGTTGGGAAATTGGAAAGATAGTTCGAAAAAATGATTCAACAATTAGTAAATTTTTGCCAGAAATTTTAACTTAAATTTATTTGTCTTTTTAAAATGAGTTTTAAAAAATTATTTTTTATACCCAAATGAAAAAGTTAAGTGTAATATAATAAAATTACCGCCGAATTATATCGGAAGTTTAAGTATTAAGATTTAACCTTTATTCAATGCCCTTTGCAAATAATCAAAGAATTACACGTAGACGTAGTTCAGCAGGCCCTACACCTCCAAAAAGACCAATAGGTAATAATTCTGAATCAATTGGTAGACAGGCTCAAGGCCCAAGACCAACTTTCTTGACACTAAGGGATCATGGGAAAGTTTTTGTCGCTGATTTACCTAATTTGTCTGATGGTCAATTAGCGCATATTAGTAAAGAAGCTAATGAAGTTTTAAATAGTTTGGAAAAAAGACTTAGTGATCTTGAAAATGAACCTAATGTTAGTAATCCTGAAAACGATACGCTGATAAAAGCCTCTACCAAAAGAGATGTCACCCTGAGGTTTATTAAATCAATAGAAGAAGAACAAGAACATAGAAAAAATAATCCTGCTTTACGAGATGCTGCATCTGAATCGTTACCGAGAACTTTTCTTGAGGTTGCTAGACATAGATTGCCTGGAGCAACTTTTGATTCACTACTTCGAGAGGCTCTTGAAGCTTGTTCAGTAGATGAGAGTACTGAAGAAAATCAAGTTATTGATGAGCCTAAAGAAACTGTAAAAATTATGGATATACCCTCTTCCAACACAAATGCTTCACTTGTTGTTAGTATCGACTCAAGTGATGATTCCAAGAATGACTCTATTTGATTCAACACAAGAGTTAATAAGTTTTAAAGACCAAAATAATTCAAAAATTAACCTTACTTCAGAGAAAGATCCCATTTTATGTAATCATTGCAAAAGGACTGCATCAAATGGTGTTAGATGTTTAGGAATGTGTGTAGCAGATAATGATTACTAAAATAATTCAAATTTATATATAAATAATCTTATGAAAATTATTAATAAATCCATTTAATTTTATTTTTAATGGATATAAGGTATTATTTATGAATAATAAAGAAAAGGTTATTTTTCTATATATCAATAAGTAATTGAAACTTTATACCCTTTATTTGAAATTTAAGTTCTTCGAAAACTTCATAATTAAATGCGTTAAAAAATTAAATAAGGCGGCACCCAGATTCGAACAGGACATATACATGGCAAAAGCACCATATAAAAGGGTTTTTGGGGGTAAATTATTAAGTTGCCGACCACTTGCCGACCAAGAATTTAACTAAATTTCCCCTAAGAAATGTATAACAGGTATACAAAACTTAAGTGTTTAGAAGGGTTTATAGGGAATTTAGTGTCTAATTTAAAGAAGGCGGCACCCAGATTCGAACTGGGGATAAAGGATTTGCAATCCTCTGCCTTACCGCTTGGCCATGCCGCCGAAAAAGATTCGATTGAGTCTTTTTATGATCTTAACAGTAAGGTGTCTCATTCTCTATTATTTATATGCAATGGTCATGGAGAGGATGTAATAGCTTCGGAAATAATAAAAAGATTACTAAAAAAAATAAAAAATAAAAATATTGAAGTTTTGCCGTTAGTAGGAAATGGAGATGTATTTAATTCCATAAAGTCAAAGAATTTTCGTAAAATAGGATATTTAAAAGAGCTGCCTAGCGGAGGTTTTAGTAATCAAAGTTTGAAGGGGTTTTTGCTTGATTTGTTTGCAGGATTTTTAATCGATAATTTAAGAAATTTTCTACTTGTAAAACAGAAGTCAAAACATAAATGCAAAATTATCGCAGTAGGCGATTTCTTGCCATTACTTTACGCTTGGAGTTCAGAATGCGAATTTAGTTTCATTGGAACTCCCAAAAGTGATCATACTTGGAGTAGTGGGCCAGGTTGGGCTTTAAGTGATTTTTATCATAAGTTGAAAGGTTCTGAATGGGATCCATGGGAAATGTTTTTAATGAAATCTCCAAGATGTAAAAATTTAATTATGAGAGATAAAATTACAGCTAATAATTTGAATAGAAAAAATATTGATGCAAAATACTTGGGTAATCCAATGATGGATTTTGTTTATGCAACAAACGAGAAGATATCAAATATTATTTCTTTTAAAAGGATTATTGTATTAGTTGGAAGTAGATACCCTGAAGCGCTTAAAAATCTTGATAGTTTTCTTAATTGTTTGCAAGATTTTTATTTATCAAAGGATTTGGTAATACTTTTGCCTTTGAGCATTAATGCCAATGTGATTCAAATTCAAAGTTATTTAAATGTATATGGTTTTATAAAACAGAGTAAAGTTAAATTTCTAATTGATGAAGATTCAGTATGGAAAAAGAAAGATCAATATGTAGTGATTGGAAAAGGTAAATTCAATTCATGGGCCAATATGGCAGAAGTTGGCTTGTCTAATGCAGGAACTGCTACAGAGCAAATTGCTGGCCTTGGAATTCCATCTCTTTCTCTACCAGGACCTGGACCACAATTTACAAAATCATTTGCAAAAAGGCAATCAAGGTTATTGGGGGGTAGTGTTTTAGTGTGCAAGAATAAAAAAGTTCTTTTAAAACGTTTAAGTTTACTTTTGAAAGGAAAAGTTGATAGGTTAGAACAAGCAAAAATTGGGAAAAAAAGAATGGGGGAATCCGGAGCAAGTAAGAAAATCGTAGATGCCATAAACCTTCATTTGTTATCTTAGTAAATGGCACTAGCGTATTTATTATTAATTCTTTTATGTATCCAATAAATGATCGGCAATATCTAAAAATCTGCGCAGAGATCGCTAAACTTATGAGTATAAGCTTATCCTCTGCTAAGAAGAAAGTAGAAATTCAAATTGCAAAAGAAGGCTCTAAAACTATTCAAGAAAAAATACAAGTTGCGCAAAATGTCTTAAAAATTTGTGAAAAAAATGATGGAGATAAAATAAGTTCTTCAAGAATACTTGATAAGCTTATGGAAACTCTTGATGGTGAAGATAATTTTTTAACTGAAGATTGATTCTTAATGTTCAAATATATTTGAAAATTTTAGTATGTCTAAATCAGCATGTACAGAAACTGTTTCGAAACATTTTTGAGCTAATTCATATCTATTCTCTCTTTCTAAGATAACTTTTAATTTATGCATAGCTTCAATTAAATATCTAACATCATTTGCTGCATAATCTAATTGATCTTTTGTTAAATCTTCGTTGCTACCCCAATCACTACTTTGCGAGCTTTTGTCCAGTTCTATACCTAATAATTCATTTATTAAATCTTTTAAACCGTGTTTATTTGTATAAGTTCTTGCCAACTTACTAGCGATTTTTGTGCAAAAAATATTTTTTGTATTAATTTCAAGATTGCATTTTAGAGCTGCTACATCAAATCTCGCATAGTGGAATATTTTAGTAATTTTGTCATCTTCAAGAAGTGCTTTTAAATGAGGTGAAGAAGATTTATTAAGTTCGATTTTTATACAGGATGTTCTGCCAAATTCATTACATATTTGTACTAAACAAAGTCTATCTCTGCCATGAATTAACCCCATTGCTTCAGTATCAATAGCTAGGTAGGATGAGTTTTTATAGAGATTATATAAATCTGCTGTTAAATCGCTATAAAGAAAATCAATATTTTTATTTTCAATAGTCATTTTTAATAAGTATTTAAAGTAATTTAAGATCTTAGAATATTACTTAAGATTTTATTTAATTAAGAATTTTTATCTAATAGGATTATTTTACAGAATAAATCTTAAAAATTATAATATTATGTAATTTTAATTTTTACTCTCGAGTTACTAGAAAAATTTTTTAATGTCCTATTCCTTAAATTCAACATTATTACTGACAATTCTTTTGGCCATAGGATTATTTTTTTTTCTTAGGGCTTCTAGTAAAGATAGAACAACCATCGTTGAGATTTCATCTTCTCAAAAGCCAGTTAAGGTTTTAAATGATTTATGTCAATGGCTTAATTTGAGGGGATGGAAGCAAACAGGAGGAGATTTTGAACAAAGAATTTTAATATTTAAGGGGCAAGTTGTTTCTAGTAAATTTTTAGCAATTTTTTTAGGTTTTCTTGGCGGTTTTGGTTCTTGTGCTTTGGGATTAGTGATTATTCAAATATATCCTGAATTAGGTTGGTGGCCTATCCTTTTAGGATTAGTTGGTGGCCCTTTGTCTGGCATTGTTTATTTTAAGAAATCAGCAAGAGAGGAGAAATTTGAATTAAGACTGATCAACGAAAATGAAAATGATTCAACTTTCATGAGATTAAGAGCGCATAGGGATGAATTAATCTCTTTAGAAAATGAACTTGGAGAAAAACTTCAATTGAAAAGTGACGGTTCTTTATTTAAAACACCTATTTAAAATACTTGAAAAAGTTATTTGATAATTTTTAATCAAAGATATTATTCTCTATACAAAATTTTTCTAACTCTTTATCATTTAACCAATCTTGGGGCTTTGTGAAAATTGATGTAAGAAATTCCTCACGAGAACCCTTTTTAGCTTTATATCCATATTCCCATCTAGCTAAAGGTGGTAGGGACATTAATATAGATTCCGTTCTGCCGTTTGTTTGCAGACCAAAAATCGTCCCTCTATCCCAAACTAAATTGAATTCGACATATCTACCTCTTCTATATAGCTGGAATTCTCTTTCCTTAGAGGAATATGTTTGAGAAGCTCGATTTTCAATAATGGGCAAATATGAAGGGAGGAAAGCCTGCCCACAGTTTTCAGCTAAAGAAAATAAATTATCCCAATTTAAATTAGATTTTCTAATACTTTGCGAAGCTTTTGATGCCTCTCCATTTTGATTATTTCCTCTATAAATATTGCCTGAACCATCTTGATAATCATAAAAAATACCTCCTATGCCTCTAGATTCATTTCTATGCTTCAAGAAGAAATATTCATCACACCATGGTTTGAAAACTTTATGCAAATCTTTATCAATTTTCTCACAAGCTTTTTTATGCTCGTTATGAAAATTTCTCACATCAGAAAGATAAGGATAAAAAGGGGTTAAGTCGGCACCTCCTCCAAACCACCAAACAGGACCAGCTTCGAAATATCGATAATTCAGATGAACTGTAGGAATATAGGGATTCTTAGGATGCAAAACCATAGAAGTTCCAGTAGCAAACCATTCATGACCTTTTGCTTCCGGCCTTTGAGAGATTATAGATTGAGGTAATTCTTTTCCTTGTACTTCAGAGAAATTTACTCCTGCTTGCTCAAAAATAGAACCATTTTTCAATACTCTTGATCTTCCACCACCACCTTCATTTCTTAGCCAGGATTCTTCTATAAATTTCCCTTTGCCATCTATATTTTCAAGCCCTGAACAAATTTTGTCTTGTAGAGTTAATAAGAGATTTTTAGTTTTTTCTCTCGAGTTTTTAGGAGGTTCTCTGAACATGTATTTAGTAAATCTTGAAGAAAAAAATTTTTTGGTTAATTATAAGTTTCCCTTTATAATTTCTCTTAGGGGGTCCTTATTGCCTATTATTTGATAGTTCGACATAGTTCTTAATCTTTTAAACAGTCGACTACCTTGTCAAAATATTTAAAAATTTAATGACCACAATAGAAGATGCGAATTTTGCTTTACAAAAAGTTCTAGATGCTGGATCAAAGAAAAATGTAATTGAATTAGCTTGGATTAAAAATGTAAGAGTAACTATACCGAGAGTAATCGTAACATTATCATTACCAGCATTTGCAAATTCTCAGAGAGACAGAATTGTAAAAGAAGTGAGAAAAGTACTCCAAGATTTTGAAGATATTGATGATGTTCAAATAGAAATAGATAATAGTCCTTCCAAAACAGAATCTAAAACTCAAAGTAATGCGCCTGAGTTGCAGAAGATTGATGGAATTCGGCATATCATAGCTGTTAGCAGTGGTAAAGGTGGAGTTGGAAAAAGTACCATTGCAGTTAATCTCGCTTGTTCTCTAGCTAAATTAGGTTTAAAAACTGGTTTGCTGGATGCGGATATATATGGACCTAATACTCCCTCAATGATGGGGGTTGCCGAACAGAATCCAAAGGTTACAGAAGGTAGTGGCAGTGATCAAAGGTTAATACCAATAAATAAATATGGAATTTCATTGGTATCAATGGGTTTTCTCATAGAAGAAGGTCAGCCAGTGATATGGAGAGGACCAATGCTTAATAGTATTATCCGACAATTTTTGTACCAAGTTGAATGGAATAATCTTGATTTTTTGGTTATTGACTTGCCTCCAGGAACAGGAGATGCTCAAATATCCCTTTCTCAATCTGTTCCTATTTCTGGAGCTATTGTTGTCACTACTCCTCAACAAGTATCTTTGCAAGATGCAAGGAGGGGATTAGCAATGTTTAAACAACTCGGAGTGCGTTTGCTGGGAATTGTAGAAAATATGTCAGTATTTATTCCGCCGGATATGCCAAGTAAAAAATATGCAATTTTTGGTAAAGGTGGTGGACAAACATTAGCTAAAGAAAATGATTTACCATTATTAGCCCAAATTCCTATTGAAATTCCTCTCGTTGATGAAAGCAATAAAGGTGTACCAATCTCAATAAGCCAGCCCAATAAAGAAAGTTCTATTGCATTTAGTAATTTAGCTCAATTAATTAAGAATCAATTTGTTAATAAATAATTGATGCTTAGGAGAATTTTTTTATCAAATAAGAGAGGATTTTTCCCAAAAAAAGATAACTTTAATAGAGGTTATTTATTTTCTCCATTACTTATAATTCCCCTATTTTTAGTTATTATTTCGGGTTTATTAATAAAAAGTATTCAGGGTGATTTTTTAGTATCGAATTATTCAGGTCATATCCTGACTGGTTTTTTAGGTTATTTTTTAGCATTTTTTATTTCTTACATACCTTTAGAGAGACTTAAAAAGTATTTAGTCCCATTTTATTTGTGTACTTTAATATCCTTATTACTTATTTATTTTTTTGGGATATCAGTTTCTGGAGCTCAAAGATGGTTAAACTTGGGCATCTTTTCTTTTCAGCCTTCCGAAGTAGCTAAATTAAGTACTGTATTAACTCTTGCTTTAGTACTCGACAAAAAAATAATCCTAACAATAAGAGATTTAGTATTACCCTTATTAGTAGTAGTTATTCCTTGGTTATTAATTTTCTTTCAGCCGGACTTAGGTACATCTTTAGTTTTACTTGTTTTAACAGGTGTGATGCTCTATTGGTCGCAAATGCCCATTGAGTGGATTTTGATATTAGTTTTTTGTCTTGTCACTTCTACATTATATTTGACCTTACCAACTCTTCTTATTTTCTGGATTCCATGTATAGGATATCTTGCTTATAGATCTTCGAAAAAGAAAATTATTTTTTCTGTGATAGCTATTTCGTTCCATTTATTAGTGGCAAAATTGACACCAATTTTGTGGCAATTTGGCTTAAAAGAATATCAAAAAGATAGATTAGTTTTATTTCTAGATCCAAATAGAGACCCATTAGGTGGTGGATATCATTTGATACAGAGTCAAATTGCAATTGGTTCTGGAGGATTATTTGGGACTGGTTTGCTACAAGGTAAGCTGACTAATTTGCAATTTATACCAGAACAACATACTGATTTTATATTCAGTGCTTTAGGTGAAGAATTGGGTTTTGTGGGGTGCATAACAGTTTTATTGTTGTTCTTTTTTTTGATTAAAAAACTTATTAATACTTCAACTATTGCTAGGAGTAACTTTGAATCTCTGATTGTTATTGGAATAGCCTCAACTTTTTTATTCCAAATAATTATTAACTTATTTATGACTATTGGATTAGGACCAGTTACTGGCATTCCCCTTCCTTTTATGAGCTATGGTCGAACGTCATTGTTGACTAATTTTATATCCATTGGATTTGTTTTATCTATATTGAAACGTTCTAGATCACTAAGAAGTTGATGAAATCACAAATAACTATAAAAAAAATTCAAGATCTTTTGATTAAAGGAGTTCAAACTATATATGTCGATGATGATACATCCAGAAGAATGTGGTGGGCTTCTTTAGAAGTTATTCAAAAAGATTTCCTATCACAGAATTATAAACGGGGGGGGATTTGGGTCGCTTCTCCTTTGCCAGCTTTTAATGATAAAAAATTTTTAAATCAATTTCATGGATGGCTTTGGTCTCCAGAGGGGTTTCCATACTTTCAAAATGATAATGCAGGCTTTTTACCATTCAATAATTCAGATAAGATAAAAAAAGATTTCGATTTAGTTAGTAATTATAAAGTCTTAAATCTTAGTAAAGAAGATGGTTATGAACCTTTTTTGATGATAATCACACCAAATTTTCAATGCATATTATCAATTGTTGGAGAAAAAGATAAGAAAATTCTATTAATGAAGTGTGATGAAGAAAGCCTAAAACTTTCAATTGAATTAATGCATGCAAAATTAAATCAAGAAAATTATGAGGAAGGAGTAAAATTTCGTAATGCAATTAATAATTTAGGTAATCTTAATATTAATAATCAATTTGAACAATTATTTTGGCCGATATTATCGGCAAAATTAGCAAGTATTGCGCCAACCCATAATATACAGAATTCTGTAAAAAACGATGAAAAAAATGTACAACTAACTGAAGCAAAATTATTACGTGCAATATCTCATGAAGTCAGAACGCCTTTGGCAACAATAAGAACCCTAATAAGTTCTACTTTAAAAAAATATAAGATGGACGAATCAATGAAAAATCGTTTAATTCAAATAGATAATGAATGTAATGAACAAATTGATAGGTTTGGTTTAATATTTAATGCAGCAGAATTAGTGAGTAATGAAGTTCCTTCATTAAATAACTTAGCAAAAATTAATTTAGCCGAAATTTTTAAAAAGCTTGCGCCTTTATGGAATAAACAATTAAATCGCCGCGGGATTTCTTTAAAGATTGATATCCCCAATCAACTTCCTCAAATTTTGAGTGATTCTGAAAAATTGGAATTAATGTTAAGTGGATTAATTGATAAAAATACTAGAGGATTAAAAGAAGGTAGTACATTAATTTTAGAATTAAGACCAGCTGGTCAAAAACTTAAACTTCAATTGAAAATACAAAAATTAGAAAGTAATCAAAAAGAAATTCTGAAAAAAGATAATGGTTCTGATATTGGTCCTGTTTTAAATTGGAACCCTCAAACAGGTAGTTTACAACTTAGTCAAAATGCTACTCAAAAGTTGTTAGCTAGTTTAGGAGGGCATGTCACAATAAGGCGTGATACAGGTTTGACAGTATTTTTCCCGATTTCAGATTCAAAATAAAATGAGAAATAAGTTTTTCATATATTAAATAATGTAGAAAAATTCCTGTAAATTTCGAATTTTGCAAAATATGAATGCTAATTTCTTATTATAAATAACTCAAAATCAAGGATGACTGAAACTTTAGTTGGTCAATTTCCAAAGCATATAGGAAGTACTGGGGGTTTATTAAACTCAGCAGAAACCGAAGAAAAATATGCAATTGTTTGGAAAAGTTCAAAGGAACAAGCATTTGAATTACCCACCGGTGGAGCCGCTATTATGCATGAAGGTGATAATTTAATGTACTTTGCAAGAAAAGAACAATGCCTTGCATTAGGGACACAATTAAGAGCCTTCAAACCAAGAATTGAAGATTTTAAAATCTACCGAATTTTCCCAGGTGGCGATATTGAATTTTTACACCCAAAAGATGGTGTTTTCCCTGAAAAAGTAAATGAAGGTAGAGAGAAAGTAGGACATAATCCTAGAAGAATAGGTGAAAATCCTAATCCAGCCGGTTTGAAATTTACAACTAAGAATACTTTTGATTAACTTCCTTAAAGTTGATATAAAAGAAGAAAATAATTATAATTTGGGTTGACATTATTAATATGATCAGCTCAAAGAAAGATAGTTTTTTAAAGGCTTACAAAGAAGGTAAAAATTTTATACCTATCATTCAAACTTGGCCAGCAGATTTAGAGACTCCATTGTCGACTTGGTTAAAATTAACCTCAAAAGACTCCCATGGTGTTTTTCTTGAATCAGTTGAAGGTGGGGAAAGTTTGGGTAGGTGGAGTATTGTTGCTACTAAACCTCTTTGGGAAGCCGTTTGTAATGGAGAAGAAATAGTTAAAACTTGGAATAATGGCAAAACTGAAACACATACGGGTGACCCTTTTGATATTTTAAGAAATTGGACAAAGGAATATAAGTCAACCGTGCTTGATGACCTTCCATCAATTGGACAGTTATATGGCTCTTGGGGTTATGAATTAATAAATCGAATAGAACCAAGCGTTCCAATAAATAAAATGCCAGAAAATAATATTCCTTATGGTTCCTGGATGTTTTTTGATCAGTTAGTGGTTTTTGATCAAATAAAAAGATGTATTACTGCAGTGGTTTATGCAGATACAACTTCTTCAAAAGAGTCTTCGATTGAAGAGTTGTATCTACAATCAATTTCTAAAATTCAGAAAACTAGAAATTTAATGAGAGTTCCTCTAAAAGAAAATGAGTTTTTAGATTGGAATGAAAATGAGAATTTGAATTTAGATCTAGAAAGTAATTGGAAGAAAAAAGATTTTGAGGATGCAGTTCTCTCTGCAAAAGAATACATAAGAAAGGGAGATATCTTCCAAATAGTTATAAGTCAGAGATTCCAAACTCAAGTCAATAATGATCCCTTTAATTTATATAGAAGTTTGAGGATGGTTAATCCATCTCCATATATGTCATTTTTTGATTTTGGCTCATGGTATTTGATTGGTTCAAGTCCTGAAGTAATGGTTAAAGCTGAAAAAAATACAAATAGTCAGATTGTTGCTAGCTTAAGACCAATAGCTGGCACAAGACCTAGAGGTATTGATACTCAACAAGACTTGGAATTAGAAAAGGATTTATTAAAAGATCCAAAAGAGATAGCCGAGCATGTAATGCTAATTGATCTTGGGAGAAATGATCTTGGAAGAGTTTGTGAAATTGGTACTGTGAAGGTCAAGGATTTAATGGTTATTGAGAAATATTCACATGTTATGCATATAGTTAGTGAAGTTGAGGGAATCTTACAAAATAATGCTGATGTATGGGATTTGCTAAAAGCATCTTTTCCCGCTGGGACAGTAACTGGTGCACCAAAAATAAGAGCTATGCAATTAATTAAGCACTTTGAAAAAGATGCTAGAGGACCTTATGCTGGTGTTTACGGATCTATTGATATTAATGGTGCATTAAATACTGCAATTACGATAAGAACTATGATAGTTAAACCCTCAAGAGATGGAAAATATGATGTTTCAGTGCAAGCAGGAGCTGGAATAGTTGCTGATTCTTCTCCTGAAAATGAATATCAAGAGACGATAAATAAAGCAAAGGGGATACTTAAAGCATTAGCCTGCTTGGATAAATAAATGAGTCAAAATAATCTTTATAAGGGTTTTGAGGTGGAACTTTTTACAGGTTCTTTAAATTCTCATATTGGTGTTTCAGCGGATATTGAGAAAAAATTTTCTGATTTTGTAAAAGAGCCAGATAACAGAAATGTTGAATACATAACAACACCTGAAAAAGACTACAAGTTGTTACATGAGAAATTAATAACTCCAAGAAAAAAGTTAAGAAAGTGGCTAAATACTAAAAATTTAACAATAATTCCTTCATCCACTCTTTGTTTTAAACATGATATTAAATTTCAAAGATCTGATATTGACAATGTTTATCATCAATTTATACAAGATAATTATGGAACCTCTATTGCAACTTCAAGTGTACATATAAACATAGGAATAGATGATTTAGATAAGCTTTTTGCAGCTATTAGACTAATAAGATCTGAGGCTGCTTTATATCTGTCCCTAAGTGCTAGTTCACCTTTTTTAAATAATACAATTACTGAGAATCACTCTCAGAGATGGATGCAGTTTCCTAAAACACCAAGTAAAGTTCCTTTTTTTGTAAATCATAATTCTTATATCGATTGGATCGAGGAAAATATAGCTAATAAAAATATGCAAAATATCAGGCATTTTTGGTCTTCAATTCGACCTAATGGTCCCCAAAGACCTTTAATTCTTGATCGTTTGGAATTAAGAATTTGTGATTTTGTTCACGATATTAATCTCCTTTTAGGGATAACTGCCATGATAGAACTAAGGATCTTAAATCTTTTTGAAAATATAAATACTTTGGATCCTTTGAATGCCAGTTTTTTTTCTATTGATAAATTATCAGAAATATGTGATCAAAATGAAACTAATGCTGCTAAAGATAGTCTGAATTCAGAATTAATTAACTGGCAAGATGGCAAAAAAGTAATTTGTAGAGAGTGGATTCAAAACTTATTATCAGATTTGTCATCCACAGCAGAAAATGTTGGTATGAAACACCTTTTGAATCCCATCTATAAAGTTCTTGAAGAAGGTAATCAATCTATGAAATGGATAAATCAATATGAAAAAGGTCTTTCTATTGAGCAAATAATGAAAATTTCAATCGAAGATATGATTAGGAGCGAAGGCGAGAATGTTTGATTATTTAAATAAAGTTTGATCTGAAAATTTTCACTTGTGACATAATGATTATATGGAATCTTTTCGACAGATAAAAAATAATAACGTGGATTTGATAAGTAACAATGATCCACTTGATAAAAATCGTCTTTTAATTGAAGATCTATGGGAATCTGTACTCAGAGAAGAATGTCCAGATGATCAAGCAGAGAGATTGATACAGCTTAAAGAATTAAGTTATTCGAAACAAATTGATGGTGATAGTTCAAAAACTTTTAAAAATGAAATAGTTGATATTGTAAATTCTATGGATTTAGCAGAATCCATTGCAGCAGCAAGGGCGTTTTCATTGTATTTTCAACTCGTGAACATTTTGGAACAAAGAGTTGAGGAAGATAGATATATTCAAAGCTTTACCAATAAGGATGTTCAAAAATCACCCGACAATCTTGATCCTTTTGCTCCAGCATTAGCTAGGCAAAATGCTCCAGTAACTTTTAGAGAACTATTTTACAGGCTGAGGAAATTAAATGTACCACCAGGGAAATTAGAAGAGTTATTGCAGGAAATGGATATCCGTTTAGTTTTTACTGCACATCCGACTGAGATAGTAAGACATACGATTAGACATAAGCAAACAAGAGTAGCAAATTTGTTAAAAAAAATACAGATTGAGCAATTTCTAACAAAAGAAGAAAAAAATTCTCTAAAAACCCAATTAAAAGAGGAAGTAAGACTTTGGTGGAGAACAGATGAATTGCATCAATTTAAACCATCAGTTTTAGACGAAGTAGATTATGCCTTGCATTATTTTCAGCAAGTTTTATTTAATGCGATGCCTCAATTGAGGGGCAGGATCACCGAAGCACTTACCGAAAATTATCCAGATGTTCAGTTGCCCTCTGAATCTTTTTGTAACTTCGGTTCATGGGTAGGCTCCGATAGGGATGGTAATCCATCGGTCACTCCTGAGATAACATGGAGAACTGCTTGCTATCAAAGGCAGTTAATGTTGGAAAGATATATTATCGCGACATCTAATCTTAGAGATCAATTAAGTGTCTCGATGCAATGGAGTCAAGTCAGCTCATCTCTTTTAGAATCACTCGAAATGGATAGGGTTAAGTTCCCAGAAATTTATGAAGCTAGGGCTACAAGGTATAGATCAGAACCTTACAGATTGAAATTAAGTTATATTTTAGAAAAATTAAGGTTAACACAAGAAAGAAATAATTTATTAGCTGAAAATGGGTGGAAATTTGACTTAGAGGGAGAAATTGATAACAAAAATCTAGATAAAGTTGAAAACTTACATTACCAGTCAGTCAATGAATTTACTTATGATCTCGAATTAATTAAAAATAGCCTGATTAGTACAGATTTAACTTGCGAGTCTGTTAACACTTTACTTACTCAGGTTCATATTTTTGGATTTTCTTTGGCAAGTTTAGATATTCGTCAAGAGAGTACTAGGCATAGTGATGCTATACAAGAGCTTACAAATTATCTTGATTTATCTGTGCAATATGCCCAAATGTCTGAGGAAGATAAAATTAAATGGCTCATAGACGAATTAAATACAAAAAGGCCTTTAATTCCATCTGACGTGAACTGGACCAAAACTACAGAAGAAACTTTTTCAGTTTTTAAAATGGTTAAGAGACTACAGCAAGAATTTGGAAGTCGTATTTGTCATTCCTATGTAATTTCAATGAGTCATAGCGCATCTGATTTGCTTGAAGTTCTCTTACTGGCGAAAGAAATGGGACTTCTTGATCAAAATTCACAAAAGTCGAAATTATTAGTTGTTCCTCTTTTTGAAACTGTAGAGGACCTTAAAAGAGCACCAGAAGTAATGGAAAAGTTGTTTAAATTAGATTTCTATAGAGCATTATTGCCAAAAGTGGGAGAATCTTTTAAACCTTTGCAAGAATTAATGCTTGGATATTCTGATAGCAATAAAGATTCGGGGTTTGTTTCTAGTAATTGGGAAATTCATAGAGCCCAAATTGCTCTTCAAGATCTTTCAAGTAGAAATAACATATTGCTTAGACTTTTTCATGGAAGAGGTGGCTCTGTAGGGAGAGGAGGAGGACCAGCCTATCAGGCAATATTGGCTCAACCAAGCGGCACTTTAAAAGGACGAATAAAAATAACAGAACAAGGTGAAGTTTTAGCTTCTAAATATAGTCTTCCGGAACTGGCTTTGTACAATCTTGAGACTGTCACTACAGCTGTAATTCAAAATAGTTTGGTAAATAATAGACTTGATGCTACTCCAGAATGGAATCAATTAATGTCTAGATTGGCAGAAACATCAAGGTCACACTACAGAAAATTAGTGCATGAGAATCCTGATTTGTTAAATTTCTTTCAAGAGGTCACCCCAATAGAAGAAATAAGTAAATTACAGATATCTAGTAGGCCTGCTAGAAGAAAAAAAGGTGCAAAAGATTTGTCAAGTTTAAGAGCTATTCCATGGGTATTTGGTTGGACACAAAGTAGATTTCTTTTGCCAAGTTGGTTTGGAGTAGGCACTGCATTATCATCTGAATTAAATTCAGACCCACAACAAATTGAATTATTAAGAGTTCTGCATCAAAGATGGCCATTTTTTAGGATGCTGATATCTAAAGTAGAAATGACATTATCCAAGGTCGATTTGGAAGTAGCTAGATATTATGTTGATACTCTTGGCAGCAAAGAAAATAAAGATTCTTTTGATGATATTTTTGAAGTAATTTCTAAAGAATATAATCTTACAAAATCTTTAATACTTGAAATTACTGGTAAAAATAAGCTCCTCGAATCTGATAGAGACTTGAAATCATCAGTAAGCTTAAGAAATAAGACTATTATTCCATTAGGATTTTTACAGGTTTCACTTTTAAGAAGACTTAGAGACCAAACAAGACAACCCCCTATTAGTGAATTCCTTATTGATAAAGATGAATCTAGACGATCTTATAGTAGAAGTGAACTATTGAGGGGGGCACTTTTAACTATTAATGGTATAGCAGCGGGCATGAGAAATACAGGTTAATAATTGCAATATTTTTCTAAAAAAAAACTTGTTCTTCCAGAAGGTTACTTTGTTAACTCTTCTCAAATCCCATTAGCTAAAGAAGTTAACAGACTTTTGGCAAATTGTGGTTGTGAGACATTTCCAATTAAAGCACTTACTGAGGCTATTCAGACAAGCAATTTCTTTTTTACCATAGAGAATGAATTGCAAAATAAATTATATGGTTTTGTAAGGGTTACATCGGACAGGGGATTGAATGCTAACTTATGGAATTTAAGTGCAGCTTCAGGTAATAATCAGCAACTTTATTATTCAATATTGCTTCAAGTAACTCTTGAGAAAATCAATAGAGAAATGCCTGGATGCAGTATTTCTGTACAGGCTCCAGCATCTTCATTTCAAAGTTTAGAGGAAAGTGGATTTATACTTGATCCAAATGGAATAAGAGTAATGGGATATAAACTTTAGAATTATTTTACGAGCATGGAGGGATTCGAACCCCCGACACTCAGAACCGGAATCTGATGCTCTATCCAACTGAGCTACATGCCCTTGTATTTTTCAATTTCTTTATAGAAAATCTAAATATTTTAAACTTAGCTAATTTAATTAATGAATGCACAAAAAAATTTTTTTAAATAAATTAAAAATTAAAAATTTTCGAAACCATAGAAGTTTTGAAATTGATTTAAAGGAGCAAAGAGCAATTGTTCTTGGTTGTAATGGTATTGGTAAGTCAAATTTGCTTGAATCAGTTGAATTTTTAAGTCAATTAAAATCTAATAGAGCATTAAGTGATAAAGATTTAATAGAAAATGATAGTGATATGGCTTTAGTCATAGGACAGATAAACTTTAAAGACGATTTAAAGTTAAATTTATTTCGAAGAGGCCCTAAAAGAATTTATGTCAATGAATCAATTTTGAAAAAACAGAGTGAAATAAAGAATTATATTCGGAGCGTATGTTTTTGTTCTAATGACATTGATATTGTTAGAAGTGAACCCAGTTATCGAAGAATATGGATTGATAAAGTTGTATCCCAGCTTGAACCAGTATATTTAGACTTGATAAGCAGATTTAATAGGCTTTTAAAACAAAGAAGTCATTTTTGGCGTTCGAAAAGCTTCCAAAAAAACCCATCCTCGGAAGTTTTGGATACCTTTGATATCCAGATGTCAATAATAAGTACGAGAATTTTTAGGCGCAGAAGAAGAGCGTTACTAAAAATCAAACCATTTGTTGAATATTGGCATAATCATTTAAGTAAATCTAAAGAGCAAATAGGTATAAATTATCTTTCAGGGATACAAAATATAAGTCCGGAAGAAGAAGAAGAAGAAATAATTAGTAAGAAAATAGCAGAACAATTATTTAATCAGCGTTCAATCGAATCATTGACTGGTAAATGTAGTTTTGGCCCTCATCGTGATGATATTGAGTTTTTAATTAATAACATTTCAGTAAGAAAATATGGTTCCTCTGGTCAGCAAAGAACTTTTATTTTGGCTTTAAAGATGGCAGAGCTAGACTTATTAACCAAAACATTAAATGTCGCACCAATACTTATATTGGATGACGTCTTGGCAGAACTTGATATAACAAGACAAAATTTATTACTAAATTCTGTAGGCAAAGATAGTCAATGTTTTATAAGTGCGACACATCTAGATAAATTCAATCAGTCTCTCTTAGGTTCTTCGCAAATGATTCATTTATAATTTTAAAAAGAAACGATTTTTAGTTAATCTTATACTCATTAAGATCTTTAATGGAAGACCCCAAAAAAAATCAAATTTTAAGTTCGTTTCGTGATGAACAAAAATTAAGTCATCAAAGTAAACACCTTTTGTTGGAACTTTATAGATGCGATTGCGAAAAATTAAATGACGAATCCTTTTTGCGCTGTGCTTTAAACAGAGCTGCTAAATTGGCAAATGCAACAGTTTTGAATTTGATGAGTAATAAATTTGAGCCTCAGGGGGTTACGGCGATTGCATTACTGGCTGAATCTCATATTTCAATACATACTTGGCCTGAATCTAATTATTCTGCAGTCGATATTTTTACATGTGGTCAAAATATGATGCCCGAACTGGCTAGTCAATATTTAATTGAATCTTTGATGGCTAAAGAACACTCTTTACTTGTCATTAATCGAAATCCACCTTCAGCAGTACCTAAAGAGATCAGAACGGTTATTTAAATGCAAAATATTATCTATTTAATTTTCCGCTTATTAGTCCCTCAAGATCTAAGCTTGTGCAATTAAATCCTAAATTAGAAAAATAGTGAACTAACTCACTAAAATTATACGTATTAAAAAAATGCTTTAATTCATCTTGGGGAATTTCTATTCTTGCAGTTGTGCCTTGGCATCTAACTCTAACCTCCGATACTCCTCCTTCTTTAAGGTATTCTTCTGCTTTCTCAACCATTTTTAGTCTATCACTTGTTATTTCATGGCCATAAGGAAATCTTGATGATAAGCAAGGTTGAGCAGGTTTATCCCACCAAGGAAAACCTAATGCTTTTGATATATCCCTAATATCTTGTTTTGAGAATTTAAATTTTGCAAGGGGAGAGACAACTCCTGCTTGTTTTGATGCTTTTATACCTGGTCTGTAATCTTTAAGATCATCCAGATTGACTCCATCTAAAACAATCTTGTAATTAAGTTTTTTAGAGAGGTAGGTTGTATGTTTGTGAAGCTCTTTTTTGCATGCAAAGCATCTATCCTTAGGATTTTTACTGTAACTTGATTGTTCTAATTCTGATGTTTTAATTTCTAAATGCTTTACTCCAATCCATTTTGCTTGACTTCTTGCTTCTTCACGAAGAGTATTGGCTAATGCAGGAGAAATGCCAGTTATTGCAACTGCTTTGCTACCTAGTTGCTCAAATGCTAATGATGCTACTAATGTACTGTCAACTCCTCCGGAATAGGCAATACAAACACTATCAAGATTCTTTATGTATCTTCTAATTGTATAAAGTTTTTCACTTTGTTCATCAGAGAGAATTTCTAGTTGATTGAACATGCTAATTACTTTAAAATTCAAGTTACCTATGAATAGGTTGAATTTATTATTAAATCTTTAATAATATTCTTATCTATATCTTAGATTAAATTTATTAATTTTGTTCAATTGACGAATACGAGTAGAAATAGAGGAATTGGAATTGTCACAGCAAGTGACAGTCAAGAGAGATCAAAAGGTCAATTACATATTTATGATGGAGAGGGTAAGGGTAAAAGTCAGGCTGCTTTGGGAGTAGTTCTCAGGACAATAGGATTAGGAATATGCGAAAAAAGACAGTCAAGAGTTTTACTTCTAAGATTCTTAAAAGGTCCTGAGAGGCCATATGACGAAGATTCAGCTATAGAAGCTTTACAAAGAGGGTTTCCACATTTAATTGACCATGTAAGAACAGGAAGATCTGAATTCTTTACTGCTGACCAAGTTACAAAGTTTGATGTTGGTGAGGCTGAGAGAGGTTGGAATATTGCTAAAGGAGCAATTGCTAGTTCTCTTTACTCTGTAGTTGTACTAGATGAGTTGAATCCCGTTCTTGATTTAAAAATGCTTGATATCAATGAGGTAGTTGACTCTCTTCAAAATCGTCCAGATGGATTAGAAATAATTATTACTGGAAGGGCAGCTCCTCTCCCTTTGGTAAGAATATCTCAACTCCATTCAGAAATGAGACCACGTTTGACAGGAGACTTATCAAAAGTAACCAAACAAAGTAGTTCTAGTGGTGGAATTGAGATTTATACAGGTGAAGGAAAGGGTAAATCCACAAGCGCACTTGGTAAGGCTCTTCAAGCTATCGGTAAAGGAATATCTCAAGATAAAAGTCATAGAGTGTTAATATTGCAGTGGTTAAAAGGAGGGAATGGTTATACCGAAGATGCTGCCATAGAAGCTTTGAGAGAGAGTTACCCGCATTTAGTAGATCATTTGCGCTCAGGCAGAGATGCAATCGTATGGAGAGGGCAACAACAACCAATTGATTATGTTGAAGCTGAAAGAGCATGGGAAATTGCTAAAGCCGCTATTCTGTCTGGTTTGTATAAGACAATTATTCTAGATGAATTGAATCCAACTGTTGATTTAGAGCTGCTACCAGTGGAATCAATACATCAAACGCTCTTAAAAAAACCAGCAAACACAGAAGTTATCATTACTGGGAGGTGTAAAAATGAACCTTCATACTTTGAACTAGCTGATGTCTACTCTGAAATGGTTTGTCATAAACATTATGCAAATGTTGGAGTTGATTTGAAAAGAGGAGTAGATTACTAAATATTTTGAATAATCTTAATTGCACATTATTTTTTTTACCTTTTCAATGCCCCCCTCAATAGATCTTGACTGAATTTTGAATTTAGACAAAATTCTTGAAGCTTTTTCAGAACGTTTCCCCGATTTACATATAGTGAAAACCTCTTTACTTAAACTTTCTTCTTGAATAAATTTTAAATCAGATTCTTGGTACAAATGACTCAAGGGAATTGATATAGATCCCTCTATTGCAGAAGTAGAAAATTCTTCATTTTCTCTAACATCAATTAAAAGAATTTTTTTGGCTTTTGCTTTGTATAAGCTATTAAAGTCATTAGCATTAATACTTTTGATTTCATTATTTTTTTCACAATATTCATCGCTATTATAAAAGCCTTCAAACTGAGACAGATTTTTAATTTGTTTATTTAACTGATCACTTTTTAGATGTAATTTTTTCATATTCATATTCAATAAATCAAAAATTAAAATCTTCCCATCTAAAATTTCACCTTTTTTCACAATGATTTTGATAATTTCATTAACCTGAAGAATTCCTATTAAACCTGTTGAAACACCTACAACCCCATATTCTGCACAACTAGGTGCAGCATTTTTTGAAGGTGATTCTGGAAGTAAGTCTCTTAAATTAGGACTATCTTTATATAAATTAAAAACACTCACTTGCCCTTCAAAGCCTTGTACACTTCCAAAGACTAGGGGTTTATTTAATATCAGGCATGAATCATTTATTAAATATCTTGTGCCAAAGTTATCCGAGCAATCGCAAATAACGTCAAACTTCCTGATTAGTTCAAGGGCATTTTTAGGATTAATTCTCTCTGAAAAGGTTAATAATTCACAATTAGGATTGAATTTTTTAATTCTTTCCCTGGCAGAATCAATTTTAAGATTACCGATAGTATTTGTTTCATGAATTATCTGTCTTTGGAGATTAGATTTTTCAACTCGATCGTTATCAACTATTCCAATTTTCCCAATTCCCGTTGCGGCAAGATAAAGCAAAACGGAAGATCCTAGCCCACCTGCTCCAATGCATAATACTGAGCTATTTTTAAGATCTAATTGACCCTCATAACCTATCTCTTTGAGAGTTAAATGTTTTTGATATCTTTCTTCTTCATCAGAGTTTAAGGAATTAAATTTGATATCTTTGGACATATCGATTCTTTAATTTTTGTGATCTAAACTATGAAAACATAATAATTAAAATAAAAATTTTAGACTTTTAAATTTTTTTTATTACTGTGATTTATTAATGTTTTTGTTAGAACTAGACGATAATGTGAAGTTTTTATAAATCAATTTTAAGTTTAAATTTCTTCAAAAAATATATATACCAACGCCTCTAAAAAATACAAAATGTTTCGGTTCGGAATTTTGCACAACAAAAAGGTAGTCAACAGAGGTTTTTTCCGATACTGTCTGGTTCATATATTAAGTTTACTGAATTCATGAGTGATAACACTCCAGAGTCAAACCAAGACTCCGGCTCCGATACAAGCTCAGAAACCAAAAGCTTTTCAGAGAAGTACTCTGATGTTATGGGAAAGGTCAATGAAACCCTTGGTAATGTTGATTGGACTCAAATGGGTAAGTATGGCAAAGCGGCTGGCATAATTGCTGTTGTCGTAATAGCTCAGATAATAATTAAAGTTGTCATTGACACGATAAACTTTTTCCCAATTCTTCCTGGTTTATTAGAACTACTAGGGGTAATTGTTGTCGGTCAATGGAGCTGGCAAAATCTTCGTACCAGTGAAAATCGTGAAGCTGTTTTAGATAAGGTACAAAATCTTAAAAAGACATATTTAGGTTAGTTAAAGATTACATATTGAGTATTGCTTTTACGTAATCTTTAACTTGTTTTAAGTACGCTCCTCTAAACATATTGGCATGATTCAATATGTGGTAAAAATTATAAATTATAATTCTTTTTTCAAATCCCTCTTTTATAGGAAAAATTCTATGATACTCTTCATAAAATTCTTTTCTAAAACCTCCAAATAGTTTTGTCATAGCTATATCTACTTCATTATCTGCCCACCAAGATGCTGGGTCAAATAGGACTCCTTTACCATTTTTTTCCATTCCTGCATTTCCTGACCATAAATCACCATGAACGAGAGTATTTATTGGTTTATGATTCAGCAACTCTGATTTAATTTTTTCTAAAACCTTATTTATAGTTTCTTTCTCTAAGATCTTTGGATTAAGGATTAATAATTGAGGTATTATCCTTAAGTTTAAAAAACAATCTATCCAATTATCTTCCCAGCCTTTCTTCTGATCTGTTGTTCCGATAAAACCCTCAACTTGAAAACCAAACATTTTCGGATTAGATTCAGCTGATTTTAAGTGCATTTCTCCTAAACCTTTTCCAAGATTTTTTTGGTCAAAGTTTTTCAGTTCTATCCATTCAATCAAAAGAATCTCTATGTTTTTTATATTTTTATATGCAATAACTTCAGGAATAACTAAGTTTTCTTGATTAATATACTTTCTCAAATTTTGAAGACAATTTTTTTCAAATTCAAGAAATTTTTTGCTTCTAATGTTTCTTTTAACGAATAATTTTTTGTTTGAGAATTCTATTTGCCAGGCACTATGAATATCACCCCCATGTACTTGTTCAATACTTTTTGGATAGGTTTCACCTAATTCTTCACAAATTTCGTTAATTTCAATAAGGGATAATTTTTGCATTTTAATGAAAAAGTCCGAAGTTGTTGTTGTTGGCGCAGGTATCGCAGGTCTAACTTCTGCAGCAATTTTATCAAAACAAGGCTTATCAGTGACTTTAATCGAATCTCATACTCAATCAGGAGGATGTGCCGGTACTTTTAAAAGAAAGAATTATATTTTTGATGTTGGTGCAACTCAAGTTGCTGGATTAGAGAAAGGAGGAATACATTCTAGAATTTTTAATTTTTTAGATATTCCAGCTCCTGAAGCCACAATTTTAGACCCTGCTTGCATTGTTGATTTAAATGATGGTGGAAAGCCTATACCTATTTGGTATGAAAAAAGTAAATGGATAAGAGAACAAGAAATGCAGTTTCCAGGGAGTCGTAGATTTTGGAAACTTTGTACTATCATTCATAAAAGTAATTGGATATTTGCTAACAATAATCCTGTATTACCAATAAGTAATTTTTGGGATTTTTCTCAACTTCTTAAAGCACTAGTGCCGTCAAATCTCGTAACAGGTATCCTACTTAAATCCACTATTTTTGATTTATTGCGGATATGTGGGTTATCCAAGAATGAGCGCTTGATAAAATTCTTAAATCTTCAACTAAAACTTTATTCTCAAGAGGATGTTTATAATACAGCTGCATTATATGGATCTACTGTTCTTCAGATGTGTCAACAGCCACATGGTCTATGGCATCTTAAAAAATCTATGCAGTCTTTAAGTGAAGCATTAGAAAGTTCATTGAGTAAAACTGGAGTTAATCTAATTTTTGGACAAAAAGTTAATTCTATAAATTTTGATCAAATAAATATGTGTTGGAAAGTATCTGCTAATTCGAAAAAAAATTCTTTTATTTACCAAGCAAAGGATCTGATTTATACAGCGCCTCCTCAATCTTTGCTCAAGCATTTGAAAGATCCTTTAGAAAGAAAACAAAATTATAAAAATCGACTCAATAATTTGCCTGATCCAAGTGGAGCTTTAGTTTTTTATTCAGCATTAAAAAAAGAACATATTAAAAAAACTTCCTCCAATCATTATCAATTTGTTTCAAATGAATTTGGCTCTTTATTTGTATCAATTAGTGATGAAGGTGATGGAAGAGCACCAAAAGGTGAGGTTACTTTAATAGCGAGTATTTTTACTAAGACTAAAGATTGGTTTGATCTAGATAAAAATATTTACTTAAAGAAGAAAAAGGATTTCATGAAAAAAATATCGCTGGAGTTGGAAAAACAATTTGAAATTGATCCTGAACATTGGCTACATAGAGAATTAGCAACTCCATTGGGATTTGAAAAATGGACAAATAGACCTAATGGAATAGTAGGGGGGCTTGGTCAAAATCCAGATATTTTTGGTTTATTTGGATTATCAAGTAGGACTCCTTTTGAAGGTTTATGGCTATGTGGAGATTCGATTTATCCAGGAGAGGGGACCGCAGGTGTTAGTCAGTCTGCATTAATGGTTGCAAGGCAAATTTTAGCTTCCAAAGGTATAGAAAATTTTAGTTTATAAAATTTTGTCTGATTTCTTTTGCTTCAGCGAGTTTGTTAGAAAGTAATTCCCAATTTTTTTCTTTAATAAGAGATTCCAGTGTATTAAGATTATTTTTAAAATTATTTATGGCATCTAAAACATTAATCTGATTATTTATAGCTAAATCTAAGCCTAGTTGTTCATTGCCGCCGCCAACTCTCGAAGTGTCAGCAAATCCAGTTGCAGCCAGTTTTTGTGTAATATTTAATAAAGTTTGATTATTTTTTGTATGAGCAGTTTCAATTAGGGCGGAGGCTAAAAATATTGGCAAATGAGAAATTAGAGATACTGCTTCATCATGCTCTTTTGGAGAAGCTTTGCAAATTTCACAATCCATCGATTTTATTAGCTCGGAAATAGTTCTGACTGCATTAAAGTCGCTTTTTTGTGTAGGGGTAATAATCCATTTTGCATTTTCAAAAAGACCTTCAAAACCTGAATCAACTCCTTTTTTTTCTGTTCCTGCCATTGGATGAGATCCAATAAATAGAGGATGTAAGTTTTCCCATGTATTTACAATTGGTTCTTTAACAGAGCCTACATCAGTTAGTATTGATTCCTGGGGTATTGATGCTACTAATCCTTGAGATGGACTGATCAAATCTTTGATAGGCAATGCCAAAATTATGAGCTCACATTTTTTTAATAAGCTCAGATCACGGCTAACAAAATTTGCAAGCTTTTTTTCCCTAGCTTTGTTTTCATTAAATTCATTGTTTGCTATTCCATAAATTGTATGGTTTAGACTTTGGAGTTTTAATCCTAAAGAACCGCCAATTAAACCTAATCCTACTATTCCAATTTTCATAGATTGATTAATTCAAGATCCTCTTATATTGATACCAATTTTTTGTATATTAGGTTCATAAATTTTGTATGTATTTGAAATTAAATTAATTATAAATGCTTGAAATTTTAAGTCATCAATATTTGAAAAATTTTTTGAGAGATCAAAGTATTAATTGGGAACATATATATTCTTTTGGAAGGATAATTACCAAATGTATTGAAAATGATTCTACATATCTAATTAATTCAGAAATTTTCTCTAGCTATGATTGGTTACCTCCAATTTTGATTTCTCTATTTTTGAAGGAAGAGGATTCAACTTTTATTTTATCTAAAGAAAAAATTCAATTTATAAGCCAATTTCAGATTGATTCATTGAGAAATCTAGGTTTTGATTTTATTTTAAAAAATGATCATTTTATTTTTGCAAGTCATCATGTTCGCTTGATAACAATCCAAGATTTACTTAATGATCCCAATTCTCTTTATCTTAGAAATCATCGAATAGTTTATTCTGGAATTGAGGATATAAAACAGGATTTAAAAAATCATTTTAGAATTTCTTTACTTAAAAAGGATTGGACAAAAAATTTTAAAGAATTTGAATTAATCAATCAAAAATTTATAAGATTATATGATTCCCTGAAGAAAAGATTTGTCATGAGAAAGGTCTTAGGAAAGAGTTATATCGATTTAGATGAAAAAGAAATTAGTTTTTTTTCAAACTTTTTTCATGAAAATTCTTTTTTTTCAGATAAATTTTTAAGCGTTAACAAAGCATTATCTCAAGGTTGGGCATGTTGGGTAAAATTAAATGATACAAATTTAGATTGGAATTTGTATTTGCAGCCAATAGATGAACTTTCTCCAATTAAGGAATTTTTTTCAAATAATAAATTTCTTTTTTTATCAGGATTGAGAAAAGATAATTTTTTCCAAATGTATTTTAAAAAGCAAAGTTTAGATATTGACTTGGTTATAAATTTTAAAAGTAATTTTAAAGAGAAAAATATTTCATTATATATACCCTCTAAACAGTTGGTACCTAATAATCCTCTTTTTATTAATTCAACCTTAGATAAATGCAAAAAATTAATACTTTTTAGAAAGGGTTTAACTTTAGTTTTGTCTGACGATATAGATTTAAAAACTATTATTGCTACTGAATTAGCTTCTAAGTACGGGAAGAGGGTATTGCTAGAGACAATTCCCTCTGGTAAAAATGAAATTCTTTGCTCTAGTTTTGACTGGTGGATTATGAATTCTAATTTAATTCAAATTCCAGAACAAATTATTATTCCTTTACTTCCTATTCCTAATATGTCAGAACCTATTAATAAAATTACAGTCTCACATAAAAAAAAGCTATCTCAAGATTGGTTTAGAGACTTCTTTCTTCCTCAAGCAAGAATAAAACTTGAAAGATCAATTTCTCCTTTAAGAAGAAATTCAGGAAAGCTAATAATTTTAGATGGTAGAGCAAATAAAAGAAATTGGGGAAGATTACTTTTGCAAAACATTCAACCCTCAAAACAAATTAACTATGTGCTACCTTTTGATTAGTTTATGATTTTGTAAATAACTAAAGAAATATGGGAGAAGCAAAAAGACGTAAAACACTTGGTTTACCTCCAAAACAAAATAATACTAAAACTAAATTTGATGAATCTCCAAGACTATTTCAATGGCTTCCCTTTACAATTAATCAAAGAGATAAGCTAATTCAATTAAGTATTAAGGCCAGTTGGTTTGGGATCGGAGGGTTAGTAATCTTATGGATTGTAGTGAGATTTATAGGCCCTGCTGCTGGGTGGTGGACTTTGGCTGATTCTTTATAAATCTAAGCTACTGTTTTTATATCACTAACAGCGATTGTATTAGCAGGATTGCTATTTAATGCTTTCATTGAATTAGAACTGACTTCAGTACCTTCTGTTAATTTCTCTTTAACCATAGATTCTACTTTATTCCTGATTTCTAAGTTTTGATCAAGCCAAATAATTGTATTATCTCGTCCTTGTCCAATGTTTTCTCCTTCATAACTATACCAAGCACCTCTCCTTATTATGATATTAGTCTCTTCTGCTAAATCTAATAAACATCCTGTTGTACTAATGCCTTTTCCGAAGAGAATATCAAACTCTGCAATTCTAAATGGTGGCGCAACTTTGTTTTTTGCTACTTTCACTTTTGCTCTTATGCCATATTCTTCAGTACCTCTTTTAAGAGTTTGAATTCTTCTGATATCAAGTCTCACTGAGGCATAAAATTTTAATGCATTACCTCCTGTGGT
>QCQJ01000002.1 GCA_003209585.1 Prochlorococcus sp. AG-449-G23
CCATTTTTAACAAATAGATTTGTTAAAACTAAAGGCTATTTGGAAGAAGAAAAAATAAATAAATTTATTTATAGAGGTGTTTTTGGGACACAAAAAAATGGAGGAATTTTAAATAACGCATTAGATCTAAAATTCAAGAATATCGCTAATACTCATGTAGTTAAATTAGGAGATGAAATTCTCGCATTATGGGAAGCAGCCGGTCCACATGCAATGGATCCTAATAGTCTTGACACTATTGGTTTAACAACATTAAAAGGGGTACTCAAACCTAACGAAGCATTCAGTGCCCATCCCAAAACAGACCTAAACTCAAATGCATCTTCAGAACTTTTAGTCACTTTTGGAGTACAAACCGGGCCCAAAAGTACCATTAGATTAATGGAATTTAATAATGCTGGTAAAAATTCTGGAGAGCTCATTTTCGACAGAAAAGATACCCTTAATGGCTTTGCATTCCTTCATGATTTCGCAATTACAACTAATTGGGCAATATTCTTACAGAATGCTATTGATTTCAATCCTCTTCCATTTGTCATGGGTCAAAGAGGAGCAGCACAATGTCTAAAGTCAAACCCAAATAAAAAGGCAAAGTTTTTTATCATCCCCAGAGAGAGTGGACTATTTAGAGGTCAGCCACCGTTAATAATAGATGCTCCTGAAGGATTCGTTTTTCATCATGTAAATGCATTTGAAAAAGATTCCAAAATCGTATTAGATAGTATTTTTTATGATGATTTTCCATCAGTTGGTCCAGACGAGAATTTTAGGGATATTGACTTTGATAAATATCCAGAAGGAAAACTGAAAAGATCAATTATCGATCTAAAGAAAAAAGCTAGTGAACTTGAAACTTTAAGTGAACAATGCTGTGAATTTGCTGTTGTTAATCCTAAAAACTTAGGATTAACAGCAACTTTTAGTTGGATGGCAAGCACATTTCAAAAGCTGGGTAACGCTCCACTTCAAGCAATAAAAAAAATAAATTTAACTTCTAAGGAAGAGATTTCTTGGTCAGCAGGTCCAAGTGGATTCGTAAGTGAACCAATTATGGTTCCATCAGAAAACTCTTCAAAAGAAGATGAGGGATTTTTATTCATACTTCTATGGAACGGAGAAAGAAAAGGAAGCGATTTAGTGATACTAGACGCAAAAGATTTAAAAGAATTAGCTGTTTATGAATTACCCATTGCAATTCCTCATGGCCTTCATGGATCTTGGGTTAATTGAATTTAAGAAAAAATTTCAGTTAAATCTGGAATAATTTTTTTTAATGCTTTACCTCTATGACTAAAAGAGTCTTTAATATCATTATTCATTTCTGCGAAAGTTAATTTGGTAGAACTTTCCTCAAAAATTGGGTCATACCCAAAACCACTTTTTCCTCTCGGGTTTAAAATAATATTGCCATGACATTTGGCCTCAGATTCAATAATCACTTCACCATTTGGGGAACAAACACAAATATTGGCAATAAAGAAAGCACTTCTATTTTGAACTCCATCAAGTTCCTTTAAAACTCGTTCAATTCTCTTCTGATCATTTTCTGCATATCTAGATGAGTAGATGCCAGGGTTACCATCTAGTGCTTCAATACAAATTCCTGAATCATCTGCTATTGAGAAATTATTTGTTTTTCTTGAAACTTCATTCGCTTTTTTAATTGCATTATCTCTAAAAGTCAGTCCATCCTCTTCAACTTCTAATGATTCTGGCTGGAGTAATAATTTACAATTAACTCCAGCAAGCAATTTCTTATATTCTTCAATTTTACCTTTATTCTTACTCGCTAAATATAAATTTTTCATCCTTATTTTTCTGCCAAATTTATAAATACCTGACCCCACTCTAATAACTCATCTAAATAAGATTCTTTTGGTGCTTCACAATATAACCTTAAGAGAGGTTCCGTACCTGAAAACCTAAAAAGAAGCCAAAAATTTTTATCAATTCTCAACTTTATTCCATCAATCTTTGAGATGCTTTTTAAATTATGATTATTAATATTCTCAGGAATATTATCTATGATAAATTCTTTTACATTATTTTTTTCTGACTGATTTGGAAATTTTATATCAATTCTTTTATAAAAACTTGGCCCAAAATCTTTTTGAATTTCATCTAAGGTTTCATATAAATATTGAGATTTTTCAGCAATTCCATTTAATAAAACCATCGCTGCATATAGGGCATCTCTTTCAGGCATAAAGTCACCAAAACCAACTCCCCCAGATTCCTCTCCTCCAATAAATATTTTCTCTTTAATCATTTTTTCAGCAATATATTTAAAGCCAACTGGAAGTTCAAAAACATCTCTATTTTGACTCTCTGATATATTTTTAATAATATCTGAACCACTAACAGTCTTTAAAACTGGATAAGAATTATTTTTAATTTCGCCCAAATAGCTAATAAAGTATGGGAGTAAATCTTGAGTACTAGAGTATCTTCCTTTTTCATCAATTGCCGCAATTCTGTCACCATCACCATCAAATATAATTCCTAGAGTTTTCACTTCATTTGTTGAATTTTTGATTAGTATTTGATTTAGATCATCTACATAATTTAAAAGAGGTTCTGGAGGTTTTCCTCCAAAAAAAGGATCAGCATCTTTCCTGATTTCTGAAATAACTTCTATATCATTAGAAGCAAAAATCTCAGCCATACAATTTGCAGCTGAACCATGCATAGAATCTACAAAAATTCTCAATTTCATTTTTTTCAATCTATTGGAAATAAAGTCAATATCAAAAAGGGATTTAATTCTATCTAAATGAAATTTCTTAATATCTACCAATTGATTAACACCATCTATTTTTTCAATTGAATTTCCAAGCATTAATCTTTTTTCAATTTCACTTGTAAAAAATTCGTCAACAGAACATCCATTAAAGCTCTTTATTTTCAGACCTAGCCAATTATATGGATTATGACTTGCTGTAATTACTAACGCTCCAAGACAACCGACTTCTTTGGCATAGAAACTACAAGAGGGTGTTGTAACAAAGCTATTAGATAAGATCGGCTCGAAACCACATCCTCTTACAAAAGGCACTATTTGCTTGGCAAATTCACAAGCCATAAATCTACGATCATATCCAATAATAATTTTCTTTGAATTAACTTCTTTATAGTATTGATAATGCAACTCCTGGCATGCAGCAACAACAACTCTTGAAAGATTGGATAAATTAAAATCAAATCCAATAATTCCTCTCCACCCATCAGTTCCAAATTTTATCTTATCTAATTTATCTGCTGTCAAATTTAAAAGTTCCTTGATTTCTTCTAATTATCTATACTAATTTATATGAGTAAATTTTAAAACCGCTCTTAAAAAATAATTTGAATTCTCTTCATTTAAAAAGTTTTATAAGATGCAAAAGAAAAGCATGGCTAGATTTTAAGGGTAAAAAATCTTATGAAGTTTGGTCTCCCCATAAAGCTATAGATAAAATTAATCAGTTTCAAATTTTCTCTGAATTTTGTAATAGTGAAATATATACAGGATTAAAAGCCTGTGAAAATGGTTATCAAGGGGTAATTGGATTAAAAATCAAAGGGAATCTTTTCCAAAATATTAACTCAGAGATACGTCCACAATTACTTGTAAAGACTAAAGGTAAAAGTAAATGGGGACAATATAAATATTTACCTGCTGTTTATAAGTTAGGCCACAAAACCACTAGAGAACATTTATTCGACTTAGCTTTTAGTTCTATGCTGTTGGAATCTTTTCAAGAATCTAAAATTGAGAAAGGATTAGTAATTTCAAGTTTTAATAAAAAAGTTAATGTTGAAGAAATTTATTTAAATAAAAAATTAAGAAAAAAAGTTTTGAATGTTTTATTAAGTTTGAATGAATGCTTGGAGGGATTTATGCCAGAAATAACTCAAGATAGAAAAAAATGTACTATTTGTTCATGGCAAAAATTTTGTGACAAAAAAGCAAAAGAGAATGGATACCTAACAGATATAGATGGAATAGGATCCAAAACGGCCTCATTACTCATAACCAATGGAATATCTGATACCCAAACATTAGCTTCTTATAGCGAAAAACAACTTGGAGAAAAATTATCTAAATTCAACGATCAAAAGTATGAAAAAGCGTCCGTATTTGTAAAGCAAGCAAAAGCTTATATTTCTGGGAAACCATATCGCATTTCCAATAAAAATGATATTAACAATCTACTAGAAAAAACATCTTCAGGATTTTATATATTTGATATTGAGTCACATCCAGATGATAAGCATGACTTTTTATATGGTTTTTTAGAGATAAATAATTTGTTTACAAAGAAAGAAGATCTTATTTATAAACCTATTTTAAATCTCAAAAACAATAAAGGAGAATCTTACAGGAAAATTATTAAAATACTTTTCTCACAGAAAGAATGGCCAGTTTTACATTACGGAGAAACTGAAAAGATAGCAATAATTAACATTGCTAAAAACCTAAATTTTAGTTTTGAAGAAATTGATTCACTTGCCTCAAGATTCATAGACTTACATACCTTAATACGAAAGTCTTGGATATTACCACTAAAAAACTATGGCTTAAAAACTGTTTCTAATTGGCTTGGATTTGAATGGATGCAGGAGAATGTAAGTGGTTCGAAAGCCCTTTATTGGTGGATTCAATATCAAATTACAGAAAACGAAATATTTTTAAGAAAAATTATCCAATATAACAAAGATGATTGTTTGGCTACTCTACAAATTGCCGAATATTTAATCAAAAATCAATTAAAGAAAAATTGATCCTACAGATTTATTAATAATAATTTTTCCAAAAATTTCTGAAAAAAAACAACTTCCTTCCTCTAAATATTTTCTTTTTATCATTGCTAAACCTATAATTTGAGAATCTGATTTAAAAAAACTAGTAATTTTGCCTACAGAAATATCCTTGTCAGAATTTATATATAAACTTTTATCTTCAACGTCTAGATTCAAATTAGATTCAAATGATTTCCAAATTCTTATTTCCTGTTTTAAAGAAGAAACATTTTTTATTTTTGACATTGTTTCTTGTCCTAAATAACAACCTTTATTAAAATCTATAAGATCTTGTAATCCAAGCTCAAGAGGATTATTTTTTCCGTTTATTTCCATTTCTAATGAGGGTATTGCTTGATTAATCTTCCAAAGTTTTAAATCATTAGGATTTAGTAAATTTAGTTTATTTTTGTATATTTCAAATTTTTTATCTTCTGTTTTGAAGAAAAAAGGCTGGTAAGTTCTCCATGAACTAGATTCATCAATTTCCTGAATTCTATTTACCAAGAAAGGTTCACTTAGAAGGATATCGTCCGCTGGGAAAATCATTTGATTAAAGTAATCAATTATTTCATTAGTGTTACCCGACAAGATAATTACTTCTAGGTTTCTTTCTAAAAAAATAATTTCAATTAATGACCTTAGAACTCCATTTGGAGTTAACCAACAAGTTTGGATAACTTTATTTTCTGAATTAAGAATATTACCAGTTGTTATTCCATTCAGAAATTTTCTGGCATCTTTTCCAGTAATAGAAAAACAATCAAATTTTTCAAGCCAAAACTTTTTTTTTATATCTTGCATTTTGTAATAATTATAAAAAGTCTTTTATTGTAAAAAGACTTTTTAATTTAACATTTTCATCTTCAAGGGCTTTTAAGCCACCTTCTTGCCTATCAACTATAGACAAAACTTCCTCAACAACATAATTATTTTCGCGTAACTTTTTTATAGCTTTTATCACAGAACCAGCAGTTGTAACGACATCCTCTAAAACAGTTACCAAAGTTCCTTCTTCTAATGTAGGGCCCTCTATTCCAGCTTTGGTACCGTATTTTTTGATTTCTTTCCGAATTATTAGACCATCAAGGTCTAGTCCATGCAAAGCTGCTTTGACAATTAATCCACTTACTATAGGGTCTGCACCTAATGTCAATCCTGCTACAGCTTTTGACCTTGAGTCCTTTAACTCTAAAAATAAATCACTTATTAAGTTTAAGCCTACTCCATTTAATGACACTGGTTTACAGTTCAAGTAATGACTGCTTTTTTTTCCTGAAGATAAAGTGAAGTTTCCTTTCTTGTAAGATTTTTCAATTAACTGTTTTAACAATTTTGCTTTATTTAAATCATACTTATCCGAAAATTTGCCCATTAGTAAAAGTTAAATTTATATTTAAAGATTAGAAGAAAAAAAAGAAATCTCACAAAAACTTCCTAATGAGGTGTTTTTTGAAATATTATTTTTATATTGTATATTGAAATTCAATGTAATTAAAATTACATAAATTCCCTTGGGGGTGTAGCAATCTGGTGAATGCACCAAACTCATAATTTGGCTAAGGCGAGTTCGATCCTCGCCACCCCCATTATTCATTTGTTATTGAATGAAAATAACTCTACTTTTATTTCTTTTATTTTTACCAGCTTTTTTCGCAGCGAGTGAACTCTCTTTTTTATTAATAAGGCCAAGTAAAGTTTTAAGGTTAATAGAAGAAAAAAAGAAAGGAGCATTTTCAATTTTAAAAATTCAAAAACGCTTTAGATCCTCATTAATTGCTTCTCAATTTGGAGTAACAATTTCATTAATTGCAATTGGATGGCTCAGCAATAATCTGGCTAATGATTATTGGAAAAGCAATATTTTATCAAATAGATTTTATGATCTTCTATTATTTTTATTTGTTGTTTTAGTTGTTACTCTTGTTTCTGGACTAATTCCAAAAGCTTTGGTAATTAACAATCCAGAATCTGCTGCATTAAGGTTAACCACAATATTCGATGCCGTAAGAAAAGCTATGAATCCTATAGTGAAAACAATAGAATTCTTTACTAGCGCCTGTTTAGGCTTGTTCAATTTAAATAACAAATGGGATTCTTTAAACTCGGGTTTATCTGCTGGAGAATTAGAAACTCTTATAGAGACAGATAACGTAACAGGATTAAAACCAGATGAGAAGAATATTCTTGAAGGAGTTTTTGCTTTAAAAGATACACAGGTTAAAGAAGTGATGATTCCAAGATCTGAAATGGTAACTTTGCCAAAAAATATAACTTTTTCAGAACTTATGAAACAAGTAGATAAAACTCGACATGCTCGCTTCTTTGTGATTGGTGAGTCTTTAGATGATGTATTAGGTGTATTAGATTTGCGTTATC
Source organism: Prochlorococcus sp. AG-449-G23 (assembly GCA_003209585.1). Taxonomy (GTDB): domain Bacteria; phylum Cyanobacteriota; class Cyanobacteriia; order PCC-6307; family Cyanobiaceae; genus Prochlorococcus_A. The sequence goes on from QCQJ01000002.1 coordinate 7,162, forward strand.
TAGCTAAGCCAATATCAAAAGGTGAAATGGAAGCCGATACATTATTAGAGCCATTCCTTTTACCAGTAACAAAAATAATAGAAACATGTTCACTGGCAGAAATATTTCCAATAGTAAGAGACTACAATCCGTTCTTACTAGTAGTTGATGAACACGGTGGGACAGAGGGACTTATAACTGCAGCTGATCTAAATGGCGAAATAGTTGGAGAGGAAATGCTCAATAATAGAATTTATTCAGACATGAGAATGTTAGATAATTTCTCAAAAAAATGGTCAATAGCTGGAAAATCAGAAATTATTGAAATCAATAAAAAGTTAGGATGTTCTATTCCAGAAGGTACTGATTATCATACACTTGCTGGATTTATGTTAGAAAAATTTCAGATGGTTCCAAAAATTGGCGACGTTTTAGATTTTAATAACATTAAATTTGAAGTTATTTCTATGTCAGGACCAAAAATTGATCGTGTTAAAATAATCTTTCCCAAAAGCTAAATTTGGCTCCCCATAGAGGATAATGATAATAAATATATGGATTTGAAATTATGCAACCAACCTCATCACCCGTAAAGGTTGGAGTCATAGGTATAGGAAATATGGGTTGGCATCATGCGCGAGTACTGAGTTTACTCAAAGATGCGAATCTTATTGGAGTCGCAGATCCAAATGAAGAGAGAGGCCAATTAGCTATTGAGCAATTTCAATGTGAATGGTTCAAGGATTATAAGGACCTAATTCCAAAAGTTGATGCTATCTGTATCGCTGTCCCTACACTACTTCATCAAAAAGTAGGACTAGATTGTCTCAAGGGAGGTGCTAACGTCCTCATTGAAAAACCAATTGCAGCTAACGAGTTGGAAGCACAATCTTTAATAGAGGCTGCTAATGCAAGTAACTGTCTATTACAAGTTGGGCATATTGAAAGATTTAATCCTGCTTTTAGAGAATTAAATAAAATAGTAAATAATGAAGAAATTGTTGTTTTAGAAGCAAGGAGACACAGTCCTCATGCAGACAGAGCAAATGATGTATCTGTAGTAATGGATTTAATGATTCATGACATTGATCTTATTCTAGAGCTTGTAAACTCAAAAATACAAAAATTAGCAGCAGTTGGCGGAAGAAATAGCGAAGGATTAATAGATTATGTCAACGCTACTTTAGTTTTTAAAAATAATGTTATTGCAAGCCTAACTGCAAGCAAAATGAGTCACAAAAAAATTAGAAATTTAAGTGCTCACTGCCAAAATGGCCTAGTAGAAACTGATTTCTTAAATCACTCTTTACAAATCCATCGAAAGTCTCATGAATCATACACAGCAGAGCATGGAGAATTAGTTTACAGAAATGATGGATATGTCGAAGAAGTTAGCACAACCTCCATTGAACCTCTTTATGCAGAATTGGAGCATTTTCTTAAATGCGTTCAGGGCAAAGAAATACCTGAGGTAGATGGTGAGCAAGCCTCAAGAGCATTAAAAATTGCTGATTTTATAGAGAGTGCTGTAGATAATTCTGGAGATGCGATTTTACTTGAAAATCCCTTCTAATAAAAACAATCTAAACTAAAAGAATATTATTTAAATCCAACTGCAGCTTGCCAAACAAATACCAATAAAAAGAAAAATAAAGGAATAAGTGGAAGAACATCAACAGTTGGAGCAAAGGCCTTGTAAGCCTCGGGCAATTCAGCGAATGTATTAAATAGAATGAGCACCTTTTTTGATAATTTAATTAATTATGATAAGACGTTACCACGTATAGTGAGCAATAGAGGATGTTTTCCAAGGAGCGAAATCATTTGTAAAACAATTATCTCTAATTGCAGTAGAAATTGCATTAGTAAATCTTATTAAGTGAGCAATATTATGCAAACTTATGAGGGTTAGGCCTAATATTTCGTCATTTCTAATTAGATGATGCAAATATGCTCGAGAATAGGATTTACATGTCTCGCATTTACAAGTTTTGTCAATTGGAGAAAAGTCATTTTTAAATCGAGCATTTCGCAAATTCAATCTTTCATCATTAAAAAATGCAGTCCCATGTCTTCCTAGTCTTGTAGGCAAAACACAGTCAAATATATCGAATCCATTTGCAACAGCTAAAGAAATTTCTCTTAAAGAGCCAATTCCCATTAAATATCTTGGTTTATTTATTGGTAAGAATTTCGGAACGTAATTAATTACACTATGTATTTGTTCGACTGCCTCGCCAACACTTACACCTCCCACTGCTATTCCAGGCAGATCAAAAGAACTTGTATATTTTGCGCTATATTCTCTCAATCTCGGATACTTACCACCTTGAACTATACCGAATAATGCTTGATTAGATTTCTGATGAGTCTCGACACATTTTTGCAACCATGAATGAGTTCTTCGTAAAGAGTCCTCAATATCATTTTCGTTAGCTGTATGCGGAGGACAATGATCAAAAGCCATCGCAACATCCGATCCAATATCCATTTGAATCTGTATTACTTTTTCAGGTGATAAAAATACATGACTACCATCTCTTGGATTTTTAAATTCCACTCCTTTATCAGAAATATTGTTTAATTTAGCCAAACTAAAAACTTGATATCCTCCTGAATCAGTAAGAATAGGCTTAGGCCAATTCATGAACTTATGTATTCCGCCAGATTCTTTAATTAATTTTTCTCCAGGTTGTAAATGAAGATGAAAGGTATTTGAGAGAATCATTTCTGATCCTGTAGAGTTTAACTGCTGGGATGAAATTCCTTTAACCGTTGCCAAAGTACCCACAGGCATAAATTTTGGTGTATTTACCTCTCCATTTGGTGTATGAAATATACCAGTTCTTGCCCCTGTATTACTGCAATTCGATGTAATTTCAAATTCAAACACGATAATTTATAAAATTTTTTGATCCTTTTTCATTAATCTAACCTATTATTTAATATTGAATCTATTTTTATCTCATCAAAAAATATTTAATAAAAAATTTGGCAGGGTCTTGGATTTTCTATACGACATTTCCAAAGATACCTTTAATTAATCCCGAATTTAAAAATATTGCACAATTTGCGCCGCCTTTAGGATTTTTTATTGGAACAATACAGAGTTATATTTTTCTTTTTTTAAGAACAAACTCTTGGTCAATTTATGCATCTGCATTAATTTGCTTGGCTTCGGGATATTTAATTACTGGTGGTCTACACCTGGATGGTTTAATGGATACTTTCGATGGTATTTTTGCAGGTAAAAAGAGACGTTTAAAAGCCATGAAAGACAGTAAAGTTGGTTCCTTTGGCGTTCAAGCTTTAGTTTTTATAACTTTAATTCAAATTGCTTGCATAATGAAAATTCAAAACCTAATAATTTTTGTTTTACCTATATGCTTATTTTGGGGAAGATTCTCAAATTTATTTTTTATAGAAAAGTTTAAATATATGAGTTATAAGAAAAAATCTATTAGTCACAAAAAGTTTTGGAATGGATTTAAAAAAGAATCTTTGTTCTCTATTATTTTTCTTTTAATTTTTATTGCATACCAATTTGTTTCAATTACATCCCAAGCAATATTAATTAAATTTTTAATTCTTATTTTGATTGGTATTTTTATAAGCTATTCTATCCCAAACATACTGGGTAATAAAATTGGAGGCTTCAATGGAGATGCCTGCGGTGCAAGTGTTGTACTAGTTGAAACTGCAATGTTGTTTATGCATGCAATTCTTTTATAGGTAGTTCTAAATAGAAAATATTTTTCTTCTTAAGATTTTTTGATTTCTCATTATTATCAATCGAGTTATTTTCCAGCAATCTCAAATCTCCTCCAATTTGTTTTGCTAATTTCCTCGCCAAAAATAGTCCCACACCAGTACCGTCCTTCTTTTTAGCGGCAGATCCTCTAAAACCTTTTTCAAAAATTTTCTCGTTTTCATTTTTGGTTATTTTTTTACCATCATCAAATATACAAAGTCCATTACTCGTAACGGCGAGTCCAATTTCAACATCTTTTTGGGCATATTTAAACGCATTTTCTAATAAATTGGCCACAATTTCAGCAATTACAGCATATTTTGCCTTTAATGGCGAAATAGCCCAATCTGGCCAAAGACAGGGTTCAGTCCAATCTCTATTCTCTAAGTCCGCGTTAGCTTTACCCCTTTCTAATATTGGCCTCAATAAACTCTGAACAGTTATTACCTTTTTATCATCTAAATTAGGTGGTAATAATAATCTTTCCTCTCCAATTTCCATAGGGAGTTGAACAGGTGAATTTAATTGCGCAAAAGAATCCATATATTGATTAATTTGTTTTTGCTCTTTTATCATGCGTTCGACTATTTCAATAGAATCATCATCTGAACCAAGTCTTTTTATTAGTAATTTTGCATATGTCCTTATAGCTGCCAATGGATTCCTTAATTGATGGATTATGACATTGACCTGATTTTTTAAATAATTGATTTCTTCATTTTTATTTTGACGTTCTAATTCGATAGAGACGCATTTAGCTAAAGATACTGAAAGCGCTTTTAATCTAGAATCAAGAGATACTGGCCAATTCCCCCCTTTCAAATCAGTCTCTACCCTAAGGACACCAAGCAGAATATCGTTTTCTTGAAGCGGGTACCATCTTCTATTAGGCGATGAAACTTTTAGTGAAGGATCATCTTCTATTGATGTAAGAAGCCTATCAATTTGTGGCCATTGACCAATCATTTCAAAAGATGCTTTAGTTCCTTGCTTAGCTGAAGCAAGATACATAACTAAATTAGTCACGCCCATTGAGCAACCAAAACTCTCTAGCTGTTTAATAATTAATTCTTCAAATTTTTTTGAAAGATTCATAATTAATGAAATTTTGGGAATTTTTTTTAAAAAAAACTTGCAAAAGGGCTTGTAAAATATGAAAAAAGTATTAAGATATATAAAGAGGTCTGACTTATGCCAGCCTTAAATATGAATATTTAATCATATTTTAAGCTACATCAGGGGTTGATGGGTCCTCTATGTAATTTGAAGTGAATTTACAATCACATATATAAGATTAGTAAAAATTAATAAGACTAATCTCATTAATAATTTCAGGAGTACCAATCAATGTCAAAAAAAAGAAAAAGAATCAGCAGAAGAAGATTGGCTGGCCAAAGAGTAATGGCACATGTACCTATTTATCATATCGAAACTGGCAAACATAAACCAGTTACAGCAGCAAGAAGATTCATAGCTGAAAATGGTCTCTATGCCCCTTCAGTTTTCAATGTAAGAAGAAATGAGCACACTACCGATAGATTTTTTTGGGGTGAAAAAGGGTTATTTAGCGCCCAATATGCTGAAGAAAATCATTTTCTATTTCCATCACTAAAAGTTGTAGTTGAAGGAATTGGTGAAGAAAAAATATTTGAGGGTCTAGAACTTACTGCAGATGATTGGGAAGAGATTGAAGAATATGAATATGCTTTTGTTTAAAAAATATTACTTATATTTGAACTTATAAAATTAATTAAATTTGGATCAATTTGATGAAATCCATCGAATTCTAATAATTCACAAAATTTAGAAGACTTACTCTTTACCTTTTCATAAATAGTCCTAGAAGCATCTATAGGCACAACGTCATCAAATAAACCATGACTAATAATAAATGACGAGAATTTCTCTCCCGGGGCCCAATTGGGGTGAGGATAACCACTACAAGCAACAATTAATCCAAAATTTAACTTAAATCCCGCATCAATTGCCATTGCCGCCCCCTGAGAGAACCCCAACAAAATTGTTTTTCTTAGTGGAATCTGATCAGTATCAAATTTTTTTAATGTAACTAAAAGTTTATTAACTTCAACCTTAGCTCCATTCCAATCATGTGGGTATAATCCATACCACTGTCTTCCCTGACCACTTGGGTGTAATCCAGGAGCCCTCAAAGAAATTACCTCAAAATCAAGATTTATTTTTTCAGTCATCTCCTTTCCAAATGTTAAAAGGTCATCTGAATCAGCTCCCCAACCATGCATCAAAATAATTCTATGAGTTGCAGTTTGAGAGCTAATCGAGACAAATTCATGATCGATAGCATATTTCATGTTTATATTCTTAAGTAAGTAAACTTTCCCATAATGTCTCCATTAGCTTTAGTAAGTGTCTCTGATAAAAAAAATATAATCCCATTTTGTAAGGAATTGGTAGAGCAATTTAATTATAAAATTCTATCAAGTGGAGGAACTGCCAAACATCTTATAGAGGCTAAAATTCCAGTTATTAAAGTTGCTGATTTTACTAATTCTCCAGAAATTCTTGGAGGAAGAGTTAAAACTTTACATCCAAAAATACACGGGGGAATATTAGCTAAAAGAACTGATGAGGAACATAAAAAAGATATAGAAGCTAACAATCTTGAGTTAATTGACTTAGTAGTTGTAAATTTATATCCTTTCAAAAAAACTGTAGATCAGGGAGCTAAATGGGAAGATGCTATTGAAAATATCGATATCGGAGGGCCATCTATGATTCGTTCTGCAGCTAAAAATCATAAAGATGTTTCCGTTTTAGTAGATCCTAGTCAGTATCAAAATTTTCTTGAAGAAAGTAAAAAAGGTCAATTGAAAGACTCATATAAAGCAAAATTAGCCCTTGAAGCTTTTCAACATACTGCAGACTATGACACTGCAATATCTAATTGGATAAGAAAAGAAAGAGATTTACAATCTTCTAAATATATTGAATCTTATCCACTAATCAAAACCTTAAGATATGGGGAGAATCCACATCAAAAAGCTTTCTGGTATGGTTTAAGTAACATTGGATGGAACTCAGCAGAACAATTACAAGGAAAAGACTTAAGTTATAACAATCTATTAGATCTAGAGTCGGCACTTTCAACAGTTTTAGAATTTGGCTACACAGAAAAAGATGACCTTACAACCGGCATGTTTGCCTCTGTTATTTTAAAACACAATAATCCCTGTGGTGCCTCTATAAGTAATTCAGCTTCTAAAGCATTTTTGAATGCTTTAGGATGCGACTCCGTTAGTGCATTTGGAGGAATAGTTGCTTTTAATTCAAATGTTGATAGTGAGACTGCAATTCACCTCAAAGATATTTTCTTAGAGTGTGTCGTCGCTCCATCTTTTGATGAGGAAGCTTTAGAAATTTTAAAAGTTAAAAAGAATTTAAGAATTTTAAAGTTTTCAAAAGATCAACTTCCAAAAAAGAATCAAACTTCTACTAAATCAATAATGGGTGGATTACTAGTTCAAGATACTGACGATAGTGAAGAAAAAACTGAAAATTGGATTTCAGTAACTAATAAAAATCCGAGTAATCAAATTAACTTAGATCTAAATTTTGCATGGAAAATTTGTAAACACGTGAAATCTAATGCCATTGTTATTGCAAAAGACCAAAAAACTATTGGTATTGGAGCTGGACAAATGAATAGAGTTGGATCAGCAAAAATTGCATTAAAAGCAGCTGGAAGGTTATGTTCTGATGCTGTCTTGGCCAGCGATGGGTTTTTCCCATTTGCAGATACTGTAGAACTAGCAAATGAATATGGAATAAAAGCTATTATTCAACCTGGAGGAAGTGTAAGAGACCAAGAAAGTATTGATATGTGTAATTCAAAAGGAATCTCAATGGTATTTACCCAACAAAGGCACTTTTTACATTAAATTATGTTGATTTTGGATAATATGTAATCTTGTTAGTTTTTCTGAATAAAGATAGCCTGCCTGGACCTGCACATAAAAAGTAGAGAGAAATAGCCCCATATATAAAAGACAATTCGAAAGCATAATTATGACCTTCAACCACTGCCAGAGGGAAACCTTCTAGTCCAGTATCCAGAAGATGAAAATAAACAGCAAATGCCATGGTAGAGAATAATCCAAGAGAAGAAAGCCGCGCAAAAATCCCTGTAGCCAATCCTAAAGGGCATACTAATTGAGTGATCGCTGCTCCAAATGTCCAAATAACAGGATCACCTGGCAAAAATGGAAAGTATTTGCCAACTACAAATTCAGCAAAACCTTGTGGATCCTGAAGTTTCTCTAGCCCATGATGAATCATCAATGCACAAAAACCAATTCTTAAAACAAAAATTGATAGTTCTCCAAGGATATTTACTTCTGAACCTGAAGATGAATTAGCAACCACAACTTCAACTTTTTGAGGGGCTTTAGTTCTATTCATACTTGCTGTTTGAATTCGATCAGTTTGCGCTTTGTCTTCCATACTTCATTAATTTTTCATTATTCTAGTTAATAAAGTAGATCTTTTGGAATTATTTGACTAAAAATTTAAAAAAACTAAGCAAAGTTATTACTGAAATAAAAATTTAAGAAGCAATAACAATTAACTTTTCAATAACATCTGCAACAACCTTATCAGGTGTGGATGCACCTGAGGTAATTCCAACTTTAATATTCCCGTTAGGTAAAAAATTATTTTTAAGTTCTAAATCTGATCCCAATGGTTTATGTAGTATTGAGTTATCTTCAACTGATATCCTGTCTGGGGTATCTATGTGAAAAGAAGAAATATTTTTAGTAATTGCTATTTCTTGTAGATGAGTAGTATTGGACGAATTAAAGCCTCCTATAACAACAAGAATATCAAGGTCTTCATCAACTAAAGAGAACATTGCATCTTGTCTTTCTTCAGTTGCATCACAAATAGTATTAAAAGCTAAAAAGTGACTATTTAAGTTTTCTGGTCCAAATTTTTTTAACATCGTTCTTTCAAAAACTTTTCCAATTTCTTCGGTCTCGCTTTTAAGCATAGTTGTCTGATTTGCAACTCCCACTCTATCTAAATCTTTATCAGGATCAAATCCATTAGAAAAAGCTTTAGAAAATTTATTCATAAACTCATTTCTATTCCCTCTACCAAGAATATATTCAGATACATAATTAGCTTCATCTAAATCAAGTACAACCAAATACTTTCCTGCAAATGAGCTAGTAGCAAGAGTTTCTTCATGCTTAAACTTTCCATGAATTATGGACGTGAAAATATGTTTCTTATGCTTCTCTACAGTATGCCAAACCTTTGAAACCCAAGGACAAGTTGTATCTATGATATGACATCCTTTCTCATGAAGAAGTTTCATTTCTTGAACGGTAGCTCCAAAAGCAGGCAATATAACAACATCACCATTAGAAACTAACGAAAAATCTTTAATTCCATTTCTAGCTGAAATGAACTTTACATCCATTTTTCTTAAATGATCATTAACGGAAGGATTATGAATTATTTCGTTTGTTATCCAAATATTCTCATTAGGGTAGTGTCTTCTAGTCTCGTAAGCCATTGCCACAGCTCTTTCAACACCCCAACAAAAACCGAAGGCTTGAGCTAACTTTATATTCAATCTACCCTTAGTATAACTAAACCCATTATCTCTAATAGAAGTTATCAAATCACTTTGGTAAGCGTCTTCTAACGCTTTAGCTCTTTTTGTTGGAGAATCGAAACCTCTTCTATTGTATCTATCAGAGTGATGAAGCGATCTTCTAAAAGCTTGAGTATCCATTTTTTGATATTACAACATTTTAAATAATTTTTCGTAAAAAAAAAGAAACCTGACATATGTCAGGTTTCTAAATTTAACTTTAAGTTAGATTATTTAGCAGATGCAAAGTCTGGATATGCTTCCATTCCATGCTCTCCAATATCTAAGCCCTGAGTCTCTTCCTCTTCAGATACTCGGATTCCACCGAATAAGCCTCCAATTATAGACCAAGTAATCCAACAAGTAACTAGTGTCCAAATAGCATAAGCTGCGGCACCAAGAGCTTGAACTAGAAGAAGGGTAATACCTCCACCATTGAACAATCCCATACCTGCGCCATCACCTTGAACAGCAGTACCCCAAAGACCGATAACTAGAGTACCCCATACACCGCAAACTCCGTGAACAGAGAATGCACCTACAGGATCATCTATCTCAGCGGCATCAAGAGCTGCGACAGAGAATACAACGATAATTCCGCCAACTAGTCCTGCGAACCAGGCTCCAGCTAGAGTCATATCACCACAACCAGCAGTGATACTAACTAAACCAGCAAGGATTCCGTTTATTATCATTGTAAGATCAGGCTTACCAGAGGTTAATGTTGAAACAATAGTTGCTCCAATAGCACCAGCTGCTGCTGCCAAAGTAGTTGTTACAGCAACATATGGAACCCATTGGTCCATAGCAAGTTGAGAACCGGGGTTAAATCCATACCAACCTATCCATAGAACTAATGCACCCAAAGTAGCTATAGCCATATTGTGTCCTGGCATAGCTTGGGGTTTTCCATCAGAGTATTTGCCAATTCTTGGTCCAAGAAGCATAGCTCCTACAAGACCAGCCCATGCTCCAACTGAGTGAACAATTGAAGAACCAGCGAAGTCAACAAAACCTAAAGAATCAAGCCAACCACCATTCCATTTCCAGCTACCAGCAATTGGATATATAAATGCAGTTAATACAATAGCAAAAACAACAAATTCTCCAAATTTAACTCTTTCAGCAACAAGACCGGAAACGATAGTTGCCGCGGTTCCTGCGAATGCAGACTGGAACAAGAAATCAACAGTTGGTACTAATCCAGCATCAGTTACCATGTCTGCAGTAACTGTTGGATCAAAAAATAGGCCTCCAAAATACAGCCATCCGTCAGCAACACTACCTCCGTACATTAATGAATAGCCAATAAACCAGTAAGAGGTTACAGCTAGAGCAAATACGAATAGGTTTTTAGCAAGGATGTTTACTGCGTTCTTAGAACGGCACATACCTGCTTCAACCATAGCGAAACCAGCGTTCATAAAGATCACTAGGATAGTAGCGATCAAAAGCCATAAATTGTTAGCAAGAAAAGCTGCATTCAACTCAGGTAAATCAGCTGCGTGAGCTGAAAGATTAAAAATACCTAAACCAAACAAAGCTAAAGGAACAGTTGCAAGCCACAACATAGAGCGGTTTGAACTAAATCCTCGAATACTCCTCAAAAGGAGCATAGGCCCATTAACAAGACTTGCATCTTGTAATTTGGACCTAGAGCGCCTTTGAGGCGTTTGCAAAGCAGTGGTCATAAAAAAAAATTAGATCTGCAAAAAAACAGTTTGTGCTGTTTCCTTTCACATTTAATTTTGCTCAAAAAACTTATTAGTGTCTAGTAGTCGTTGTTACCAATTTAATAGTTGCATGCCAAAAATATATTTGTTAAATTTAAAAAACTATTTTTTTTTAGTTTCAAAATATCAATCTTTTTATTTTTTTAAAGGTTTAATTCCATTCCATGTTACTCGGTCTTTATGAAATTCAAAGGAACATGGGATTGTTATCATTCCAGCATTGAAAGATTCTCTAAAAAGCTTGCCGTATAAGGGATCTGCCTCATCTCCAGAAGTAAAGAATTCAGCATCTTTTCTGGTTATACAAGGCACTAAAACACTTTTACTTTCAGGAATCAGTTCTTTTAATTCTATTAAGTGTTTTTGCCCTCTTTTCGTTACTGTATCTGGGAATAGAGCAATATTTTTTTTAATCCAGGTTGTGTTTTTAACTTCTATGTAAATACTTCGTTTATCAGGATTTGAAGATTTAGGAGTTAAAAAAAAGTCAATTCTGCTTTTTTTATCTTTTCCATATAGAACTTCTGATTTAATTGACTCTATTTCTCCAATTATTTCTTTTAGCAAGTTTTTCTCAATAACCTTTTTGATCAACTTATTTGCAAATAAAGTATTAATTCCTACCCAAACCTCCTCATTTTTTGCATTTAAAACGCATATCTGTTCCCAGGTAAAAGGTAGTTTTCTTTTTGGAGAATTAGAAACACTTAATCTTACTTTTGCTCCCTCGCTCAAAAGTCCCTTCATTGGACCAGTATTAGCACAATGTGCAGTTACTACCTTTCCATTCTCTAATTTAATATCAGCTAAAAACCGTTTATACCTCTTAATTAAAAACCCTTCAATTAATGGATCAAATTCAATTATCCGATCATTCATAAATGTCGTTAGTAAAAAATCAAATATAATTGAAACTTAATCTTATTGAAAATTTTAGATAAAGCCAAATGCATTCATTTTTAAAAAATAATGTTTTTTCAATTTCATTTGGTACCAGTCTCAGTAAATTAGCTGGATGTTTAAGGCAAATATTCATAGCTGCTGCTTTTGGGATTGGGGTAACATACGACGCATTTAATTATGCCTATATAATTCCAGGTTTTGTGCTAATAATCATTGGAGGGATTAATGGTCCATTACACAATGCAGTAGTTGCAGTTCTAACTCCCCTTAACAAAAAAAATGGTGGCATTGTTTTAACTCAAGTAAGCATAAAAATTTCAATATTATTAAGCGGTTTAGCTATATTAATTTTCTTTAATTCCGATTTATTAATTGAATTATTAGCCCCCAATTTAAGTAACGAAGCTAAATCTATTGCCACTCACCAATTAAAAATACTTACAGCTTGTATACCTTTATCAGGTTTCATAGGTTTAAGCTTTGGAGCCTTAAATTCTCGAAAAAAATTCTTTTTATCAAGTATAAGCCCAGCCATAACAAGCGTAACTACTATATTTTTTATTTTATTTAGTTGGATTTTCAGACAAGGAGATACATCTTCAAATTTCCTTTCTTACACGGGATTATTGGCTATTGCAACTTTGACAGGAACTTTAATTCAGTTTGTTATTCAAATTTGGGAAATAAATAAAATCGGTCTTTTGAGATTAAATTCAAGCATCCAATTATTTCTAGATGAAGAGAGGAGGATTTTTAAACTAATTATTCCTGCATCTATCTCATCAGGTCTAAATCAAATCAATGTTTTTATTGATATGTTTTTCGCCTCAAGTTTTCAAGGAGCAGCATCGGGACTGGCTTACGGAAACTTTCTTATACAAGCGCCATTAGGAATATTATCAAACTCTTTAATTCTGCCATTACTTCCAAAATTTTCTAGATTGAGAAGTATTAGAGACAATAGAGGATTTCAAAGGAACTTAATCTCCGCAATAGAATACAGTTTCTTGACAACTATTTTTTTAACAGGATTTTTCGTAACTTTCAACAATCAAATTATTCAGTTGTTTTTTCAAAGAGGAGCTTTTGATTATTCAGCGACTTTAAAAGTGAAGAATATTTTAACTGCTTATGCCGTTGGCATACCTTTTTATCTTTATAGAGATTTGCTAGTAAGAACTTACTACTCAATAGAAAAAGCCAATTTCCCATTTAAGTTGTCATTTGCAGGGATAATGTTAAACATTTTTTTTGATTGGTTATTAATTGGTGCACCAATTAATAATTTTGGGAATCTTTCGCCATATAGTTTTGGGGTTGTTGGAATAATTTTATCTTCAATAATAGTTAACTTTATAATTTGTATTTTGCTTTCTCTAAATCTACGAAATGAAGATATAAATTTGCCTAATTGGGATTTATTTAAAAAAATTATCCTAATGTCATTAGCATCATTTATTGATAGCAGAATTTGTTTTACTATTCTCAAAAATACGAATAATTTTAATCCAAATTTCAGAGAATTTTTTTTATTAATATTTGGATCTCTAACTTTTTTTGTAGTTTATTTTTTACTTACAAAATTTCTGAAAGTAAATAAATTTAAAATTTATCAAAACAGAATTTAGAAATCAAAAAAAACTCTCCAAAATCTCCTCTAAATCAAGAATTTGAGAGGAAGTGATTAAGTCAATAAGTGGAATACTTTTAAATCCATCCCCTACTTTTATATTTATTGCTTTCAAACTTATTTTTGCAGCCTCTAATGGGCCTTGATCTTTATTAGCTATACATTCAATAGCAAGATTTCTAGCTAGGCCAGCATCTCCAAGATATAACTTCCATTTTTCTATTTTTATAAAAACCTTATCTGAAATAGTATTCTCTAAATCACTGATTGATATCTGAGAGTCCATAAAAAAATTGATTTAAGTTGACTGTTTTGAAGTATCTTTAGGTTTTTTTATAATTACAAAGAGTAGATGGGAGGCTAAAAGAATTGACCATAAAATTGCAAAATTATTAAAAAAAGCAATTTCATATTTAATTTCTTTTAAAAGCCAAGTGCCACTTACAATCGCAGTAAATATCATGCAATGAATCACAAAATTTACTATTCGAGAAAAATGTTTGTAGATGGGATCTTCTAAATCACCATTTCCGTACCATTTTATAGGCATATCAATAATAATATTGTTAATAAAGGACATTTTACCCGAAATCTAGTTGACTAAGAGACCCTGAAACAGAGATATTACATAAATATGCGCCTGTAGCTCAGTGGATTAGAGCACCTGACTACGGATCAGGGTGTCGGGAGTTCGAATCTCTCCAGGCGCGTTTAAAATTATGAAATATTCTTTTTATATTTTTCTAAAAAATATCGTCTATATTGTGAATATTACTTATCAAATTCAATGAATATTCTTCAAAGCCTTAAAGAAAGTGATCCAGTAATATTTAATTTTATTAAGTCTGAAAAAAATAGACAGGAGACTCACCTTGAGTTAATAGCTAGTGAGAATTTTGCATCAATTGCTGTCATGCAAGCTCAAGGATCTGTCCTTACTAATAAATATGCGGAAGGACTACCTCAAAAAAGATATTACGGGGGATGTGAATTTGTTGATGAAATCGAAGAATTAGCTATCCAGAGAGCAAAAAAATTATTTAATGCAAATTGGGCTAATGTTCAACCTCATAGTGGAGCTCAGGCCAATGCTGCTGTTTTCTTAAGTCTTCTTAAACCAGGCGACACAATCATGGGAATGGATTTATCTCATGGCGGACACCTTACTCATGGATCTCCAGTCAACATGAGTGGTAAATGGTTCAATGCAGTTCACTATGGAGTAAATAAAGAAACTAGTGAATTAAATTTTGATGAAATAAGAGAGATAGCATTAGAAACAAAACCAAAATTAATTATATGTGGATATTCTGCTTATCCAAGAACAATCGATTTTGAATCATTTAGAAATATTGCAGATGAAGTTGGTGCATTCTTAATGGCTGATATTGCGCACATCGCAGGGCTTGTTGCAAGTAAACTTCACCCAAATCCAATACCCTATTGTGATGTAGTAACTACAACTACTCACAAAACATTAAGAGGGCCCAGAGGGGGACTGATCTTATGTAAAGATGCAGAATTTGGAAAGAAATTTGATAAATCTGTTTTCCCTGGAACTCAGGGTGGGCCTCTAGAACATATTATTGCCGCTAAAGCAGTTGCATTTGGAGAAGCCTTACAGCCAGATTTTGTTAATTATTCCCAACAAGTAATAAAAAATGCCAAAGTTCTAGCGTCAACTTTAATAAATAGAGGTATTAATATCGTTAGTGGAGGCACTGATAACCATATTGTTTTACTGGATTTGAGAAGTATCAATATGACTGGTAAAATTGCTGACTTGCTCGTAAGTGAAGTGAACATCACTGCAAATAAAAATACTGTTCCATTTGACCCTGAATCACCTTTTGTGACCAGCGGGCTAAGGTTGGGTACTGCAGCTTTAACTACTAGAGGCTTTAATGAGAATGCTTTTGCTGAAGTTGGCGAAATTATTGCTGATAGATTACTTAACCCAAACGATTCAGTGATTGAAAGCCAATGTAAAGAAAGAGTATTAACCTTATGTAATCGTTTTCCTCTTTATGAAGGCAAACTTGAAGCATCAATTAAATGAGTCCTAATTCCAAGGGAGTTGAAATTCTTTCTATTGGAACTGAGCTACTTTTAGGAAATATTGTTAATACAAATGCTCAATGGATTTCTGAGCAATTATCTGAATTAGGCTTAAATCACTTTAGACAATCAACTGTAGGAGATAATTATGATCGAATTATAAAAATAATTCACGAAATATCGAAAAGAAGTAATCTTCTAATTACAACAGGTGGCTTGGGACCTACCCCAGATGACTTAACTACTGAAGCAATAGCCAAATCTTTCAATGTATCCCTTTTTGAAAGACAGGACTTATGGGATGAAATCAAAGAAAAACTTTCAAACTCAAAGCTCCAGGACAATTCCTCTAGTTTAAGGAAACAATGTTTCTTCCCAAAAAATGCTCAAATAATTAACAACCCTAGGGGTACTGCCCCAGGAATGATTTGGGAACCAGTAAAAGGATTTACTATTCTCACTTTTCCTGGAGTACCCAGTGAAATGAAAACTATGTGGGAAGAGACTGCATATGATTTCATTAAAACCAAATTCTCAGATAATTATTCCTTTTTTTCAAATACTCTTAAATTTACAGGCATTGGAGAATCTAGCGTTGCAGAAAAAATTAACGATCTATTAAATCTTAAAAATCCGACCGTTGCTCCATATGCAAATTTAGGAGAAGTTAAACTAAGAATCACAGCGCGAGCAAAAAATGACCTTGAAGCAAAAAATATAATTAAACCTGTAAAAGAAAAATTAAAAAAAGAGTTTTCGAAATTTATTTTTGGAGAGGATAATGATACTCTTCCTAGCGTTTTAATAAGAGAATTAACCGAGAGGGAACAAACTATTGTTTTTGCTGAATCCTGCACAGGAGGACTACTTTCTTCAACGATCACATCAATATCAGGCTCATCTCAAGTTTTTCAAGGTAGTATTGTTTCCTATAGTAATGAGCTAAAAAATTCATTATTAAATATTTCTGAAGAAAAGCTTTCAAAATATGGAGCTGTTTCTGAAGAAGTTTGTGAGGACATGGCAATTAATGTAAAAAATAAATTAGGAGCAGATTGGGCAATAGCAATTAGTGGAATAGCTGGTCCTAACGGAGGCAGTCAAGATAAACCAATTGGACTTGTTTATATTTCAATTTCAGGACCGAATAATCATATAACTAATATAAAAAAACAATTTAACTCAACCCGAAATAGGATAGAAATTCAAACACTAAGTGTAAATGTCTGTTTGAACAGCCTAAGATTAATCCTATTATCGAATAGAAAGTAACTATTTTTACAAATTGAGTCAAGATACCTTATTTGATAAAGTTTGGGATTTACATAAAGTTTCAAGTCTTCCTGGTGGCTCAGATCAAATTTTTATTGGTCTTCACCTCATCCATGAGGTCACAAGTCCTCAAGCATTTGGCGCCTTAAAAGACAAAAATTTAAAAGTAAAATTTCCTGATAGAACTGTTGCTACTGTTGATCATATTGTGCCAACAGACAATCAGAGTAGGCCTTTCAAAGATAATCTTGCGGAACAAATGATCGAAACACTTGAGAATAATTGCTTAGAACATAAAATAAGATTTTTTAATATAGGTAGTGGTAATCAAGGAATAGTTCATGTGGTAGCCCCAGAATTAGGGCTAACTCAGCCAGGAATGACAATCGCTTGCGGAGATTCACATACTTCAACTCACGGAGCTTTTGGGTCAATTGCTTTTGGGATAGGCACAAGCCAAGTAAGAGATGTTCTTGCTACCCAAACCATAGCCATGAACAAATTAAAAGTAAGGCAAATTTGGTGTGAAAATCAATTATCTAATGGGGTTTATGCTAAGGATTTAGTACTTCATATTATTAATAAACTCGGAGTAAAGGCTGGAGTAGGTTTTGCCTATGAGTTCGCAGGGCCTGCGATTAGTGAATTATCAATGGAAGAGAGAATGACTATATGTAATATGTCTATTGAAGGAGGAGCAAGATGCGGCTATATAAACCCTGATGAAAAGACCTTTAGTTACATTAAAAATAAATTATGCGCACCAAAAAACGAGCATTGGGAAAAAGCGCTCACATGGTGGAAATCATTAAAAAGCAATGAAGATTCAATTTATGATGATGTAATTAAAATAGATGCTTCTAAAATAGAACCAACTGTTACATGGGGGATTACTCCTGGCCAAAGTATAGGCATTAATCAACAAATCCCTCTTTTAGATGAATTATCCTTAAATGACAAATTACTTGCTGAAGAGGCTTTTGAATATATGAGTTTCAAGCCAGGACAATCAATAAAAGATATTCCGGTAGAAGTTTGTTTCATAGGCAGTTGCACAAATGGGCGAATCAGTGACTTGAGAATTGCAGCTAAAGTATTAAAAGACAAAAAAGTATCTAAGAATGTAAAAGCATTTGTAGTGCCTGGTTCTGAAAAAGTAGCCAATGAAGCAAAACAAGAAGGTCTTGATCAAATATTTAAGGATTCTGGATTTCAGTGGAGAGAACCAGGCTGCTCAATGTGTTTAGCAATGAATTCAGATAAGCTAATAGGTAATCAAGTTAGTGCTAGTTCTAGTAATAGAAATTTCAAGGGCAGACAGGGATCTCCTAGCGGGAGAACACTACTTATGAGTCCAGCAATGGTTGCAGCAGCAGCAATTAATGGCAAAGTCAGTGATGTTCGAGAATTTATCAACTAATGAAATCCGAGTTTAACCCACCAATTGGAAAAATTACACAAATAAACGGGCAATGTATCTCCTTGATTGGTAACGACATTGATACTGATCGAATAATTCCAGCGCGTTTCTTGAAGTGTGTTGACTTTGATTCATTGGGTGAATCTGTTTTTGAGGACGATAGAGAAACTTTAAAGGGGAAGCATCCTTTCGATTTAGAAGAAAACAAAAATGCCACAATTCTAATTGTTAATAGCAATTTTGGATGTGGTTCCAGCAGAGAACATGCTCCCCAAGCACTTATGAGATGGGGCATAAAAGCAATCATAGGAGAGAGTTTCGCCGATATTTTTTATAGTAACTGTATTGCAATAGGTATCCCATGTTTTACGCTCCCAAGAAAATCAATACAAGAAATTCAAAAAAATAAGGATAATAAATTTTTATTATTAGAAATTGATCTTAAAAATTCATTAGCAAAATCAAAAGATTTGATTTTAAGTCTTGAGATTAAGGAAACCTCAAGAAAAATGTTTTTATCAGGAGAATGGGATGCAACTTCAACACTACTTGAGAATGAAAGTCTAATTGAAAAAAAATATAACGATTTACCTTATTTAGAATTTAACAGTTATTTATTGTAGCTATTCAAATCCAAATAAACTGAAAGAAATTCCTCCTGCTTGATTATGAGGTTGATAAAAAATACCAACTTCATAGGATCTTTTTTTCCAATTTAATGAGATTTTAGAATCTATAAATTCACCATAATCATCTGAATCGCCTGTTAAGTTTAAAGTCCCAAAAGTTTTGAGAATAACTGGTCCAAATAGTTGCTGATCAAAGGCAATCTTTAGAGTGAATTTCTCATAATTGTGGTCAAATTTAAAAACACTTTCACCATTATCAAATTTATAGAAGGGGAAAACACTTATACGTGTATAGTCAAAAGTTTTATTTTTAAAATTACCTAAAATTAGTTCGGGTCCCATACCTAAACCTAAATATTCTTGATGATCACCATTTTCATAAAAAGAATATGATGCTTCTAATCTTGTATCAAGACTTAATCCTTTAGTGATTGGTTGAGGAATGTACTTATATGAAATATCTATAGATTTATTTTTAGGGTCTTGAATACTAATCGGAAATTTCTGGTCCAAAGAATAAAAAAAGTTACCTTTTAGGTTAGTTACAAGATTTTTTGTATTTAAAGCCTCTGCTGTAATGTTAGCCAAGCCTAAAGATAAAAACTCTTTCTTTTTGATGCCATTTACAACCCAAGTATTTTCTTTCTGTAATTTTGAACCATAACCTGAATAAATTTCTGCTTCACCCAAGGAGCCATTCCAAGCCCTCTCTCTATAAATTCCATAAAAGATTTTATCCCATTTTGTATCTAAAAAATTAATCTCTTTATTCAATATTGTTTTCAATCTAAATGCATCAGAAAATTTATCAAAATCGAGAGAATTTAAATTCTTATCTATTTCTAAATCCCAATTATTTATTCTTCCTTGTATCTGGGATTTCAGAGCAAAATAATCTTGAAAACTTGCATCTCTCTTAACTTTCTCTGAAGTTATTGACTCCCCCTTATTTACAAAACTTTTTGTATAGCCTTTTAGAGAGCGTTGAATCAATAATTGAGGTTCTAAATTAAGAGCAAAATCATCATTTATGTCTATTGAGTTAATTTTCTTACCGATAAAATACCCATCCTTATCTAAATTTTCATATCCAAAGTTCCATGTATTTGAAGGTTGAACCTTTTTAAAATCAAAATTTCTACTACCTAACCAAAAGGGGATTGATACTTTTTCGTCAAGTATTAAGTAATTTAATGAAGATTTAAATCTGAGTTTTTCATTAATAGGAAAAACCTCTAATGAGTTTATTGCTAATTTTGATTGTTTTAATTCAAGCAAATCATTACTAAATATAGCCTTCTTACTTTTCCATTTATCGCCATCTATGGTCATTTTTTCTGTAAAAAACAACCAATTCTGTACATTGTCAGGAGTATTTATAACTTCCTTTTTATTTAAATCAATTAAAGTTTCTAATTTTTTAAAATCTGATAAGCTGAAATTTGAAGATATATCATCAATCAAGGTATTGGTATTGATAACGCCTTTGACATCTAATAGATAACCTTTTTCACTAATAAAGCTGTATTCAAGTTGTGAAGCTCTAAAGATTTGATCGCCTAATATGAAGGTTATATTTCCTTTTGCTTCAATTTTTTTATTTAATTTGTCGTATATTAAATTATCAGTTTCTAGGCGTTTGCCTCTATAAGAAACAGATACATTGCCCTCTGCATAAATAACATCACTTATTTCGGACTGTTTATCAGATTGTATTATTAACTCCTGTTGTTTTTCGGATTTAGCAACCAAAAGTGAATCTGTTTTCTTCTTTAAAAATTTTACATAAGTAGTATCATCATTCAGATTATTACTAAGAAAATTATTATGAGAATTTGATGAATTTTCTACATTAGGTACTTTCAACCAAGTTAATTGAGTATTAAGGTTATTGATATTTTTTTTAATTTTTGAGAATTCAGCTGATTTTGATGGCTGTAAACAATTAATAAACAGAAAAGAAGAAAGTATTACTTTTTTTGAAATTCCAGAAATCAATTTAAAAATTTAATTAAAAGATTAATCTTGTGGACTTTCTAGGTCTTTTCTATTTGGAGTTCTTGTTGGATCACTTGCCAAAAATCCGAAGAGAAATATTCCAACAAAGAAAAAGACGATAGTGTAAACAGAAATTTTTAAGGCGAGCATGGAGTTACAAGTGCTGACAGATTTATATCTTATTAAATTTATAATTAAACTATGATTAAATGTTTACTTTTTGTATTTTTAGAAGATTTTGAAATACTTTAATGGAGGTTAATCGTCATGGTCATCCCAAGGATCTGTAAGTTTTGCGGCTTTAGGACCAAATGCAGTCCAAAGACCAAAACCGGTTAAAGCTAGAAGTAAAGCCAGAATTGTAACTGCTATGGAAACTGCAGGATCTGGAGCAGATGATAAAGTTTGCATCAATTTTGCTAAGTTTGTAAACAATTTATGTATAAGTTCTTATACAATAGCGAAATAATATTCGATTTTGTGAATTCAAATGGGTCAAAAAACAGCTTTAGGCACTCTTTTAAAAGCAATTGGTAATTCAGGTCAAGGAAAAGTAGTACCTGGTTGGGGGGCAGTTCCTATAATGACTGTCATAGGGCTATTACTACTTGTTTTTTTAGTTATTCTCCTACAAATTTATAACCAATCCCTGCTGTTACAGGGTTTCTCAGTAGATTGGAACGGAAACTAAATTTCTAAAATCCTCTAAAAAGTTATTTGGTTCATTTGAAGATTTCCAAATAACTTTTTAATAATTTTTGTTTTATTAATTAGTTATAGTTTATATATATTCAAAATTCTCAATAAAAAGAGATTTAGAAATAAACCATGAAAGAAATATTTTTAATTGGACTTGGAAATCCTGGCAAAAAATATTCCATCAGTAGGCATAACATAGGTTTCTTGCTGCTTGAAAATTTTTCGAAAAAATATAATTCAAATTTTTTATTAAAAGATAAACTTAAAAGTTACTGCTCAGAATTTCAAATTAATAATTCTACTTTCAGGTTATTTTTACCAAATACGTTTATGAATAACAGTGGTGATGCTGTCCGAGCAATAGTCGATTGGTACAAAATAAATTTAGATCAACTTTTCATAATAGTCGATGATAAAGATCTTCCCCTTGGAAAAATAAGATTTAGAAGAAAAGGAAGCTCAGGTGGACATAACGGACTGAAAAGCATCATTGAACAATTGCAGACACAAAACTTTAAGAGAATAAAAATTGGTATTGGGTCACCTCCTCTAATAAAAGAAAAAAATAATTTCAATACCATTTCACATGTACTAGGAAATATTTCTCGAGAAGAAAAATCAATGTTGGATAATGTATACATGAGAGTAATAGAATCCCTAGAACAACTAAATACTAAAAAAGAAGAATATATAATTAATGAATTAAATTCTTTTGATAAAGACCAATCTTAAGAAATGCGTTCAAAACCTGAAACGATTGCCAATGTTAATATTAAGAAATATTGCTTCACAAAAAAACAAATTCAAGGGGTTGTGGAAGCTAGTCAATTTAAATGGACTTTTATTTGGTCCTTTAATAAAGGTTTATTAAAGGTAAATCCACCTTTGGGAAGAGCATTAATTGAGGATGCCTTATTGAGATTTTTATTAAAAAAAGATTATGAACTAGAAGCAGGGAATGAATATAAGTTCACTATTTCAGCCAAGTTTTAAAATCTATATTTTGATTCAAAGTAAACTTCATTTTGCAATAATCTTCTAAAATTATCAAAGCTGATATCGCATCAAGGTTTTTATTAAGAATAAAAACCTCTCGAGGCATTAAAAATTTCAGACCACTAATTGGGAAAAGTTCGAAATATCTTGCTTTAGCCCTGTAGGTAGTATTTTTTTCCTCAAAAGTTATTATTTCTTTTTTAAAAAAATATAGTTTTTCTCTAATTGCTCTACTAGTAGTACCATTGCCAATAATAATTTGTGATATGTCCTCAGTGTTAATTAAATTTCTTAGATAATTCTCAAGCAATTCACTTTTAAGAATGATCGCTTTATAAACTTTTTTTTCACTTATTTCAGCCAAGACTAAGCCGCATTTACTTTTTCCAGGATCAATAGTTATAACTCTAGTCATTTAAGATGCAATCTTTAAAATATTAATTTCAACAACTATGGGTTCTGCAGTTTTACTATCTCTCAAAGATACTACTTCTAACTTGAATTTGATATTTTGATTTTCTTGAAGAAAGTCTCTAATTTTTTTTACAAAATTTCCATTTGTATTAATTTGACTAACTTGTGATCCTCTTGACTTAATTTCATCCCTTGTTTCCCTAAGCAATGATTTAATTTTAAAATTAATTGTTTTAAGATTTAAATCGCTTCCTCCCAGAATTGAACTTGTAACAACATCCCCTTTTTTGACTATCAATTTATTCTCTAATAAATCAGGAGATACAAAAACATAATTATCCCCTTTTAAAACATTTGTTGCTGATTTAATCAATAAAATCCAGTTACCACCTCTAGCGGCTATTGTCTCAATTTTTGTAATATCACTTGGTCTCCACAAAAGAATATTTTTTGCTTGTTTATTAATTGGGATAACAATCTTCCTAACATATTTATCAGACTCATAATAGATTTTTGCTAAATCTTGTTTCAGATTTGAGCTGGAATTAACCTCAGCAATAAATAAAGTTTGTCCTCTTTTAATAACAATATTTCCTCTCCTAAATCCTTTTATATTATTTTTTAACTGATTTAACTCCTTTTCTTTTTGAATAATTTTACCTTCAAGTTCCTTTCGTTCTTCCTGTAAAGGAATTAAAGCCTTTTTACTTTCATCTAAAGTTTTTTGCAAAAAAGGAATATCTACAAAAAGCCTTTGTCTGAATTCTTCACTAACTAAAATCAATAACCCTATTGATATTGAACTAATAAACCCACCAGTAATAATAGTTATTATAGTTGCTGTTTTTTTTTGGCCTTAATTTTAAGATACTAAATCTTGCTTTACCAATCTTTGTTCCAAGAATATCCCCAAATGGTGCAATTAATCCCCCTAGTAATATTAGAAAAATAATTAAAATCCAAGCCATACTTTTGTATACGCTCAGTACATCATAATTTATGATGAATCAATTAAATCTTTTTGCAAGAGCAATTGGATCGAACACTGTGATCTTTTTTCTTTCAATATTAAGAAGCCCTGAATCCTTTAAATCTCCCAATAATCTTGTAATGGTTACTCTTGTAGAACCAATAGCTTCAGCAATTGCCTGGTGTGAAAGCCTAAGATCTATTGTAATACCTTTTTCGCCTGCAACTCCAAAGTCTCTACAAAGAACCATTAAAAAACTTACTAAACGAGAAGACATATCTCTATGTGTAAGAGTTTCTATCATTGTTTCAGTTTGCAGGATCCTACTTGAAAGACCTTGTAAAAGTAATAATCCTACTGATGCATCTTCTTCTATAGCTCTTAAAACAGAATTTGCAGGTGCTGTTATCATTTCAACTCTTGTAAATGCTATGGAATGGTAAAAACGATCAGATCTATGGCCTGTTAGAAGAGATAAAACACCAAAGAGACTATTCTCTCTTAAAAGAGCAACTGTTATTTCTTCACCTGACTCATATACTCTTGACAGTCTTACTGCTCCTCTTCTTATAAGATAAACCCTTTCAGCAGGATCCCCAGGGAAGAATATTGTTTTAGATCTCTCAACCATTTCTGTGCTTGCACCATCAAGGCCTTTAATAACTTCCATTAAAGTTCTATTAATTGGAAAACGTTCTCCAATAGAGTTAATTTTTCTTTGTCCGGACTGTTGCGAACTAAAGCGGTTGAATCCTCGTGAAGCAGGTATCATAAATATCTTAACTATTAAAAAATTTAAGAAGACACCCTAAAATATCTTGTATCAACTGTAACAATTTTCAATTCTTATTAGTTTATCAATAAGTCTTTATCTGTCAGTTTCCACTTCCTTAACTCTTTTTTTAAGTAAAATTACACTATATGCAGCGTCAATATATTCTAATTATACTGCATATAGAAAGAATCTAAATAATGGTAATGAGTTCATCCCATATTTATTCCAAAAGAAATCTTGATGTTGTAAATATAAATACTACTAACAAAATTAACGAAAAAAGATTTACTCAAAACGGACAAATTCAAATCTATCAATCTTCATATCGAGGAAGCTACCCATCTATCATTAGAGACTCTCTAAGAAATGCTGCTCTTGGCAGGAAAGTACTCTTAATACAATTTATGAAAGGAGGGGTAAGACAAGGAGTTGATAATGCAGTAAAGCTATGCGGTAATTTAACCTGGATAAGAGCATCACATTCCTTTGATCAATATCATTCTGAAGTAATTGAAAATAATAAAAATTTAAAAAAATCTATCCATGAATCTACTTTAGAATTATGGGATTTTTGTAAAAAAGAATTGCAGTCTGGCGAGAATGACCAAATCATACTTGACGAAATTTTTTTAGCTATTGACATGAAAATTATCGATAAAGATGATTTGATTTCAACACTTGAAAACCGATTTATATCAGGAGATGTAATCCTTACTGGTACAGATATTCCTAAAGATCTATTATTAATGGCCAACCAAATCACCGAACTTCGCTCATAAAACAATGCTAAAAAATGATCTCTGGATAAATCAAAAAGCCTCGGAAGGAATGATAAAGCCCTTTCAATCAAATTTAGTGAGGCATCTTGAACCTGAAAATAAACAAAAGCCAGTTTTAAGTTACGGATGTTCATCTTATGGGTATGATTTAAGACTCTCATCAAAAGAATTCCTAATTTTCAGGCATGTCCCTGGGACTGTTATGAATCCCAAAAAATTTAACCCTAATAATTTAGAAAAAACTGTTCTTCACAATGATAATGATGGAGACTTTTTTATTCTTCCTGCCCACTCCTATGGTTTAGGAGTGGCTTTAGAAAAGATGAAAGTACCAGAAAATATAACTGTAATCTGTATAGGCAAAAGTACATACGCACGACTTGGAATAATTGTTAATACAACCCCTGCAGAGGCAGGGTGGGAAGGTCATCTAACTTTAGAATTTAGTAATAGTTCAGGTGCAGATTGCAGAATTTATGCTGGAGAGGGTATTTGCCAATTACTCTTTTTTGAAGGTGATCCATGCTCTACAACCTATGAAGATAGAAGAGGTAAATATCAAAACCAACCAGAAAAAGTAACTCTAGCAAAGATCTAAAATGAGTAAAGTTGAGCTAATTTCGCTAACTCCTGATGCAGAAAAAACAATGGCTTATATTGCAAGAGTTAGTAATCCAAAGAACCAGGAAAATGAAGATTATTCGAAATTATTAAGTTATTGCATTAAAAATGAACATTGGAGTGTTTTTGAACAGTCATTTATGACCCTACAAATAGAGACCAATAGAGGAATTGCAGCTCAAATTTTAAGACATAGATCATTTACTTTCCAGGAATTCTCACAGAGATATGCAGATAGTTCTCAATTGGGTAATATCCCTTTACCAGAGTTGAGGCGTCAAGATTACAAAAATAGGCAAAATTCAATTGCAGACCTACCTGATGAGTTAAAAAAAAGATTCAATGAGAAAATTGGTTTACATTTTCAGGATGCTTCAGCATTATATGAGGAGTTACTTGCTGAAGGGGTAGCTAAAGAATGTGCGAGATTTATCTTACCATTAGCAACTCCAACAAGAATTTATATGTCTGGATCCTGCAGATCGTGGATACATTACATTCATTTAAGATCAGCTCACGGTACCCAAAAAGAACACAAGTCTATCGCCCAAAATTGCAAGTCTATTTTTAAACAAAGTTTTCCCATCGTATCAAAATCTTTAGAATGGTAAATATTATCCATGACTTCGAGGACTAACCTCATAGTTTTTATTTTCTTGAATTGTTGAAAATTCATCATTAATAATTTCCTCATAGGTTTTCTCTTCTTTTTCTAATTTATTAATAGATTCTCTTATTTTTATTTCATCTTGTTTACCAATTAAAGTAGATGTTAAATTACCCTTTCTATCAAAAAGATTAACTTGAGGAATCCCGTTTACGGCAAACTTCTTGATGTAATTACCCCATTTTTGATTATCAACATTTAAAAAAACAAAATTAATATCTTTTTCGTATTCATCTTTCAAAGCAGAAACTTCTGGAGCCATTTCTTTACAAACTTCACACCACTCAGCATAAAATTCCAAAAATGTAGGCTTATTATTTGTAAAAGCTATTTCAGGGTTAACCGATAATTCTCCAAAACTCTTAAGAAGATAGGTTGATTTAAAAAGGAGATTTTTAAACAAAAGCAATGAAATAATAAAAAAAGAAATAATCAAAAAAAGTATTGTTTTTAAATTGTTCTTTAAAATTGGCTCTCGACTATCAGATTGCACTATTAAGGTATTAATAACTATAAACATCTTAAATAAGTTAAACAAATTAAGAGAATTGAAATCTATAAGCTTTTAACCAACTGATAAAATATAAAAAATGAAAAATTATTAAAAAATTTCTTTAATTCCTGAAATCTAATTATGCAATCAATCTTTGGAACTGATGGAATAAGAGGAAGATTTAATGAAGAGATAACTTTTTCTCTAGCCTACAAAGTAGGATATGCCCTAGGTTCAACTCTAGAAAATAAAAATCCAATATTAATTGGAAGAGATACAAGAATTAGTGGAGATATTCTGCTTAATGCAATAACGCAAGGTATAAATGAAAGTGGCAAAAAATTTATAAATCTTGGGATCTGCCCTACGCCAGCTATACCTTTTTTAATCAAACAAGAGAACCTTAGTAGTGGGATCATGATATCTGCGAGTCATAATCCACCAGAATATAATGGGATAAAAATTTTTGATCATAATGGTCAAAAAATTAGCAAACATTTTGAAAATAAAATTCAAAAATTAATTGAAGAGTCAAATCACAATTTATCAGTTCCTACAAAAGTGATTCCACTAAATAGAAATAAAGATCTTATGGATATTTATATTAAAAGCCTAATCCAAACAATGGGTGGAGAAAATTTAAGCGGGTTGAAAATAATATTAGACACATGCTATGGATCAGCGACAACCTGCGCAAAAAAAATTTTTCAGTCTCTTGGCGCTGATGTAAGAGTTATCAATAACTCTAAAAATGGATTGAAAATTAATATGAATTGTGGATCTACTAATCTCCAACCATTAAAAAAAGCCTTAAGAGAGAGTCCTGCAGATATGGGATTCAGCTTCGATGGAGATGCCGATAGAGTAATTGGAATAGATTCAAAAGGCTGTGTTTTAGATGGAGATCACATTCTTTTTCTTTGGGGCAGAGAACTTATGGAACAAAAAATTCTCACTAATAATCTATTAATATCAACGCAAATGGCAAACTTAGGTTTTGAAAAGGCCTGGGAAAAAATTGGAGGTATTTTATATAGAACTGATGTGGGAGATAAATATGTTCATAACGCAATTAAGGAAAAAAGAGCTGTTTTAGGAGGTGAGCAGTCAGGTCATATACTTTCAAAAATTAATAACTTTTCTGGAGATGGGATATTGACAGCACTTCAAATTTGTAAATATTGTAAAAAGAAAAATATCAATTTACATGATTGGCTTAAAAGTAGTTTCGAACCTTTTCCTCAGAAGCTAACCAATATAAATTTGGATTTTAATATTAATAAATTAAATCTAAAAACCAAAAATTTAATTGATCAAACTATAGAAAATTTTCAGGCAATATATTCAAATGATTGTAGAGTTTATATAAGGCCTAGCGGAACAGAACCCGTAATGAGAGTGCTAGTTGAAGCCGAAAATTATAAGAAAGTTCATTCTTTATCAAGCGAAATAACAAACAAACTCTTTTTAGAAATTAATAAAATAATAAATTAAAGATAAATCAAATTTTTATATAAATCCTTTCAAAAATATCAAGTTGGTTACAAATAACATACTTTTCCCTATTAGTTTTAACTTTATTTGGATTAAAACTTTCGGAATACTTAAAATCTTTTTTATCTATTGTTTTACAATAAAAATTACTTGATATGGTGCAATCCATATAATCGAATAAATCCTTTACATCCGTTTTTATAAAAATTAAGGTCCCTTTTTGCAATGAATTTGAGAGATTTTTAATAAATTCTGGCTGAATTACACGCCTTTTATGGTGTCTCTTTTTAAACCATGGATCAGGAAAATTGAAAGAAATACTTTTTATATTTTTGATAATAAATTTACTTTGGATATCATTCAAAATATTATTAGCATTACCAAATACAAAATTTAGATTCTTTATTTCTCTTTCAAGCACTTTTAATTTAGCATTTTTGACTAATTTCTCACGAATTTCAATTCCTAAATAATTCCAACTGTTATTAACTAAAGCTAAGTCAAATAGAAACTCACCAGCAGCACAACCTATATCCAAATGAAGATTCAATTTTGAATCATCAAACATTTCACTCAAAGAAGGTATTCTCTCAATTTGCTTGAAATTACTACTAAGCGGATTAACATGCTGTCTCATACAATTATTAATATATTTCTAGGCAATAATATAAGGATGCATAATATTCATAACTATGACAATAGTAAGTTCAAAAGTAACAGTTTGATGTTTAATAATTATGTGTTTAAAAAGAAAAAGTTTTGAACGTTTTTAATCAACTTTCTATTTGGCTATCCTTTCAACTTTCAATAATCTTCATTATTGGTATTCCTGTTACTCTATCCTTCTGGTCAATTAAAAAAAGAAATAAAGCAGTTAATAAACTTCTATCAATTTATTGGAAAATATCTCTTTTATTTTTTATAAGCCTTCTGCTTTTAATAGGTAAGTATAATTATGCTCTTGTGATAACAAATATTTCAACATTATTAATGACAGTTTCAGTTTGGTTTTGGAACGATATTAATGATGAATTAAGAGAATATGATTTTTCTTACTCCCTTACCACAACTACAAAAATATGGAGATGGACGATAACTTTTATATCTCTCAATTTCTTAATACAGAGTTTACAAAACTTTAATTGCTTTTCTTTTATTAATACGGATGCATGTGCAATATGGCTTCAGCCTTCTTCAAATTTATATATTTTTATAAAAAATTTATTTAATTTTTTCTTCGGAGCTAACTTTACTCAGCCGATAGCAAAATTTTTAGGATTATTTTCATTATTAATCTATATTTTAGGCCTTATTCAATGGTCAATAATCAAATTACCTAAAAATGGAAGAAACTCTTGCTTCTCCGAGAATGGCAGAAATTGATTTAATAAATAATCTTGAAAAAATAAGTTCCCAGATACCTAATAGGATACTTAAACTAGAAGGTTTTATTCTCAAAGAAAATAATAAAGAACAATTAGAAATACTTATTTTCAAAGGTTTCAGTAGCTCAACAACCCATCCGATTGAAATAGATTTAGAAAAGAAAGTTATAGCATTTACTTATATACTTACAAACTTTAAACTTTATAAAGCACCCTTAACAGAAACCGAAGATAATTTCATAAGAGAGAATCAAAACTCAGTTTTCTTTTTGAATCAAATAAACTGGATTTAAGTAAATTCAAGATTAATAATATTTGAACATCTTTTGCATAATTTTGTATTTTGGATTCCATTAAATGTTTCTTTTTGATAATGCCAACATCTATCACATTTTTGACCATGTGCTTTTATGATTTGAATTTTCCCAAGTTTATTATTATCGATAATAAGAGAATTCTCGGCCAAATCGGATACCACTTGGAAGTTTGACACTATAAGCCAATCCCTAAATAAATCTACATCTTGATTGCCAAATTCTTTTAGCCAAGTCAGCGAATCCTTTACAACTTTATCTTCAGGTAAATAATTAACTTCAGTTTCTAAAGCAGCTCCAATTATTTGTTTATTCCTACATCCTTCTATAGCCTTATTAATTTCAACTCTCAAATTTCTTAAATTTGCAATGTGCTCATTAAGAATTTGATTTTTCCATGAATGCGAAAATACAGGCCATCCTCTTTGAAATACTGATTTTTCTTTAGTTGAATATGGAATATTTTGCCAAATATCTTCAGCCATATGACAAAGAACTGGAGAAATAAGTACGGCTAAATTTTCAACAACTTTTGACATAACAAACTGACATGATCTTCTCCTAAATTGTGATTTAGAACTTACATATAACCTATCCTTTGCAATATCCAAATAAAAATTTGATAGATCTACAACGCAAAAACTTTGTAAGATTTGGAAGAATTTTGAAAATTCATAATTTTCATAAGCATTAGATATTTGATCTGTAACCTCAACTAATCTGCCTAACATCCATTGATCTAAGAGAGGCAATTGATCAATTTCAAAACTATCAATTTTAGGATCATAATCATGAATATTACCTAGAAGATATCTTGCAGTATTACGAACTTTTCTGTAAACGTCTGAAAGTTGCTTGAGTATATTTGAACCAATTGGAACATCTACTGAATAATCTACAGAGCTTACCCATAGCCTTAAAACATCAGCGCCATATGCAGGTTCAGTTTTTTTATTATTACCTCCATTAATAATTATATTTGGATCAACAACATTGCCTAAAGATTTGCTCATTTTTCTTCCGTTTTCATCAAGTGCAAAACCGTGAGTTAAAACTTTCTTATATGGAGGTTTATTATTGACTGCAACAGATGTTAGCAAAGAAGATTGGAACCATCCTCGATGTTGATCTGAGCCCTCTAAATAAAGATCGGCTGGATACTTTAATTCACTTCTTAGTTCACAAACTGCAGCCCAACTAGATCCTGAATCGAACCAAACATCCATTGTATCTGTCCCTTTTTTCCATAGATCCGCTTCTTTTACATAATTTTCTGGCAACAGATTTTTGACATCCCAATCCCACCAAATATCTGCTCCATATTCACTAAAAAGTTTTTGAATATGATTAATTATCTCGCTGTTAAGGAGAATGTCGTTTCCATTTTTTTTATAAAAAACTGGTATTGGGACTCCCCATGACCTTTGTCTAGAAATACACCAATCCCCTCTACCAACTACCATAGAATAAATTCTTTTCTTTCCAGTTTCTGGCATCCATTCAACATCTTCGATTGCCTTTAATGCAGATGATCTAAAACCATTTACAGATGCGAACCATTGTTCTGTTGCCCTAAAAATAGTTGGTTTTTTAGTTCTCCAATCATACGGATATCTATGCTTATAATTTTCTTGTAATAGAAGCAAATTATTACCCCTTAAATATTCAATAATTAAATCATTTGCGTCTTTCAGAACATTTGATCCTTTGAATTGACCAGAATATTCATTTAAGTTACCTTTTTCATCAACAACACATGTTATTGGTAAATCATATTTTTGACCCACATTAAAATCATCTATCCCATGACCAGGGGCAGTATGAACAATGCCAGTACCTGATTCTGTAGTTATATAATCTCCTCCAATTACAATTCTGCAATTTTTATTCTTAGAAGGATGTTGATATTCAATATTTTCCAATTTAGAGCCTTTAACCTCTAAAAGGACCTTTAAATCTTTATTAAATTTCTTACTTATTTCAGAAGATAAATCTTTTGCAAAAAGGTAAATTCGTTTCTCATTATCGATAGCAAAAACGTACTTTATTTTTGGATTTACCGCAACTGCTTCATTTGCAGGTATAGTCCAAGGAGTAGTAGTCCAAATAGTTATGAAAGAATTATTTTGAAAAAAATCTTTTTTGATATTAATATTTTCTTGGATAAAATTTAATAAAATTTCCTCAGAAATTTTAGTGATTTTTAGAGAAACATAAATACTTTTTGAATAATGTTCATCAGGATATTCTAATTCTGCTTCTGCAAGTGCAGTCCGCGAACTTGGACTCCAATGCACAGGTTTAAGACCTCGATATATATAGCCATTTAAAAACATTTTCCCAAATACTCCAATCTGAGCAGATTCATAACTTTTCTTAAGTGTTAAGTAAGGATTTTCCCAATCTCCCCATATGCCCCACCTTTTAAAACCTTGCATTTGATTATTAATTTGAATATATGCATATTCTGTTGCTTTTTTTCTTAGATTTAGAGTATCAAGATTCTTTCTTTCATCAGATTTTAAATTCTGAAGCACTTTTAATTCAATAGGTAATCCATGGCAGTCCCAACCAGGAACGTAGTGAACTTTAAATCCTTTCAATGTTTTGTACTTATTAATTATGTCTTTTAAAACCTTATTAAGAGCATGACCCATATGAAGCGCTCCATTCGCATAAGGTGGCCCATCATGTAAGGTAAATGTTTTGCCAGAGTTATTTGAACCCAATTCGAAATCAATATTATTGTTAGCCCAAAAATTCTGAATCTCAGGTTCTCTTACCACTGAATTAGCACGCATTGAGAAGTCAGTTTTAAGCAAATTTAGGGTTTCTTTATAAGAAAAATCTGATTTTTGCTCCTCGCTATTTTGAAATTTCATACGACGATATTGTAAATATTGGTGATCAAAAGAATTTTTAAATAAATCTAATTTATTATATTCTTTCTTAATTGACCTTTAGTTTCTTTTGCATATTTCAAAAACCAATTAATTTGATTTCAAGCTTTTATATTATCATTTTTATCATTTCTTACCCACTTTTTTGAGTTTTTAATTTGATTATTGCTACCAAAATTAAAAAAATTTAAATATTTGATAAAATTGCCAAATACAACATTGATAGCTTCTAATATTTTAGAAAGATTATTTTTGAATTCCAAAAAGGTAGTTAATTTTTTCTTTTCGTTATCTGTTAATTGATACCATCTAGATAAAAAAAGCTCTATTAGATATAAAACAACTAGTGCAGTTAATAAGGTAAAAATTACAAAAAATGATTCATTTATTGCTTTATTTTTAATTATCAATATTAACCCTATTAACAAATTCAAAAAAGCTTTTATTAAGTCTTTTGGTCTACCAAGCTCAAGATAAATTATCGGTACGAATAAAAATACAGTTCCAATTGCGAGATAAAAAGATCCCAAATAAATTGTGAAACTATCCATTAAATTGATTGATTATCTAAATTATAAGAAGATGATGCAGATAAACAAACTTTCTATCAGAATTTCCTTTAAGTGCGGTCGGGGAGACTTGAACTCCCACACCCGAAGATACGAGTACCTAAAACTCGCGCGTCTACCAATTCCGCCACGACCGCTCAAATAAAATAATAATTGAAAGAGGTTAAATTTAAAAATATTTTTAACTTAAGATGATTAATCTGACACATAAAATTAAATTAATTATCTCTTAAAAAAAATTTTTATATTTGGGCATGCAATCCTCCTAGGATATTAGTTATATTATCTAAAGAATATTAGAAACTATTCCAAACTTAACCAGTAAAAATACAACAAAAAGTACTAATTCTTCAAAAACATTTAATTGGCAAAAGGAGATAAAAAGTTATGTAGATCCGCCAAGTTTTTGGAATCCAACATTAGGTTTATTTTTTGGCGGTTATTTTCTAGCTTTTCTGAGCATATGGCAATGGTATAGAGGTGTATGGCCTTTACCACTACTAGTAGCCACTGCTTTTTTGGCGTTACATATTGAAGGTACTGTAATTCATGATGCTTGTCATAAAGCTGCCCACCCAGTCCCTTGGATAAATCAAGCAATGGGGCATGGCTCAGCAATTCTTTTAGGGTTTAGTTTTCCAGTTTTTACAAGAGTTCATTTACAACATCACATTCACGTAAACCACCCAAAAAATGATCCTGATCATATTGTCAGTACTTTTGGTCCAATCTGGCTAATTGCTCCAAGATTTTTTTATCATGAGGTATTTTTCTTTCAAAGAAAACTTTGGCGAAGATATGAATTACTACAATGGGGCATTGAAAGATCCATATTCATAACAATAATCCTGGCAGGTTTAAAATTTGATTTCATGAATCTAATCTATAATCTTTGGTTCGGACCAGCATTAATGGTAGGAGTCACTCTAGGAATATTTTTTGATTATCTACCTCATAGACCTTTTAAATCAAGAAACAAATGGATAAATTCTCGAGTATATCCAAGCAAGTTTATGAATTTATTAATAATGGGTCAGAATTACCATCTCATTCATCATCTTTGGCCTTCAATTCCTTGGTTTGAATACAAAGTAGCTTATGAAAAGACTAAGCCGTTATTGGATAAGAAAGGATCCCCTCAAAGAGTTGGGATATTTGAAAGTAAACAAGACATTTTTAACTTTATTTATGATTTATTAATAGGTATAAGGAGTCATAGCAAAAAGAGGGGGAAGATAAGAAAAATAATAAATTTATATCCAGGCTACAAATTAAAAAAATTTTTATTAAAGATAGTTAATAAAACATTTATAGGAGGCAACTAATTCATTCATTAATAATTTTTGGTACTTTAAAATATTTATCTTCTATAGATGGACCCAATTCTAAAAGATCTTCAGTATATTCAGAATTTTTGTTTTCATCTTTTCTAAATACATTTATAACCTCTATAGCTCTCGTTGTGCAGCGCACATCATCTGTATCAATTTTTTCAAGTTGTTTAATATAATCCAATATCTTTTCTAATTGCTCTGCATGATTATTAATTGCATTCTCATCAAGTTCCAATCTCGCTAATTGAGCAACTTTTTTTACTTCTTCTTTAGTTATTTTTGTCATTCGTTTAGTGTTTTCTTTTTTAAATGATAGTTTATCAAGAACATCTTATTTATATATCCTTTGAATTTCAAATAATTAAAAGAAATAATCACATCTTTTTGAAAATCAATATCAATTAATAACCTTAATAATTTTTCTCAGCTTAAAATGTTATTAGTTAGATATTGAAAAATAGAAGAAGAATTATTTCCAAAAAATTTTTTTTATCGGCACTCTAAACTTGTTGCCCCTGATTTAATAGGCTGTTATCTCATAAAAATAAATAATGAGATAGATCAAATTAAGGGGGTTATTGTTGAAACTGAAGCTTATTCACAGGAAGAAGAGGCCTGTCATGGATACCGCAAAATGACTGAATCAAATAAATCATTATTTGGCAAACCTGGAACATTTTATATTTACAAATCTTATGGCATTCATCATTGTTTAAACATTGTTACCGATAAAGAAAATTTTGCGAGTGGTGTATTAATAAGATCAGTTTTTATTTCTAATAAGAATGAAAGATTAGCTTCTGGACCTGGTTTAGTTACTAAGTCATTCAATGTAGACATTTCATTTAACTCACTTGAAGTTCTTAATAACAAATCTTTATGGATTTCTCCACGAGACTCAACTCTACAAGAAAAAGATCTTATTCAAACCACTAGAATTGGCATATCAAAGGCAAAAAATATAAAATGGCGTTGGTACCTTAAAAATAGTAGGAGTGTAAGTAAAAGATTACAAGGTGATAGAACACCTAAATTTCAATAATCATTCATCTGTTTAAGCGTAATGCAAATTTGGCCTCATAAACATATCCACACACTAGCTAATTTTTCAATTAAAGATTATGAGTCAGTATTTGAATTAGCTAATAGATTTGATTCACTAAAGAATGCTGGAACGAAAAAGATACCAGCCTTACAAGGGACTTTGGTAACTTCTTTATTTTTTGAAGCTAGTACAAGAACAAAAAATAGTTTTGAGCTTGCAGCAAAAAGGCTTTCTGCTGATGTCCAAACTTTTGCTCCATCCTCTAGTTCTTTAACAAAAGGCGAAACAATAATTGATACAGCTATAACTTATTCTGCTATGGGGGCAGATACATTAGTTATAAGACATTCATCAAGTTATATAACCTTTGAGATCGCTAAAAAACTTGATGCAATAAATTCCAAGACTTCGGTTCTTAATGCAGGAGATGGATTACATAGTCACCCTAGCCAAGGATTGCTTGACATCTATACATTGATAAAATTCTTTTCCAAAAAAACACTGAATCCAGAAGTTTTAAATTCCAAAAAAATCTTAATAATTGGAGATGTTAATCATTCAAGGGTTGCCAGATCAAATCTTTGGGCTTTGAGTGCATTTGGCGCAGATGTAATCTTATGTGGTCCTAAGACATTAATACCTGATGAATTTATCAATTTTTTAAAAACACCCGTACCAAATCAAATAAAAGATCCTGTTAAATCAAGAGGTTCCATAACAATTTCTAGATCATTAGAAGAATCAATAAAAATTGCAGATGCGATTATTGTCTTAAGACTCCAGAGAGAGAGAATGATGAAGAATTTACTTACTAGCATTGATTCATATAGTTTGGATTATGGCTTAACCCCAGAGAAATTATCTCTGAATAATAAAGAAATTCCAATTCTCCATCCTGGTCCCATTAACAGAGATATTGAAATTAGTAGTAAAGTAGTAGATGGATATCCTAATTGCTTAATTAATAATCAAGTTGCAAATGGTATACCTATAAGAATGGCATTGCTTTATCTATTACAGAAAAACAACAAATAAATTAAAGCAATTTAAGACTTTCAGTAAAGAAACCATAAAATAATCCTAATCTTAAAGAATCTAAAAAAAGTAATAAAAATTTCTTTTTCCTTTCAAATCTTATATTTCTTCTAAAAATTATTAAGGTCTCGATAAAAACTACTGATAAGAAAGCAGCTACAGGATCCATGAGTTCCACAACGGCACTTACCATACCAAGAGAACTTCCAAAAAAGTAGCCAATTAAAAGTGTAATCAATGATATTGAATATCTTCGCCAAGGATTATTAGCCCAAATACTCAATGTCTGAATATTTTCCACAATTTTTAGCTGAAAATTTGTCTTTTGAGGTCTAATAACCATTTTGCTTGAAACTAAGCCGCTTCAGAGTTTGATTGAATTTTAGTATTTCCTTCTACTAATTCAAGTAATGCCTCCAACTGAGCCATTATTCCTCTCAATTCTCCTGGTTCAGGGAAAAAGTCATCTTCTTTAATGCCTAAATGAATCTCTCTAAGTTCTTGCCTTAAATAGCGAATGTGACTAATAACCTGCTCTCTCTTGGTTTGCGACATGATTTATTTTTGGATAAAACAATTTTAAAGAAGAATATTTTTGAAAAGGAGAGTTTGCATATTTATGACTGAGAATGAAGATAAATGACCAAACAACAATTTTAAAAGATTATAAATTTTAAACATTTCATATTCTTGAAAAAATGTACTTAATACTTACATAATTTTAAATAATTACTTGAGGCTTTATTATTATTAGAATATATTGACCTTACTCAATATGAAATTCATTTCTGAAAATAAAATAAGTGAAGAACTAGTAAATTCTTTTGATGAAGAAATGACACTTGAGCTAGCTAAAAGGCTAGAAGAAGATAATTATAATACTCCATTTGAAGGTTTAAAAGACTGGCACTTACTGAGGGCTCTTGCAATCAATAGACCTGAATTAACAACTAATTATATCCATCTCCTCGATCAGGAACCTTTCGATGAAAACTAAAATTACAGACTCCAAAATAAAGGTTCTTTTATTAATAACGGGGAGTATTGCAGCTGTAAGAATTCCATTATTGGTTAGCCAATTAGTGAAAGAAAATTATGAAATAAGATGCGTTTTATCTGAAAATGCAGAAAAATTAATAAAGCCTCTTTCTCTTTCTATCTTGAGTAGAAACCCTTGCATTTTAGAAAATGATCAATGGTCAAGTAGTCAATCAAAACCTCTTCACATAGAACTAAGCGAATGGGCTGATATTTTAATCATTGCCCCTTTAACGGCGACAACATTAGCAAAATGGGTAACTGGAAATGCAGAGGGATTGATTCCAAGTATTTTAATAGCAAATATAAAGCCAATAATTGTTGCGCCAGCAATGAATACACAAATGTGGCTAAATAAAGCTGTCCAAAAAAATTATGAGGATTTACAGAAATACGAAAATGTTTTGTCTTTGCAACCAAGTGAAGGTCTCTTAGCATGTGATGCTGTTGGCATCGGTAAGATACCTCCAAATGATCTAATTCAATTAGCTCTTGAATTTATAGCTTCACACAAACAAAATGAATATCGCAAAGATTTGCTTAATAAAGAAATTTTAATAACTGGAGGCTGCACCTCAGAGAAAATTGATGCGGCAAGGCATATTACTAACAAAAGTTCTGGAGCTATGGGATTACTTCTCTCTCAAGTAGCAAGGTTCCGAGGAGCACAAGTAAAATATGTCCATGGGCCTCTGAAAATAGATAAAAATCTTACTGATGGAATAAAAAGATATGAAATTGAAACTAGTAATGATTTAATTAGGGCACTTAATAATGAGATTTCAAATTGTGATTATTTTTTTATGAATGCAGCAGTTTCTGATTTTAAATTAGCTTCTAATATTTCAGCTAAAATTCCTAAAAATAAAATTAATGATTATTTGAATAAAAACTTTGAGCTAGTCCCAGATATTTTAAAAACAATTAGTGAATCCAAAAAAGATAACCAAGTTTTTGTAGGCTTTTGCGCTTTTACAGGATCTATTGAAGAAGCAAGAATTACAATTAAAGAAAAGATTGTCCAAAAGGGTTGTGATTATCTATTCGCAAATCCAATTGATCTTGAGGGCCAAGGATTCGGTTTTTTGGCACAAAATGAAGGTTGGCTTTTCGATACAAAAAATATGGAACACTACATTAACAAAACATCAAAAATTGATTTAGCAAATAAATTAATAACTAAAATCATTTCAGAAAAAAAATAAAAAAATTTTTAATTTGTATTTTTTTGTAATCTTAATCATTAAAAATAATGTGATAGCTTACAATAATTCAAGTTTTTAAAAATCTAAAAAGCTACGGGTTGTTTCGAGGATTTAAAAGTCCTATCTTTTACGTTCCTTTCCCTTGTAAGATCCGTACTTAACTATTTAGGTGACCATTATTCAATCGTCACATAACATTACTGCAACTTTAATTATGAGAATTCGTTCTTTCTTAGCTTTTGTTATTTCACTTTGTATAACTTTTGCTTTCGTACCTGTAAAAACATTTGCTTTTTCTGAAAGAGGAAATGCACAATTCACAGATGTTGTTAACACAGGAAAAGCTAATGATTGTCCTACATTAGACTCATCTCTTGTTGGATCAATATCCTTAGGTAATGGAGATAGCCTTAAAGGAATATGTATGCATCCAACAGAAGTTTATGTAAAAGTACCAGGGACGAAAAGAAAAGCTGCAGAATTTGTTTCTACAAAAATTATTAGTCCTAGAAATAACACCACAGTGACTGAAGTTTATGGAGATATAGACTCAGGAACTTTTAACGAAAAAGGTGGTATTGATTTTCAACTTATTACTGTCTTAACTCCTGGAGGCTTAGAGGTGCCATTTGCATTCTCAGCAAAAGACCTTAAAGCTGATTTACCTTCATCTATTGAACCAGGTACTGAATTTAGTGGTTCAACATTTACACCTAACTACAGAACTGGTGATTTTCTAGATCCTAAAGCAAGAGCTAAAAATACTGGTGTTGAATATGCTCAAGGTTTAGTTGCATTAGGAGGAGATGATGATGAACTTGCCAAAGAAAATATTAAAGTTGATGTAAACGGTACTGGAGTTATTACTCTCTCAATCACCAACGTAGATTCTGATACAGACGAATTTGCTGGTACTTTTGAAGCTATCCAGCCTTCAGATACAGACATGGGATCAAAAGATCCACTTGATGTAAAAATAATTGGAGAGCTTTACGGAAGAAAGGCATAAATCCTAGATAAGAAATAAAAGGGGGTTAAACCCCTCTTTTTTTTTTCAAATTTTTCTTTATCAATTCAAAACATGGAATTACAACAAAAAACAAAAACAGACTTTAATGGACTAATACCGCCTTATGGAGGTGAATTAAAAAATTTAATTATCAAAGATGATAACCTTAAAAATGATCTTATCTCTAAAGCTACTTATGAGTTTGAATGCAGCGAAAGAAATGCATGCGATGTAGAACTATTAATGGTTGGAGCTTTTTCTCCATTAGAAGGTTTTATGGATGAAAATAACTATAAATCGGTAATTAAAAATAATAGAGATACAAATGGGTTGCTTTTTGGCTTGCCTATTGTATTTGATTCAAATAATGAAAAAGTAAAAGTTGGAGAGACAATATTGATTACTTATAAAGGACAAAAAATAGCAGTTTTAGAAGTTGGCACTAAATGGGAGCCTGACAAATCCTTAGAAGCTGAACTTTGTTATGGCACTAATTCTTTAGATCATCCTGCTGTTAAAATGATCTTTAATGAGAGAGGGAGATTTTATATAGGAGGAAAAGTTTATGGTTTCGAATTACCAATTAGAGAGTTTCCCTGCAAAACACCTGCAGAAGTAAGAGCTACACTACCATCAAATTATGATGTAGTTGCATTTCAATGCAGAAATCCAATTCATAGAGCACATTATGAATTATTTACTAATGCCTTACTCTCAGATAATGTCTCTCATAATTCAGTTGTTTTGGTACATCCAACTTGTGGACCAACTCAACAAGATGATATCCCTGGAAAAGTTAGATATTTGACCTATAAAAAATTAGAAGAAGAAATATCTAATGAAAAGATAAAATGGGCTTTTTTACCTTATTCAATGCATATGGCAGGTCCAAGAGAAGCTCTTCAACATATGATAATCAGGAGAAATTATGGCTGCACCCATTTTATTATCGGTAGAGATATGGCTGGCTGTAAGTCATCATCAACTGGTGAAGATTTTTATGGCCCATATGACGCCCAGAATTTTGCTAATAAATGCGCAGAAGAATTGATGATGAAGACTGTTCCTTCAAAAAATTTAGTTTATACAAAGGAAAAAGGATATATTACAGCTGAAGAAGCTAAAGAATTTCATTATGAAATTATGAAGCTTAGTGGTACTGAATTTAGAAAGAAATTAAGGAATGGCGAACCAATTCCTGAATGGTTTGCATTCAAAAGTGTAGTAGATGTTCTAAGACACTCTTAATAATGTTTTATTATTAGTATTATAGATTTATTAAAGATTATTTATCGTGAACAAACGCTGGAGAAACGTAGGACTTTATGTTCTAGCTGTTATTACTGTAATTTTCATTGGTACTTCTGTATTTGATAAACCTAGTACAGAAAATGCTACAAAGACCTTAAGATACAGTGATTTTATAGAGGCAGTTCAAGATAAAGAAATCAGTAGAGTACTAATATCTCCAGACAATGCGACAGCTCAAGTTGTTGAAAATGATGGAAGCAGATCTGAGGTCAATTTAGCCCCAGACAAAGATTTATTAAAAATCCTGACTGAAAATAATGTAGACATTGCTGTAACTCCCACAAAATTAGCTAATCCATGGCAACAAGCTTTAAGTAGCTTGATTTTCCCAGTTCTTTTAATCGGAGGTCTATTTTTTCTTTTCAGAAGATCCCAAAGCGGGAATGCTGGAGGTGGTAACCCTGCAATGAGTTTTGGCAAGAGCAAAGCCAGACTCCAAATGGAACCATCTACACAAGTAACCTTTTCAGATGTTGCTGGTGTTGAGGGTGCAAAATTAGAACTCACTGAAGTCGTAGACTTTCTTAAGAGCCCAGATAGATTTACTGCAGTCGGAGCAAAAATTCCAAAAGGAGTCCTTCTTGTGGGCCCTCCTGGTACAGGAAAAACATTACTAGCAAAAGCAGTAGCTGGAGAAGCAGGTGTACCCTTTTTCTCAATATCAGGTTCAGAATTTGTAGAAATGTTTGTAGGTGTTGGAGCTAGCCGAGTTAGAGATCTTTTTGAACAAGCTAAAAAGAATGCTCCTTGTATTGTGTTCATTGACGAAATAGATGCAGTTGGAAGACAAAGAGGTGCTGGTATGGGCGGAGGAAATGATGAAAGAGAACAAACATTAAATCAACTCCTAACCGAAATGGACGGTTTCGAAGGTAATTCAGGAATAATAATAGTAGCTGCCACCAACAGACCTGATGTCTTAGATTCAGCTTTAATGCGTCCTGGAAGATTTGATAGACAGGTAACAGTAGATAGACCAGATTACGCTGGAAGATTACAGATATTAAATGTACATGCGAAAGATAAAACTCTTTCAAAAGACGTTGATTTAGATAAAGTTGCTAGAAGAACTCCAGGATTTACTGGTGCAGATTTAGCTAATCTTTTAAATGAAGCAGCAATACTAGCAGCTAGAAAAGATTTAGATAAAGTAAGTAATGATGAAGTCGGTGATGCCATTGAAAGAGTTATGGCTGGTCCAGAAAAGAAAGATAGAGTCATTAGTGACAAGAAAAAAGAATTAGTTGCTTATCACGAAGCTGGTCATGCACTCGTTGGAGCATTAATGCCTGATTATGATCCCGTAGCAAAAGTTTCAATAATTCCTAGAGGTCAAGCTGGAGGTTTAACCTTCTTTACTCCAAGTGAAGAAAGAATGGAATCTGGTCTTTATTCTCGTTCTTACCTTCAAAATCAAATGGCTGTAGCTCTTGGTGGAAGAGTTGCTGAAGAAATAGTCTATGGAGAAGAAGAGGTAACAACTGGAGCTTCAAATGATTTACAACAAGTTGCCAATGTGGCAAGACAAATGATCACTAAATTTGGCATGAGTGACAAAATAGGACCAGTCGCTCTAGGTCAATCTCAAGGTGGAATGTTTCTCGGAAGAGATATGAGCTCTACTAGAGACTTCTCTGAAGACACAGCCGCAACAATTGATGTAGAGGTTTCGGAGCTTGTTGATGTTGCCTACAAGAGAGCCACAAAAGTTTTATCAGATAACAGAACTGTTCTAGACGAAATGGCTCAAATGCTAATTGAAAGAGAAACTATAGATACTGAAGATATCCAAGATTTGCTTAACCGCTCAGAAGTAAAAGTAGCAAACTATATTTAAGCGAGAAAGTTT
Organism: Prochlorococcus sp. AG-449-G23; assembly: GCA_003209585.1. Taxonomy (GTDB): domain Bacteria; phylum Cyanobacteriota; class Cyanobacteriia; order PCC-6307; family Cyanobiaceae; genus Prochlorococcus_A. The sequence goes on from QCQJ01000002.1 coordinate 51,075, forward strand.
AAATTTTTTAATGAATAATAAAGAAGATTCTTTTTCGGAGTTACTGAAAACAGATTCTTTTTTTTTACTTATAAAACCTGAAGATAATATTTACTCAAATACCTCTATAAGAAATTCATTTTTTGAAGAATTAGAAAACTTAATAAAATTAGGATTAAAGAATATTGAAATAAGTTGGTCTAACAACGAAAATTGGTTAGATTTTGTATCAGATATCAAAATTAAATATCCAAGAATTAATTTAGGCTCTGCCTCCATAGTTAATAAGCAATCAATAGAAGATTCTTTAAAAATTGGATTGAATTTTTCGATGATGAAATTTTGGGATAAAGATCTTTTCAATTATTCGCAGTCAAAAAATTATTTATTAATTCCTGGAATTAATAATTTAAAGGATCTTAAGGAAGCGATAAATTTAAATTGCAATATTATCAAAATTTACCCAATAAAAAGTAAAGATAGTTCGATAGATATACTCAACTATAAAAACATTGATTTCATTGCTGCTGGAGGACTATCAATCAATGATTTAAATACTTGTAAATCTTTAGGGTATAAAGCAGTCGTAATTGGAGATAAAGCTATCAAAAATAAAAAATTTGATCCAAAAATATTTGAATGGCTCAAAAATAATTGAGTTAAGGATAAATATAATTTTTTCAACAAATCTACTACTTATTTATTAAGTTACATTGAGCATGATTTAGAAGCAAATGATCAGCAAGTACTAAAGCTACCATAGCATCAACCATAGGAACTGCTCTTGGTAGAACGCATGGATCATGTCTCCCTTTTGCTTTCATCAGTACTTCTTTACCTTCAGCATTCACTGTTTTCTGTTCTTTCCCGATGGTTGCTGTAGGTTTAAAAGCTATCTTCATCTCAATATTTTCACCATTACTTATTCCGCCCTGTATGCCTCCAGAATTATTTGATGTTGTTCTTAACTTACTAGAATCATCAGACTTAATGAACGAATCATTATGTTCGCTTCCTTTTAAATAAGTTCCAGAGAAACCTGAACCTATTTCAAAGCCTTTCGTGGCAGGCAAAGACATCAAAGCCTTTGCTAAATCAGCTTCTAATTTATCAAAAACAGGCATTCCAAGGCCAGAGGGAACATTTCTTACAAAACATTCAATAACACCGCCGCAAGAGTCTCCCTGACGCTTTAATTCCTTAATTCTCTCTATCATTTCTGTTGATACCTTTTCATCAGGACATCTAACAATATTAGAATCTATTTTTTTGAGAGAAATCTTTTCTTTATTTATATCAGAATCAATATCATGTATACGCTTTACCCAAGATAGTATTTCAGTGTTACAGAAGGTTTTTAATAATTGTTTTGCTACAGCACCAGCAGCTACTCTCCCAATTGTTTCTCTTGCAGAGGCTCTGCCACCTCCAGAACTTGCCTGAATTCCATATTTCAGATGATATGTACCGTCTGCATGAGAAGGTCTAAATACCTGCTCCAAATTATTATAATCTCCTGGTCTTTGATCCTTGTTTCTTACCAACATTGCTATTGGAGTTCCAAGTGTTAAACCTTCCTTTATCCCACTTAATATTTCAATTTTATCTTCTTCATTTCGGGGTGTTGTAATGTCACTTTGGCCAGGTCTTCGCCTATCTAATTCATTTTGTATCAGATTTATATCTACTTTTAACTTTGGGGGACATCCATCAAGGATAACTCCTACTGCACCACCATGTGATTCTCCAAAAGTACTAACACGAAAAATTTTTCCAAAACTACTACTCATAGAAATATCAAATGTTTTATCTATATATAAACATTATATGAAACCAATTGAAAATTAAACAAAAAAAAAGCCCCCAAAAAGGGGGCTTGTAAGTTTAAGAACTTTAAGCTTAACCGATAGCTGGAGCTGAAAGAGCTACTGTTGTAGACTCAGCTGCTGCTAGATCAAGTGGGAAGTTGTGAGCATTACGCTCGTGCATTACTTCCATACCTAGGTTTGCTCTGTTAAGAACGTCACCCCATGTAGGAACAATCTTTCCGTTTGCATCAACAACTGATTGGTTGAAGTTGAAACCGTTAAGATTGAATGCCATTGTGCAGATACCCATTGAAGTTAACCATACACAAACAACTGGGAATACAGCTAAGAAGAAGTGAAGACTTCTGCTGTTGTTGAAACTTGCATATTGGAAGATCAAACGACCGAAGTAGCCATGAGCTGCAACGATGTTATATGTTTCTTCTTCTTGTCCGAACTTGTAACCATAGTTCTGAGATTCTGTCTCAGTTGTTTCTCTGATTAGAGATGAAGTAACAAGTGAACCATGCATAGCTGAGAATAAAGATCCTCCGAACATACCAGCAACACCAGCCATATGGAATGGGTGCATAAGAATGTTGTGCTCTGCCTGGAAAACAAACATGAAGTTGAATGTTCCAGAGATACCTAAAGGCATTCCGTCAGAGAATGAACCTTGACCGAATGGGTATACAAGGAATACTGCGAAAGCTGCTGAAACTGGTGCAGAGTATGCAACACAGATCCAAGGACGCATACCTAAACGGTATGAAAGCTCCCACTGTCTTCCCATGTATGCTGAGATACCAATTAGGAAGTGGAAAATTACAAGCTGGTAAGGACCACCGTTGTATAACCACTCATCTACAGTAGCTGCTTCCCAAATTGGGTAGAAGTGTAGACCAATAGCGTTAGATGAAGGAACAACTGCACCTGAGATGATGTTGTTTCCGTATAGGAATGAACCAGCAACTGGCTCTCTAATTCCGTCGATGTCTACTGGTGGTGCTGCGATGAATGCAACGATGAAGCAAGCCGCTGCTGTAAGAAGGCATGGAATCATTAAGACGCCGAACCAACCAACATAAATTCTGTTGTTAGTTGATGTTACCCACTCACAAAACTGTGGCCAACCTTTTAACAGCGAAGAACGCTGCTGCTGAATAGTTGTCATGAGTTCGTAAAGTATGTCTCTAAAATGAGACGTGTAAATAAAAACGGAAAAATAATTTCCGCTTCGAAGATTTTAGACCAAAATCGCTAAAAATGTGTATTTTTTTTTCTTTAAGTAAACTTATTTTTTGCAATATCGAAGTAAGGAACCTCCATGTCTTAATATTTTCTTTGTTATTGAGGATTAAACTTGGTAATAATCGAATGGCTTTTTAACGGAAAAAGATCGAAAGAGGTAGTTTCCTTAAGAGAGGCAAAGCATAGAAGACTGCAATTAGAGGCTTTTGGAGCTATTATTTATTGGAGCGAAAGAATTTAAGTTTTTAAGGTTTTAGAGTTAGCAAAAAACATAAATGGATTAAATATTAAATAAACTTATCTATTAAATAAATAATCCTTATTCAAGAATGCTAGTTTATTGTTCTGTTTTCTTAATTTAAAGACTTGCAAACTCATAAACCCATTGATTGTTAGAACAAATAACTTCTTTCTTTGTGTAGCTCATCGCAATTTTTTTTTCTTTATAAGCAACTTCGCCAATAAAAACCGGCCAAACAAACTGATCTCCTTCATATTTATGAATAATCCCTTGACTATCAAGAAATAATGGATCTCCTTTCTTAATCAATTTCCAATCTTGATTTATTCTTTCAGGGTGAATTAAGCCATCAATATTTCCTTTTTCATCTCTTGGATAATCTATACTCCCTTGATGAACGTGAACAACTAGTTCCTTTGGTAGTTCAATAAGGTTGTTTTTTAATTTATCTATCTCTTCCCTTAAAGATCTAATTATTATTAAGAATCTATTTACAATGTCTTGATCATAAAAATTTTGAGCGACAGCTCCTATTTCAATGACTAAACCACATGGCCAAGCTTCTACAAGAAAGCCTGTTTGGGCTTTGTCTTTTTCGTGCAAATAAATAGGCAATCCAAATTTATTCTGTAGTAATGCAGCTAAACAAAAATCTTTGAATCTCCTCCCATACAAAACAATGCTTGTTCCCATATTTGCAGTAGTAGTATGCAAATCGATTGCAATTTGACAGGGTTTAGATCCGTCAATTCCAAATTCATCTACTAAAAAATTGGCTCTATTAGTTTCATAAAAGCTATTCTTGTGTTGATCAAAATTCTCCCTTTCTTTAAAAGATCTATTTAAATCTACATCTATATATCTGCACCCTTTTTCATAGGCAACAGGATTACCTATGATGTACTCATACTCAATAGCATGATTTAAACTATTTTGCACTCTATTAAATTGCTTAACCGCCCAAACAGGGTTAATTTCATTTCCATGAGTGCCTGAAACGATAAGTATTCTTTGAAGAGTCATTTTTTCTTTAAAAATAAAATTTTATGCAAAATAAATACCTTATAAAGGCCTCCAGAAAATTCTGGTTTTGGTTTTGGACCCAATTAATGAATGGCTTCGCACCATCAGATTTATATGGTAATTATAAAAGGCCTAAAGGTATAGCAATTGATAGTGAATACGATATTAATAATGAAAATGGGCAAATTTATTTATTGGTCGGGAATTCTTGTCCATGGTGTCAAAGAACTTTACTAGTCCACAAAATAAAACATTTATCTAAAAAAGTTAAAGTTATTTTTTTAAAAGCAGATGTTGAGCATGGCGAATGGATTTTCAATACAAAGATTAAGGGATGTATGAGACTTTCAGACCTTTACAAAAAAGCTACTAAAAAGATTATTTTTAGAGCGACATTACCTCTTCTAATTAGTTTTGTAAAAGATGAAGTAAATATTTTGTCTAATGAAAGTTCACAGATCATAAAACTACTCAATTTAATAAAAATGCAATCAAAATATAAGATATTAACTATTAAAGACTGTAATCAAAAATTTTTAGATTTAATTAATAACAGCATTAATGATGGCGTATATAAATGTGGTTTCGCCAGAAACCAGTCAGCTTACGAAAAAGCAAGTCAAAATCTTTTCGCAGCTATAAATGAAGTTGAAAATTTACTAAAGAAAAACAAAGGGGACTGGATTTTTGGAGAAGAGTTAACCTACGCAGATATTTACCTTTTTCCAACGCTTATAAGATGGGAATTGATATATAGCAAACTTTTCAAATGTACTGAACAAGAACTATCAAGTTTCGAACAGATTATTGAATGGAGATTAAAATTCTTTAAATTATCTAATGTAAATAGGACATGCTTCGATAATGAATGGAAAAAAGATTACTACAAAGCTTTATTCCCTTTAAACCCAAATCAACTAATCCCAGTTTTACCATCTTTAGAGGAAATAATGAGATTAGAGTCCTAAATAAATACATAAATCAATTTCAAAAAAATAATGATGTTGTAATGAACACTTATTTAGTTCATAGATAATGCAATTTCATTAGAAATTAACTATGTTGTATATGTCTACTAAAGTACGAAAAGCTTAAAATGAAATCCATTGACGAACACATCCAAAAAGATCAATCGGAAATCGAATCTGCAAAAGCAGAGGGCAATCTTCCAAAGGTCAGACATTTAACTGAAGAGCTAAAAGAACTCGAAGAATATAAGGATCATCATCCTGAGGATAAACATGACCCTAATGCTTTGGAACTATTCTGCGATGCCAACCCGGATGAGCCAGAATGTCTTGTTTATGATGATTAAGTTTTTATTTGATAAATAATACACAATAAAAAAAAGGGCTCTAAAAGCCCTTTTTTTATTTTTTAAATTCTATTAGTAATCTCTATTAAAGTCAGATGGACTTCCTGTAAGGGAACATACAACCGACTCCTCATTTTTCATTTCCTTGACTTCTACAATTGGTCTTCCCATTTTCTTCAAAACCTCAATATCTTGAATGGTTTGACATCTAGCTATTATTTTTCCTTGTTGATCAAAGCAAGTATAGAAATTCATATTGTGTTTAAAGAAGTATCTTATTTATTACTAATTTTCATTATTAAATCAAGTGTATTTTTTTACAAAAAAATTTTTAATTTAAGTTAGATCCTTTTCCATACTTCAGAAAGCAGTGAAGATAAACCTTTTTTTAAAGATGAAGAAATAACTAAAACTTTCTTTTTAGATAAATCTTCTAAATTTTTTGAAATTATTTTTAAGTAATCATCATCTACCAGCTCCATTTTATTCAATACTATTATCCTATCTTTATCTAAAAGACCTTTCCCATATTTTTTTAATTCCTGCTCAATTATCTCAAAATCATGTAAAGGATTTTCTGCAATTGCATCAATTAAGTGAACAAGTATCTTCGTTCTTTGGATGTGCCTTAGAAAATCATGCCCTAAACCTACTCCATCAGCTGCCCCTGATATTAATCCGGGAATATCCGCAAAAAGGCAACCATTCCCATCAATTTTTCTTACTACACCTAAGTTAGGTATTAGAGTGGTGAAAGGATAATTTGCAATTTTTGGACGGGCAGATGACAAAACGGAAATCAAAGTACTTTTCCCAGCATTTGGGAGGCCTATAATCCCAACCTCTGCAAGAAGTTTTAGTTCTAATTGAACCTCCCATATCTCACCATCTTTTCCTTCAGTGCATGATTCTGGGGCTCTATTTTGATTACTTAAATAATAAGCATTACCATGTCCACCTCTTCCTCCAATGGCAATAGTTAAACTCTGTTTATCTTTAGTTAAGTCTCCTAAAATAATGCCGGTTTTAATATCCCTTATTTCTGTACCACAGGGAACTTTAAGGATTGTATCCTCACCTGAAGAACCTGATCTCTTATTAGGACCTCCTTTGCATCCATCTTCAGCAATTATTTCACGTTTGAATTTGAAATCTAATAATGTTTGAAGATTATTATCAGCCATCAAAATAACTGAACCCCCTCTGCCACCATTTCCCCCCGAAGGTCCTCCAGCAGGAACGAATTTTTCTCTTCTAAATGAAACTATTCCATTTCCACCTTTTCCAGCTTTAAGAATAATGTTTGCTTGATCAATAAATTGCACTTAATAAGCTTATTAAATTGTTTTCTAGGTATTTTAAATTTTATTTTATCCACGCAATACTGCAACCAGGTCCACCCTCGTTGTTGGCTGCATCTTCAATCTTATCAACATAATTTAAACCTGATAACCAATTTCTTAGTCCTTTTTTTAATTTCCCTGTGCCAATTCCATGAACAATCCATAGTGGTCCATGAAATTTTCTAATTTTTTCCTCAATAATTATTTCGGCTTCATGAACTCTTAGCCCTCTTACGTCAATTGTATTTTTACTAGTTCTAACTTTAGAAAAAGAAAAATCTTCTCTTGTAGACTTGATCTCAATTTTTGACCTATTGAAATTAGGCTTTTCTCCATTAATACCTTCAAAGTCATTTACAGATAATGTGCTTCTGAATGAACCACATTTAACTTCATAAAAACCACCTTTTTTATCTAAATCTACAATTTGTCCAATACTATTTAGACTTTTAATTTTTACAAAATCGCCTACCTGAGGATTCCATGATATTGACTTTTCAAATTTTTTTTGGGTTAGATGTTCCGTCTCAATTTCCTTTAATCTTTTTCCAATAATTCTCGTATCCTCTCCATTAACATTTTTATCTCTTAATTTTTTTATCAAATCTATTACCTCTTTTTTAGCGGATACAATATGTTTTGATAATTTAGACCTTTCAATTTCCTGAATTTTTTCAGCATTTATTTTTTGATATTCATAATTTCTCTTCAGTTCATCATGTAATATTTCCGTCCTTGCAATCAGTTCTGCAGCTGCTTCTGCAGAATTTTGTTGTTTAATCCTCTCTTCCTCAAGTCCTTTTATAATACTGTTAATATTATCAACTTCTTTTGGCTTTAGATAATTTGCAGCTTCATTGAGTATGCTTTCATCGAGACCAATTCTCTTTGAAATTGACAACGCATTACTTCTCCCAGGAATACCCCAGTTGAGTATATATTTTGGCTTCAAAGAATCCTCATCAAAGGCAACTGATACGTTTTCGAATCTTGAGTCATTATATTTTAAAGCCTTAATATCTCCATAATGTGTAGTTGCTAAAGTGATATCAGATTTGTTTGCAAATTCTTTTAATAAAGCCATCGCAAGAGCACTTCCTTCAAGAGGATCTGTACCAGATCCAATCTCATCTAACAAAACAACTGATAATCCTTTCTTATTATCAAGTGAATCTAATATCCCTTTTATGCGGGATATATGCCCACTGAAGGTAGATAAATTTTCTTCTAATGATTGATTATCTCCTATATCCACAAATATATTTTGACAAAAAGGGATAATAGGATTATTAGTTGAGGGTATCAATAACCCTGCTCTAGCCATAAGTAAAGCCAAACCCAACCCTTTTAAAGCTGCCGTTTTACCTCCAGTATTTGGACCTGTAATAGCTACAACCTTAATATTTCTATTTATATGAAAATCTACAGCCACTGGCAGAGGGGCTCCTTTTTTCTTATGTTCCCAAATCAATAAAGGATGAGAAAACCCAATTAAAGAAATAATAGGATTTTTCTCAAACTTAGGAGTTTTGCCTCCAATCCATTTCGAATATCTTGAACGAGTTAGAGCATTTTCTAATCTCAATAAAATGGATGCCATTTCAATAAGATTTTCTGAATTATCACTAACAACTTGGGACCATTTCTTAAGTAATTTAAATTCTTCTGCTGTGATCCTAGCCTCTAAAGAAGCAATCTTATTACCTTTAGTTACTACACTTTCAGGCTCAAAATATACTGTATTTCCTGAAGATGAAGAGTCATGAATTATGCCTTTAAATTTATCTACATAATTAACTTTCACTGCTAAAACAGGCCTACCATATCGATCTCCAATAGTATTATCTTGCAAATAAGCTAAATTCTTTTGAATAAACTTCTCAACTAATATTTTTCTTTCAAGTTTCTTAGATAATAATTCTTTTCTAAGAATAGATAGTTTATTACTAGCATTGTCTGAAATCCTTCCATTAGATTCAATGCCTTTCTTAAAAATCGTTTCGATATTCTGATGGTCAATTAAATTTTTTGTAAATGATGAAATATAAGGCCTTTGTTCAAAATCTAATAAGATTTTTTTTAAATTTCTAGCTGCAGCAATTGTTTTCGCTACTTCTAATAATTCAGAAGATGAAATTACACCTCCCTTGGAACAAATTTCAATATTTCTACTAATATCAAAAACACCAGAAAAACTAATTGATTGATCTAAATTATTTTCTAGCTCATTTATTTCAACAGTTTCATTCAAAAGTCTTTTAGATGATTCGTATTCTGAAGGAATACCAAAACTTAAAATTGCTCGTCTACCCATTTCCGTTGAGGCGAATGAAGATAAATGCTTTTTTAATGAATCCCACTCTAAAAGGCTTATAGATTCTTCTTCTAAGGTGTTAATTAAATATGATTTTTTAGAATAACTTTTCTCTTGCATACAAAAAAAAAGAATCAAACATTCGATTGAATCCCTTCAGGAGGAACATAAAGCATCTCAAGCCAGTTTCCTTCAGTATCCTTCATATAAAAAGATGCTGTTCCATCTCTATGCTCATGTAAAGGACCAACTTTTACACCAGAATTTTTTAAATCATTTTGAATATTTTCCACTTCTTTTTTATTTTCAAAATGAAAAGCAAAGTGAGGTCCTGCAGCTTTATAGCTTGGACCTAACAAAGCAAGTCCATCTTTCCCTTTACCAGCTTCCAAATAAGACCAATCTTTATCTTCCCAAACTAAATTCATACCAAGCTTAATATAAAAAGATTTCGCCCTTTCGAGATTCTCTACTCTAAGTGCAATGTGACCAATCCTATTTACTCCTTGTGAAAACTTCAAAACAAAGCAGTTAATTTATTACTTATCTTAAGAATAAACCAAATTTTTGTTAATAATGAGTTTTTAAGTATCCTGCAACCATTGAGATGCATCACAAGCATGATAAGTCAGTATTAATTTTGCTCCTGCTCTTTTAAAACTAAGCAATGTTTCTAAAACAATATCTTTTTCGTTAATCCAGTTCTTCATAGCAGCAGACTTTACCATGGAATACTCCCCACTAACGTTGTATGCAGCTATAGGTTTATTTGAAAAAGTGCTTAATCTATAAACAATATCCAAGTATGAAATTCCTGGTTTTACCATCAAAATATCAGCTCCTTCATACTGATCCAATGCAGATTCAATTAAAGCCTCTTTTGAATTGGCAGGATCCATTTGATATGTAGACTTATTATCTGGAATTATTTTTGTGCTATTTTCTCTTGGAGCTGAATCTAAAGCAGTTCTAAAAGGACCGTAATAAGCAGATGAATATTTTGCTGTATAACTAATAATACCTACATCACTAAATCCTTGACTATCAAGAGTAGTCCTAATTGCGCCAACTCTCCCATCCATCATGTCACTAGGGCCAATAAAATCTGCTCCGGCTCTGGCTTGTGTTAAAGCTTGTTTTTTTAAAATTTCAATTGTTTCATCATTCAATATTTTTCCAGTTTCATCAACTAATCCATCATGTCCATCGCACGAGTATGGGTCCAAGGCAACATCTGTCATTATTGCCATATCTGGAATCTCTTTTTTTAATATTTTAATAGTTTTAGGAATTAAGCCTTCTTCATTAAAACACTCTGCGCCATCTTCAGTCTTTAAGCTATCGTTTATTTTTGGAAAAAGAACAATACATCTTATTCCTAATTCCCATGCCCTAGTGACCTCATTTATTAAGCCATTAATATCCCATCTAAAAGTTCCTGGCATTGCAGAAATTTCCTCTTTAAAATCTTTTTCATGAATAAATAATGGATATATAAAGTCCGAAGCTTTTAGGTGGTTTTCTCTTACCATTTCTCTAATTGCCTCAGTCCTTCTTAATCTTCTTGGACGAATAATCGAATTCATTTGAATATTATTTAGGTTGAAAAATATTTATCTAATACATTAATCGCTTGCATCGCATATAAATCAATCTGAGACTCCTTTTGTTCAGGAAAATTAACTAAAGTTTATTTAGTGAGAGCAAAAAAAGTTACAAAAATATTTTGCACTTACTTCATTCTTCACAAATTTACGTCATAAAGAGATAATATCTTTTAGTTAAGTATTTTTTTAAAGGAGAGAATCTTTGCGAATAATTAATGGATTTCACTTAAAGAATGTAAGAGGCGATATTCTTGGAGGGATCACTGCCGCAGTGGTAGCTCTACCTCTAGCTCTTGCTTTTGGTAATGCTGCGTTAGGACCTGGCGGAGCAATTTATGGGCTATATGGTGCTGTAGTTGTTGGTTTTTTAGCGGCATTATTCGGCGGAACACCTGCTCAAGTTAGTGGACCTACCGGTCCTATGAGTGTAACTGTTGCTGGAGTAGTAGCAGGCTTAGCAGCTGTAGGAGTTCCACGAGATCTGTCTGCAGGACAAATTTTACCTTTAGTGATGGCAGCTGTAGTAATTGGCGGTGTACTGCAAATATTATTCGGGATTCTAAAACTAGGAAAGTACATTACGTTAGTTCCATATTCTGTTGTTTCAGGATTCATGTCTGGCATTGGAGTAATAATCATTGCACTTCAGATCGGTCCATTACTAGGAATTAGCACTAGAGGTGGAGTAGTCGAATCTTTATCAACTGTATTTTCAAATTTCCAGCCCAACGGTGCTGCTATTGGAGTGGCGATAATGACACTAGGGATAGTATTTCTAACTCCTAGAAAAATAAGTCAATGGGTTCCTTCTCCTCTCTTGGCCCTATTGATAGTAACTCCAATATCAATATTAATTTTTGGAGATGGTGCTATTGATAGAATTGGAGAAATTCCAAGGGGAGTTCCATCTTTAAATTTCCCAAGTTTTAATCAATATTTTCCAATTATTTTCAAGGCAGGATTAGTCCTCGCAGTACTTGGTGCAATTGACTCTTTACTGACATCTCTTGTAGCAGACAATATCTCACAAACAAAACATAATTCTGATAGAGAACTTATTGGTCAAGGGATAGGAAATGCTGTTGCAGGTCTTTTTTCAGGTTTACCTGGAGCAGGGGCAACAATGAGGACAGTTATAAATGTTAAATCTGGAGGCTCAACTCCCATTTCTGGTATGGTTCACTCAGTTGTGTTGTTGATAGTTTTAGTCGGTGCAGGACCTTTAGCTGAGCAAATACCAACTGCGTTGCTCGCAGGAATTCTTATAAAAGTTGGTCTAGATATCATTGATTGGGGATTCTTGAGGAGGGCTCACAAGTTATCTTTAAAAACTTCAGTCGTAATGTACGGCGTACTTCTAATGACTGTTTTTTGGGATTTAATTTGGGCTGTTTTGGTAGGTGTATTCATAGCAAATATGCTCACTATTGATTCAATAACCGAAACTCAACTAGAAGGTATGGATGAGGATAATCCTTTATCAAAAGATGATCAAGCAAAAAATGCATTACCTGCAGATGAAAAAGCAATATTAGATAGATGTTCAGGCGAGGTAATGCTATTTAGACTTAAAGGACCACTTAGTTTTGGAGCAGCTAAAGGGATATCTGAGAGAATGATGCTTGTAAGAAACTACAAAGTTCTGATATTAGATATCACTGATGTACCACGACTTGGAGTAACGGCGACTCTGGCAATAGAAGATATGATGCAAGAAGCAAAAAATAATTCTAGAAAAGCATTTGTTGCTGGTGCTAATGAAAAAGTAAAAGATAGATTAGCTAAGTTTGGAGTTGAAGGCATTATTGAAACAAGAAAAGAAGCTTTGGAAACTGCTCTAAATGAAATAGCCAAGTAATTTATGGAAATAAATCCAATTCTGCAAAATGTATTAGCCCCGCCAGTTCTTTTCTTTTTGATTGGAACAATATCAGTACTCTTTAAATCTGATTTAGAAATACCAGCTCCATTACCTAAACTCTTCTCCTTATATCTACTACTAGCTATTGGGTTTAAAGGAGGTATAGAGATACAGAAAAGTGGTTTTACAGATCAAGTATTGCCGACTTTAAGTGCTGCAATACTCATGTCGCTAATAATCCCGCTGATTGGATTTTTAATTTTAAGATTTAAGTTTGATGTCTTTAATTCAGCAGCAATAGCAGCAGCATACGGTTCAATTAGCGCTGTTACATTTATTTCCGCAGAAAGTTTTTTGGAAAGTCAAAAAATAGCTTTTGATGGGTTTATGGTTGGCGCCTTAGCTCTAATGGAATCTCCTGCAATAATTGTTGGATTATTACTTGTAAAATTTGCAGCCCCCAAAAATAGACCAAAATCAAGAAAAATGCATCTAAGCGCGATATTACACGAATCCCTTTTGAATGGATCAGTTTATTTATTGCTCTCAAGCTTAATTGTAGGATTTCTAACTGCTTCAAGTAATCCCTCAGGGATTGAAAAAATGGAGCCTTTTACTGGACAATTATTCTATGGAGCAGAATGCTTCTTCTTGTTAGATATGGGAATAGTCGCTGCTCAAAGATTGCCGAGACTGAAGAATGCGGGTTCGTTCTTAATTGGCTTTGCCATTTTCATGCCTTTATTTAACGCATTTATTGGTGTTTTGGTTGCAAGATTTTTATCTTTAGGACCTGGCAACGCACTTTTATTTGTGGTTTTATGTGCAAGCGCCTCTTATTTAGCAGTTCCTGCGGCGATGAGGATGACAGTTCCAGAAGCTAAATCTAGTTATTATATTTCAACTACACTAGGTCTAACTTTCCCATTCAATATAGTTATCGGCATTCCCATATATATGAGTTTAGTAAATACCATTATCCCATTTTCCCCTCTGTAAAAATGAAAAGATTAGACTTGATATTCAGTGAAAGAGAACTAGATGCAATCATTAAAACATTAGAAAAAGCTAATGTTCCTGGATATACAGTTATGAAACACGCCACCGGCAGAGGTCCTGAAAGAGTTGTTACTGAAGATATGGAATTTACAGGATTAGGAGCAAATGCTCATGTAATTGTTTTTTGTGAGCAAGAATTAATAGATAAAATGAGAGATAACATCAGGGACGATTTAAGCTATTACGGAGGGGTAGCTTATATTTCAGAAGCAACCCCGCTTTAAATAAAAGAAGAAATATTTAATTTTAAGAATGAATCCAATCTACTCTTATATTTTTTCTACTATTTAAATATCTATCAATTGACATTGCGGCAATACATCCATCAGAAGCAGCAACAACTGCTTGCTTAAATGGTGTATTTCTTATATCTCCAATAGCCCATACTCCATCAGAGTTTGTAGACATAAAGTCATCCACAATAACTCCTCCATCTTCTTTTAAAGCAATTTGATCCCCTAAAAAATCAGTAATCGGCTTTGAACCACTCATATAGACAAAGACTCCATCTAAATTTAAATTGATAGGATTTTCTTCTTGCTTATTTTTTACAACAACCCCATTCACGCCCATATCATCACCCAATATTTCCAATAATCTTGTTCTACTCCAATGTTTTATATTTGAATTATCCATTAATTCCATAGCTTCTTCATTATCTGATTTAGGGTCACTTGATGTAATCCAATGCACAGTTGATGCAAATTTAGTTAGAACAGTTGCCTCTTCAATTGCCTCCTTGTTAACTCCAACAACGGCAACTTCTCTATTTTTATAAAAAGCCCCATCACATGTAGCACAATAACTTACTCCTTTGCCAAGAAAATCCGCTTCGCCCTTAAATGATGCGGGCCTACCCATAGCTCCACTTGCAAGTACAAGTGCTTTAGCTTTGAAAGTCCCCTCGGGTGTATAAACCATTTTCCATTCTCCACTAGCATCTATACCAAACACTTGTGCTCTTATATAGTCTGTGCCATATTGCACAGCCTGTTCTCTCATTAGAGTAAGCAATTTCTCCCCACTTATATCAACAGGAACTCCCGGATAATTAGCTATTTGATGAGTTATTGCTAAGGCGCCAACAGATGGATTTTTATCTATAATTACTGTCTTTAAGTTTGAACGAGATGTATAAAGTGCGCAAGTACATCCGGCAGGACCTCCTCCGATAATAACTACATCTGACTCAATGATTTCCAATTTAATAAAACTCCTTTTTAGTAGTTAATTAGATGAGTTCTTGGTTAGAAGATATCTTTTAATGTAAATACCTAACCTATACATAGATATAAGTTAAAAGAAAAAAGAAAAAAAAGCATGATATATAAACAAACTTTCATAGGAAAAACATAAAAAATTAATTTTCAAAATGATCAGTTACGTGAAATGTTCTGTATTGATCTATTATTAGGTCATATCGAAAAATCAATTGCCGTAGAAACATTATATTTTTCCATGACCAACTCTGATTACTTTATAAAAGCTGCTATTAAGAAAGTAACCGAAAAATTAAACTACATATTGGTTGAGAAAATTGAAGAAGCAACAAATATTGCTCAGGATGCTCCGGAAATTCTCAAAAAAGAATTTGATAGTTTGAAAGAATCCATAATTGAAGAAGCCTCAAGAATGGAGAAAGCCGAAAATGTTAAAGAAAATGAGTCCACAAATACTTATCAAGATTCCAAAATAAAAAAAGCTTTAAATGAAATTGAATGTATCAATAAGCAAATTGATCTCTTTAATAAAACCATAAATAATCAAATTAAATGAGTTATCACATCCTTCATTATCGTTTAAAAAAATTGAAGAGGGCCTTTCTTATCTGGATAACTCTGATTTCGCTTTTAATAAATTTGTGGATAGATAATATTAGATTTACAATTTTCCAAACTAAGAACAACGAAAAAAGTAGGGTCCAAATTAAAAGAGCTAGGTGGTTTACTAATCAACTAATAAAGCTTGGTTCAGCATTTATTAAAATTGGACAATTATTATCAGCGAGACCTGATTTAATTCCTAATACATGGATACAGGAATTGTCTAAATTGCAGGATCAAGTTCCTAATTTTTCATTTGCGCAAGTTGAAGAAACTATAAAAGAGGAACTAAAGTCTAATTTTAATAAAATAGATCAAATAATATGTGATCCGGTTGGATCAGCATCACTAGCTCAGGTTCATAGGGCGACTTTAAAAGATGGTAAGAAAGTAGTATTTAAAGTTCAAAGACCTAATTTAAAAGAATTGTTTATTATCGATTTGGGTATAATGCAGCAAATAGCGGGATTGTTGCAGAAAAATAAGAATTGGAGTCGAGGAAGAAACTGGGTTGAGATTGCTAAAGAGTGTAGGAAAGTTCTAATGAAAGAGCTTGATTTTAACTGTGAAGCACAATATGCAGCAAGATTTAGACAGCAATTTCTTGATGATGAAAATGTTGAAGTTCCTGAAGTAATTTGGGATATGAGCAGTGAAAAAGTGCTTTGTTTAAGTTATCTAGAAGGAACAAAAATAAGCGATTTAGAAAAATTACAATCACAAGCAATTGATTTACCTAAAATTGCAGAAATAGGTGCTATCAGCTATCTAAAACAATTAGTAAATTACGGTTTTTTTCATGCAGACCCTCATCCAGGAAATCTAGCAGTTTCAAATGAAGGTAAATTGATTTTTTATGATTTTGGAATGATGGGCAATATCTCAAATAATCTTCAAACAAGATTAGGGGAGATGGTTAAGGCTGCTGCTTTAAGAGACGCCTCAACACTTGTGAGTCAATTACAACAAGCTGGGCTAATATCAAAAGATATTGATGTCGGACCAGTCAGAAGATTAGTCAGATTGATGCTTAAAGAAGCCTTAACTCCCCCATTTAGTCCAAATATTATTGAAAAATTATCTGGAGATTTATACGAACTTGTTTATGAAACACCATTTCAATTGCCCGTTGATTTAATCTTTGTGATGAGAGCTTTATCAACGTTTGAAGGAGTTGGTAGAATGCTTGACCCAGGGTTTAACCTTGTATCAGTTACCAAGCCTTATTTAATAGAACTTATGACCTCAAATAATCAAACTCCCAACGATTTAATTAACCAATTTGGAAGGCAAGTAGGTGAACTAGGATCTAAAGCTGTTGGAATTCCCAAAAGAATCGATGAAAGTTTAGAAAGATTAGAGCAGGGCGATTTACAATTGCAAATCAGAATGGGAGAGTCTGATAGGCAATTTAAAAAAATGTTTACTGCTCAAAAAACTTTAGGCCATTCAATTCTTATAGGAAGCTTATCAATTGCATCTGCTTTACTCGTAACCAATAAACAAAATAATTTTGCATTATTGCCACTTTTTTTTGCACTCCCAATAAGTATTGATTGGATAAAATGCCAATTAAGTATGAGAAAAGGCTCACGTTTAGAAAAACTTAAGCGCTAAAAAAACTAAATATTTTTGGGACCTAAACCTAAAACTCCAGCAAATCTTGCTTGATTTCCCAATTCCTCCTCAATTTTTAAAAGCCTATTATATTTTGCAACCCTTTCACTTCGACTCAAAGAGCCGGTCTTGATCTGACCCGATCTTGTGGCGACAGATAAATCAGCAATTGTTGTATCTTCAGTCTCACCACTTCTATGACTAATAACACTTGTAAAACCCGACATTTTAGCTAACTCAATAGCTTCCAAAGTTTCAGTTAATGTTCCAATTTGATTTACCTTTATTAGGATTGAATTGGCAGATTTTTCCATAATCCCTTTCCTTAACCTTTCTGTATTAGTAACGAATAAATCATCACCTACAAGCTGAACTTTATTTCCTAGTTCTTTGTTTAATTCTGACCAACCCTCCCAATCATCCTCTGCTAAACCGTCCTCTATTGAAACTATTGGATAATTAGAAACTAATCCTGAAAGATATGAAATCATTTCAGAACTATTTAAACTTTTCCCTTCATATTTATAAATACCATCACTATAAAATTCAGTACTAGCAACATCTAAAGCTAAAGATACCTGCTCACCAGGCTTAAATCCGGCTTTTTGAATTGCTTCTAATAATAAGTCCCCTGCTTCTTCGCTTGAAGACAAATTAGGTGCAAATCCACCTTCATCCCCTACAGCAGTAGATAGACCTTTTTGATCAAGTAATGATTTTAATGAGTGAAAAATTTCAGTACCCATTCTTAATGATTCACTGAAATTATTAACTCCATGTGGGACAAGCATAAATTCCTGAAAATCAAGACTATTTGGTGCATGAGCTCCACCATTAATTACATTCATCAATGGGACTGGAAGGAGATTAGATAATGGGTCTCCAAGATACCTATATAAGGGAATGTCTAAAGCATTTGCTGATGCTCTGGCAGTTGCAAGACTTACTGCAAGGATTGAATTTGCTCCAAGGTTAGACTTATTAGGAGTTCCATCAATTTCAATCATTAATTTATCTACTACAGTTTGATCTAAAGCTGACAAGCCACATAAAGCAGGGGATATTGTTTCATGAATTTTATTAACAGCATTCAAAACACCTTTTCCCATATATTTTGAACCACCATCTCTTAATTCATGTGCCTCATGAGCACCAGTGCTAGCTCCACTAGGAACAATTGCTCTACCACTTGCACCACATTCCAAAAATACTTCTGCCTCTACAGTTGGATTACCTCTTGAATCAAGCACTTGCCTTGCTTCAATAGTATCAATAAGAAAATCAATAGTTTCTTTCACAATTTAATTATTACTATTTAAATCCTATTAATAGCTGAACTATTTGGCTAATATCTGAAATATATATGTTAATTGGCTAATATCTGAAATATATATGTTAACCAAATAAAATTTTTAAAATTCAGAAATACTTAGATATTAGTTAAAGCTTTTATTAATTCAAAAGTCCCAGCAACCTCTCTAATAAATATAATTTTCAAATTCATTTTACAATTTGAAAATCTTTGGATGATTATTGGTGCACATCCTATTTAGAATATTAATTAATAATCAACTATAGTTTTTATAGTTTATGAGAGAAACACTTACATCAAGTCCTGAACTTTTTAGCGATATCAGTTGGAATCTTCTTTTATTAGGGGAAGAAACCGCAAAAAAATGGGATCATAGCGAATTTAATATTGAACATATAATTCATACATTGTTCTCATCAAGTGAATTCTTTGCTTTCATTGAAAAATTATCAATCGACCAAGATACAGTTTTAGATATAACAGAAGATTTTTTAGAAGATACACCAACAAATGAGTCAGATATTTTTACTATCGGAGAAGATTTAGAAATTTTATTAGATAATGCGAATCAGATTAAAATTCAATGGGGATCAAGATTAATAGAAATCCCTCATTTACTAATTGCTCTTGGAAGGGATTTAAGAATTGGAAATTATGTTTTTGAAGAAGGCAATCTTTCAATGGAAAAATTAGAGGAAGAATTAAAGTTTTTCCCAAATATTAATCAATCAAAAGATTCTTTTAAATATAAGAACGTAATTGAGATGAATAGTCAATCTAATTTTGAATCAAACAAGGAGACTCTAATTAAAGAAGAAAAATTTGATAAAGCTATTGTTGCATTACCCAAAAGTGAACTTCAAATTGACACCAAAAAACAAATTGTAGAAGATGAAAATGCTCTTTCTATTTATGGAAAAGATTTAACAGAATCAGCAAAAAAAAGCTTACTGGATCCTGTTTTAGGAAGAGAAAATGAGATCAATAATTTAATGAGGGTACTCTGCAGAAGAAACAAAAATAATCCTATACTTATCGGCAATCCTGGAGTTGGTAAAACCTCAATTGCAAAATTACTTGCGCAATTAATTGTAGACAAAAAAGTTCCTGATTCTTTAAAAGACTTAAAAATTATTTCACTTGACTTAGGTGCTTTAGTCTCTGGGACAAAATTTAGAGGCCAACTAGAGGAAAGACTAAGCTTAATAATGCAAGAACTAAACAATCCAAGCCAAGGAATGATTTTACTTATTGATGAAATTCACTCAATATTTAGTTCTGACAGATCTTCCACCGACATTAGTAATATCTTAAAACCTTTACTAGCTGAAGGAGAACTTAGATGTATTGGCACAACAACACCTGAGAAATTTCGTGAAACTATTGAAAAAGATCAGGCATTGAATAATTGCTTTCAAAAGATAGCTGTGAATGAACCTTCAGTCGAGTTAACCGCAAAAATTCTGCAAGGTATCAAAAAGAAATATGAATCACATCATGGCATAAAAATTTCTGAAGAGGCTGTAAACTATTCTGCAAAATTGGCCGACAGATACATCAACGATAAATGTCTTCCTGATAAAGCAATAGATTTAATTGATGAAGCAGCTGCACAGTTAAAAATCGAGTCTAATAACAAGCCTGAAATAATTCTCCAAATAGAAAACAAACTTCATACTATTGATAAAAAACTGAATAATTTGCAAGGAGAAAATATCGAAGCTCAAGAAAAACTATTGAATATGAGACAACAATCAGAAGACAAATTGAACGTTCTTTTGGACAATTGGAATAATTTGCGGGAAGAAATGGAGCAATTATCTTTTTTGATGAAAGAAGAAGATAAGCTAACCAAACAAATTAAAGATAAATCAAATCACTTAATTGAAAATGATCTGGATTATTTAGAAAAGCTTCAAGAAGAGTTAAGTGAAATAGAGAATGAAATACAAAAAGTTGAAGAGAATTTTAATAAAATAAACAAAAATAGAAATTTATCTTTTAAGTATCAAGTTGAACCTGATGATATTGCTGATGTCATTTCAAAAATTACAGGTATTCCAATTTCTAAAGTAGTTTCAAATGAACGTAAGAAATTAGTCAATCTAGAAACAGAACTAAGTGAGAAAGTTATTGGACAAGAAAAAGCAATAGAAGCAGTTTCTGCTGCAATTAGAAGAGCTCGAGTTGGCATGAAAAGTCCTAAAAGACCTATTGGATCTTTTTTATTTATGGGTCCTACAGGGGTTGGCAAAACAGAATTAGCAAAATCTCTTGCAACAGCATTATTTGATGAAGAAGACGCACTTTTAAGATTAGACATGAGTGAATATATGGAGAAAAATGCCGTAGCAAGACTTTTGGGAGCTCCTCCAGGTTATGTTGGTTATGAAGAGGGAGGTCAATTAACTGAAGCTGTAAGACGTAAACCCTATTCAGTAATACTTCTTGATGAGATAGAAAAAGCACATACAGAAGTATTTAATATCCTTTTACAAGTCTTAGATGAAGGAAGATTGACGGACTCTCAAGGAAGGACTGTAGATTTCAAAAATACCGTAATCATTATGACAAGTAACCTAGCTGGTAAATCTATACTGGAGTATTCACAAAAGATTTCTAAAAGTGAGGGAAAGTTAGAAAAAGATCAACTAACTCTAGATGATTCCATTAGTAATACATTATCTTCAATTTTTAGACCAGAATTTTTAAATAGAATAGATGAAGTAATAAAGTTTGATCCATTATCTATTGATGAACTTCAAAAAATAATAATTTTACAAACAGAAGATTTAAAAAACCTGCTACTTGAACAAAAAATAAATATCGCTATAGACAAAAAAGTTATTAATAAAATTGCAAACGATTCTTATGAACCTGAATATGGTGCTAGGCCACTTAGCAGGGAACTTAGAAGACAAATAGAAAATCCCTTGGCTGCAAAACTTTTAGAGGATAACTTCAAAAACAAAAAAATATAACAATTAAACTTAACCCGGCTAAAAAAGATGAGATCGTTTTCAAACCTAGCTGAGGAGTAAATCAATAAGCTAAAATAAAAACTAAAGCGTAAAGCTTAATTTCAAAAAAAATTTTGTGACAAGTCCTACTACTAATAAAGAACCTCTTAAAAAGGATTCTCCTGAAGTTGAAGAGCCTAAAAAAAAGAATAATTTTTTTAGATCTACCTACGATGAGCTTAAACTTGTCGTGTGGCCAAACAAACAACAACTTTTTAGCGAATCAGTAGCAGTTATAATTATGGTATCGTTTTCTGCTGCAGCCATTGCTTCTGTTAGCAGATTCTATGGATGGGCAGCCTCGCAAATTTTTGGTTGAATTATCTCCCCGAATATCCATTAATAAAGATCTTAATTAAGCTTCCAGAAAAATGAGTAATGAATTAACTACAAGCCTTGCTTCTTCAAAAGCAAATACAAGCATCGCAAGATGGTATGCAGTTCAAGTAGCATCAAGCTGTGAAAAAAAAGTAAAAGCGACTCTTGAGCAGAGATCAGTAACTTTAGGTGTTAATAATAGAATCATTGAAATTGAAATTCCCCAAACTCCAGGAATTAAATTAAAAAAAGATGGAAGCAGACAAACTACTGAAGAAAAAGTTTTCCCAGGTTATGTCCTCGTAAGAATGATTTTGGATGAAGATACAATGATGGCTGTTAAGAGTACTCCAAATGTAATTAACTTTGTCGGTGCTGAAGACGGCAGAGGCAGCGGAAGATCGCGAGGTCATATCAAACCTAGACCATTATCAAGACAAGAAGTTAATAGAATCTTTAAGCGCGCATCAGAGAAAAAAGCTGTAATCAAGTTAGATATTGAAGAAAAAGATAGAATCATTGTAACTAGTGGTCCATTCAAGGATTTCCAGGGAGAAGTTATAGAAGTTTCCGGAGAAAGAAATAAATTAAAAGCATTACTTTCAATATTTGGTCGCGAGACTCCTGTAGAATTAGAATTCTCCCAAATCAATAAACAAAATTAATTCCTAATTGTTCTTGTTTATCGAGTAAAATTATGATTTTCTACTTCAGCTTAAATTTTCTAATCTAATGGCAAAAAAAATTGTTGCAGTTATCAAGCTTGCTCTACAAGCAGGCAAAGCAAATCCTGCTCCTCCTGTAGGGCCAGCTTTAGGACAACATGGTGTCAATATCATGGCATTTTGCAAAGAATACAACGCAAGGACACAAGATAAAGCAGGTTTTGTAATTCCAGTCGAGATTTCTGTTTTTGAAGATAGAAGCTTTACTTTTATCACAAAAACACCTCCTGCTTCCGTCTTAATAACAAAAGCAGCTGGCATAGAGAAAGGATCAGGTGAATCCGCAAAAGGCTCTGTTGGGAACATAAGTAAAGCTCAATTAGAAGAAATAGCCAAAACTAAGCTTCCTGATCTAAACTGTTCTAGTGTTGAATCAGCAATGAAAGTAATTGAGGGTACTGCTCGTAATATGGGCGTCTCTATAACTGATTGAATTCAATACTATTTCTCACTATTTAGGGGAGGTTAGTTAATAACCGTTTGCACCCAATATTATTATGAAAAAACTATCCAAAAGAATGGCGTCTCTATCAACAAAGATAGAAGATCGCATTTACGCACCACTTGAAGCTCTTAGTATTATCAAGGAAAATGCCAATGCAAAATTTGATGAAACTATTGAAGCACATATACGTTTAGGTATTGATCCAAAATATACTGATCAACAATTAAGGACCACTGTTGCATTACCACATGGTACTGGCCAAAGCATCAAAATTGCAGTAATTACAAGCGGTGAGAATGTATCGAAAGCTAAGGCTGCTGGTGCAGATTTATTTGGCGAAGAAGATCTTGTGGAAAGCATCAACAAAGGAAATATGGAGTTTGATTTACTTATTGCAACTCCAGATATGATGCCAAAGGTTGCAAAATTAGGAAGAGTTTTAGGACCTAGAGGTTTAATGCCTAATCCTAAAGCTGGGACAGTAACTAATGACATTGCTAATGCAATAAAAGAATTCAAAGCTGGTAAGCTCGAATTTAGAGCAGATAAGGCTGGAATCGTTCATGTCCGCTTTGGAAAAGCAAGTTTTACAAAAGAGGCTCTATTTGAAAACTTAAAAACCTTACAAGAATCAATTGATAAAAATAAACCAAGTGGAGCTAAGGGAAAGTATTGGAAAACTTTTTATGTAACTTCAACAATGGGGCCTTCAGTTCAAGTAGACATAAATGCTGTACAAGATTACCAACCTGAAGGTTAACTCTTTGTAGTATAATTTAAAGTGCAATAATACGGCCAAAGAAAGTAGGTTGATTTAGTTATTCTAAATTTTTAATTCCTACCGAGGACTCGTCTTAAATTATTTCTTTTTGGATCTAATAAAAGCGGCCTCTTTAAAAGGACTTTGCCGCATTTCCTGCTCTCCCTAAATTACGATCCAAAAAACATCAATGGGCCGAACACTAGAGAATAAGCAACAAATCGTTACTGAGATTAAATCTCTATTAAACGACTCGGAAATGGCTGTAGTTCTTGACTATAAAGGTTTAACTATCAAAGAGATGTCAGATTTGCGATCTAGATTGCAAACAACTAACGGCATTTGCAAAGTTACTAAAAATTCATTAATGCGTAAAGCTATTGATGGAGATAGTAATTGGAACGATCTTGAATCTTTACTGACCGGAACAAATGCTTTTGTCTTAATCAAAGAAGATGTTGGTGGTGCTGTAAAAGCTATCCAATCTTTTCAAAAAGACACCAAAAAATCCGAAACAAAAGGAGCTTTATTTGAAGGCAGACTTCTAAGCGATTCTGAAATAAAAGAAATTGCAAGTCTTCCATCTAAAGAAGTATTGATGGCAAAAATTGCTGGCGCTCTTAATGGCGTTGCAACAAAAATTGCGATCTCTATTAATGAAGTACCTTCTGGACTTGCTAGATCACTTAAACAACATTCTGAAAAATCAGAATCCTAAATTCAAAACCTAATTAACTTTTAAGAAAATGTCCGCAAAAACTGAAGAAATTCTTGAATCATTAAAATCCCTTTCACTTTTAGAAGCATCTGAGCTTGTAAAGCAAATTGAAGATGCTTTTGGCGTATCTGCTGCAGCTTCTGCAGGTGTAGTAATGGCAGCTCCAGGAGCAGCTGGCGGTGACGCAGATGGTGGCGCTGCTGAAGAAAAAACTGAATTTGATGTAGTTCTCGAAAGCTTTGATGCAGCTGCAAAAATCAAAGTACTTAAGGTTGTAAGAAATGCAACTGGTCTAGGTCTTGGCGATGCAAAAGCACTTGTTGAATCTGCACCAAAAACAGTAAAAGAAGGAATTGCTAAAGCAGATGCTGAATCTTTAAAGAAAGAGATTGAAGAAGCTGGAGGTAAAGTTACACTTAAGTAAGAGTATATTTTTTCAAGCCGATAGACTTTATATCGGCTTCAAAAATTATGAATATTGATAGTATTGCAATTGAAGCTGCAACAGATGGAGCCTGCAGTGGTAATCCAGGTCCAGGTGGTTGGGGTGGTCTAATAATTTTTGACGACAAAAGTGAATTAGAAATAGGTGGTTCCGAGCAAAATACTACTAATAATAGAATGGAACTCACTGCGGCTATAAAAACACTTGAGAAATTAAAAACCTATAAATTAAAAGAAAACTTTAAATTAAGAACTGATAGTAAATATGTCATAGAAGGCTATACAAAATGGATTATTAATTGGAAGAGAAATGGATGGAAAACAAGCTCAGGAAAATCAGTTCAAAATCTTGATTTATGGCAAAAAATTGATCAATTAAGAATTAATGGTCTTATAATGGAATATGTTAAAGGCCATAGCGGTGACAAACAAAATGATAGGGTAGATAAAATCGCCACCAATTACAGCAAAGGTATATCTCTAAAATGTAACTCAAAAGAGTCTGAATCTTCATTAGAATTTTTTGAAAAAAGTGCACCTACAGAAATTCAGGAATTATTTTCAAGAAATGAATTAATTAAAAAATTTGCACAAAAAAAATACTTGTTAAGTTCACCAGAACTAACTAACTTATTAGGGGAAGAAAACCACTTAAAAATAAAACAATATTTACCTTTTGAATGGCGTAATTGGATATTGATTCCTAAAGGTGAAAAATATTGGATAATAGAAAAAAAGAATCCTGATTTTTTATGAATGAGCAAAAGGGGGTATTTAAAAATCTTTATAAAAACTTGGTTACTCCTATACTAAAAAAAGACTCCGGAATCGATGCAGAATATTTAACTAATTTATCTCTTAACCTTCTATCATTCAGTTCAAGAAAATATAATTGGCCATTAGTTTCACATATCCTAAAAAATCTAAATGAAGAATTTTGTATAACTGACCAAAGGTTAACTCAGAACATATGTGGAATAAATTTTTGTAATCCAATTGGTTTAGCTGCAGGTTTTGACAAAAATGGAAATGCTGCAAACATATGGAAAAACTTTGGTTTTGGATTTGCTGAACTTGGTACAGTAACTAAGTTTGCTCAAGAAGGTAATCCCAAACCAAGGTTGTTTAGATTAGCAGAAGAAGAGGCCGCATTAAATAGAATGGGTTTTAATAATAATGGTGCTGAAAATCTAGTTAAAAACTTTCTTGAACAAGGTATTGAGTTTAAAAAAAACAGGGAGAATATTTGTTTAGGGATAAATTTCGGGAAGTCAAAAATTACAGGTTTATCTCAAGCAAAAGATGATTATTTAACTTCTCTAAAATTATTAATTCCATATTGTGATTACGCAGCAATAAACGTTAGTTCTCCAAATACTGAAGGACTAAGAAAGTTACAAGATCCAATTCTTCTAAAAGAACTTCTTAGAGAAATTAAAAACTTAACTAATTGTCCACCATTATTTGTAAAAATTGCGCCAGATTTAGGCCTTAAAGATATTGAAGATATTTGCCAATTAATAATCGAGGAAAATATCAATGGAATAATTGCTACAAACACGAGCATTGATAGATTAGGTCTTGAAAATAGAGAGATCAGGCAAACCGGATTATTACTCTCTCAAGAGAATGGGGGATTAAGTGGAAGGCCTCTACAAAAAAAAGCAAATCAAATAATAAAACATATACATAATATTGATAAAAAGATTATTTTAATTGGCGTTGGTGGAATAGATAGTCCTGAGTCAGCTTGGGAAAGAATTTGTTCTGGAGCATCTTTAATTCAACTTTATACAGGATGGATATATAAGGGTCCACAATTAGTACCAGATATACTTGAGGGAATTATAAAGCAACTCAATAACCATCAATTATCTAATATAAAAGATGCAATTGGATCAGATTTAAAATGGGTTGAATAAAATTAGAGAATGAATAATGAACAAATCTGAACCTCATGATTACTCAACGTTAGCCATGCAACGATCAAACTTAAAGCACGGTGGAAATGTATATGCAACTGCGAAAAAATTAAATTTATTACCCTCCGAAATCATTGATGCAAGTGCATCATTAGTACCCTTTGATCCCCCTCAAATACTAATAGATTCAATAAATGCGGAAATTAAGAATCTTGGCTTTAGATATTACCCAGAAAGTAACTTGAGTGATCTGAAAGAAATAATCGGCAAATTTCATGGGATAAACCCAGACAATATATTGCCTGGGAACGGAGCTTCTGAACTAATAACCTGGGCAGGTTATGAAGCATCCAAATTTGGAATAAGTTGTATTCCTTCTCCATCATTTGTTGATTATGAAAGATCTTTAAATTGTTGGAATAGCGATTTTATACATTGTGAATTACCAAAAAACTGGAGTGATATTTTTCCTCAATCATTTCCGCTTCATCCAAAAGGTGATGTTATTTGGATAACAAATCCAAATAACCCTACCGGCCAATTATGGGAAAAGAATTCATTGGAGGAAGTTTTGAAAAAATATAAATTAGTTATCTGTGATGAAGCTTTCTTATCTATAACACCTAATGGAGACAAAGAATCTTTAATACCATTAACCCAAAGATTTGATAATTTATTAGTCTTGAGAAGCTTGACCAAAATCTTCAATATTCCTGGTCTTAGATTAGGTTACGTTATTGGCTCATCGAAAAAACTTAAACAATGGGAAATAAATAGAGATCCTTGGCCTTTAAATTCATTTGCTATTAAAGCCGGAATTGATCTACTAAGTAATAAGAAATTCTTTGAACAGTGGACAAAACAGATTCACAGCTGGATAAATATTGAAAAAAAGAGAGTATTTGAAAAATTATCAAAAATAGAGAACCTTAAAGTTCATAACTCTTCAACCAACTTTTTTTTAATAGAAAGTAAAACATCCTTGTCCCCAAATATAAAATACTTAGAAAATAAGGGAATATTGCTTAGAGAATGCACTTCATTTAGATTTCTTGACGAAAAGTGGGCAAGAATAAGTTTGCAGAATAGGAAAAATAACACTCTTTTATGTAAAGAAATTCAGAATTCCTTTAAAAAATAATTAATAAATTTTTTAATCTCATTTTTAGATTTAATTTTATTATTATTTTCCATGTTCTTCTTCATGAGATCTAATATTTCATAATGATTTTTTTCCTTTTTTGATTTTATTTTAAAAATTCTTTCTAGAGTTTCTTCAAAAACTTCTTTAGAAATTTTATTCTGATTGATTAAAACTGAGCCTCCACTTTCAGCAAGAATCATTGCATTTTTCTCCTGATGATTATTTTTAGAATTTGGATATGGAATTAAAATTGAAGGTTTCTCAGCCTCTATTAGTTCATTGATTGTTCCTGCACCAGATCTCGATATTACAAGATCACAGTTTTGAATTAAAGCTGCTATTTCATTAGTAAATTTCTTTTGAATATAATTTTTGGAATTTTTTAAATGAAAAGTTTGTTGATTAGATTCACCAATAATATGAACTATACGAAACTCTTTTTTTAATAAAAATTCTATAGATTCATAAAGAATTTGATTTATAGCTTTTGCTCCTTGACTACCTCCCATAACAATCAAAAGAGGGCCATTTCCTTTTGGAACCCATTCTGGCAAAAAATTTAATTTATAAAATTGCTCTCTTAAAGGTGTTCCAGTGAAAATAGTTTTACAATTTCTTAAATAAGAATTTGTTTTCTTAAATCCTAAAAGAACATAGTTACATAAAAAACCAAAATATTTCGTGACCATACCTGGAATTACATTTGATTCATGAATAATGATAGGTATCCTTAGAAGTTTTGAAGCAACAATAGTAGGTGCTGAAATATAACCGCCAGTCGTAAAAACTAAGTTAATTTTTTTTTCTTTTAAGATCCTAATTATTTGGAAAGTTGACATTAAAATTTCTATATATTGATAAAACAAAAAAATATTTTTTCTTGGTGTCTTTATGTTCAAAGTCCGCAAATTATATTTCTTGGGAATAATATCTGCATCAAGTCTTTGACGAACACCCAACCAATGAATATTCCATTCGTCTTCCACCTCTTTAGAAACTGCTAAGGCTGGGAAAATATGCCCCCCTGTCCCACTGGCTGCGACTAATAAATTATTTTTTTTAGACATAAAAACTTAAATTAGTAAAATAAAAATAACCAATGATTAATATGTTTAATTTAAACTTATTCAAAAATATAGGATTTCTTCTCTACTTATTTGTTTATCTTATTATTCCCTATTCAGCAATATCTCAAAATTTAAAAGTTGATTTTATAAGAAATCTAGAAAACTCTTTAAATGCAAGAGATTTAGAATTCATTAGAAAAAATTTTAGAAATGAAGAAAGCCAAAATATACCAAAACAATTTTCAAAGATTATTAATGATTTCCCTAACAGCAAATGGAAGATCAAAAGATTAAAATCTAATATTCCAAATGAAGATATTTTGCGAATAAAAGTTTCTGGGGAAAAAATAGTTAATGAAGAAATATATATACTCGAATCCAATTTTGATTATTTATTTTCAATCGTAAATGGGAAAATAGATGAAGGGATTATCAAAAATTTATTCACAACTATAAGAAACGATAATAAAAAGATAGATATTAGTTTTAAAATTCCTGATAGAGTTCTTACTGGTTCAAAATATGATATCGATATAATTCTAAATAAGCCTCTTGAAGAAGTTATTATTGCTGGAGCTATAAAACCTCATCAAGTTAATTCATTGTTTGAACAAGAAATATTATTGGAGCCATTGGCGTCTGGAGGGATTTTTAAAATAACAAGAGCACCTTCAAAACCAGGGATACAAATTTGGTCAGGAATCATAGCTCACCCTGAGGGAATGATTACTTTCACAAAGAGTATTGATATTGTTGATGAGATATAGCCTAAGCGTCGTTTAACGCAGCTACACCTGGTAAGGTTTTACCTTCTAAAAGTTCCAAACTTGCTCCGCCTCCAGTAGATATATGAGACATTTTCTCAGCTAATCCTGCTTTCTCTACTGCTGCTACTGAATCTCCACCACCAATTATTGTACAAACTTCAGAAAAAGCACTTAAGTCCGCAAGAGTCGTAGCTATTGCATTTGTACCGTCTGCAAATTTATCAAATTCAAAAACTCCCATTGGACCATTCCAAATAATTGTCTTACATTCTGCAAGAGCATTCTGAAAAACTTTAATGGAATCTGGACCAATATCGAGACCCATCCAATTGCCACTAATTGAATCAATTTGAGATATTTTACTATTGGCGTCCGGAGAAAATTCATCAGCTAAAACAACATCAGTGGGTAATAATAACTCTACTCCTTTTGCTTTTGCTTTTGCTTCTAAATCTTTAGCAAGCTCGAGTTTATCTTCTTCTACTAGGCTCTTTCCGACATCTAAACCTCTAGCTTTATAAAAAGTGAAAATCATACCTCCACCAATCATGATTTTGTCACACTTATCTAGTAAAGAATCAAGTACTCCTATTTTGCTACTAACCTTTGATCCTCCAACTATTGCTGCCAAAGGACGCTTTGGAGAATCTATTGCTCCTTGTAAGTATTTCAATTCTTTTTCTAAAAGGAATCCAGCGACTGAGGGATTTAAATAATTAGTAACACCCTGAGTTGAAGCATGAGCTCTATGAGCAGCACCGAAAGCATCATTTACATACATATCTGCATGTGATGCTAATTTTTTAGCAAACTCCAGGTCGTTCTTTTCCTCTTCACCAAAAAAACGAACATTTTCAAGTAAAAGAACATTTCCATTAGATAAGCTATTTGATTGTGCAACTGCTTCATCACCAATACAACTGTTAGTAAGAGCAACATTTTTCCCCAACAATTCACTTAATCTTGCTGCTACTGGAGTTAATCTCATTTTTTCATTTACCTGACCCTTTGGTCTACCAAAATGAGCAGCTAAAATAACTTTTGCAGAATGATTAATAAGATATTCAATAGTTGGGATCGCTGCACGAATACGCGTATCGTCGGTTATTTGACCATCTTCATTTAATGGAACATTAAAATCTACTCTTACAAGAACTTTTTTTCCTTCTAAATGTGTCTTATCAAGACTGGAAAGAGATAATTTTGACATTAAACAAGCTTAATTTTTAATCTTAAGACCCTAACGTTAATTTGGGCTTATTGGGTTAAAAAGTAGTTACTGTTACCTATGCCTTAATAAATTTTAAGAATTAACGATTATAAAAATTTTTAGTCATTAAATTTATACTAAACTTTAGAAGTAAATACTTTTGAAACTTATAAAAACTAAAAGGAATACAAAATTTTATTTGATTTATTGAAGTGGACATACCCAAAATTCAATGGTACCCAGGCCATATCGCAAAAGCAGAAAAGAAATTGTCTGAAGTTATCAATAAAGTAGATTTAGTTATAGAAGTTAGAGATGCACGAATTCCTTTATCAACAGGACATCCACACTTAAATAAATGGATAAATAATAAAAAACATATTCTTGTTATTAATAGATCAGACATGATCTCCCCTAATACAATCAATAGTTGGAATAAATGGTTTAATGCTAAAGAGCAATATCCTCTTTGGTGTGATGCTAAAAGAGGAATAGGTATTAAAGAAATTTGTAAGTCAGCCAAAGATTCTAGGTCGTCAATCGACGATAGAAGACTCTCTAGAGGAATGCGAATTAGGCCAATTAGAGCCCTTACACTTGGTTTCCCAAACGTAGGAAAGTCAGCATTAATTAATAGAATTGCAAAAAAAAGAGTTGTAGATAGCGCTAGGAAAGCAGGAGTGACTCGTAATTTAAGATGGATAAAATTAGAAAGTGGTATAGATCTGCTAGATGCTCCTGGTGTTATACCTCCAAATTTAGAAGATCAAAAATCAGCACTTAATCTTGCACTGTGTGACGATATTGGTGAAGCCGCTTATGAAATAGAGAGTGTCGCAATTGGATTTATCAAAATTATATCCACTCTCAACAAAGATAAGAATGCGAATATCTCAGTTAAACAAATATCTAATAGATATGGAGTTGATATTGCAAAAGGCTTTAAGAGTCCTTCTACTTGGATCGAAGAAGCAGCTTCAATACATACTTCAGGCGATAAAAGGAGAATGTCTCATAAGTTATTGGAAGATTATAGAAATCAAATGCTGGGTAAAATTGCTTTAGAAGTCCCACTATGGAATTAAATAATCAAAATTCTTTCGGCATTGGAGAAGGTGAGCTTATAGAAATTATTTATGAGCTACCTCTTCCTATGAGGCTAGACAGATGGTTGGTAAGTAAAAGGCCAGAACAAAGTAGAGCAAGAATTCAACATTTTATAAATTCAGGTTTAGTACTTGTAAACTATAAAACCGCGAAAACAAAGACCCCATTAAAAAATGGCGACAATGTTCAAATATGGATGCCTCCTCCTGAACCTCTTATTTATTTGAAACCTGAAGAAATGGATTTAAATATCCTTTTTGAAGACGAGCACATCATAGTAATCAATAAACAATCAGGACTAATTGTTCATCCAGCCCCTGGACACAAATCTGGAACTTTAGTGAATGGATTACTTTTTCACTGTAAAGATCTACCTGGAATTAATGGGAAACTAAGACCTGGGATTGTTCACAGATTAGATAAAGATACCTCCGGATGTATGGTGGTTGCAAAAAGCCAAGAGGCATTAGTAAATCTCCAGAAACAAATTAAAGAAAAAATTGCATCACGCGAATATATTGCAGTAATTCATGGAGCACCTAATTCTGAAGAAGGCCAAATAGTGGGAAACATTGGCAGAGATAAATTAAATAGATTGAAATATAAAGTAGTTGAAGAAAACTCAGGTAGGTATGCCTGTACCTATTGGAAGTTAGAAGAAAGATTTGGCAATTACTCATTAATGAGTTTCAAACTAGATACGGGGCGAACGCATCAAATAAGAGTTCATTGTGCTCACATTAATCATCCAATTGTGGGTGATCCGTTATATGGAAGATGTAAAAAACTACCATGTAAATTAGATGGCCAAGCTTTACACGCCATTAAGCTTGGACTTATACATCCAATAAATGGTAAAGAAATGATATTTGAATCAGAATTACCATTAGATTTTCGAAAATTACTAAGTGTTCTTAAAGTTAAATAAGATTTAAAGAGGAATTTAGAAGCGATTTTGTATACGTGTTTTGAGTTTTAGTGAATATTGTAGAACTTTCTCCTTCATCAACTATCTTTCCGTGATTCATAACTAGCAACCTATCACAAAATCTTTTAGCAATGCCTAAATCATGAGTAATAAAGATAATCGTTAAATTCATTTTTTCTTGCAAGACTCTAAGTAATTCAAGAATCTCTATTTTTACTGAAGCATCCAACATATTTACGCTCTCATCACAAATCAAAATTTTTGGTTTTAACAATAGCGCTCTGGCTAATGAAATTCTTTGTAATTGACCACCAGATAATTGGCTAGGATAAGAATTAAAAAAATCATTATTTAAGGGAAGATTTAAATTTCTTAACATTAATTTTATTTCTTTTTCGATTTTTCTTTTATCTGAAATTTTTTGAATAAAAAATATATCTTCCAAAATATTTTTAATTGTCATTTTCGGATTCAAACTTGAAAAAGGATCTTGAAAAATAATTTGCATATAATTGTGCTTTTTAAAAGATTTATTTTTTTTCGATGCATGATTTTTATCATAAATTTTTATTTCACCACCTCTTACTTTTAAAAGTCCAATTAAAGCCCTACATAATGTACTTTTGCCGCTCCCTGAAGAACCAACTATTCCAAGAGTCTCATTCTTATATAATTTGAAACTAACTTCATTTAAAGCCTTATTCCATTTATTAATGAAAATTGAAGAATTTAATTTATACCAATGTCTTAAGTTATTTACCTCTAGAACGACCTCATCTCGAACATTTTTTTTAGTATTAGTTTCTAATACTATTTTTGAAGCATTTACTAACCTTGTCCCGATATCTGATTTTGGTGATTGCAAAATATCTAAAATATTTCCTTTTTCAACAATCGATCCTTTTTCAATAATTGCAACTTTTTTACACCACTTTGCTGCAAGATTAATATCGTGACTAATTAAAATTAAAGTAGTATCGAATTCATTACATAACTGAATTATTTCTTTCATAATTTCAAAACTTGTTTTGGTATCTAAGCTTGTTGTAGGTTCATCAGCTATTAATAATTTAGGTCTTAAAGCAAGAGCCATAGCTACAGATACTCTCTGTTTCATTCCACCGCTAAATTGATGTGGGAAAGAATCAAGTCTGCTTTCTTCAATTCCTACTTTTTGAAAAACTTCTTTTACTAATTTTTTAATAAGTAAAGATGATTTAGTTTGATCATGAGTTTTAAATAATTCATATAAATGATCCCCAACTCTCATTAGTGGATTAAGTTTTTTTATGGAATCTTGATAGATAAATCCAAAATTTTTTCTTCTAAATAATTGTGCTTCTTTGTTATCTATTTTTCTAGGATCTACGCTAGAAATGGATAAATAACCTTTAGAAGTTGCCTTTTCAGGTAAAATATTTACTAGTGTTTTTGCAAAAGTAGTCTTTCCACACCCAGAGGGTCCTATTATCGCCAAATGATCCCCTCTATCTATTTCCAGATTAAAATTTGTGATAATAGGTTGCTGTTTTAAACCATATTTAACAGTAAGATTTTTAACTACAAGAATTTTTTCTTTTTTTATTTCCATGATTTTATAGCAAATTTTTCTAGACCTAAATAAAATACATCTAAAGCAATATAAAATGTCTGAGGCAGCTGCAAATTCAAAAGAAAAAAACGAAATTGAAGTTTCTAAAACTATTTTGCCTGAAAATAAAAAATATGAAAGTGAATCTTTGAATTATCAAATACAATTTCCCGATTGGCTTCTTAAAGATATTAATAATTTTGAAAAATCAAATCAAGAAAATGATGAGAATCAAAACCTTATAGTAAAAGCTTTTAAACTTGCTTATAAAGCTCATGATGGACAATTCCGAGCGAGTGGAGAGCCATACATTATCCACCCCATTGCTGTTGCAAATCTCCTCAAAGAAATAGGTGCTAGTTCATCTGTTGTTGCTGCAGGACTTTTACATGATGTTGTTGAAGATACTGGAATTGATTTATCCGAAATAGAAAAAAATTTTGGATTAGAAGTAAAAATACTTGTAGAAGGTGTCACAAAATTAGGAGGGATTCACTTTAACAACAGGACTGAAGCACAAGCTGAAAATCTTAGGAAAATGTTTTTGGCTATGGCCAGCGATATCAGAGTTGTTTTAGTAAAACTTGCGGATCGACTTCATAACATGAGAACAATTGAATGGCTCAATGATGAGAGAAAACAAAGAATAGCCAGAGAAACGAGAGAGATTTATGCACCATTAGCTAATCGACTAGGAATAAACAGATTTAAATGGGAATTAGAAGATTTAGCTTTTAAATTTTTGGAGCCTAAAGAATATCAAGATCTTAAAGATCAAATCGCTGTTAAAAGAAGTGATAGAGAAAAAAGATTAAAAGTAACTTTGAATCTTATGAAGGAAAACTTGGTTTCAGCAGGTTTGAAAAATTTTGAAATAACAGGAAGGCCAAAACATCTTTATGGCATCTGGAGCAAAATGGAAAGACAACAAAAGCATTTTCACGAGATTTATGATGTTGCTGCGCTAAGAATTATCGTGGACAATTCAGATAGTTGTTACAGAGCTTTAGCAGTTGTTCATGATACTTTCAAACCAATTCCAGGTAGATTTAAAGACTATATAGGATTACCAAAACCCAATGGATACCAGTCCTTACATACTTCTGTGATTGGAAGACATAGACCTATTGAAGTTCAAATTAGAACTACTTCCATGCATCAAATTGCTGAATATGGTATTGCCGCTCATTGGCAATACAAAGAAGGTGGTTCTCCTGCTACAAGTAATGCAGAGAGATTTAATTGGCTAAGACAATTAGTTGAATGGCAACAAGAAGGTAATGAAGGGGATCATAATGATTATTTGGCTTCAATTAAAGAAGATTTATTTGATGAAGAAGTATTTGTGATCACTCCAAAAGGAGATGTTGTTGGTTTAAGGAAAGGATCTACCGCGATAGATTTCGCCTACAGAATTCATTCTGAAGTTGGAAATCACTGTAATGGAATAAGAATTAATGAAAAGCTTTCTCCATTATCTACAGCACTTCAAAATGGTGACTTCATAGAAATTTTGACAAGTAATAATGCCACTCCAAGCTTGGATTGGCTGAACTTTGTAGTTACGCCAACTGCTAAACATAGAATCCGCCAATGGTATAAGAAAAGCCATCGTGATGAAACGATTAAAAGAGGTAGAGATTTACTTGAAAAAGAAGTAGGTCGAAACGGTTTTGAATCATTACTTTCAAGTGAAGCCTTGAAAAAAGTTGCAAATCGATGCAATTTAAAAACTACTGAAGACCTTCTTGCATCCCTTGGTTTTGGTGGTTTAACTTTGCATCAAATATTAAACAGACTAAGAGAAGAGATGAAATTACAGACAGAAGATATAAAAAATGATTCTGACTCTGAAATAGCAAAATCTCTTAAAAGTAATAGTAATTTATCCGCTAATAAATCTAATACGGTAGCTAAATCACCAATTTCCGGGATAGAAGGTCTTGATTACAGAATAGGTAAATGCTGTACACCACTTCCAGGCGAGGACATTATCGGAACTGTGTCACTCGGCAACCATGGGATAACCATACATAGGGAAGATTGTGAAAATGTAATACCTATTCCAATAGAGAGAAGATTACCTGTTGGTTGGAATCAAGATAATAAAACTAGCGATAATAAGTTTCCAATTCAGCTACGAATAGAAGTAATTGATAGAGTTGGAGTTCTTAAAGATATTCTTATGCGGTTATCTGATAAAGGTATAAACGTTAGCGATGCTAATGTTAAAACTGCTTATGGTAAACCAGCTATTATAAATCTTTGTGTAGGTCTTGAAAGTTATAATCA
The DNA here is from genome assembly GCA_003209585.1 of Prochlorococcus sp. AG-449-G23. Classification (GTDB taxonomy): domain Bacteria; phylum Cyanobacteriota; class Cyanobacteriia; order PCC-6307; family Cyanobiaceae; genus Prochlorococcus_A. The sequence continues at coordinate 88,086 of QCQJ01000002.1, forward strand.
ACTTCACAAAACAATTGAACAAATTAAATCAATGGCAGATGTTTTAGATATTGCCAGAGTTGGACAAAGTTAATTTTAAAATCAGATCAATCTATCTTTTACTTTTTATCTTGCAGATAAAGAAAACAATACTGCCGCAAATCAAAGCTAATAAAATACCTACACAAGATGAACCTAAGAGTAATTTTAGGGAAAAAATTCTACCTTGTTTCCATAATTCATCAATAACTAAACTTTTTTCAAGAATTTTATTAGAAGAATTATTTAAAAAAATCGAACCAACTTTATAGTTAAAATAATAAAGTGGAATATAAGTAAAAGGGTTGCTAATCCAGGTACCAATTGCAGCTAGAAGAATATTTCCCTTAGCTATTTTTGCAAAAAATACCCCTATTAAAGTCTGAAACCCAAAAAAAGGAAAGCAGCCACTAAATACCCCTATAGCTAAACCTTTAGCATTAAAGAAAGGACTTCCATTCTGATTCCTAAATAATGATAGAATTTTCTTGTAGGTAATATCTCTTTTAAATCTCATTCAGAAAGAAAATTTCAAAATTAAATTCTTGATAATCTTACTTAATTATCCATAACAAAGCGAGAGATGGATTCTATAGTTACTACAGAAGATACGATAGCCGCAATTGCTTCAGCTATAAGTATAGGGAAAGGAGGAGTTGCAATAATAAGAGTATCAGGGAAAGATTCAATAAATTCTTGCAAAAAGATTGTTCAAACAAAATCTAAATATGCATGGGAATCACATAGAGTTTTTCATGGTTTTATTCAGGAAAATAAACAAAATAAATTTATAGATGAGGTTTTAATTTTAGTGATGAAATCACCAAATAGCTTCACAGGAGAGGATGTTGTTGAACTGCATTGCCATGGAGGAATTATCCTAGTAAATAAAGTTCTAAAAAGATTATTATCTAGTAATTCTAGAGTTAGACTTGCAAACCCAGGAGAATTTAGTCAAAGAGCTTTTCTTAATGGAAAAATAGACCTTACTCAAGCTGAGTCGATTAATCAATTAATTAATGCAAGCAATACCAGATCAGCAGAGTTAGCTTTTAGTGGGGTTCAAGGAAAAATAAAGAAAAAAATAAACGATATTAAAAATGCCCTTATAAATCAACTTTGCGAAATAGAAGCGAGAGTTGATTTTGATGAAGACTTCACAGATTTTGATTACACCAAATATCTAACAAACATTAAAAAAGTAAAAGAAAAAATAGAATTACTAATAGAAAATGCAAAAAGAAATTCCTATATTCATAATGGAATATCCATTGCGCTCATAGGCAAAACAAATGTTGGTAAAAGCTCTTTACTAAATTTGCTTGCAAAAAAAGAGAAAGCAATCGTAACTAATATTCCTGGAACAACTAGAGATGTTATTGAAGTTAATTTAACTATTAATGATATTCCAATGAAAATAATTGATACTGCTGGAATAAGAGAAACTCATGAACAAATTGAAAGTATTGGAATTAAAAAAAGTTTTGGAAAAATTAAAGAGTCAGATTTTATAATTTATATTTATAGTCTTGAAGAAGGATTTAATGAAGAAGACAAAGAAATAATACAAAAAATCCCCAAAGAAAAATTAATTACTATTTTGGGCAATAAAAAAGATTTAATTGATTGCAAAAATATTAATTCAAATGAGTTAAAAAACACAATTCTTATGAGCATTAAGAATAATGATGGTGAAAGATTATTAATCGACACAATCATAAAAAAATGCGGATTAAAACAAGTAGAAAATATCAATATATTTTTAAACGAAAGACATCTTACAAATCTGTCTGCTTGCCTATCTAATTTAAATGATACTGATGAAATAATTAAAAATAAATTACCATTTGATTTGTTGTCAATAGAACTGAGAGATGGAATTCAAAACTTATCTAAAATAACTGGCCAAGAATTAACAGAGGAACTTCTAGATAATATTTTTTCTAAGTTTTGTATTGGTAAATAAATTTGAGTTAAATTACATAGTGATATATAGTTGATTCTCTAACTTCGGTTGAATTTTTATTAATTAATTATTTTTTTGTTTAGTGGATTTAAATACTCCAATAATAAGTAAGATCATTGATAATTGGATCGATGAAGATATAGGTAGGGGAGATCTTACAAGTCCTTCTATAACTGAAGAGAATGGTAATGCATATTGGATTGCAAAAGAAGGTGGTATATTTTGTGGTGTCGAAATTATAAAAGAAATTTTTAAAAAAATTGATTTAAAAATCAGTTCAAAATTTAATATCTCTGATGGAGATCAATTTATTAAAGATCAAAAACTCCTGGAAATATATGGACCTTCAAAAAGTTTGCTAGCTAGTGAAAGAATAGGCTTAAATATAGCAATGCATTTATCTGGAATATCAACATATACAAAGAATCTTGTAAATAAGTTAGAAGGTACAAATATAAAATTAGCAGATACTAGGAAAACTACTCCTGGCTTAAGAATATTTGAAAAATATGCATTCAAATGCGGAGGTGGAGTTAATCATAGAATGGGATTATACGATGCAGCTATGATAAAAGAAAATCACATTGCATGGACAGATAATCTTAATAATGTAGTAAAGAAAATTCGACTAAATTCACCTTTTACAACTCATATCATAATTGAAGCGGAGAATATCGAACAGGCAAAAGAAGCAGTATTAGCAGGAGCAGATAGTGTCTTATTGGATGAACTTAGCCCTGAAATAATCAAAAAAAACGTTCAAGAATTAAGAGATTTATCAATTAATAGCTTAAAAAAAGAAGTCAATAAAAATTTAATAATAGAAGTTTCTGGAATTAACCCTAAAGAAATTAGTAAATATCTAATAAAAGGTATTGATTTGATTTCAACAAGTTCTTCAATTACCAAAAGTAATTGGATTGATTTAAGTATGCGTTATATTAATTAATTATATAGATAAATAATTGAATAATTAATGCTAATCATTTTTAAAGAATTAACAAAACAATTTGAACAATCTCTTTTATATAGTCTTGAAAAAAATGATAAAAAAGGAGAATTCGACAATCTTAGAAAAAATTTAATTACACAATCATCAAAAGAAGAGTTTGGTGATTACCAATGTAATGTTTGTTTAAGTTTAACTAAAATATATAAAAAAACCCCAAGAGAGATCTCTTATGATTTTGTTAATATTTTAAATAAAAATAAAGGCATATCAAAATTATGCAAAAGTCTAGACATAGCAGGGCCTGGATTTATAAATATAAAATTAAAAGATGAAGTTCTGATAAATGAAATCAAATCAAATATTCAATGCAAAAGGGCTGGCATACCTCTAATTAAAAAAAATTTGGATAGTTATTTGTCTAATAAGGTTATTGTAGATTTTTCTAGTCCTAATATTGCTAAAGAAATGCACGTGGGGCATTTAAGATCAACAATAATAGGTGACTCAATATCCAGAATTTTCGAGTTAAGAGGTTATGAAGTATTAAGACTCAATCATGTTGGTGATTGGGGAACACAATTTGGAATGCTTATTACTCAACTCAAAGATTTATATTCAAATGATCTAGAAGAAATAGGTAAGATCAAGATAAGTGATTTAGTTGAATTTTATAAAGCATCAAAAAAAAGATTTGATAATGAATCTGAATTCCAAAAAAGATCTAGGGAGGAAGTAGTAAAGTTACAAAGTGGAGATACTAAATCGATTCAAGCCTGGAAGTTGTTATGTGATCAATCGAGAAAGGAATTTGATGAAATCTATAAAAATTTAAAAATAAAAATAATAGAAAGAGGTGAATCTTTTTATAATCCATTCTTAAAGTCAGTTATTGAGGATTTGAATTTTAAAAAAATACTCGTAGAAGATCAAGGAGCAAAATGTGTATTTTTAGATGGGATGACTAATAAAGAAGGCAAACCTTTACCGCTAATTATTCAAAAAAAAGATGGCGGTTTTAATTATGCCACCACAGATCTTGCTGCTATAAGATACAGATTCAATCAGGCTCCTAATGGGGATGATGCTTCAAGAATTATTTATGTAACTGATCATGGACAAGCAAATCATTTTGCAGGAGTTTTTCAAGTTGCAAAAAAAGCAAAATGGATCCCAGATAAGTGTCAAGTAGACCACGTCCCTTTTGGTTTAGTTCAAGGAATTGATGGCAAAAAACTAAAGACAAGAGAAGGTGAAACAATACGTCTAAAAGATTTATTAAAAGAAGCGGTTAGAAGAGCAAAAGAAGATTTATTGAAAAGATTAGAAGATGAAGATCGTTACGAGACCAAAGAATTTATTGCAAATACTTCAAGAATTATTGGATTAGGAGCTGTTAAGTATGCAGATTTAAGTCAAAATAGGATTACTAATTATCAATTTAGTTTTGATAAAATGCTTTCCCTTAATGGAAATACTGCTCCATATTTGTTATATACACTTGTAAGAATTTTAGGGATTAAAAGAAAAAATGATTTTGTTTATGACTCTAAAGATTTTCAATATATAAATTATGAGCATAAATCTGAGTGGAAACTTATAAGAAAATTACTTAGGTTTGATGAAGTGATAATCTCTATTGAAAAAGACTTAATGCCAAATAGACTTTGCAATTATCTGTTCGAGCTATCTCAGACTTTTAATAGATTCTATGATCAAGTTCCAATACTCAAAGAAGAAAAAAATATAAAAATTTCTAGACTTAATTTGTGTGACCTAACTGCAAAAATACTAAAATTAAGCTTAGATCTTCTAGGAATTGAAACTTTAGAAAGAATGTAATGAATGATTTTGATCCATCAAATAATCTTTTCCCAAAACCAAGAGAAGAAATAATAAATATGCAGTCTTACTCTGCACCTTTAGAAAATAGAAGAAACTTACTCCGCTTAGACTTTAATGAAAATACTTTAGGTCCAAGTCCTAAGGTTTTAGAGGCATTACAAGCAATAAAATTAGATGAGATTTCAATTTATCCAGAATATAATTTTTTAAAAAAATTTTTATGTGAACAATATCTTGATTCAAGAAAATTTGTTAATGATGAAATCGGAATTTTCAATGGAGCAGATGCAGCAATAAATGCAATTTTCAATTGCTTTGGAGAAAAAAATCAAATATTTCTAACAACAAATCCAACTTTTGGTTATTATTCTCCTTGTGCAGAAATGCGAGGAATGAAGAAAATAAGTTGTTCTTACGTTGGAGAAAATTTTCTATTCCCCATAGAAGAATTTAAGGAAAAAATAATAAAGCATAATCCAAAGTTAATATTTATTTGCAATCCAAATAATCCAACAGGTACGGTTTTAAGCTCTGAAGAGATAATTAACTTAGCTAATATCAACTCCGATTCATTAATAATTGTTGATGAACTATATGAAAAATTTAGTGGAGATAGTCTTCTGAAATCGATAGACTTTGAAAAGAATAGAAATATACTAATAATCCAATCTCTTTCAAAAACTGCAGGTTTAGCTGGTTTAAGAATAGGTTTTACTTTTGGTAATAAAAGTTTAGTTCAGTACATAAATAAAGTTACAGGACCATATGATGTAAATAGCTTTGCTATAGCAGCAGCATTAGCAGCACTTAAAGACAAATCATATATTGATAATTATGTTTTAGAAGTAAAAAAAGCGAGGGAATGGATTTTAAATAAATTTAAATCAACAAAAATCAGAACCCACTTTAGTGGAGGTAATTATTTCTTAATTTGGCCAAAAAAAGATCCTAAAACCTTAATACAACAGATGAGAGAAAAAGGTATTCTTATTAGAAGTATGGAAAATAAAAAAGATATTGGTAAGTCAATAAGGGTTAGTATTGGAACTAGAGAACAAATGATTTTTTTCTGGGACAATTACAAGGTTTTAGATTTAATAAATTAATTACTGAAAATATAAATTGTATTTTGATCGATTCTTTTAGGTTTTATTTGAAAATCTTTGCCAACATATTTTACTTTAAAATCTTTCATATTTTCGATAAATAAATCAGCATTGGAGAAATCACATTCTTTATTAATTGTTTTGCCACGAACAAAGTGAACAGGAATAACTATATTTGGTTTTAAGATCTTAACTATTCTTGAGGCTTCTTCCCCATCGTAAGATTTTATTCCTCCTCCAATTGAAATAAATAAGATATCTGGGCGAGACAAAATAATTTGACTATTAATATCAATATCACCAGCAGCTCCTCCCATATGAACAATTTTGAGATCATTCTGTTCCCAACTCCAAACAGTTGCCATCCCAAATCTTCTTCCATCCACTCTGTCATGTGGTACAGAAATTCCATTTAATAAAATATCCCCAAATTGATAGATTCCTGGCTCAACAAACATTAATTGATCATCAGGATTATATCCTTCATCTGGAAGCCTAGAACTGGCCAAAATAAAGTCCACGCTGACTTCTTTTGGCTCTTTTAAATTACTTGCACAACCTATTGCTTTAAAGGGATTTATAAGAATAGATTTTTCTGGACTATTAATTAAAAAACTACTATGTCCCAAACTTTTTATTACTAAATTCCTTGCCAATAATGAGGTAGGTAAAAAAGAACTTAATAATATAAAGAAGAAGATTTTTTTAATTTGAGAAATCATAATATTAACTTTTTTGTATTTTACTTTTGTTCAGCCATTTTTAGAAAATTACTAATTAATTTATGACCAAATTGTGTCAATACACTTTCAGGATGAAACTGTACCCCATGTAAATGTTTATATTCTTTGTGAGAGATAGCCATAATAGTTGAGTCTTCTAAAGTCGCAGTTATCTCGAAACAAGATGGTAAAGAACTTAATTCAACTATAAGACTATGATATCTAGTAGCCACAAATGGAGTCTCGATATCTTTAAACAATCCTTGTTGATTATGAAATATTTTTGATGTCTTACCATGCATAAGTTCTTTCCCAACTACAACCTTTCCTCCAAAAGCTTGGGCCAAAGCTTGATGACCTAAACAAACTCCCAATATCGGAATATTTTTAGATAATTTTTTTAGTATTGGGAGACAAATTCCAGATTGATCTGGATTACCAGGGCCTGGAGATAATAGGATACCACTTGGATTTAGTTTGATAATTTCTTCTAAAGTAATTTCATCATTTCTTTTAACTATTAATTCTTTAGTTATTTCATACTCAAATGAAAGTTCTCCTAAATATTGAACAAGGTTATAAGTAAAACTATCGTAATTATCAATAACAAGAAACATATTTATATGAATTTAAAATAACAACTTTATTTTAGGAACAAAGATATATACAGCAATAATAACAGAATTAATGGAGGCTAATAATACTGCTCCTGCAGAAGTATCTTTTGAAATTTTAGCCAAACTACTAAATTCTTTTTTCACTACTAAATCAACTATTGATTCAATAGATGTATTTAATATTTCTAATATTAAAACAGACATAATTGTGGCAATCAAAATTACATAATTACTTTTACTAATTTGAAGTAAAAAACCAATCATTAAACTCATAACTGCAAAAATTAATTGAATTTTAAAATTTCTTGAAGTTTTTAAGACGTAACTAATTCCATTGAAAGCATACTTAAAACTTATTAATACATGACTAGAAGTTTTGTATGAGTCTTTTCGATTTTCTAAAGAGTTTATTTTTTTATCCATTGATTTTTAATCTAATCGAGTAATTAAATATTCCTGAAAATTTAACATATTTTCTAAATCAAGATCATTATTATGTTCCCATCCCAAAAGATGTAAAAATCCATGACTAGCCAACCAGAGCATCTCTCTATAGATTGAATGTTTATATTCATAAGATTGCTCAAGTGCCATCTCTAATGATATAAATATATCTCCCAACTCTATTTGATCTAAATTATTTAGAGATTCATCAGAAATGATTGGAAAAGATAGAACATCAGTTGGACCATTTTTTTGCATCCACTTCTTATTCATAGAAGCAATTTCTTGATTAGATATTATCTGTAAGCCTAAAGAAAAAGATTTTTTTCCAATAAAAAAATTTGGCAATTTATAATCTTCTTTTTTTAATATTGTATTAATCCAAGATAAAAAAACTTTCTCCCAAAAAATAGATTCAAAAATTAGCTTAGTTTTAGTATCTTTTAAATTATTTGAAAATTGAGAAAAATCATTACATTGAAAAACCAAATCTAAATTTATTTCATAAATAATCTTTTCTTTCATACATTCTTATAATGGAATATTGGGCTTACCTATTGTTGCGACAAGTATTAAAATTCCAATTAAAACTAGAAAGGTTATTGAAAAATGAGAAATACTTTTTGAACCCTTCCTTACCATATTTCTCATAGCAAGCTTTATAAAGCTTGGAGGAGAAACTTTTTTTTGAAAATTTTCGTTTTTATTTTCCATTAGTTATTCAATAGATTCGTTAGAAGAAATATTCATGCGTAATAATTCATGAATAAATGGTTCAAGTCCACCATCTAAAACACTATCTAAGTCATTAGTCTCTTGCATAGTCCTAAGATCTTTTACCATTTGATAGGGATGGAAAACATAATTTCTTATTTGATTGCCCCATGCAGCTTCGACAATATCACCTTTAATATCAGCGACCTCTGCAGCTCGTTGTTCTTTAGCAATCACAAGTAGTTTAGACTTAAGAAGTAACATAGCTTTTTCTTTATTTTGTAATTGAGATCTTTCTTGGGTGCATCTTACTGAAATCCCTGAAGGCAAATGAACAATTCTTACTGCTGTTTCTACTTTATTAACATTTTGTCCTCCAGCTCCACCGGATCTACTCGTTGTAATTTCTAAATCTTTTTCAGGTATATCAAGTGAAATATTATCATCTAGTTTTGGCATAACCTCTACCCCTGCAAAGCTGGTTTGCCTTTTGCCATTAGCATTGAAAGGAGAAATTCTTACTAATCTATGAGTTCCTTTTTCATATTGCAGATAGCCATATGCATACTTTCCATTAATTTCAAACGTTACACTTTTAATACCTGCTTCTTCTCCTTGAGATAATTCATTGATGATCAGGCTCAATTGATTATTATCGGCCCATCTTGAATACATTCTCAATAATATTTCTACCCAATCCTGAGCATCTGTTCCACCCGCACCTGCGTTAATAGAAACTACTGCTCCTTCCTTATCGTATTCACCACATAACAATCTTTCAAATTCCCATTTATCTAAATTCTCTCTTAATTTAATTAAACCCTGCTGGGATTCTAAAATCATTTCCTCTTCAGGTTCTAAACAATAAAGTTCAAGTGAGGCATTAGCATCAGAAATAAAAGTTTTCCATTTATCTAACAATTCGAGTTGTGCTTTGACATCATCGAGGATTAACATTTGTTTTTTCGCTTCTCCTTGATTCTCCCAAAATTCAGGTTGAGCAGAAATTTGCTCTAACTCTCTCCTTTTCGCTTTTAATCTAGGCACGTCAAAGACAATCCTGAGCATTACCCAGGCGCTCTGTTAGTTCCGAAAGATCTTTTTTGAAATCTGTAATATCTATCAAAATAGAATTTAATCGTTATTTATAATCTAACAAGCACTTTTCTTTAATAGTATAAACTAAGTATTATTTTAAAAAAATGTCCAAAGTTGAAATTTATACTTGGCAATATTGCCCATTCTGTATTCGAGCTAAATCACTACTCAAGAAAAAAAATATAAATTTTACAGAATATAAAATAGATGGCGACGAAGATGCCAGAGCATTGATGATTGAAAGAGCTGCTGGTAGAAGAACATTACCACAAATATTTATAGATAATGAAGGTATCGGAGGCTGCGATGATCTCTACATATTAGAAAATGAAAATAAATTAGACGCATTATTAAACTAGATCTTATGAAATTTCTATTCGTAATAGATCCAATAAAAAATATAAATCCCTTAAAAGATTCAACTGCTGCCTTAATGCAAGCATCATCAAAAAAAAATATTGAAATCTGGAGTTGTACTCCTCAAGACCTTGAAGCTAGAGGTGATGAAGTATGGGCATCTTCCGTAAAAGTTGAAGTAAATCCTTGGATTTCTTTCAAAGATAATGATTGCATACCTCTCGCCGAATTTAATTGCATTTGGATGAGAAAAGATCCTCCTGTAAATGAGGCTTATTTATATGCAACCCATCTTTTAGAAGTCGCCGAAAGAAAAGGAGTAAAAGTAATCAACAAACCCTCATCGTTAAGAGCATGGAATGAAAAGCTAGGTGCTTTGAGATACAGCCACTTAATGGCACCTACAATAGTTGCGAGTAAAGTAAAAGATCTTATTAATTTTGCAAATATAAATAATGAAGTGGTCATAAAACCTCTTGGGGGAAAAGGTGGTCAAGGTGTTATAAGGATAAATAAAAATTCTCCAGGTATTAAATCAATCATTGAATTAATCACTTCTCAAGAAGAATTACCCGTTATGATGCAAAAATTTATTCCTGAAGTCATAGAGGGTGATAAAAGAATAATTATCGTAAACGGTGAAGCAATTGGATCAATAAATAGGATTCCTCAAGGAGGCGATTTTAGGAGTAATTTAGCGATGGGAGGGAAGGCTGAACCAACATTATTAACAGAAAAAGAAAAAAGTATCTGCTCAGAATTATCTCAACACTTCAAAGATGAGGGTTTATTTTTTGTAGGAATTGATGTAATAAATGGAATGCTTAGCGAGATTAATGTAACCAGTCCAACAGGTTTAAGAGAAATAGAAAATTTATCTAATAAGAATGTTTCAGATGAAGTTATCGAAAAATTAGTGGAAATCATCTAGGATTTTTAGCTAAAAATATTTGTTTTACTATAGATTCAAATTTTAATTTAATCTCATCTATTTCTTTCTCTAAAACGGAGCCTGAAACTATACCTGAACCGGCAGTAAATTCAATATTTTCGTCAATATACCTAGCCCCTCTAATCGCTAAAAGAAATGCAGCATTTCCTGACGCATCAACCCAACCCATTGGAGATGCATAATTTCCTCTAGGAAAAGACTCAAGAATGTTTATCCAATCCAATGCTGCATTTTTTGGGTATCCACAAACAGCCGGAGATGGATGTAAGTTTTTAAGCAATTCAAAAGGACATATATTTTCAACTTTAGAGAAAATTAGTGTCTGCAAATGAGAAATATCTCCAAATGAATTCACCTTGATATCACTTTTTTGAAAGTTTGTTATTTTTGAAACTTCTAAACATTTAATCAAATACTGTATTACATAATTATGTTCTTTTAAGTCTTTAGGGCTTTTTAGGAGTTTCTTAAAATTTGAATTAGTAGAGATAGTTCCAGCAAGAGCCTCCAAAGTTAAATTAGGTTTAGTAAAAGAAAATAATTTTTCTGGAGATGCTCCAAACAAAATATCCTTACTATTCCTTTTCCAAACGTATCTGCATGTATTTGGTTGATTCTTTTTTAATCTTTTTAAAATTTCTACTAAATATAATTCATTTTTAATTTTTATTTTAATCCTATTTGCTAAAACTATCTTTTCGAGGATACCTTTCTCTACTAATTGAATTCCTCTATTTACTACTTTTTTGAAATTTGTATTAGAAGTTCTTAAGGAGTGCAAGAAATCATCAATTATAGATAAATCAAAACTGGTTTTTAAGCTAGATAATTTTATTAATTCTGAGCCAGAATTAATAACTTGATTTCTAATTGTCCATATTTCTTCAATTAATGTTCTTAATGATGATTTACCTGCAACATGACCATTGATTCTTAACCAGCAATTCTTATCACTTTTAATAATTAATATTTTTGGTAAGATAGCTTCCAAACTTGGGACATCTGAAGATAAATTCTTATTATTCAAATTTTCAGAAAAAGAAAATAAATAAATTATTTTTGAAAGTGCAGAATTATGTGATTCATTAGTTAAGTTAATTAAATTTTTAAAATTTTCAGAATTAAACTCTTTCGCTAATTCAAATCTTTTTGGACCATCCAAAGTAATATATTTACATTTCTCGAAAGCAATATATGAAATGCCATCAGATTCCTCCCAAAATGAAGAAAACGAATATTTATTTATAAACAATTCATATACTTGAAATAAATCAATACAAGGAATCTCAACACAAATACTTACTAATCCAGTATTTTCCACTTTCTTATCGAAAGAGGAAAATACATCTTTTAAAAAATCTGTTAAGTTTAAATCATTTTTCATTACTTATTGAAAATAACTAAAAATCATGCAATAAAGTAAAAAATGTAACTCAATTTATAAACTACATTTAATAATTATCTAATTTTATGCGTTAATTAAAAATGGACGAAGATAAAAAAAAATTATGGAAACAAGCAATAAAATGGCCTCTTTATTCTGTTGCCATACTTCCGGTTTTCATAACAGGGGCTTATTTACTCAATCAATATGAAAAGGTAAAAATTTATAATTTGATTGCATTTACTTTAGCTGCAATTTTGATATTAATTTGGGAAAATCTAACTAATGATTTATTCGACGCAGAAACAGGAATCGATGAATTTAAATTCCATTCAATTGTAAATCTTGTAAAAAATAAAAAAATAATTTCATTTATTGCATATACATCGTTAGTTATTGGTTTATTAATAATTTCATTTATTTCATTATCAACAAGTATAAACATTTTAAGTTTAGTGACAGCTTGCTGCTTCTTAGGATATTTATATCAAGGTCCTCCTTTTAGATTTGGCTATCAAGGTTTAGGAGAACCACTATGCTGGCTTGCATTTGGACCTTTTGCTTACTCTGCAGTCTTAATTGCGTTAAATCCATCTAATATTTACTTCGAAGATATTCCCTGGAAAATTTCTTTATTACTTGGTTCAGGACCTTCCTTGGCAACAACTCTTGTATTATTTTGTTCTCATTTTCATCAAATTCCTGAAGATAAAAAGCATGGGAAAAATTCACCTTTAGTTCGCTTAGGGGCAAAAAAAGGTTCTCAATTTGTGCCTTGGATAATTTTTACAATATATATTTTTCAACTTTTCACTATAGTTACTGGATTTATTCCAGTGTTTTGTATTCTTTATTTGATTAGTTTTCCTCAAGCAATCAGACTTATAAATTTATTAAGATCTTCATATAAAAAACCTACTGCAATAAAAAATTGCAAATTCATTGCAATAAAATTTCAAACTCTTAATGGAGTTGGCTTAATCACAGGATTAATATTTAATTACTTGCTTAATAAATGAACTTAATATTTCAAAAAAAATCTTATGGCTTTAAGTTATCTACCAAAGTAGAAAATTCTAAAAGCACTTACCTTTCAAAATCGGGTTGGATAATTAAATTAACAAGTAATGAAAAAAAAATAGGGTTTGGAGAAGTTTCACCGCTGTATAAAGAAGACTTAAAAAAGTGTGCGAAACAACTAGATATGATCCCTGAGTATTTAGAAGTATTTAATTTATCAGAGCAAATAAATATTTTTCACCCATGCATTCAATCTGCAATAAATTCTGCATTAGCTGAGATAAATGGAAAAATAATTTTTAAAGAAAACTATGACTTTGATGAAATTGATAAAACAGCCATTCTGTTAAATCCTGAAAATGTAATTTCAGATCTAAATGAAATTAAAAAAAGACAATCTAATATTGGAAAATCAGTAACCATAAAATGGAAAGTAGCATTAAAAAATAATCATGAGGAAGAAGCAAGTTTAGAAGAAATTTTAAGCCAAATAGGCAATAATATTAAGTTAAGAATAGATGCTAATGGTTCTTGGGGAAGAGAGATAGCTAATAGATGGGCTGATATTTTGAAGGATAACAAAAATATAGATTGGTTAGAACAACCGCTATGTGTTGATGATATTGATGGAATGACAGAACTCAACAAAAAAATCCCTATAGCCTTAGACGAATCACTTTTAAAATTTCCAACTTTGATTAATGAGTGGAAAGGTTGGCAAATTCGAAGGCCTTCGCAAGAAAATAATCCAGTTAAGCTTTTAAGAGAATTAGAAAATAAAAAAGCTTTAATATCTATAAGTACCTCATTTGAAACTGGTATAGGGAAGAGATGGCTTTATCATTTATCGTCTCTACAATTACGAGGACCAACTCCAAAAGTTCCTGGTTTAGCAATGAATAAATTCCCTAATTCGTTTCTATTTTTAAATGAAGCAAAAAAGATATGGGATCTACTATGAAAAATAAAATTCATACTATTGAAGTTGAAAATAATGAAACTCAATCTGTAGAGAAAATTATTGAAAAAATTAAAGAGAATAAAATTATTTATGTAAAAAACAAATTTTATGAAGACAAAGATGTATTAGATTCAATTACTGAAAATGGGCCAGCAATTATCTTAAACAGTAGTGGGAGTTCTGGAAAACCGAGAAAATGTTTTCACCATTTAGATAATCTTAAATTATCTGCAGCTACATCAGGTCAATGGCTAATAGAGCAAGGATTTGAATTGCAAAACTGCTTAATTTTAAATACTTTACCCCTTAACCATATAAGTGGATTAATGCCAATTTTTAGAAGTCAAACTTGGGGATGTGATTGCATTAATATTTCCCCGAATTTGATAAAAAAGACTCGAGAACTTTTGCTTTTTACAATTAAATCTAAAAAAAACAAAAAACACTTGATTACGTCATTAGTACCTACCCAATTACAAAGACTTTTAGCTCAAAAAGATGGAATTAGTTGGCTAAAAATTTTTGATCTAATTTGGGTAGGTGGAGCTTCAATTTCAGACGAAACTGTAGAACAATGTATACAAGAAAAAATAAAATTAGCACCTTGTTACGGCTCAACTGAAACAGCAGCAATGGTTACGAGTTTAAAACCAAAAGAATTCTTAATGGGTTTTAAAAATGTTGGAGAAATACTACCTGATACAAAAATAAGAATTAACGCACAAGGATTAATCGAGATAAAATCAGCCAGAATTGGAATCGAAATAATAGACTCTTTAAAAACTGAAAATTTCAAAAATAAAAATGGGTGGTGGCAAACCGGTGATTTAGGTGAAATTAATCAAATCAATAATTCTTTATATTTAAACTTTCTTGGAAGAAGTGATAAAGCTTTTAATTCAGGAGGAGAAACCGTTTTTCCAGAAGTAATTGAATCTAGATTAAATGATTTCATTATGAAAGAAAATATCCCAATTAACAAATTCAATATTTCAACAGTATCTAACAAATTATGGGGAAATAAAATTAAAGTAATTGTTGAATTTAAAGAACTTACAAATAATAAAAATATTGAAATTTCTTTAAATTTATTAAAAAAATTTTCTCAAAGTTGGCCTAAATATGAAAAGCCTGAAAAGTGGATTGTTAAAAACAAAAATACCAGTACAGAAAAAATAAACTATAAATTTAAAAAATAATAATTAGCATTCTTTTAAATTTGTACTTACATTTGAAGCCTCTATCCATCTTTCTAACTGATCGGGAAGTGCTATTTTATTTCTTGAATCAACTTCTAAAGAACAATGTATAATTTTCCCTTCGGCTACTTTATTTCCATTTTTTATAAAAAAGCTATTTACTTGGAACAAATGAGTATTAATTTTATGAGGAGCAATTTTTACTTTTAATAAATCTCCAATTTTTATAGGCGCAAGAAAGTTTGCTTCACAATTTACTATGGGAAAAATAATTTGACTTTTACGTATAGAAAAATCTGGAAAAATATCTTGAGAAGGAATCCCATAAATTTCAATACTTTCTTCCCAAGCTTCGTGCGACCACTTTAATAAGTTATGAAAATGAACTACACCTGCAGAATCACAATCACCAAATCTTACCTTCTTCTGCAATATTAA
This sequence comes from Prochlorococcus sp. AG-449-G23, assembly GCA_003209585.1. Lineage (GTDB taxonomy): Bacteria > Cyanobacteriota > Cyanobacteriia > PCC-6307 > Cyanobiaceae > Prochlorococcus_A. The sequence continues at coordinate 103,876 of QCQJ01000002.1, forward strand.
CCAATCAGAGGGTTTCATTTAAAGAACTTATCTATCAACAGATCCCATAATGACGTCTATTGAGCCAAGGATTGCCATAATATCGGCGATCTTCGCACCTTTAAGAATATGAGGTAATATTTGCAGATTATTTAAATCAGCTGCTCTGATTTTAAATCTCCATGGGGTAACTTCATTATTTCCTTGAATAAATACACCTATTTCTCCTTTTCCGGACTCTAATCTTGTATATAATTCTCCGTTAGGAATTTTAAAAGTTGGAGCAACCTTCTTAGCTACATATTGATAGTCAATACCAAATATTTCACTCTTCTTATCTTCAGTCGCCATTCTTTGGGCTTCTAAATTTTCTGTTGGACCTCCTGGAATCATTTTGCAGGCTTGTCGAATGATGCTTAGGGATTGTCTCATCTCTTCAACTCTTACTCGATATCTTGCATAACAATCTCCTTCTTTTTCTGAAGCAATCTGCCAATCAAAATCGTCATAACATTCATAACTATCTACTTTCCTTAAATCCCAGGAAACTCCAGAAGCTCTAAGCATTGGGCCAGACAAAGACCAATTAATTGCCTGGTCTCTTTGTATTGTTCCGAGACCTTCAATTCTTTTTCTAAAAATTGGATTATTTGTGATTAATTTTTCGTATTCATCTATCTTAGGACCGAACCAATCGCAAAAGTCTATACATTTTTCTAACCATCCGTATGGAAGATCACATGCAACACCACCTATCCTAAAGAAATTATTATTTATTAGCCTTTGTCCAGTAGCAGCTTCCCAAAGATCATAAATCATTTCTCTTTCTCTAAAAATATAGAAAAATGGAGTTTGAGCTCCTACGTCTGCTAAAAAGGGACCAAGCCATAAAAGATGATTAGCAATGCGATTAAGTTCCAACATTAAAACTCTGATGTAACTAGCTCTTTTAGGAACTGGAATATTAGCTAATCTTTCAGGGGCATTTACTACAATAGCTTCATAAAACATTCCTGCTGCATAATCCATTCTGCTTACATAAGGGACGTACATTACATTTGTCCTATTTTCAGCTATCTTTTCCATTCCCCTATGTAAATATCCAATTACTGGCTCACAATCAATGACATTCTCACCATCAAGAGTTACAACTAACCTTAAAACCCCATGCATTGAGGGGTGGTGAGGGCCAAAATTGACCACCATTGGTTCTGTTCTAGTCTCTAGCTGAGCCATTCAAAATTTAACTTCTAAATAAATCTTAGTCGAAAGTTATGCAAACTGACCTATCTGATTCATCTTTTTTCAATCATAAATCAGTCATGACAGATGAGATTATGGCTTCATTAGAGCATTACCCATTAATACATAACAATCAACTTAAAGGAATAGACGCAACTTTAGGCGGAGGCGGACACTCTTATCATTTATTGAGCAAATATTCGGATTTAAATATAATTGGACTTGATCAAGATCCATTCGCGAGAAAATCAGCATCAAAAAAACTTGATGAATTTAAAGATAGGATTGATATAAGGGCTTCAAATTTTGCGGATTTTGTACCAAAAGAAAAAGTTTCTTTTGTGATTGCAGATCTTGGAGTAAATAGTAACCAAATTGATGAGCCTAAAAGAGGATTTAGTTTCCAAAAAGATGGACCTCTTGATATGCGCATGAATCCTTCTCTTGAGGTTGATGCAGAGAAATTAATTAAGGCTTTAAATGAAAAAGATTTAGCTAACCTAATTTATAAATATGGAGATGAGAGACTATCGAGAAAGATTGCTAGGAAAATAAAAATGCATTTGAAGGATAATGGGAAATATTCTGGGACAAAAGAGTTAGCTTATTCTATTGCTGGCTGCTTCCCACCAAAACAAAGATATAAAAAAATACACCCAGCAACAAGAACATTTCAAGCACTAAGAATTGCCGTTAATAAAGAAATTGAAGTATTAGAAAAATTTTTGCAAGTTGTCCCTGAATGGCTTTTGCCAGGCGGAATTATTTCTATTATTAGTTTTCATTCCCTGGAAGATAGGTTAGTTAAAAACTATTTTAAAAATGATCAAAGACTAAAAAACCTGACAAAAAAGCCGATAACTCCTTCCGAGCAAGAAGTCGAACTAAATAAAAGAGCTAGAAGTGCAAAATTAAGAATTGCTCAATTAAAATAAGGAGCCAATAATTTCTAACGTAATGATTTGATTGTATATGTAAGAATTTGTATTGCTTGTTTTATATCTTTTAAATTAGTGCTTAATCCAATACTTAATCTTATTGAAGATTCTGCTTCTTTAAAAGATCTACCTAAGGCTAGTAAAACATGAGATGGTTCACCATTACTGCATGCAGATCCACTAGAACAAATTATTTTAGATTTTAAAAGTTTGTGAAACTTTGCGCCGTTTAAATCCAATATAGTCAAATTTAAATTGTGAGGTAATCTTTTTTCTATTGAGCCATTAATTAATAAACCAGAATTATTTTCTAACAAACCCTCTAAAAGGTTATTTCTGTACAAAAGTAATTTCTTAGCATTATTTTTCTGATTAAAAACTGCTATCTCTATTGCCTTAGCAAAGCCAACTACTAACGGAAGAGGTAATGTACCAGACCTGAGACCATATTCCTGACCTCCTCCAACAATTAAAGGCTCAAGATTAATTTCTTCATCAATCAAAAGAAGTCCTATCCCTTTAGGACCATATATTTTGTGAGAACTCATCGTTATCATATTTACATCTGATAAAAGATTGTCTAACTCGATATAACCTAAACATTGTGCGAAATCAGAGTGAAAAGTTATTCCTCTCGATTTACATATCTTTGAAATATTATCTACTGGCTGAATAACTCCTATTTCGTTATTTGCCAACATGACACTAACCAGAAATGTATCTTCTCTTATGTTTTTTTTGAATTGTCCTTCTGAAATTAAGCCATCTTTCTCAGGATTAATTTCTGAAACCATAAATCCCTCTTTTTTTAGTTGGTTTAGGGGCTCTAAAACAGCTTTATGCTCTGTTTTTAAGGTAATAATATGCCCATAATTTCCAGTTTTTTTATAGTAATTTCTAGCAAAACCTAATAAAGCTAAGTTATTAGATTCAGTTGCCCCGCTTGTAAAAATAACTTTTTTATTCTTAAGAAATAAATTTTGTTCTATTTTTTCTCTTGAGGCTTCCAATATAGCGCTTGCGTTAATCCCCGCCAAATTAGATTTGCTTGCAGGGTTAGAAAATATCTCACTCCAAAAAGGTTTCATAGAATCAACAACATCTTTAGAGCAAGGAGTCGAAGATTGATAGTCTAGTAGTATGGGTGTTGATAGCATTATGTTTAGTATATAAAATTCTTTTATTACTAGAAAATCAAATTAAAGAATTTAAAAAATGAATGAAATTAATCAAATAAATAATGAACCGGTAAGAAAATCAAGAATTTTATTAGTTGATGATGAGCCTGGTTTAAGAACAGCTGTTAAAACATTTCTAGAAGATGAAGGCTTTGAAATATTTATTGCAGTTGATGGAGAGGATGGTTGGGAAAAAGCTCAAACAGTTTTCCCCGATCTGATAATTAGCGATGTTATGATGCCCCGAGCCAACGGTTATGCTTTATTAGAAAAAATTAGAGAGGATGAAAAATTAGGAGGAACTCCAGTTATTTTCCTAACTGCAAAAGGAATGACTCTAGACAGAACCGAAGGTTATCTTGCTGGAGTTGATGATTATATTTCCAAACCTTTCGACCCTGATGAATTAGCTGCAAGAGTTAAAAATGTAATCAACAGACAAGAACGTTTACTAAAAGAAGCAGCACGATTCGCAGATATTGATGTAAGCAAAATGGCGAAACAAATTACTGAAATAAAATCAATGCTCACAGACCAAAACCAGACTAATCCAGAAAATAAAATAAATCTTCCTAGTTTTACTCCAAGAGAAGCAAGTGTACTTCAACTAGTAGCAGAGGGTCTGATGAACAAGGAAATTGCAAGACAGCTTGAAACATCTATTAGAAATGTTGAGAAATATGTAAGTAGACTTTTTATCAAAACAGGTACATCTAGCCGAACCGAATTAGTTCGTTATGCACTTGAAAATCATTTAGTAAAATAAATTATTAAATTTTTTCGAATTCAATTAGTTTTGAAAAATAAAAAGGAGCTTGATTTAATTTCTTTTTAACAACTTTAAATCCCCTTTCTTTAGCAGCATTAATAATGCCCTTTTCTTTCAATGTATATGCTCTTGTAGTTTTACTTGGTCCAGGAAATAATTTACCAATATTTTTTAGAACAGCAAGAACAGGAGTATAAGGCGCAAAGCTAACGATTAGTTTTTCTTTGCTTAAGTCGCATAAATGTTGGACCATTTCTTCTGCTACCGGTTGAGGATAATGAATAAATACATCCAAACAAACTACAACATCAAATAATCCTTTTAATTTTTCCAGATCACAGACTTCATATTTGATTTTAACTTGATTCAAACCTAATTCATTAATGCGTTTTTTTGTTTCTTTAATCATTTCAGAAGAAATATCGCTTACCTGCAGTTCTTTTATACCAAGTCTTAGTAAAGGTATGGAGAGACTTCCTACACCACATCCTGCATCACAATAACTTTTTGTTAATAGTTCAGGATAATTTTTGATGTATGAGACTACATCATCTACAGTTTTCTGATGTCCTTTCCTAATATTTTTCTGCACTGTATTAATTTCATCAGATTTGCTATAAATTTTATTCCATCTTTCAAAGCCAGTACCATTAAAATACTCCTTAACTTCACTTTTTTCGATAATCTTATTTGACGTCATAATATTCTATGAAAATTTCTTCTTTTTATACTAACTAACTGGCGCCAAATTCATTGCACGCCATTATAGGAAAGAATTGATTTGTTATTTTGTCAGAATTGAATTCTAAAGAAATTTATAAAATTGCTGTCGTAATGGGTAGTGATTCAGATCTAAAAACATTGAAGCCAGCCATTGACATTTTAAGAGAATTTGAAATAAAAACTGAAGTTTGTATACTTTCTGCCCATCGAACACCTATTGAAATGATGGAATATGCAAAAAATGCAGAATCAGAAAACATAAAAGTAATAATTGCCGGAGCTGGTGGTGCTGCTCATCTTCCAGGAATGCTAGCATCCATAACTTGCATTCCTGTAATTGGAGTACCAGTAGAGAGTAAGACACTTAAGGGGATTGACTCTCTTTTATCAATCGTTCAAATGCCCGCTGGGATTCCAGTTGCAACAGTTGCAATAAATGGAAGTCAGAATGCTGGATTATTGGCAATAGAGATGATCAGTTTATTTGATGAATCCATAAAGAAAAATTTAAAAGAATTCAGAGAAAATCTTCATACACAGGTAAGAACAAAAAATAGTAAGTTATCAACTATTGGACCTGACAATTATCTTCAAAATAAATGAACTAATATTTTTCTATTAGGCCTTGTTAAGAAAGTTTTCTTTTTTAAGGTAGTTAACAACTTTTTCAACGGAATCATTTAAATCTAGCGAACCTGTATCAACAACAATTTCTGGTTTATGAGGAGCTTCATATGGACTAGAAATCCCTGTAAATTCCTTTATTTCACCCAAACGAGCTTTCTTATAAAGACCTTTAGTATCCCTATTTTCGCAAACTGTAATATCAGCAGCACAATAAACTTCAATAAAATCCTCAGATCCAATAATTTTTCTAACCTTATCTCTATCGCTAATAAATGGCGAAACGAATGCCGTAATAGTTATTATCCCAGCATTCATAAATAAATTCGCAACTTCTCCAATTCTTCTTATATTTTCTTCTCTATCTTCATCCGAAAAACCAAGATCTTTACATAAACCGTGTCTAATATTATCTCCATCCAACACATAAGTCGAAAAACCATCTAAGTGTAAAATTTCATTTAAAGCATTGGCCAAAGTACTTTTACCAGAACCAGATAAACCTGTAAACCAGATAACCATACCTTTATGACCTCTCATTTTCTCTAACTTTTCTCTATCAATAGTTAAATTATGCCACTTTATATTGGTTGACTTTGTTTGATCTTGTTCTTTCATTTTTTGCATCATCAAAATTAAAAACCTATCCTAACCCTTGCTTCATAAATTATGAAATCCCTCTTTACGAAGAAACTCAATTGATTTCGATACCATATCACCCTGTAACTGGATATTTCTATCAATTAATGTTCCTCCAGTCCCACAAAAAACTTTAATTTTTTTTAGTAATTCTTTTAATAAGATTTCATCCTCAGTGCCTAAACCTCTAATTAAAGTTATAGTCTTGCCCTTTTTACCTTTTTTTTGTTTTGAAATATTTATTTTTGATCTTTTATTGAAAGTATCTACCTTAGCTGTTTCTTCAGATTTTTTTTCTTGATTATCAAATTCGATCCAATTCTTTTTCCCCATTATTTTCAATATAATCTATAGTTAGTTAATACTTATTCTATAAAAAAAGTGGTAAGTACATTTTCTCGCAAAGATCAAAACTATAAAAATGACGATTTAAATCAACCCTCCAAAGAGGGCAGATTCGGAAAATATGGTGGTCAATATGTTCCTGAAACGTTAATGCCTGCTCTTTTTGAGCTTGAAACAGCTGCATCTAATGCATGGAAAGATAAACTTTTTGTAGAAGAATTAAATCATCTACTTAAGACTTATGTAGGAAGAGAAACACCACTTTATGAAGCCAAAAGACTTACTGAACATTACAAAACTAAAAAAGCAACTCCTAGGATATGGCTTAAAAGAGAAGATTTAAATCATACTGGTGCTCACAAAATTAATAATGCCCTTGGACAAGCTTTATTGGCAATAAGAATGGGCAAAAAAAGAATAATTGCAGAAACTGGAGCAGGTCAGCATGGAGTTGCTACTGCTACTGTTTGTGCGAGATTTGGCTTGAAATGTATTATCTACATGGGTGCTGAAGACATAAAAAGGCAATCCCTTAATGTTTTCAGAATGAAACTTCTAGGAGCTGAAGTTAAAGTTGTAAATTCTGGAACTGCAACACTTAAGGATGCTACTAGTGAAGCGATTAGAGATTGGGTTTCTAATGTCGAAACCACACACTACATTTTAGGATCTGTTGCAGGCCCACACCCTTTCCCAAAGATTGTGCGGGATTTTCATGCAGTTATAGGTGAAGAAACTAAAAAACAATGTTTGGAATCGTTTGGATCTTTTCCCGATATTTTGCTTGCTTGTGTAGGTGGTGGATCAAATGCAATGGGGCTTTTCCATCCTTTTGTTAAAGAAACTTCTGTGCGTCTTATTGGAGTTGAAGCGGCAGGAAGCGGAGTTGATACTGACAAACATGCAGCCACTATCACTAAAGGGTCAGTTGGAATTTTGCATGGATCAATGAGTCTTCTCTTACAAGATGATAATGGTCAAGTACAAGAAGCTCACTCAATAAGTGCAGGTTTAGATTACCCTGGCGTAGGACCTGAACATAGCCATTTAAAAGATATAGGTAGAGCAGAATATGGATCAGTCACAGATCAAGAAGCGTTGGATGCTTTAAGACTTGTTAGTGAACTAGAAGGAATTATACCTGCACTTGAAACTTCCCATGCCTTTGCTTGGTTAGATAAATTATGCCCTACTCTTGAAAAAGATACTCATATAGTTATCAATTGCTCTGGTAGAGGCGATAAAGATGTTAATACTGTTTCATCTTCACTAGATATTTAATCAATACCTTGGAATCGATGGGTCAATATATCTACTCCATCCATCAATACCCTCCTCCAAATTCCATATTTCGCTCACAATATTATTATCCAAGCACCATTGAGAAAAGTTATAACTTCTTATTCCTGAATGACAGGTAACTACAATTTCTCTGTCTAATAAACCAGTAAATATTTCTTCAACGTATTCAGATGTGACTTTACTAATTGGTATATGTAAAAATTCTTTTGTGAAACTAGCTATTTCAAGCTCTGACTGTTCTCTTACATCAATCAAAACTGGATCTTCTTTCTCAGAATTAAACCAATCATTGAGACTAGAAGCATTTATAGATTTTGGATAACTTCCCAATTTATAGGATAAATTATGTATTATTTACAATTTAATAAATTAAGTTGCAGTAGGAAGTTTATTGTTAAAAATAAAAATAAACATTGATAATGAAACTTAGAGTAGTAGCAATAATACTTTTAATATCTTTATTACTTTTTTTTAGTTTTAAAAAAGTTTCTGCTAATAAAAATGAGGAGCAAAGTACAAATATTGAGCAACTAAATATCTTCAAATATATACCTCAAAACAATAAATTATTATTCATTTCAAATTTAGATAGTTCTAATATTATTAATAATATTAAAAATGATAAAAATCCAAAAACTCAAGATTACTTTGTTTTAATAAAAGATTCTATATTAGATTACCTAGGTATAGATTTAGGCAACAATCAATTAGAAGAAATTTATAATAATGAACTTTTAATTTCAACTTTTGAAAATAATACAACGCATAAAGATGATTTTTTGATGGTTTTTAAAATTAAGCCAGACAAAAAAATAGATGATATATTAAATCTGACTAATCAAATCGATCAAAATAATGGAATAATAACAATTTATAGGGAAAATAAAATAAATTTTCTTAAGTTTATATATCTTACAGAAGATAATTATATTATTGCTTCTTCAGATAAGAAATTAATAATAAATAGTATTGACTCTAGTAAAGATTTTACAGAAAAAAAATTTGAATATGAGAAAGAATTTTTTGGACTTCAAAATCAAAATAATATCTTATTTACAAAAAAATTTGCGCAAAGTATATTTTTTAATAATGAAATTTTTCCCGAAAAAAATGACGATGTTATTGCTACAACATTTGACTTAAAAAATAATCAATTAATTTTGAAATCATATTTAATTAATAATAAAAAAAATCTTGGTATTCATTCTTACGAAAAGCTAATAAATGAGGAGGATACTAATAATGATAATCATGAAATTTCAATTTTTAGTGATATAAAAAGTTTTGACAAATATCTCAAACCTTTAATAAATGATTTTGAAAAAAGTTTTTGTGAAGAGTTTAATCAAAAAAATAATAAAAATATTTTAATTCTCAATTCAAATAAAGAATGGCTGATTGCATTTGAAAAAAATACTGAAGATAAACTTGATTTAAGTGATATGAAAAAAATAAAAGATTTCAATAAATACACTTTGAAAAAAAATGAAGATATTTACTCGATATATTCCAAAAATATACTTGCAGAAAAAAACGATGTAATAAAAGAATTAACTTATGAAAATATCTATTCAATAGAATCTGGAGATTTACAAATCATTAGTAATTATTTAATTGATAGTAAAAAACTAGAAACAATATCAAAAAAGTTTTTTAACCTAAAAAATAATAAAAATAAATCTGATTTTCTTTATGCAAAAGTTGATGTCAAAGATACAAATTCTAACAAAATTGAATATTTTAAAGATTTGAAAGATCTTAATTTTCTTATTAGGAATATTTTAAAAATATCAAATGAAGAATCTCTAGAAATCATAAAACAATCTATTCCTGAAAAAAATCCAATTCTTTTTAAAGAAACAACTTTAAAAATACTTTAATAAGATTATTCAAAAAAGCTTCAAACACAATCAATTTAAATTTTGGTGACGTTAATAACTTGTGGTTAATTAAAAATTATTTGACTATCTTTAATCTATAACTATTTGATATTGAATTAAGAAATTGGATAGCAACAAAATAATTTTAAAACAAGGATTAGAAGGTGTTCCAGTAACTAATTCATCGATCTGTGATATAGACGGCAACAAAGGCAAATTATTGTATAGAGGATACTCCATAGAAGAACTATCCAAGAAAAGCAGTTTTTTAGAAACTGCTTATCTATTGATTTGGGGTGAATTGCCAACAGCTATTCAACTCAGAGATTTTGAACAAGAAGTTCAGATGCATCGCAGGTTAAGTTTTAGAGTCAGAGATATGATGAAATGTTTCCCTGCGACAGGACATCCTATGGACGCTCTGCAATCTAGTGCAGCTTCTTTGGGACTTTTCTATTCACGTAGAGCAATAGATGATCCTAATTACATTTACAACGCAGTGATAAGACTAATAGCAAAAATACCCACCATGATTGCTGCGTTTCAACTTATTAGAAAAGGACAAGACCCTATTCAACCTCGAGATGATTTATCTTACTCTTCAAATTTTCTTTACATGCTAACTGAAAAAGAACAAGATCCCATAGCTGCAAAAGTATTTGATAGGTGTTTAATTCTACATGCCGAACATAGTTTAAACGCTAGTACATTTAGCGCTAGAGTAACCGCAAGCACTCTTACAGACCCATATGCTGTAATTGCCTCTGCAGTAGGAACCTTGGCTGGCCCTCTCCATGGCGGAGCAAATGAGGATGTAATTGCAATGCTAGAGGAAATCAAAACCTCAGAAAATGTGGCTTCTTTTTTGGATAATGCAATAAAAAATAAAAGTAAGATAATGGGTTTCGGTCATAGAGAATACAAAGTCAAAGATCCCAGAGCAATTATTCTTCAAAAACTGGCAGAAGAGCTCTTTATTAGGTTTGGAGCAGATGAAATGTATGAAGTTGCTAAATCACTAGAAGCAGAGGCAATACCAAAACTTGGACCTAAGGGTATATTCCCTAATGTGGACTTTTATTCTGGTCTTGTTTATAGAAAACTTGGTATTCCTCGTGATTTATTTACTCCAATTTTTGCCATATCTAGAGTTGCTGGTTGGTTAGCACATTGGAGAGAGCAACTTGGAGCAAATAGAATTTTTAGACCATCGCAAATCTATACTGGTTCATCGCCAAGAGATTGGATCAGCCTAGAAAATAGAGAATAATATTTGCAGCTTTTCATAAAAAACACACATATTGTTTATGAAGAGTTAATGTATTAAGTAAATAACTCAAAAATTTTGGAATCCGGATTAGACCTCGAATATAGTTTTAATGAATTCTTAAAAGGTTTTGGCCTTTCTAGTGAAATTGCTCATATAATTTGGCTCCCACTACCTATGCTATTAGTTTTAGTAGCTGCAGTTGTTGGTGTTTTAGTAACAGTTTGGCTTGAAAGAAAAATATCTGCTGCTGCTCAACAAAGAATAGGCCCAGAATATGCAGGAGCGCTTGGAGTACTCCAACCAATTGCAGATGGTCTTAAGTTACTTGTTAAAGAGGATATTATTCCTGCTAAAGCAGATGGAATTCTCTTCACTGCAGGACCTATATTAGTTCTTGTCCCAGTGATTCTCTCATGGCTAATTGTTCCTTTTGGACAAAATCTTTTAATAAGTAACGTTGGTATTGGAATCTTCCTATGGATCGCTTTAAGCAGTATCCAGCCAATTGGACTTCTTATGAGTGGATATGCATCAAATAATAAATATTCGTTATTAGGAGGTTTAAGAGCAGCAGCTCAATCAATAAGTTACGAAATACCTTTAGCCTTATCAGTACTAGCTATTGTACTAATGACAAATTCTCTAAGTACAATTGACATTGTTAACCAACAAAGTGGTGCTGGAATCCTAAGTTGGAACATTTGGAGACAACCCGTTGGTTTCATAGTATTTTGGATTTGTGCCCTTGCTGAATGTGAAAGACTTCCATTTGACTTACCTGAAGCTGAAGAAGAATTAGTTGCAGGATATCAAACTGAATATGCCGGGATGAAATTCGCATTGTTCTACTTGGGTAGTTACATTAATTTAATTCTTTCAGCACTATTAGTATCAATACTTTATTTGGGAGGATGGGGTTTTCCTATTCCAGTTGAATTAATAGCTAAATTTCTTAATTTGCCAATTAATGCACCTTTCATAGAGGTGTTTACTGCATCAATAGGAATTGTAATGACTGTATTGAAAGCATATCTTTTAGTTTTCATCGCAATATTATTACGTTGGACAACTCCTAGAGTGAGAATAGATCAACTTTTAGATTTAGGATGGAAGTTTCTTCTTCCAATTTCTCTTGCTAATCTTTTGATAACTGCAGGGTTAAAACTTGCTTTTCCACAATTCTTTGGTGGTTAAATTTAAGTAAAAATACTTAAATTTAAAATTATTCCACTAAAATAAAATAACTAAGTAAATTTTTCAAAATGAACAATTTCCTTCACCAAATAAATAGCTATATCAAAGAAGCATTTAATGCTGGAAAATATTTATACAATGGCATATCTGTAACTTTCGATCATCTTCGAAGAAGACCTGTAACTGTCCAATATCCATATGAAAAATTAATACCTTCTGAAAGATATAGAGGAAGGATACATTATGAATTCGATAAATGTATTGCTTGTGAAGTTTGTGTGAGAGTATGTCCCATAAATCTACCAGTAGTTGATTGGGTAATGAATAAAGAAACCAAAAAAAAGGAACTTAGAAATTATTCAATAGATTTTGGAGTTTGTATATTTTGCGGAAATTGTGTTGAATATTGCCCAACTAATTGTCTATCAATGACCGAAGAATATGAATTAGCTACTTTCGACAGACACAATCTAAATTTCGATAATGTCGCACTTGGTAGACTTCCTACAAATGTCACAACAGATCCTTCAGTAAAACCACTAAGAGAACTTGCCTATCTTCCTAAAGGTGTAATGGACCCTCATGAAATCCCAGCTTCAGATACTAGAGTTGGTAAATTACCTGAAGAAGTCTATGATTGGATGAGGCCTGAATCCAATGAAAATAAAGATAAAGTTTCTAATCCAACTAATTAATTTCCATTAATTTATGTCCATTGCAGTAACCACACAATTTATCTGTTTTACAGTTCTATCTATAGTGGTAATTATTGGAGCACTTGGGGTTGTTTTGCTCGAGAGTATTGTTTATTCAGCCTTTCTGCTTGGGGGAGTTTTTATGAGTGTGGCTGGATTATACCTTCTCTTAAATGCAAGTTTTGTTGCTGCAGCACAAGTTTTAGTTTATGTGGGTGCAGTGAATGTATTAATAATTTTTGCAATAATGCTAGTCAATAAAAAAGAAGATTTAAAGCCTATCAATGACATTAAATCGAGAAGAATTATTTCAACATCGATATGCTTAACCCTACTCAGCCTCTTAATAAGAGTTGACTTGACCAATGTATGGAGCCTAGCAAGTCCTCAAAACTCTATTGGAGAAGAATCAACCATTAGGATTGGTGAACATCTATTTAGTGATTATTTACTCCCATTTGAAGTAGCTTCAGTTTTACTTTTAATGGCAATGATTGGGGCTATTGTTTTAGCTAGAAGAGATGTAATGAGCAAAGATATTTCGACTGGACTACCTGTTGATCAAGAGTTAATAGAAAAATCATCAGAACCATTACTTACAAATAAAAATTAACCTTTTGACTTTCTCATTATGAATTTAGAATCAATTCCTCTTCAAGCTTTTTTGATAGTTTCTTCAGCACTATTTTGCATTGGTATTTGGGGATTATTAAATAGCAGAAATGCAGTCAGAGTTCTAATGAGCATTGAATTAATGCTCAATGCGGTAAATATCAATTTGATGGCGTTTTCTTCCTATATTGATAATAATTTAATTCAAGGACAAGTTTTTGCGATTTTTGTAATTACTGTTGCTGCTGCAGAAGCAGCCGTTGGATTAGCTATATTGTTATCTCTTTATAGGAATAGGGTGACTGTGGATATGGAAAGTTTTAATTTATTAAAATGGTAAAAGCATTAAATGAAACTTTCATTAGTGCTAATTGCATATCGTTCAGATAGTTCTATAGCTCTAGAGGCTTCAAAATTCTGTGAAGAAGTTCTTAAAGCTAAAAATATTAAATCAAACAGGATTGAAAGTGATTTTCATAAAGATGAAATTGAAAAATATCTTTGTAATTCAGTATCGCAACCTGATTTAGGCATAGTTCTTGGCGGGGATGGAACCTTCCTGAAATGTGCAAATGCATTAGCTTATTATGATATTCCATTATTGAGCATTAATATTGGTGGTAATTTGGGATTTCTAACCCAGGAAAAAAAATTTTTATTTGACAAGTCTTTTATTGAAATACTTGAAAACGAAGAATATATAATTGACTCTCGTAATAGATTAAATTGTAATGTTTGTATTGGCGGGAAAAGTTCTGAAAAAAAAATTATAAAAAGCTTTGATGCTCTAAATGATTTTTATTTTAAATCAGTTGAAGAGGATATTTCTCCTACCAACCAAATACAAATTAAAATAGATAATGAGAAGGTTAATGAATATAAAGGTGATGGATTGATTATATCTACATCTACTGGCTCAACCGCATACTCAATGGCTGCAGGTGGTCCAATAGTACACCCCAGTATAGATGCAATGATAATTAACCCTATATGCCCTATGAGTTTAGCAAGTAGGCCGATAGTTATACCTAATACCAGTAAGGTAATCATTAAACCAGTAAAAAAAAGTAAAGGTGAAATTAAATTATGGAGAGACGGTTCAAAATGTATGACAATTAAGGAAACCTATTATTGTGAGATCAAAAAAGGAAAATCACCCTGCAAAATAATTAGGTTTAAAAAGAGCACTAGCTATTACAATACTTTAATAAAGAAACTAGATTGGAAAGGAGATTTATCTCTAAAAGATCCAAAAAATTAAATGGCCCTTGAAATAGAAAGACGTTTTCTTATCAAAAATGATAATTGGAAAAAATTAATCACTAAAAAAATTTTTATTGAACAAGGATACTTATCAAAAACTTTAGATGATTGGATTATTAGGATAAGGTTTACAGGCAAAGACTTTAAAATTGCACTAAAAAAACATATTGAAAGCTTTACCAGCTTTGAATTTGAATACTCCATCCCACAAAAAGATGGAGAAACAATAATGTCAAACCTCTCAAATACAATAAAAAAAGAAAGATTCTTCTTAGAAATTGAAAAAAAATCTTGGATTATAGATTGCTTTAAAGAAAATAATTATCCGCTTGAAATTGCAGAAATTGAACTATCTAGTGAAGAAGAAGATTTAAGACTCCCATCATTCATATCAAAAGAAATAACTGGAATGAAACATTACTCTAATTTCAGTCTTGCTAACAGACCTTTTTCAGAATGGGAGTAAAAGTATTAGACAAATTTCAAAAATAACTAGTCAAAGGAACCAGTTATCCTTTATATTTTCTTTATATTTTGATAGTAGCTTTTCTTTTCTTCAAATGTATGGTCTTTACGACAAGGAAGGAATATTGAGATTTGTTGATTCAGACAAAGATGCCTGCTTAGCATACGCTGAACTCTTCGAATTAGGTTCTACAAATTATTGTTTAATGGATTTAGCTAACGATACAAAGAAAGTAAAGGTTACTAATCTTGATCAGAGTCTGGAAGGGAACAACAATTAAATCCATCTCTACAAATCTTTCCATTATCCATTGCCCAATTCAAAAGCGCTACTCTATTTTTTGAACCTGTTTTTGTAAACATATTACTTACATGATTATCAACAGTTCTTTTACTAATAGTTAGTTTCACTGCAATTTCTTGATTTGTAAGCCCATCAGCTACGAGATCAATGATTTCCATCTCTCTTGTTGAGAGACCCATCATATCAATGTTGTTTACTTCTTCTTCAACCATTTGCATTTAAACAGTTCCTTTTTTATATTAGTTAAGTTTAGCAATCTCATTACACTTATTAACCAAATAGGAAACAAAAGCAATTGAAATCAAAACTTCAGCAGACTTTAGAAAAAAAATCCAAGGTAATAACGGCAGAATTAATGCCACCTAGAGGTGGAGACCCCATAAGATCTCTTAAGATAGCACAACTTTTGAAAGATAAGGTACATGCTGTTAACATTACCGACGGAAGCAGGGCTGTAATGAGAATGTGTAGCTTGGCAATGTCCAAACTATTACTGGAAAATGGGATAGAACCAGTAATGCAAATATCATGCAGAGATCGTAATAAAATTGCTTTACAATCTGACATTCTCGGAGCAAACGCTTTAGGAATTAAAAACATCTTATGTATTACAGGTGATTCAGTCAAAGCGGGGGATCAACAAGATGCTAAAGCAGTACACCAGTTTGAGTCAGTAAGATTGCTACAACAAATACAGGCATTCAATAAAGGAATTGATCCTACTTTTGGGGAACTTCCTGATAAAAAAACATTTATATATGCAGGAGCTGCGGCAGATCCAAGCTGCAAAAATCAAAGAAGTTTAGAAAATAGAATAAGAAAGAAAAAAGAGGCCGGAGCTCAATTCTTTCAAACTCAAATGGTTATGGAAAAAGAAAATTTAATAAATTTTTGCGAAAAAATAGCTGAACCACTCGAGATTCCTGTAATTGCAGGTGTATTCTTATTAAAGTCTTATAAAAATGCTCTCTTTATAAATAAACACGTCCCCGGCGCAAATATTCCTGAAAATATATTAATTCGTCTTAAAAATGCCAACGACCCATTAGGAGAGGGTATTCAAATTGCAGCTGAACAAGCTCAAGACTTTTTTAATATCGCGAATGGAATTCATCTAATGGCAGTTAAGGCAGAACACTTAATCCCTGAGATTCTGGAAAAAGCTGACCTTAATCTGGAATATTAATCAAATCAGTACCTAATAATTCTGCCATTGCCTTCTGCTGAGGAGATGGCTCAGTCATATCAGATCTTCTAGAATCTGTTATCAACCAATCCAAAGATGCATCTTGCAAATCGAAGTGATCTCCATTCTTGCCTACACAGTAACGGCCAAATACTAATTTATCTACAAGTCGAACACCCTTACCGATTTTGGAATAATCAAAAATAATTGAATTATCAATTGTTGCACCTTCAGAAATACAACAACTTGGGCCAATCATTGCAGGTCCAATAATTGTTGCACCATCTTCTATTCTTGTCATTCCACCTATATAAACTGGCCCAGTAATATCAACTGCTTCCCAATTAGCTGCAACATTTAATCCCGTAAAAACTCCAGGTTTAATTTCTTTACCAGGTATCTCAACTTGTCTTACCTTACCTTGTAAGACATTGCGAATAGCACTCCAATAATCAGGAACTTTTCCAATATCTACCCATTCGAAATCCATTGGAAGTGCAAAAAATGGTAAATCCATTTCAACAAGTTTAGGGAAGAGATCAGCACCAATATCAAATTTTTCACCTGATGGTATGTAATTAAAAATTTCAGGTTCAAAAAGGTAAATCCCTGTATTTATAGAGTCACCTAATGCTTTATCTACAGATGGCTTCTCTTGAAACGCTTTAATTCTCCCATTGCTATCTGAAACAACAACGCCATAACTTGATACTTGATCTCTAGTTACTTTTTTTGTTATTAAACTTGCAATTGCTCCCTTTTCCTTATGTTTTTTGACTGCTTCAGTCAAATCTAAGTCAACTAAAGCATCACCACAAAGTACAACAAAAGTTTCATCAAAGAATTTTTGAAAATCTTGAATTTTTTTTAATCCTCCTGCTGAACCTAAAGCATCTCCGATTAATTCTCCATCTTCAATTCTACCTTCGAAACTATATGCTATCTCCACACCGAATCTCTGACCATCTCGAAAGTAATTTTCAATTTCTTCAGCGAGGTGAGAAACATTAACCATTATTTCTTTAAAGCCATGTTCTTTTAAGAGCTCTAAAAGAAACTCCATTACAGGCTTTTGCAAAATCGGTATCATTGGTTTTGGAATAATATGAGTTATCGGCTGCACACGTGTACCTTTACCTGCTGCAAGTATCATTGCCTTCATGAATTAAAAACCTCTTTTTAAAGATTATACGCTATTAATATTAAGCCTCTAAACAGCAGAAGGATAGGCATTGTTTAACTCAAGATTTTCTATGGGTAATTGAGCTAAACCTCCATCAGGAATAATTCTTTTAATTTGAATTGGACCGTATAAAGAATTAATTTGTTTAATTTCAATTTTGTTTTCAGATGATAAAAATAACAAAGCCCAAAAGACCCCAAGACGATCTTTATCTAAGTCATTTTTTACAACTGATTGCCATTTCTCAACTAAATATTCAAAATCTGTCCACTGTAATGCTTTTTCCCACCCATCAATAAATTTACCTAATGCCTTAGTAGTTTCAGGTAATTTCTCACGATGTGCTAATGACTTCACTTGAGAAATTAAAGCCTTATCAGAATATTTTTTATTTCTTTTTCTCTTCATGAGCAAAAGATCTTGGGTCTCTATAACTTCAGCAATTGACTCTAACTGACTTACGAGTTCTCCCAGAGTTGTTGTACGTTTAAGAATTGGTTGTGCTATTGACCTTCTCCTCAGATATTTTTCAGGATATTTTGGAATATCAAATTCTTGATCAATCCAATCTTGGTCATCCACCTCAAAATCATCTTCAAAATCTGAATCATTTTCTTTGAAAACATCAGATTCCAGAACTTGAGCCTTTAAATTCACCAGAACGGAAGCCGCAAAAAAAGCTTCACTCGTCTCAGATAAATCCTTCTGATATGAACTTTTATTATTTAATTCTCTTCCGAAAGTTTGTGAATATTGCTCTAGAAAGCTATCTATTACACTTATTACATCAATATCCCATGGATCAAGATCCCCTTTCCCAGCGGCATCTTGGAGAAACTTAATTAACAATCTAGGCCCCAATTGTTGCCTATCAATGGAGTTTAAATAAGTTATCTTAGAATAGGAAATATCTATTCATAAGATATCTTGTTGAGTATTTAATGCAAAACAATATTGCATTAATTTAAAAAATTATATTGTTGGAGCTTTTAAAATATCATTTTTTTTAGTTCCTGAAAAGATATTTGTTTTCACAGCACTTTTAACTGCGATTAAATCTCTATCTACTAAATTATTGATAGATGCGATATAACTTTCAGTAACTAATCTTGGGTACAAACCTATTCCAATTATCGGTAAGAGTAAACAAGCAATAATATAAACTTCCCTTGGCTCTGCATCTATAAGTTTTCTTTCTTCGATTAATTTAGGATTTTCTTTACCAAAGAAAATTTCACGTAACATTGAAAGTAAATAAATAGGAGTAAGTATTACACCGATAGCTGCTAAAGAGGCCATCACGACCCTAAATGGAAGTGTATACACTTCATCAGTAACAAATCCTGTAAATACCATTAATTCGGAAACAAATCCACTCATACCAGGTAAAGCTAGGGAAGCCAGGGAGCAAGCAGTCCATAAAGCAAACATTATTCTCATTTTTTGTCCTACACCACTCATTTCATCAAGTTTAAGAGTCTTTGTTCTGTCATAGGTAGCACCAACAAGAAAAAATAAACTTGCACCGATTAATCCATGACTAACCATTTGCAGCATAGCTCCGCTTGTTCCAAGGCTACTAAAACTCCCTATCCCAATAAGAACGAAACCCATATGACTTATCGAACTGTATGCAATTTTTCTTTTAAGATTTCTTTGAGCAAAAGAAGTTAATGCAGCATAAATTATATTTACTACCCCTAGTACTATTAATAATGGGGCAAATTGAGCATGAGCAACGGGTAATAATTGGGCATTAAATCTTAAAAGAGCATATCCTCCCATTTTTAATAAAATTCCTGCTAGAAGCATATGGACAGGAGCTGTAGCCTCTCCATGAGCATCTGGAAGCCAGGTATGAAGAGGTACTATTGGGAGCTTTACTCCAAATGCAATTAATAGCCCCACATAACATAATATTTGGAATTTTTGACTAAAATTCTGAGCTGCCAAGTGAGAGAACTCAAAGTTAGGAATTTCTGTACCATAGAAGCCCATTGCTAAAGCTGCTAGAAGAATGAAGATAGAACTGCCAGCTGTATAAATAATGAATTTTGTTGCTGCATATTGCCTATTTTTGCCACCCCATATGGCCAGTAATAAATATACGGGAATCAACTCAAGTTCCCAAGTTAGAAAGAATAAAAGCATATCTTGTACCGCAAACACAGCTATTTGCCCACCATCCATAACCAATATCAAAAAGAAAAATAACTTTGGTTTGAACTTGACTGGCCATGCAGCAAGAACTGCTAAAGCAGTTATGAAACTAGTTAATAATATTAACGGCATAGAAATGCCATCAGCACCAACAGACCAAGTAAGACCTAAATCAGGGAGCCAACTAATATTTTCTTTCAGTTGAACATTTTCATCATTAATATTAAAGCCATTTATATATGAACCTACAGTTATTAAAAAAGTTATTAATGCAATAGACAATGCAAACCATCTCACTTCTTTGCCATCACCTTTATCTGGGAAAAAAGGTATCACAAATGCACTACCAATTGGGAATAATATTGAGGCAGATAACCATGGAAAATTAGACAATCCAGCTCCCAAAGTTCCCAACATTTGTGTCGCAAAATGTGTAAAAAAATAAGTACTCAATTTAATAAGGAATTTATCTTAAATAAAGTCTAGAAATTATCTGTATTTTTTCACCCAATGGACAGTGAAGACACACAATTGTAATCAAGATACTTGAGGTGATTGAAAACCAAATATAGCAACTAGTAAAATTACTCCTCCAAAAACAATAAGAGCGTAAAATTGAGCCCTACCAGTCTCAAAATATTTCAAACCTTCTCCACTTCCTAAAGTTACAAGTCCAGTAAGATTTACAACTCCATCAACTACCTTAGAATCAACTTCTAAAACTTCTTTTGCAAGTTTTCTACTACCCTTAACAAAAAGTTTTTCATTAATGTCATCAAGATACCATTTATTGGATAAAAATTGGTTGATATTAGGAAATTTTTCGGCAAATAAAACTGACAAATTAATTTTTTTCACAAAATATGCCTGATAAGCAATAAAAATTCCAACTGATGCAATAAGAACTGATGCTATTGCTAGAGGCAAAAATTCTCTTAATTCGAAGGCTTTTGCAGCAGTCTCTGCCTCTTCAGGATCCAGTAAATTTGCAATTTTACTATCCCATGGAAGTCCCATAAAACCTATAATTACAGAAGGTACAGCTAGAAAAACCAAGGGAAATGTCATTGTCCATGGCGACTCATGGATAGTTCCATGTTCTTCATGCTCTTTTTCATTTTCCTCATCTAGATCTGATTTAGAAGCTATTAAGAGCTCTTTTTGCAATTCTTTATTCTCCCCTCTGAAATCTCCTTCGAATGTCAAGAAATAAAGCCTAAACATATAAAAAGAGGTCATACCAGCTGTTAAAAGTCCTATAAACCAAAAAGCTGGAAATGATATAAATGCATTTCCGAGTATCTCATCTTTACTCCAAAAACCTGCTAACGGTGGAATTCCACTAATTGCAATACAACCTATTAAAAATGTTGCTGATGTATACGGCATTTTTTTTCTTAAACCGCCCATCAATCTCATATCTTGAGCTAATACAGGCTGATGGCCAACTACTTCTTCCATAGCATGTATTACTGAACCAGATCCCAAAAATAGCATTGCTTTAAAGCAAGCATGAGTAACTAAATGAAAAATTCCTGCTACTGGTGCTCCACAACCCATTGCGAGCATCATATAACCAAGCTGAGAAACTGTGCTGTACGCTAAACCTTTTTTTAAATCCATTTGGGTCAAAGCTATGGAGGCGCCTAAAAAACAAGTAATGGTACCAACTAAAGCAATAATGAATTGAATAGAAGGGAATATTGAATACAAAGGTTGTAGCCTTGCCACAAGAAATATTCCTGCAGCAACCATTGTTGCAGCATGGATAAGTGCAGAAATAGGTGTCGGACCTTCCATCGCATCAGGCAACCATACATGAAGAGGAAACTGAGCAGATTTTGCCATTGGTCCTAAAAAAACCAAAAAACAAAGTAGTAAAGCAGCCCAAATGGGTATTGAATTGTCAGATATTGATTGAGAAATTCCAGTAGCTATTTCATTAAAATCAAAACTATTTGTTGCCCAAAATAGACCAAGAATGCCTAGTAATAATCCGAAGTCTCCTACTCTATTAACAACAAATGCCTTTTGTGCGGCGTGTGCAGCTCCATCTCTGTCGTACCAAAATCCAACCAATAAGTAAGAACACATTCCAACTAATTCCCAAAAAACGTAAATTTCCAATAAATTTGGACTAACTATTAGTCCCATCATAGAACTACTAAATAGTGCTAAATATGTAAAAAATCTGACATAACCCTTGTCATGCGACATATAACCATGAGAGTAAATCATTACCAGCAAAGTTATTGTAGTTACTAAAGCAAGCATCACACTCCCCAAAGGATCAAGAACAAAGCCCATTGGAATTGTGAAATCCCCAGCGTTAGCCCACACAAATAATTTTTCTACTGGGGGATAACCATTAACCTGTTCAATCAGAGCTTTATAACTTATTACCGCAGAAATGCCTACGAAAGAGATGAGACCTACAGAAACAATTTCTCTTGAATTATTAATTTTCTTGTTGATACTTATTAGTCCTAAGCCAGAAAGCACAGCTCCAATAAGTGGGAAAACAGGAATTATCCAGGCGATTTCTGAAGCTTGAGGCATTTTATAAAAAACTTGTATTTCGATTTTAAACTGTCAATTGAAAAATTCAGACAAAAATGATGAATTAAATGTTTTAACAGCAATATTTATATACTGATGAGACCACCAAAGTAAGCCTATTGCAATTAATATACCTAGTTGGGATAACCTCAGAAATTCTTTAATTTTCAATTCTTGCCTCCCTTCAAGTATTGCCAAAAAAGGAATTATGGAAGTATTGTTTTTAAACTTTTCAAATTCTTCACCAAATCTATTTGCTAATCTCCTATCCCCATGCCAGATGGCAAAAAGATGATGCAAAATTAAGCCAATAGAAGTTATTAATGTAAATGATGTCCCAATCCATAAAGTATGAGCAAAACACCAAATGATCTGACCAAATGCTTGTGGATGTCTTGTGATTCTCATTATTCCAGTTCCGTAAATACGTACTTTAGGTTTTAAAACTGACGGAATTTCTAGCAAATTGTAAGTAGCGGGATATAAAAATAAAAAACTTATTGCAGTTAAAAACCAAACAATCACAAAAACGAAGTTATTACCTTGTAAATTCCATAATCTGATTCCGTCATATCTATGAGCTAAAAAATAACTAATCAAGATAATTGCAGATGGCAAACTTAAAAAAACAAAACATAACCGCCATAATCTCGGACCCATAATAGATTCTGCTTTGATTCTTAAAGCAGCTCCACCACTATGAATTACTGCAAATATCAAAATCAAGAGTAAGATAATTAGAGAAGTTTGATGAGTCTCCATTTATTTAAATTATTCAAATAATTTTTGTTCTTAACAAGAATGCTTCTAAGCATTAGAATTATAATTAATTGTAGGCATAATAGATGCCAGAATTACCATTTACACTCGACCAATTAAGAATACTAAAAGCTATAGCAGCTCAAGGAAGTTTTAAAAAAGCTGCTGATCTCTTATATGTAACCCAACCTGCCGTAAGTTTACAAATACAAAATCTAGAAAAACAACTTGAAATAACAATTTTCGACAGAGGTGGTAGGAAAGCTCTTTTAACTGAAGCAGGGAGACTATTGCTTGAATATTGCGAACGAATTTTGAATCAATGCGACGAAGCTTGCAAAGCTATTGAAGATTTAAATAGCTTAAAAGGAGGAACTCTGGTCATTGGAGCAAGCCAAACAACGGGAACTTATTTAATGCCGAGAATGATAGGACTATTCAGACGAAATTACCCTGAGGTATCTGTTCAACTTCAAGTTCACAGTACTAGAAGAACTGGTTGGAGTGTCGCCAATGGACAAATTGACTTAGCCATTATTGGCGGACAATTACCTGGAGATTTAGAAAATTTGCTACAAGTAATCCCATATGCCACAGATGAATTGGCATTAGTTTTACCCTCTAAACACCCACTCTCAACCAAAAAAGAGCTTTTAAAAGAAGACTTATACAAATTAAATTTTGTAACATTAGACTCTCAATCTACAACAAGAAAAGTTGTTGACAAACTTCTACAAGATTCTGGGCTTGATATTCAAAGATTAAAAATTGAAATGGAACTTAACTCTCTTGAAGCAATCAAGAATGCAGTTCAATCAGGTTTAGGAGCTTCCTTTTTGCCTGTTGTCTCTATTGAAAGAGAATTATCGGCTGGAACAATTCACAAAGCATTCGTTGCTGATTTAGAGGTTAAAAGAGAACTTAAATTAATTACCAATCCATCAAGATATACCTCAAGAGCCTCAGAAGTTTTTAAGAAAAATATTCTGCCGCAATTTGCTAGTTTAAAAAGCCCTTTAAGAAATATATAATTTTGATCAAAACTGAATTGCTTCTTTGTTAATACCAACTCCTCCATCTTCTGCTTGTCCATCACCTTTTATTATAAATTTATTTTCATTGACATCAGTCTGATAAACGCACTTAACTATTGGCTTATCTCTTATAGATCCAATATAAGCAAACGTATTCATCCTTTGCTTACATTCTCTTACATCTTCATTACTAATCGCTCCCTGTTTTTGTAAAACTGTCCAATTCTCTCTTCTAATTACACAACCTGGCTGAAGAGCTGGTTGAGTTACAAAACTAGTAGATGGATTAAGAGTTGTATACATTTCAACATCAATTACAAAAGCGCTAGCTCCCCATTGTCTACAAAATTCAGGGTCTGGAACAGCCATATCTAATTGTTGTTGACTAGCTATATTTCCCTGTCCTCCATCTGTTGTACTAGTGATAGCGCTCCCAATACCGACTCCTAGAATAAGTACTCCCGCAAGTACGGCAATGGTTCCTGTACTAAAATTGACCTTTTGATCAGAAGAAGTAGGCAATCTACCATTTTTTTGAAAATAAGAATCCCTATCTCTTGGAGTTGAAGAGTAATAATTTCTATTTGTGCCTCTCCTCGGCCTTCTATTTGATGGTGGTCTGTTCACAGTACTTCATTTGTTTTTGGCATTCCCATTGAATAGTTCATGACTCTACAATCAGGGTTATAACTTAATTGTCCATTTTGAAGCAAAAATTTAATTAAACCTTCGATTTCCGATCCTATTTTCCGAAGTTCATAATCATCTAAATCCTTTCCAGCTCTCTCTTTTATTAATTCATTAAATTTTTCATTTATTTTATTTAAGGAATCATCGTTCCAAATAAATTCATTGTCGGGATCTAAATCAAGAGTTAACTTGTTGGGATGAAATTGTAATTCTTCATCAACTAATTCAGCAGTAAAAATTCTTACATGTCGAGTTGTTGATTTTAAAAGCATTTTTTCCATAATTTTACGAAATAATCAACGAAAAAATCTATTATGTTCTAACTTTAATGTAGCTTATTAGTAAGTGTTAATTTATTTCTTGATTTAATAATGCGTGTTGTAATTGCTGGTGCAGGTTTAGCGGGTTTATCTTGTGCTAAATATCTTGTTGATAATGGACACATTCCTATCGTACTTGAAGCTAGAGATGTTCTAGGAGGGAAAGTTGCTGCATGGAAAGACGAAGATGGAGATTGGTATGAAACTGGTTTGCATATATTTTTTGGAGCTTATCCTAATATGTTGCAACTTTTCAAGGAATTAGATATTGAAGATAGACTTCAATGGAAAAGTCATTCAATGATCTTTAATCAGCCATCCGAGCCAGGAACTTACAGTAGATTTGACTTCCCCGATATACCAGCTCCGGTAAATGGAGTTTCAGCAATACTTAGTAATAATGATATGCTTTCATGGAATGAAAAGATACTTTTTGGACTAGGTTTAGTACCTGCAATGTTAAGAGGTCAAAAGTACTTAGATAAATGTGATACAAAATCATGGACTGATTGGTTGAAAGATCACAATATTCCTGAAAGAGTTAATGATGAAGTTTTTATAGCAATGAGTAAAGCTTTAAATTTCATTGGACCGGATGAAATTTCATCTACAGTTTTATTAACAGCACTAAATAGATTTTTACAAGAAAAAAATGGTTCAAAAATGGCATTCCTTGACGGAGCTCCTCCAGAAAGACTTTGCCAACCAATTGTTGATTATATAACTTCTCGTGGGGGAGAAGTTCATATGAATAGCCCATTAAGGCAAATAAACCTAAATGAAGACAGCACTGTTAAAAGTTTTACTATTGCTTCATTAAATGAAAACGAAAAGAAAGAGCTAACCGCAGATGCTTATGTTAGTGCAATGCCTGTAGATCTTTTTAAATTAATGATCCCTAAACAATGGAAAGGTCTTGATACCTTTTCTAAATTAGATGGTTTAAATGGTGTACCCGTTATTAATATTCACTTATGGTTTGACAAGAAATTAACAGATATTGACCATCTCCTATTTAGCAGATCTCCACTTCTAAGTGTTTATGCAGATATGAGTATTACATGTAAAGAATATGAAGATCCGAACAGATCAATGCTTGAATTAGTTTTCGCACCCGCAAAAGATTGGATAAATAGAAGTGATCAAGACATCGTTGATGCAACTATGGAAGAATTGAAAAAATTATTCCCAACACACTTTATGGGTGATGATAAGACAGAATTAAGAAAATATAAAGTTGTCAAAACCCCAAGATCTGTCTACAAGGCAGTTCCGGGATGTCAGGAGTTCAGACCCAGTCAAAAATCTCCCATTAAAAATTTCTTTTTAGCTGGAGATTATACAATGCAAAAATATTTAGCATCAATGGAGGGAGCTGTTTTAAGTGGTAAATTATGCGCGGAATCAATTAATAATGAGTATTCCAAAACACCTCAAAATGTTTCTTAATTACATTAAAGAAAAATTCCTAATTTCAGCTAAAGCTTTTTGAAAAATTCAAGTTCTAAACTAGACCAAGCATACGAGATATGCCGTAAAGAGACTCAAAAATGGGCTAAAACCTTTTATTTGGGAACTCTTCTGCTACCACTAGAAAAGAGAAAAGCTATTTGGGCTATTTATGTATGGTGTAGAAGAACAGATGAAATAATGGATAGCATAGAAGCTTCAACTAAATCGCAAGATGAGCTTTCAGACACTTTAGATGCATGGGAAGAAAATACCAAGAATGTATTTAAAGGAAGTATTAAATCTGAATTGGACTCAGTTCTATTAGATACCATCGAAAAATATCCACAAAGTATTCAACCATATCTAGACATGATAGATGGTCAGAGAATGGATCTGAATAAATTCAGATACAAAGATTTTGACGAATTAAAACTCTATTGTTATAGAGTCGCGGGTACTGTTGGTTTAATGACTCAGAATGTCATGGGAATCGATAGCGCTTATACATCAGCGCCATGGAGTTCTAAGCCTGACCCCTCTGAAGCAGCTATAGCTTTAGGAATTGCAAATCAATTAACAAATATATTGAGGGATGTCGGAGAAGATAGACATAGAGGAAGAATTTATCTCCCACAAGCAGATATTAAAGAATTTAATTATTCTGAAGAAGAGCTCTTAAAAGGAAAAATAAACAGGCAGTGGAAAGAACTTATGAACTTTCAATTGACAAGAGCTCGTGAATGGTTCCAAAAGTCTGAAAATGGGATTAAGTGGCTATCTTCTGACGCAAGGTGGCCTGTTTGGACCTCTTTACGTTTATACAGAGGGATATTAGATTCTATTGAAAGATTAGATTATGATGTTTTTAATAACAGGGCTTTTGTAAAGAATTCAGTAAAAGCTTTTGAGATTCCTATATCTTTTTTAATTTCTCGAGTTAAATGACTAAGCAGGTGTTTTTTGATTAGCCAACAAATCTTTTAATTTAGATAGTTCTCCAGCCCATCTTGGATCAGGTGCTTCAAGGTTAGGAGCATCACTATGAACAATTTTCTTAAAGTCTTTCCTTTTTTTATTCTTGTTTAAGTTTACTTTATTTCTTTTGTTTGAAGCAGAATCTTTCTTTTCTGATAACTCAACTCTTAATTTAGAACCATCAAACTCAAAACCATTCAATTTTTGAATTAATAAATTAGCATTTTCTTCATTGTTTGTTGTCGCAAAACCAAACCCCCTACATTCCTTAGTTTCTTTATCTAAAACTGCTTTAAATCTAATCGAATCAGAAATAGATTTTAAAAGCTTATCAAATTCTTTTGGATTAAATCCTTGTGGTAAGTTGCCAATGTAAATACGAATGCTCATAAATTTTTAAAAATGATTTTGAAGTCTGAACTCCTAAACAAAACTAAGCTATGTGTATTTAATCACATTTTGGCGCATTTTGTTCAATCCATTGCTTTGCTTTATAAATAGCTTCATCAAAATTATTTAATCTGTTATATGCAAGTTCCTGGGAAAGATACTTTAAAAGCTCGCCTAAAATAGGCCCATCCTTTATTTTCAAATTTTTTTTTATTGTTTCACCATTTAATAAATTTGAAGGATGAAATAATTTATCGTCCTTATCACGCCATCTATAAAGCCAATCAAATTGTAAGTTTTGAGGTAAATAAAAAATAAAAGATGGCAGAAACATCTCCAATTCATTATGTAATGCAAATCTTTCTGATTCAGTTAATTGAGTGATATGTTTTTTCTTCAACAATAAGTGCCATTTTCGCAATAACTTAGTTTTTTCAATTTCAGCTCTACTGAATTTAAATTTCTCTAGAGATACTTCATCTAAAATTTGGGCTATAAAAAATAATGGTAAAAATTTCTCCTTTTCGTTCTTATTAAATTCCCTATAATTGATTTTTTGCAAATCTAAAAAAAAAGAATTTTTATATAAATTATCAGATCCAAATATATTTAATTTTTTAACCAAAATTATTGTCTCAAGGGCATTTTTTCCATTTACAATTTTCTTTATTTCATAATTAATCCTCTCTTTAGCAACAAGATATAATTTACCTTTATTTTTTTTTATAAAATCAAGCAATTTTTGATCAATTTTAAAATTCAATTCTGAAACGAACCGAAAACATCTTAATATCCTTAAAGGATCATTAAGTAAGTTTATTTCTGAGTAAGTTCTAACCAAAGAAAATTCTAAATCTTTGAGGCCATTTAATGGATCAAACAAAAGCTTCTCATCAAATAAAAAAGCAATTGAATTAATCGAAAAGTCCCTGCTACGTAGATCGCCTTCGATCGTGGAGGAAGTCTGATTAGCAATATCAATTGAGATATGATTAAGAATAATTCTTACAACTTCTCTTTCCTTATCTAAAATTATAAATTTAGATTTAATATTTTCTGAAATCTTTTTCCCAATTTCAATAGCATTAAAAGGCACCACAATATCAACATCTACCTCTTGAGTTACTCTTCTTAAAATAATATCTCTTATGTAACCACCAACTAAATAGGAACCTTTAGGTAAAAACGATAAGATAGAACCCCATTTATTAATTTTTATACTTTTTTCTAATTCATCAATTATTAGTGTATGATCTTTAAATATATAATTATTTTTCATTTTTATTATTAATTATGTGCATTTGCATCAACTGTAAATGGGTTGATAGATGTATCACGTATCATGACGTTGAGAATAATCATGGTGTTGATAATATTTGTGATGTTCCTGATTTTAAAGCAAACAAACCATTCATACATGTCAGTATAATTAGTGATAAGAATGGCGAATATAAAACTGATTGGGATGTTCAATCTTGTGAAAGTTTTACAAACGAATTCGGTAAATGGTCTAAATGTAATCCGGGTAAGGAATTGCCTGTTTAAAGGTAATAGATGAAACATAATCTCAAACGAAAACAAAACTACACTACATTAGGAATACATAGCACAGACAATTCATTTGGCTTTGGATACAGAAAAAGCAATAGTATTGAATCTGATGAATTATTTATCAAACAATTTGATAATGATTTATGTAATAACTTGATTGTTGAATTTAACAAATTCATTTCCAAAGAAAATTTACAAAAAGTGAATAAGATATCTGTCAGCATAGGGCCAGGAAATTTTAATGCTTCAAGACTTATTGTAGTTTTAGCAAGAACTATCTCACAACAAATTAATTGTCCTTTAGAAAGCTTTAGTTCATTTGAATTAATGGCAAAAAGAATTGCATCTAAAAATAATGTTTTTAGAAACAAACAATCATTCTGGATTTACAAAAAATTAAAACGAAAGGGGTTTATTGCAGGTAAGTATGAGATTTGTCATAACGAAGAAAAAAATGCGGATCTAATGATTCGAGAAAGAGTTATACCAAAAGTTATTAAAGAGTTAAAAAGTAAAGAACTTTTTTTTGAAGCTATTTATGATGATGAAGAAGATTTAAGAGAATTATTAGATTTAGCAAACAACAATTTTTTAAATGCAAATATAAATTCATGGGAAAAAGTTTTTCCAATTTACCCTATTTCCCCAATCAACTAAATCTCATCCAATCAAATTATTGATATCTTTTTTAAGGAGCATAGTTACATAATTCAGATCATCTCTTGTTGAGTTTTGTGGAGGTTGAACAGGTTTCCCAACTTTAATAAGTATTTTTGAAAAAAAAGGAATACAGAATTTAAACTTTATTAGTCTATGTGAATTAACTATTGCAACAGGCAATAATAATTTTTGATTTTTAAAGGCTAATAATGCAGCGCCTTGTTTTGGCTTATTAACTCGACCATTTTTTTGACGAGTACCATCAATAAAAATTCCAATGCAATTATCATTTGATAATTTATTACACGCTATTTTAATGGTATTCCTATCAGCAATTCCCCTTTTTACAGGATACGCTCCACAAGCCTTGATAACGAAGCCAAGAAGAGGTATTTTAAAAAGCTCTGCTTTGGCCATAAAAGATATATTACGTCCAAGAGCATGTCCTAACAGAGGAGGGTCAAGTAAAGAACCATGATTAGAAACCATTATGAAAGAATCTTTTTGCGGAATATTTTCTCTACCTATTAATTGACCTTTAAATAGAAATTTATAAATAGGTAATACAAAAAGTTTGCTTACTAATTGATAGATTAATTTTTGAAAAATTTCATTTTTCATAGGAAATTAATAGGTTATTTGATCCGAAGATGAAACTTGAGAAATTTTTACATTTTTCAGATGTCTTTTTGCTAAACCACTTAGTACATTAGAAGGGCCAATTTCAACAAAATGAAGATCGTTATCTTTTGCCATTAAATCCATTGTTTCTCGCCACCTGACCCCATTACACATTTGATTTTCCAATCTTATTTTAAGTTCATTTGAATCGCTACAAAATTTAGGTTCATAATTACTAATGACTGGGAAAGAAGGCTTTTTAAATTTAATCTTTTTTAAATACTCAGAAAATTTTGCTGCAGGGTCATTCATGAATGGTGAATGAAATGCTCCTGAAACATTTAATTTCAGAAATCTTTTACAAGAAATTTCGCTCGATAAATTGTCTATTGCTTCATTCGAGCCTGATAGTACAACTTGGGAAGAACTATTATCATTAGCAATTACAACATCGTCAATTTTTTTTAATAATGAATCAAGTTGATTTCTCTCAAAACCAATTACTGCTGCCATAGATCCTTTTCCAGCATTTACCATTAATTGAGACCTTACTTTTATTAGTGATATACAGTCTTCGAAGGTAAAAACATCCGCACAATATAATGCTGTTATTTCTCCAAGACTATGTCCGGCAACATAAGTTGGTTTCAAACCATTATCCTTTAAGGCATCTAATAAAATTGATTCAACTAAAAAAAGACAAATTTGTGTGTTTATTGTGTTATTCAAATCACTAAGAGGATTTGTTGGCTCAGGAGCTAACTCACAAATTTCAAATAAATTTCTCTCAAATACCTCAGAAGCATAACTAAATTTCTCCTTTGTATTGGGCAAATTTTCAATTTGTTTTGCCATTCCAATTTTTTGCGAACCCTGTCCAGGGAATACCCATGCAACTGTCATAATGATCCTATTTTGATTTAACCCCATTTAATGAGGGCTGCACCCCAACTTAGCCCAGCACCAAAACCGCTTGTAGCAATAATATCATTTTGTTTAATCCTATTATTTCTAATAGCCTCATCCATCATCAGTGGAATTGTTGCTGCTGATGTATTGCCATATTTTTCTAAATTGCTAAGAATTTTTTCTCCCGGAATTTTTAACCTGTCTCCTACAGAATCCAATATTCTTTGATTAGCTTGATGCAATAAAAGCCAATCAACTTCATCGGAAGTATAATTCATTTTTTTAAACAAATTTTCAAGAATTATCGGAACCTCTCTAACTGCAAATTTATACACTTCCTGACCATTCATCTGAATTGGAGAAAAAGCACCACTTAAAAAATCAATGTTATCAATGATTGAATCCTTATTATTTTTTGATGGAAGATTAAGAAAAGAACCTCTTTCTCCGTCAGTTTTCATATCAAAACCAATTAAATTATCAAATTCATTAGTAGCTTCAATTGCTAATGCACCTGCACCATCTCCAAAGAGAATACAACTTCTTCTATCATTCCAATCAACAAAGCTTGATAATTGATCTGCTCCTATAACAATAGCCCTTTTAAAACTACCCCCTTTTAAAAATTGTGAGGCTGTTATTAAGGCAAACAAGAAACCACTACATGCTGCAGTTAAATCGAAAGCTACAGCATTAGCTGCCCTTAATTTAGCTTGAATGGATGGTGCTGATCCAAATAAATCATGCGGAGTAGAAGTAGCTAAAAGAATCAAATCAATCGTTTTAATATCCCAATTAGCCATTTCTATAGCAGTTAGAGCCGCCTTATAACCCATCTCAGTAACATTATCTCCTAAGCTAGAGATTCTTCTCTCAGAAATACCCGTTCTAGATTTTATCCATTCATTGCTTGTATTAACCTTTTGACTAATTTTTTGATTGGTTAGTATTTGATCGGGTACATAACTTCCACTTCCTTTGAATGATACTCCAATCTGATTAAAATTTATTCCTTCCAAAAGAGTTTTTTAGTTACTTATATTAGTCAAACATAAATTTGACGCAATATGTTTTATGAATTTAAAACTTGAAGCTTTTGCAGTTGATTTAAATTGTCCATAACACCATGATTCACTGCGGAGTGAGCTAAGCGAAGAGCACTAACTACTGATAAAGATTTGCTACTTCCATGACCAATAACGCAAATACCATTCACCCCAAGTAATAAAGCTCCTCCATGTTCGGCATGATCTAACCTTTTCTTAATTCTAAGTAAATTACTTTTTAAAAAAGCTGAACCAACTTTCCCCCGCCTTCCACGTGGGAGCTCAGATCTCAAAATATCTAATAAAACTCCTCCAACAGATTCAAGAAATTTCAATAATATATTTCCCGTAAATCCATCACAGACTACTACGTCGAAACTACCTGATAATACATCTCGTCCTTCACAATTACCTCCAAAATCAAAACTTTTTTCAGAAGATAATAATTCAAATGTTTTTAGGGATAAATCATTCCCTTTGCATTCTTCTTCTCCGATATTTAAAAGGCCAATTCTTGGTTTTTTTACTTGTAGAACATCTTTTGCATAAATATTACCTAGAAGAGCAAATTGATGCAGATAAGATGGCTTACAATCAGTATTTGCACCAACATCTAAAACTAATACCGGGCGAGTTTGATCCCTTGTTGGGAATAATGCTCCTATAGCTGGTCTATCAATCCCTTTCAATCTCCCAATTCTAAAAATAGCAGAAGCCATCATGGCACCTGAATTACCCGCTGAGTAGACAGCTTCAGCTTTATTATTTCTCACTAAATCCATTGCAACGTTTATACTTGCATTTTTCCTTTTTCTAACTGCAGTAGCTTCTTCATTCATCCCGATAGGATCTCCACTATCAATTAATTCAAGACGATTATTATCTATTTCATTTTCTAATAATTCTACTAAACCAGTTTTTTCTGCTGCATCTTTAACTTTCTCAATTTTGCCAACAAACTTTATATTTATTGGAAATCTACTTATTGCTTCGAGGCAACCCTCAAGAATTGGGCCAGGAGCATAATCTCCACCCATACCATCAACTGCGATCCAAATTCTTTTAGATTTAGATTCCTCCACCCTATCTAAAACATTATCGTTATTTTGTAATCTTTTTAATGGGTCAAAAACTAATGGCTGTAATGTATT
Organism: Prochlorococcus sp. AG-449-G23; assembly: GCA_003209585.1. GTDB lineage: Bacteria > Cyanobacteriota > Cyanobacteriia > PCC-6307 > Cyanobiaceae > Prochlorococcus_A. The sequence goes on from QCQJ01000002.1 coordinate 137,944, forward strand.
TTTAGCTATTGAACTTGCATTTGAGACAACACTGCTCGCAGTATTAACAACAGATTCAGCGCTTGAAACTACATTACCTGCAACATTACCTGCGACGTTACTAGCAACATTACTAGCTGTGCTAACAACAGAACCAGCACCAGAAACTACATTACCCGCCACATTACTAGCCGTTACCGCAGAACTAGCAGCAGTATCTACTATTGAAGTTACAGCCGAGTTTCTTTTGTACCAAATAACTAATCTTCTGATAGCTCTAGGCTTATTAATTTTTTGTACAATTTCTTTGCCCATTTATTTACCATCAAAAGGAGCAATATCGACAATCCTTTGAAAAAGATATCCTGTGCCCCTTGCTGTTAATATCAATTCAGGATTCGCTGGATCAGCCTCCAGTTTTGATCTTAGTCTTGAAATATGAACATCCACTACTCTTGTATCTACATGTCTCTCAGGTGTATACCCCCACACTTCCTTCAAAATTTCTCCTCTACTAAATGGCTCGCCTGACCTACTTACCAAAAGCTCTAAAAGACTAAATTCCATACCAGTTAATCTAATTCTCTCATCGCTTTTAAAAACTTGTCTTCGATTTGTATCAATTTTTATATCAGTAACCAAAATTAATCCTGAATTAGGCATTCCAGGAATTTGTTCTTTGTCAATTCTTCTTAGAACGCATCTAATTCTAGCTTCTAATTCCTTAGGACTAAATGGTTTCACAACATAATCATCAGCGCCTAATTCTAAACCTGTTATCCTGTCTGCAACATCTCCTAATGCAGTTAACATAACAATTGGGACATCAGAATCTTTCCTTAATTCTTGACACACTCCATAGCCATCTAATTTTGGCATCATAACGTCAAGTACGACTAAATCAGGCTCATAATCTTTAAATAACTTTAGTGCTTCTTTACCATCACATGCAGTTACTACTTTGTAACCAATCATGGAGAGGCGCGTCTCCAGAATTCTTCTAATACTTGCCTCGTCATCTGCGACAAGAATTGTTTCTTTAGTTTGACTAGATAGAGCCATTTGTTTCTATTAGCTAATCAGTAAGAGAATTAATTATTATCCTAATCTAACTTGTAGAGGGGCAATATCCCAAACATTCTAGTTCTATTACTTTATTCAAAAACTAAATGTCTAGTAAATTGTCGACTTTTATATGTCAAAATTGCGGAACTGAAACTTCTCAATACTTTGGGAAATGCCTTAATTGCAACTCATGGAATTCCATCGTAGAAGAAATTAAAAGCAAGAGATCTAAACATCAAGATATTAAAAATAATAAGAAATCTATACACTTTAATGAAATTTCATCAAAAAAAATATCAAGATTTACAAGTGGTTTTAGAGAATTTGATCGAGTTCTTGGAGGGGGAATAGTACCTGGATCTGTTGTTTTACTTGGAGGAGAACCAGGTATAGGTAAAAGTACAATAGTTCTTCAATCAGCAGGAAAGATATCTCTCAATGAGAAAGTTTTATACATAACGGCAGAAGAATCGTTAGAACAAGTAAAAATTAGATGGGAAAGATTAAATCAAAACAGTATTGATTTAAAAATTTTTGCAGAAACCAATTTATCCCTAATTATTGAAGAGATCAAACGTATAAATCCAAGTTTCGCAATTATTGATAGTATTCAAGCCATCCATAATCATGAAATGGAAAGTTCGCCAGGATCAGTTTCTCAAGTTAGAGAATGTTCATCTGAATTGCAAAACCTCGCAAAAGATAATAATATTGCGCTTCTAATAATTGGACATGTAACCAAAGATGGAGCTTTGGCTGGTCCTAAAACTCTAGAGCATTTAGTTGATACAGTAATAAACTTTGAAGGAGATAATATTTCCTCACATAGATTACTAAGAAGTATAAAAAATCGATTTGGATCAACCTTTGAAATTGGAATTTTTGAAATGATTGAAGAGGGCTTACGAGAGATAAAAAACCCAAGTTCAATTTTTACAAATAAAGAAAATATTTCAGGTGTAACAACTACGATTACAAATGAAGGCACTCGACCATTAGCAGTTGATATACAAGCACTAGTAAATAAAACTTTCTACAGTAATCCAAGACGAACTACAACTGGAATTAGCATAAATAGATTACATCAAATTCTAGCTGTTATTGAAAAACACGTAGGTATAAAATTATCTGAATTTGATTGTTATATAGCTACTGGTGGGGGTTTTGAGATTAATGATCCTTCATCAGACTTAGGTGTAGCAATATCAATCTTATCAAGTTTGAACAATATTCCTCCTTTGGCAAATAGCTCATTTATTGGAGAATTGGGTTTGAGCGGTCAGGTTAGAAAATCGAATAACCTTCGATCAAAGATAGAAGAGGCTGTAAGACTAGGAATTAAAAATATTGTAGTGCCAAGATTAGAGGAGGAACTTAATAATAATTTTCAGAATTTAATAAATATTAAAGAGATTTCCAATATTAAAGAAGCAGTTGACTATTCTTTATCAAAGTAAAAATATTAGAGATACATATCGATAGAACTTCTTCCTGAGGTTTTCAACCAATTCTCAATATCTAGATAACCACCTGGATATAATCTCACTGCTTTAGACCAGACTTCAGCAGCTTTATCAAACCAAATATCTCTCTGATCTAAATCACCATTTTGCTCAGCATATCTTCCCCTTTTTTCATAAATTAAACCTATATTTTTAAGGCATGATGGCTGTTTAGGATTTTCTACTAATGCTTTTTCATAAGTTTCAATAGACAAATCCTCTTCACCATTACTCATATATATTATTGCCATATTTTTTAAAGTTTCACCCCTATCAATTTTATTTTCTTCAAGCAATAAACTCTCTTTGTAATACTCTAATGCTTCCGAATAATCCCCATTATTTTGTGCAGCTAGGCCATCTCTATAGTAGATATATGCCTTTTTTTCTTTATCTGCAATAGGCATTATTTTTACTATAGATTCAGCAATTACAGTAAAAGCTTTATCAATAAAATTGTCTCTGTTTTGATTACTAGGCACTGCTTTAAATCTAATAAAATTAATATGGTAATTTAAAAAATAACTATTTAAAAAGTATATTACATTTATTATTATAATTAAAAATGAGGTCAAGCATTAATTTGCTTCTATCGTAAAAAATATGGAGAGCATTCAATTAAGCATTACAGGCATGAAGTGCGGAGGTTGCGTTAGTACTGTTGAAAAAATTTTGAATAATTCTGATGGTATTGAAAATGTTTCAGTTAACTTACTTACTGAAAGT
>QCQJ01000003.1 GCA_003209585.1 Prochlorococcus sp. AG-449-G23
AAATTTTCCTTTCATTTATTCCAAAGATAAAGCATTAATTACAACTGTAATAGAGCTAGTAGCCATCAATAATGCTGCTATTGAGGGAGTAAGAAGAATACCGTATTTAGGGAAAAGACTTAGAGGACTGATTCTTGATAATAATGAAAATAACAAGCCTTCATCGCTTGCTGAATTATTGCTTTATTCAGCGGATAGAGCTGAACACGTTTCTAAAATTATTTCACCTGCTTTAAATAACAATGATTGGGTAATAAGTGATAGATTTTCCGATTCCACCCTGGCTTATCAAGGTTATGGAAGAAACATAAATTTAGAAATAATTAAAAATATTGAATCAATTGTGTGTCAAGGAGAATCTCCTGATCTAACTTTCTTCTTAGAAATTTCTCCAGAAGAGAGTATATTCCGAAGAAAAAATGAAATTCCAGATAGAATAGAATCAGAAGGTATTAGATTTTTAGAAAAAGTAAATGAAGGCTTCAAAATAATTGCCAAAGAAAAAAACTGGACAGTAATATCTGCCTCACAAAATATTAAAACTATTTCTAATCAAATTAAAGAGACTGTACTAAACAATTTTTCTGATAACAAATGATTGAGGTTAAAAAAAATAATTTTTTATTTAATGAAGAAGTCAATAGCTGTCTTAACAATATAATTAAAAACAAATCATTTGCTAATGGTTATATATTTTATGGTGCTGAAGGAGTAGGAAAAAAGCAAACTGCTCTTCAATTTATAAAAGAGATTTTCAAACAATCTTCACCAAGCGAGAATGTTGAAGAAAAAATTACCAACAATAACCATCCTGATCTTCTAATTGTCGAACCTGATTCTCTGTTGGCAAGTAAAAATTCAAGAAATTCCGATCTTGAAAAAACTATAAAAAGTGGATCTGAAGTTATTAAGATTGCTCAAATACGTAATATCAAAACTTTTCTTGGTCAGAAATCAATAAACTCAGAAAAAAAAATTGTTTTAATTATTGATGCCCACCACCTCAACGAAGCAGCCTCAAATTGCCTCTTAAAAACCTTAGAAGAACCTAGTAATGGCATTTTTATTTTACTAACATCAAAACTAAACGTTCTCTTAGATACGATCATCTCAAGATGTCAAATAATCAGATTTCGATCCTTTTCTAGTAAACAAATAAAGTCTATTTTTGAAGATTATTTAGATACTTCTAAATTAAAAATTAATGCAAAATTAAAATTTGAAGATTTAATAAACTCAGCAAATGGATCTCCAAAGCAATTATTAAAAAATATTGAAATTTGGAATAATTTTTCAGATGAAATTATAAGTAAATTAGATTCTCCAATAAAAAACAGTCTAGAAATATTAGAAATATCTAAATTAATATCTGAAAAATTAGAAATTTATCAACAAATTTGTTTAGTCAATTTAATTCAAACTATTTGGTGGAGAAAAACAAAAAATATTGGTTTAGTAAAAAAGCTTGAAAATTTAAAATATTTCTTAGTAAAAAATATTCAACCAAAGTTGGCATGGGAAATTACTTTTTTAAAAATTTCAATGGAAAATATATAGGATTAATCTACAGCAGAATTTATTAAATCAGGATTTCTTGCTTGAATAAACTCTTGCATAGCAGTTTCAATTTGAGAACCAATAGGTAGCTCAAGACAATATCCAGCACCATATACAGTTTTTATGTATGTGGGTTTACGTGGATCGGGTTCTAGTTTAGTGCGTAAGTGTCTAATATGAACTCTTATTGTCTCAATATCATCATCAGGTTCATATCCCCATACTTCTTTAAGGATTAATGCTGGCGAAACAGTTTGACCATGTCTCTGCAATAGACAGTGAAGTAATTCAAATTCAAGATGAGTTAATCTAACTGGAGATTCAAACCAAATAGCTTCGAATCTTTCAGGGACAAGAGTTAAAGGGCCATAATTTAATATTTCTTGCTGGTTACTAGAATTTAGTTGTGCTCTGTTAGTTCTTCTTAGTAAGGCTTTAATGCGGACATATAATTCTTCTAGATCGAATGGTTTAGTAATATAATCATCTGCTCCAGAATTAAACCCTGTCACTTTATCTTTAAGTCCGCCTAATGCAGTTATCATTAAAATTGGGATATTTGATGTTCTTTCATCTCTTCTTAATCTCTGACATAAAGTTAATCCATCAACACTTGGCAACATTAAATCTAAGAGTATTAAATCTGGTGAATATTGAAGAGCTAATGCTTGGCCTTTGATTCCATCTTCAGCTTTTTGAACATCGAAACCAGAATGTTCTAAATGCCTAGCAACTAAATCACGCATATCACGATCGTCTTCTATTAAAAGGATTGAAATTTTCATATTTATAAAGTATTAAATTAAAATTAAGTTTTAGTACTATGATTCTCTCAATAATTTATGAGTATTGCTGAATTAATGTAAACAATATTATCAATTAGATTTATCAATTAACTCAGTAATAGCAAGGGATTAGACAGAAATTACAAGTTTTAAAGAAGTTTAAATTTTACATTTTCTTTCGATTTTATTTACTTTTTCTTAATAATCAGAGGAATATTAGAAGAAATAGTTATCAAATTTTAAAATTATCCAATTCAAATTGTCAATATAAGGTATTTAAAAATAAGTTAAATAATTATTCTCAGCTGACAAAGAGGAAATAACATAGTTTAAAGTTTTTAATTTCTCCTGAGTGTTTAAAATAATAATTTTGTCTATATTTAGAAAAATTTAAGTATCTATGAAAAAGAAGCCTATTATCTATTCTGATTTATCGAAAAAACAACTAGAAAATCTTAAGGAACTTTACATTCAAAAAAAAGTTGAATCGATGAGTCATAAGGAACTTAAACAATATGTACTAGAAATTATTTCTCATCAAATAAACGATACTATTGACAAAGAAGAGGAAATGGAAGCATGGAGAGAAATGTCAGTTTTTTTTGGAGAACAATTTGAAATCATTATTTTAGAAATACAAACAAAATACATTGACGATAAAAACGTATTTGGAACAGAAATAGATCCTCAGAAACAAAGAATAGAATTACTTGAAAAGAATAATTTCGATCAAGAGAGAAAGGATATGTGGGACGAATAGAAGTTCCTGCATGGTGTAGTGATTCAAACGATACAAACAAAACAATATGTCTTATTTTTAAAAAAAGTAAGAATCAATCAAAGAACTGATTTTTTTTTTCGCTTATGTAGAGAATTTAGTAAATGTTCTATTTACTGTTCTTAAAACTAACAATTTTTTTATTTATAATCTAGTTTTATATCATAATTTTATTATTTCTGATGTTCTATTTACTGTTCTTAATAACAAATGAAATTTACTTGATTAAATCTTCTGCTAACCACTATTTAACAAAAAAAGGGCAAAGAAAGAAAAAAGTAACCTTTATTTAGGGTGCATTTGAAAAAACTTTTTGAAATTTATAAACTCCCCGGGCGGTCGAGTGTTAAACAAGGTATGTCTTGTTATGACATGATTTGTCATGACAAATATAAAAGAAATTAGAAAATGGACGAATATTTTGACGAATAAAAAATTAAGTAAAGTGTATATATTCGTCTAATCATTTTTAATCAAAACGTAGTCATATAAGCAAAAAAGTCACCTTTTATAAGGTGACTTTGAATGACTTTTCGAGACTTTAAAACTCCCCGGGCGGGATTCGAACCTGCGACCAATCGATTAACAGTCGATCGCTCTACCGCTGAGCTACCGAGGAATATAAGATGAATTTAGCTCTTTAAAGTACCTTATGACAAGTATAAAGATTAATTATATTGAAATTTTGATGGTTCTTGCCAGCTAGATAAAAAACCATTTTTCAGCTCTGCTACTGCATCAGCATAAGTTAATTCTTCATAACGATGAGTAATCCATAAAGCTGATAAAGGTTTTTTAGTATCACTTGTAAGATTTTTAATAGTTTGTAAAACTTTTAATTGGCTGGTTTGATCAAGTAACGCTGTAGGCTCATCTAAAAGAATAAAATTTCTATTACTAATAAGAGCACATGCAATAGTTAAGCGTTGTTTTTGTCCACCACTCAAAGTATGAACTGGCCTTTTTTCAAAACCAGTCATTCCTACCTGATAAAGCACATATTCAATTTTTTTATTAATTTCATTTTGACTTATCTTTTGATTAATATTTATCAGAAGTTCGCTCCTGCAATTTGGCATCAATATTTGATGGTCAGGGTTTTGAAACACCATGCCAATATTTGCTTTAGAATCAATGATGCCATTTTTAGGTTTGATTAATCCATTAATTAATTTTAAAAGAGTACTTTTTCCACACCCGTTTTTACCTACGACCATCCAAAATCCAGGCTTTTTTATTGAGAAGTTACATTTAAAAATTAAATTTTCTTTTTTACCAGGATATGAAAAAGAAACATCTTTGAATTTAATATGAGGTATTTCATTTTCAAGGGAATCTCGCATTAATTCTATCAATCTATGTTGAGAGAAAATCCTGGTCTTTTAGCTCCTCCTGCTACTGACGATTTTTCATATATTTGAACAGAAATGATTTCTTTAGCTTTAACAGCAATTAATTTATCTTGCACTTTGTCACACCTTAATTCGATCAAGTTTGAGGATTCTAAAGTTTCATTCATAGAACTTTTTATTTCATCATAAATTCGTTTAACGTCATCAAATTCTTTCTTCTGAATTGAAAGTGGAAAAGGTGAATATCTCAGACTTAGTTCCAGCGAATACATAATCATTATAAAAACTACCTCTTATAATAATAAATATTTTTACTCAGGAAGTAATTTAAATTAAATTCTTTTGAGAAAAATATAAAAGATCTTTAAATACAATTATATTGAATATAGGAGATTTTATTTTTCATTTTAAAAAATCATTTCATGGAAATAGCAAATGATATAACTTCTCTAGTTGGAAATACCCCGTTAGTTAAATTAAATCGAATCAGAAAGTATTTTGATTGTTATCCAGAAATTATAGCCAAACTAGAAAGTTTCAATCCATCAGCATCCGTTAAGGATCGGATAGCTTATTCAATGTTATGTAAAGCTGAAGAAGAAGGATTGATAACACCAGATAAAACAACGTTAATTGAAGCAACAAGTGGGAATACTGGCATCGCATTAGCAATGGTTGCTGCAGCAAAAGGCTATAAATTGATATTAACTATGCCGGATACGATGAGTATTGAGAGAAGGGCAATGTTGAGAGCATATGGAGCTGAATTACAGCTAACACCAGGAAAAGACGGCATGAAAGGAGCCTTAGATTTAGCTAATGAGTTGTCTTCAACTATTGCATATAGCTATCAATTTAATCAGTTTGAAAACTTTGCTAATCCAGATATTCATGAAAGAACAACGGCTCAAGAAATATGGTCCCAATCCAATAACAATTTAGATGGACTAGTTACAGGAGTAGGCACAGGAGGAACAATTACTGGTTGTGCACGTTTTTTGAAAAAAGTTAATCCAAATTGCAAAATTTATGCTGTAGAGCCCCAAAAAAGTGCTGTGATTTCCGGAGAAAAAGCCGGATCTCATTCGATTCAAGGAATAGGAGCAGGTTTCGTACCGAAAGTACTTAATACTAAATTAATTGATGAAATTATAAAAATAGATGACGATGAAGCATTTTATTATGGGCGTTTATTAGCTCGATTGGAAGGTCTTTTATCTGGGATCAGTAGCGGTGCAGCTTTAGCAGCTACTATAAAAATCGGTAAAAGAAAAGAACTAATGAACAAAAGATTGATAGTTATTCTTCCAAGTTTTGGAGAAAGATATTTATCAACAGCAATGTTTGAATCGAATACCTCAATTCAAGCCAGAAAAGATGGTTATCTTTAATGCATAATTTATAAAAATGGAAAAAAATTTATATGAAGAATTAGGTCTCAAAAAAAATGCAACCAGAAGTGAAATTAAATCTTCATATCGCAATTTAGTTAAGCAACATCATCCTGATGCAGGAGGCAAGAAAGAACGATTTCTTGCAATACAAAATGCCTGGGAAACGCTAAATGACCCTATCAAAAAAAAACGATATGATAGCAGTCTTTTCTCTTCCAGTTCATCATTTGATTCATTAAATGAAAATTGGGAAGAGAAAATTAATTCAAAGAAATATAATGCTTCAATTAAAGACAAAGAAGTCGAAACATGGATTAAAGAAATTTACACTCCGATCAATAGATTAATTAGTCAAATAATTAAACCTTTGAACAACGAAATAAAAGAACTATCTGCGGATCCATATGATGACCAATTAATGGAAAATTTTTGCAGTTACATAAGTCTTTCACAAAAGAAAATAGAAAAAGTTGAGAAAATTTATAACAAAAAAATAGTTCCAAAGTCTATTTCAGCTTTAGGCCTCAATCTGTATCATTGTTTTTCACAAGTTAAAGATGCACTTTCAGAATTTGATAGATATACACAAGGATACGTGGATAATTATTTATTTGATGGTAAAGAAATGATCAAAGAAGCAAAAAGAATACAATCAAAGATGTCTACAGAGAAAAAAAATAAAAAATTTTAGATATAAAATTTTATTGAGTATATTCTTTAAGTTGATCTAATTTCAACCAAACATCTGGAACAGGTCTGCGCCATCGAACCTGAGCATATTCATCTTTGACTGAAAGAATCTCTCCAGGACCTTCAAAGACATAATTAGGTAGATCATTATCACTTGCTAGCGCCTCGATACTTTTCATATAATTTTCTCTATCGACAAAAACTAAGCCTCCTTTCTTGAGAGGTTTCTTCGGAATAGAATCTGTCATAATAAATTCAACAAAGTTACTTGAAATTTATTATACAAAAACATGTTTGAAAAATATTTAAAAAAATTTATACCGGAATAATAATTACAAACGTCTAAAAAATGCAATAGCCTTTTATGATAAACATTTATATGATATGCGTCTTTTACTACTTGGCTGCACTGGATTTGTTGGTAAAGAATTAGTACCAACACTACTCAATGAAAATCACGAAATATACATTGTAAGTAGAAAACCCATAAATAAATTAAAGGTTGATTTAGATTTCAATAAGTTTAAATTTTTTCAAATAGATTTATCAAAAGAAAAAAACTGGAATAACGAAAATCTTCTAAATATTTTAAGAGAGACAGATGGAATTATTAACTTGATGGGAGAACCCATAGCAGAAAAAAAATGGACTTCTGAACAAAAACAGAAGATTGAAAATAGTCGTATTAAAACCACGAAATTTATGATGAAGACCCTTAAAAATTTCAAAATCAACCCAAAAGTCATTATAAATGGATCAGCAATAGGTTATTACGGTACAAGTTTGTCTGGAGAATTTACTGAAAATAGTATTGGAGGAAAAGACTTTTTAGCTAATCTTTGCGAAAAATGGGAAGCGGTCGCTGCTGAAAAACCTTTTTTCTCAAGGTTAGTTATTTTTAGAATTGGAATTGTTCTAGAGGCAGATGGAGGAGCATTAGGGAAAATGCTCCCTATATTTAGAATTGGATTAGGTGGACCAATTGGAGATGGTAAGCAATGGATGAGTTGGATTCATAGAACTGATTTATGTGCATTAATTACTCAAGCATTAATTGATAAAAAGTATTCGGGGGTATTTAATGCTGTTGCACCAAATCCAGTATTAATGAGAGACTTTTCTCAGACTTTAGGCAAATGTCTGAATAGACCTAATTTACTTCCGGTGCCTGCAGCGGTTTTAAAAATATTGTTAGGAGATGGAGCAAAAGTTGTATTGGAAGGACAAAAAGTAATAAGTAGTAAACTCAAAAATTTTTCTTTTAAATATCCTCTTCTTGAGAAAGCAATTGACGCCTCCACCAAGAATTAATACCGTTTACTAAAGCACCAATAATAAGAATTGTTATCAATGGAACTACAAGAGGATTCCAAACTATCTGAATAAAATTAATAAAAATAAAAATCCCATTTAATTGCATAATGATTGCAAAAATAAAAAATATTGCAAAAAAAATTACTGTAAATAAATTTATTAATAACAAATTATCGATGATTCGTTTTAACTTATTTTGATTATTTTCCTTATTCATTTTTTATAACAATATTCATATCATCAACCATCTTAAGACAAGCTTTGTTTTCACCAAGTCTTTTTTTGGCATTTTCATTACACGAGATCATAAACTTCTGATTTAGCTGTATTAGATATATGACTTTTATAATCAATTTTATTGTCTGATTTATTTGATCATTCTTATCTTTATAATTACTGGCACAAAAAACATATTTTCCAAGCAAACGTCTTTGAGCTTCTGCAAAAGTTTTTGTAAATTGTGGACCTTTACCTTCAATCTGAATAACCGGTTTTCCTAATCCAATCGCTTGCTCTGCTGCTGTTCCTGCCATGCTGATACAGCATCTACTGTTCAATAATATTTTGTCAAAATTATTCCAATATATATTCACTTCTAAAAATTTATATTGAAATTTCAAGAGATACTTATCTTTTATTTTTTCTAGATTTAACCATCCTCTTTTTTGAAATATCTCCTTTATTTTTGATGAAGATAACCCATTAACTATTGCAAAATTAAACTGAATTTTTTGAAAATATCTTAAATCTGACAATGCCTCTAATACCTCTAAAATCAAAACAAAGTTATCTAAAATCTCAGGGAATCTACTTCCTGGAAATAATCCAATACTAAATTCAGATTTCTTTAATTCTTTTTTTCTAGAAAAAAACTTATCCATAAATGGATTGCCTAAAAAAGACACTTTCTTTTTTAATTGCAAAGTTAAATCATTAGCTGTAAGAGCATCTCTTGTGTATATTTTTTTTGCTTTTTGTGAGATCAAAAAAAACTTAGAAGGCCATGGTAATTTCAACTTCCCTTCATAATGACTAGAATAAGCAACTAAATATGTAAAAAAATCTTTCTTACAAACCCATGCAAAAAAAACTGGCACAATATCTCCAACTACAAAAAAATAATCATATTTTTTTCTTATTTTAAAAGTTAAATATAATCTTTTTAGAAGATAAAATATTTCTCCTCCTAATATCTCGGTGAGTCTTCCCTTAAAAGAATTATAGCCAATTCCTCCAGTACTAAATTCTTTAGTTTTCCCGATAATCTTAATTTTTTCTTTTTCGTAATGGTTTCCTATACCAACAATTGGCAAAGCATGAACAGAATAACCACTTTTTACGAATTGCTTAGCTATTAGACTCCCAGATAGATCTTCTCCATGCCCATTACTTAAAATTAAAATTTTAAACAATTTAAAATTCCAACCATTTTTTTACTTTTGTTAACTCAGGCCAATCTGGACATCTACTTAATCCGTCTTCAACAGATTCTTTCAACTCACTTTTAACATCTGGCATCATCATAGACATTTTTTTTATTAACTCAATATGATCCCTAACACCTTTATTATTGGTAGCCAAAAGAGCTAAAGACAAATTCATTCTTGCTTGTGGGTCTTGCTGATTTAATCGAACAGCTTGTCTGGCAGCTGCCAAAGCTTCTTCATTATTTTTCAAAAGTAATTGAAGCCATGATAAACAAGTCCAGGCAGCAAAATGATTTGGTATTTGCTGTATGATTTTTTGAAAATCTTGAACGATTGGAATTAAATCTTGCCCAGATTTATATCTTGATAGAGCTGCATTAAAATCCTCTTCGATGGGATTAAATTCGTTATTCATTATTTATTAAACTGCAAAGGAGCTTCCACAACCGCAAGTTTGAGAAGCATTAGGATTTACAAAATTAAAGCCACCGCCAATTAATTCCTTACTAAAATCTAGTTGCATTCCATAAATGTATAAGAGACTTTTAGGATCACATACTACTTGAAAGCTTTGATCCGCTTTTAATGAATAATCATAAACTTTATCATCGGGATTTATTTCATTAGTTCCTATAAAATCCATCGTATAACTCATCCCACTACAACCGCCTGATCTTACTCCAACCCTTAGTGCTTTTTTATCACTTTGGCCCTTTAATAAATTTGAAATTTGCTCTATGGCATCATTCGTAATTAAAATACCTTTGCCATCGTCAGAATTCTTAATTTCCTGTTTAACTTCTACATTTTCCATAAACGAAGGATTTCTACTATTTATAATATAAAAACTTAATCGATAGGATGCATAGAACAAACAATATCCAAACTTGATTTGTTATAATTCTAAGAAAAAGTGAAAATTGCTATAGTTGGTTCTGGATTAGCTGGCCTTACAGCTGCAGTCAATTTAGTTGATGAAGGTCACGAAGTAGAAATTTACGAGAGCAGATCATTTTGGGGAGGTAAAGTCGGAAGTTGGGAAGATAAGGATGGCAACCACATAGAAATGGGTTTACATGTATTTTTTTACAATTACGCAAATCTGTTTAAATTAATGAAAAAAGTGGGAGCTTTAGATAATCTACTCCCGAAAGATCATACTCATCTATTTATCAATAATGGTGGGAATTTGAAATCGTTAGATTTCAGATTCCCATTGGGTGCTCCATTTAATGGACTTAAAGCTTTTTTTACTACCGAACAACTTACTTGGATAGATAAGTTCAGAAATGCTTTAGCTTTAGGGACAAGTCCAATAGTTAGAGGATTGATAGACTATGAAGGTGCCATGAAAATAATTAGAGATCTAGATAGGATTAGTTTTAAAGAATGGTTTTTAAACCATGGCGGAAGTGAAAAAAGTTTAGAAAGAATGTGGGATCCTATCGCTTATGCTTTAGGTTTTATTAATTGCAAAGATATTTCAGCAAGATGCATGCTAACTATCTTCATGATGTTTGCTTCAAAAACAGAAGCCTCAAAACTTAATCTTTTAAAAGGTTCTCCTCATAAGTGGTTAACTCAACCTATTGTCGACTACATCACAAACAAAGGGGCAAAAATTCATCTTAACCATAAGGTAGAAGAAATTATTTATGAAAAGGAATCCTCCTCATATTCAGTTAATAAGTTGAAAATATCTTCTCCTGAAGGAATTAAGGCGGTGTTTGCAGATAAATTTCTAGCTGCCTGTGATGTTCCTGGAATAAAAAAAATAATTCCAAAAGAATGGTATCAATTTAAAGAATTTGAAGGTTTAAAGAAACTTAGAGCAGTTGCTGTTGCCACAATCCAATTAAGATACGACGGTTGGGTTACTGAATTACAAAAAGATAATACTGGCAATACACCAACTGGACTAGATAACCTTCTCTATTCTGCTGATGCCTCCTTCAGTTGTTTTGCTGATTTAGCACTAGCAAGTCCAGCAGATTATAGAAAAAAAGATATGGGATCACTCCTCCAATGTGTTTTGACTCCCGGAGATAGATGGATGGGAAGATCTACAGAAAGAATTACAAAAGAAATAGATACAGAGGTTCGCCGTCTATTCCCATCCTCAAAAAACCTTAAATTGCTTTGGAGTAACGTAGTACAAATTCCACAATCACTCTATAGAGAATCTCCCGGTATGGAACCTTTCAGACCCGATCAAAAAACATCTATATCTAATTTCTTTATGGCTGGTAGTTACACAAAACAAGATTATATAGACTCTATGGAGGGAGCTACAATGAGTGGTCATTTGGCTGCTGCTGCAATTTTAGAGAAGAAAGCAGAATTAGCAAAAAATCTTGCAGTAAGTTAATTCATGGGTACTTGGCTAAAACATGACGTAATAACAGTTGTTAATGCGCCTCTTGAAAATGTTTGGAATACATGGAGTGATTTAGACTCAATGTCACTTTGGATGAGCTGGATTGAATCTGTAAAAACAGTTGATGAAGAAACTAATACATTACCAGATTTAACAGAATGGACTTTAGCTGCAAATGGCTTTAGGTTTAAATGGAAAGCTCAAATTACAGAAAGAGTCGAAAAAAGCAAACTTAAATGGAAATCTATAGGAGGTTTACCAACTGAGGGATCAGTTGTTTTCGAAAGTAAAAGTGATCAAATCACAACAGTAAATTTAGCCATAACTTATGAGCTACCTAAAATGATTGCGCGGTTTATGGAAGAGAATATTTTAGGCCAAATGGTTACAAAAGAATTACAGGCCAATATTGATAGGTTTAAAGACTTAGTTGAAAAAAACTATAGAAAAAATTTGTCTAACTAAAAATATTAATTGCTACATCAAGTAGTCCTTCAAAAGTATATTTTTGTGCCTGACTATCAACTCTTCCAAAAATCTTGTTACATATTTTTGTTGTCTGAGGTCCAATAGTTAACAACTTAATTTGATCAAAATATTCTAACCATTGTTTACCAAATTTTTTTTCTAGTAAAAAAGCAGAATTTAATACGGTTTTACCGCTTGAGAAAATAATTGCATCGACTTTTCGATTAGAAATAATATCAATTGTTTCTTTTGGAATTGATTCAGGACATCTAGTTTCATATGCAGCAACCTCAAATACACGGGCACCAGCCTTTCTAAATTGATCTGCGATTAGATCCCTACCACCTGTTTGAACTCTTGGTACAAAGACTCGCAATCCATAACCTGATACTGGGAAATTATCAATTAAACTTTCAGCAACAAATTCTGGAGGTATGAAATCAGCCTTAATCCCGAAATCAGCAAGAGTGTTTGAGGTTTTTTCTCCGACTACAGCGATCTTTGTTTGTTTAGAACACTCTTTTAGTGAACTATTAAAATATCTAAGTCTTTTATCCACAAATTTGATCCCATTACTACTGGAAAAAATAATCCAATGAAAATCATTTATTTGATTTAGTGCTTCGTCAAGAGGATTTAAATCATCAGGGTCACCAATACTTATTGCAGGTAAATCAAATATATTAGCGCCCTTGCTTGTGAATATCTTTTTTATATCCAATATCCCTTCTTTTGATCTAGTGAAAATTATATTTCTATTATCAAGGGGTAGATCAACTATTGGCATCCTTATCCTCATTATTATTCTCTTGATTTTTATTTTTTAGTTCATCGAGAAGTTTTAAGACTGATAAGCCTTTATCGAGAACAACATCATCTTTAAAAATTATCTCTGGAACTCTTCTCATCTCTATTCTTTTTCCTAAACTATGCCTTATGGAGCTTCTAGCAGTATTCAAATTTGCCACAATCTCTTTCCTAACTTTATCTTGAGCAGTTGAAGTTATGTAAATTTTACAGTGTTGCAAATCACCTGATAAATCAATCTTAGAAATATTAATGAAATGATCTTTAATAAGATCATTTTCTAAATCATTTTGTAAAATAAGGGTTATTTCTTTCTTCAAAAGAGAAGAAACTTTTGCAAGACGGTAATTGTTTGGCATTATAGTTGTAAATTTATTGGATTTGTCATCGCTTGCAAGACAAAATACACAGTTATGAAAGCACTTAAGACAGAAGATATCAAACCTACTATTGTGAGTGGATTTGATCTTTTCTTGAATAAAGGTTCAAGCAATGCAACAAGTCCCCCAACAATTATGGATATTAAATATTTGGGATATCTTGCAACATTAGAGAAAAATTCGCCCATCAGCTCCACAAATAGATTACTTTTTTAGCTAAGTTTTAACAAACATTAAACAGCATGATTACATTATATCAATTTAGGCATAGTGCTTTTTGTTTAAAAACAAGAATGGCTCTTCATGCAAAAAAACTACAATATCGAGTTGAAGAAGTAACACCTGGAATAGGTCAATTTGAAATCTTTAAATTATCAGGTCAAAAACAAGTCCCTGTAATAGTCGATAGTAATGATCAAGTTATTAATGACTCTTCAACTATTTGCGAATATATAGATAAAAAAAATGATAACAATCCACTTTTCCCTGAGGACCCAATATTATTCGCACAATGCAAACTAATTGAAGACTGGGCAGATACTACAATGGCTACAACTTGTAGAAAAGCTTTAATAAAATCTGCGATAGAAAATCCACAGCTAAGAACTGCATTACTTCCAGACGAAATACCTTCTTCTCTTAAAAGTATTGTTGATAAATTACCTTTTGAAAATCTTAGTAAAATCTCTAATGTAGTTTTGTCTTCTAAAGATAATTTAGAACTCCAAAAATTACTGGAAGCCTTATCAAAATCCTTGATCAACAAAAAATATTTAGTTGGAGATAGTTTATCAATTGCAGATATTTCAATTGCAGCTCAATTATCCCTTCTTAAATTTCCAAAGTCTGCAGGGCCAATTCTTTCAGGAGAGGGGAGTCAAGAATACATAAATAACCCTTATCTAGAAAATCTTTTCATGTGGAGGAATAACATAGAAGAATATCTTTTTAGTGCTAACTCTCAATAAATTCAAATTTCAATTTATATTTATTTGTTTTTATAGCATGAATAGAAGGATCACCAACTTTTGAACCATAAGAAGCAACATATTGCACTCCACAAATTGATGGTTTGATTGAATTATAAACTTCCAATTGTTCTACAGAACATTTTTGAAATTTACTAATGGTCTCTACCTGATTAATCCTAGAAGCACCTGGCTTATGCGCTGACTGGATAACTAGCTCATCTGCAAAAAAAATATCATCATCTTGGATCTGATTTCTCCCTGTAATTCTTGAATCAATATAAAAATCATCTTTTAAATAAGTAATTTGATTATTAATAGATTGAGGATCATTTACAACCTTAATTAAGGTGTCACCAAATATTGCTTTTCCAATAGATTCAGAATTTTTTGCACGATTACCAACAATTAAATCTGAATCATTCTTAAAGAAATTTACTTTATAAATAACTGGCTCTTCTGAATCATTAATTATATCTTGAGAGGTAACAAGCCAATTCCCCTCGAACCATTGAGGATAAATTAAATCTTTAGAAGTATCAGATAATTTAATATTTGGCAAATATAATTCTGGCCATTGATTTACACGATTTTCCAAAAACTCTCGTACATTAGAATCTATTAGAGCAAAAGAACTTTCTAAAAAAATTCCTTGAAAAGTCAAGCAAAGAATTAATCCAAGAAAAATTTTCATTATGCCAAATCCAATAATAAGAGCTTCAGATCATTATGTATTATTAGAGCCAGATTCAAAAGAAAAAATTGTATCAAAGCAAGAAGCAATTTTATGGTTGAAGAATTGGCTTAGTAAGACAGAAACACAAACAATATATCAAAATATAGAAAATCCTGATCAGGAATTCCTTGAAGAATTATTGGAAAGCACTTATGAATTAGAAATAAAATTAGGATATGTTATCAAATGGTTTGCAGTGAGAATTGAACCAGATTAACTAATTATTTCTTTATGAATTGCTTTGATTATTTTTATAGCAACTTCTTCAATATTTTCCCTTTTTACCTGAATTCTTAAATCAGCTTGAGAATACAAATTTTCTCTAGATTGAAAAATGCTCATATATAAATCCTTTAGATTTTTCCCCTGCAGTAGAGGCCTATTTTGAATTTCATTTTTCAATCTTTCAATTGCTATGTCTTTGTCGAGATCTATCCAAGCAATTATTCCCTGTCTTAAGATTCCCCAGTTTTCAGATTTGGTAACTATTCCTCCCCCAGTTGATATTACTAATGAAGGAATTTTGATAGTTTCTTTAAGGCAGTTTGCTTCTATTTCACGGAAATTATCTTCTCCTTCATCATTAAAAATTTGATTGATAGATTTTTTTGCCAACTTCTCTATTAATGAATCTAAATCAATATATTTATATTTCAATAATTCAGCCAGCTTCAAACCAGTTTGTGACTTACCAGAACCCATCATTCCTATTAAAAATATGCTTCTGCCCTTAATAGTATGAACTGTTTTTTCGATAATGGATTGTTCCATAAAGACAAAAGCGTATTTAAAACCTTAAGATAGTATTATCGCAGACAGGTATGACTTCTACACAATCCAAACCATTACATGGAAAAGGACGTGAATGCGTCATAACTCGACGTGCCTGCTTTAGTTCTAGTCACCGTTATTGGCTTCCTGAAAAAAGCCCAGAAGAAAATTTAACTCTTTTTGGAAAGTGTAGTATTGCACCAGGTCATGGTCATAATTATGAACTTATTGTTTCAATGGGTGGAGAACTAGACTCTGATGGAATGGTACTAAATCTCTCTGATGTAAAACACTCTATTAAAGATAAGGTTACTGGACAATTAGATTTTCGTTTTTTAAATGATGTCTGGCCTGAATTTAATGTTAATAATCAAGAGGGTATACTTCCCACAACTGAAGCATTAGTAAAAGTCATTTGGAGTCGTCTAAAGGATGATTTACCTCTTACAAGTCTAAGACTTTATGAAAACCCAAATTTATGGGCCGATTATTTTGGAAAAAACATGGAAGCATTTTTAACAGTACAAACTCATTTTGCAGCAGCGCATAGACTTGCAAAAGAAGAGATATCCTTTGATGAAAATAAAAAAATCTATGGGAAATGTGCCAGAGTTAATGGCCATGGTCATAACTATCTTGTCGATATAACTGTAAAAGGAGACATTGATAAAAGAACAGGAATGGTTTGCGACTTATCTGCCCTACAACAGATAATTAATGATTTGGTTGTTGAACAACTAGATCATACTTTTCTAAATAAAGACATAGAATTTTTCCATAATTGCGTTCCAACTGCTGAAAATATAGCTTTATTTATTTCTGATATTCTTAAAAAGCCAATACATAACCTTGGTGCAAAATTACACAAAATAAGACTCCAAGAGAGCCCAAATAATGCTGCAGAAATTTATGTTGATCAAAAGTTAACCAATTCATTGAAGTTGAAATTTGAAAATAGTTTAGTCACACAAACTTGAGTATCCCAAGAGTAATAATCGTTATAGCGTCTAGTCTAGATGGGAGAATTGCATTTCCTGGAGGTGGAGAATCGCATCTTGGAAGCGAAGAAGATAAAAAGATGTTAAATCAAAACTTATCAATGGTTGATGCCACCATTTTTGGTTTAGGTACTTTAATAGCTCATCAATCAACTTACCTAATTAAAAATCTCAATGATAATGATGAAGTAAATATATCAAAAAGCCAGCCAATTTCTATAGTTGCTTCAAATAGCAAGAAATTTAACAGCAATTGGAAATACTTTCATCAACCAATTAGAAGATGGCTAATAAGCTCAAGTAAAGTAGATAATTCGTCAAATCATGACTTCGAGAAACAACTCTTTTTCAAGGAATCATGGAGAAAAACTTTAATTTCACTCAAAAAACAAGGGATAAATGATCTAGCTCTTTTAGGAGGTGCAAAACTTATAAATTCATTTATAAAGGAGGATCTAATAACAGATATAAAAATTACAATAATTCCACGAATTATTGGAGGTAAATATACTTGGATCCCTCCAGAACAAACAAATGAGATTTTTAATCTCAAAAGATTATGGGAAATAAAATCAATTAAAAATTTAATGAATAATGAAATCCACGTTCATTACAAAAAAATTTTAAATAGATTCAATAATACATGAACCCAAAAATATATAAAGTTGAAGTCAAATTGTCTATTAAGGAAATTTCCAAGGAGATATGGAATGAATTAGCAAATGAAATAAATAATCCATTTTATGAATGGACTTGGCTTAAAAACCTTGAAATATCAAAAAGTGTTTCAAGAGAAACTGGTTGGCAGCCTCTATATTTTATTGCTTATAAAAATGAAGAAATACTAGGAATTGCTCCACTTTTTTTAAAAAATCATAGCTATGGAGAATTCATTTTTGACCAATCATTTGCAAGATTGGCTCAAGAGCTGAATTTAAATTATTATCCTAAATTAATTGGAATGAGTCCTTATAGTCCTATAAATGGATATCAATTTCTTTATAAAAAAAATAAAGATAAAAAAGAAATTACAAATTTACTTATAAACCATATCGAAAGCTTTGCAATTACTAACAAAATTTTAAGTTGTAATTTTTTATATATTGATGAAAACTGGGGTAATCATCTTAAATCTTTGGGATACAATGAATGGATAAATTCCAGCAGTGAATGGAGAAGTAATGGAGAAAAAACATTTGATGATTTTCTTTCTAGATTTAACTCTAATCAGAGAAAAAATATAAAAAAAGAGAGGAAATCAATTACTAAACAAGATATTATTGTAGAAATTTTTAATGAAGATGATATCAACAAAGAAATCCTCAAAAAAATGCATAATTTTTATGAAAAGCATTGTTCGAGGTGGGGAGTTTGGGGAAGCAAATATCTAACATCTACATTTTTCGAAAAAATCGTTGACAATAAAAAAAATCTTTTACTTTTTAGCGCATCAAAAAATGATTCAAATGAAATTTTTGCTATGTCGATGTGCGTTAAAAATAAAAACAACTTATGGGGTAGATATTGGGGGAGTCAAGAAGAAATATCTAATTTACATTTTGAATTATGCTACTACCAGCCAATTGAATGGGCAATAAAAAATAGTATCCATTTGTTTGATCCCGGAGCGGGTGGAAAACATAAAAGGAGGAGGGGGTTTTTTGCAAAAAGGACCATTAGCTTGCATAAGTGGTTTGACAAAAATATGGAAAATATAATTAATCCTTGGCTAAATGAAGTTAATAAACAAACCGAGATGGGAATTGATTTTGAAAATAAATCTATACCCTTTAAATAAAAAATTATTTTGCTTTACCAAAGATTATATTAGATATATAGTTTTTTTTAACTTCTTAGAATGGATTCTAGAAAAAGTTTCGATGAAAAAACAAAGATTGATAATAATCTATCCAATCGATATATAGACTTAGATCCAAAAGGTTATTTTATTATAAAAGTAAATTTAGAAGAAAATAAAATAATTTTAGAGCACTTTCTAAATAATATTAATGATGACGGATATGCGCTTGACCCAGAAACAAATGAACCAATAAAATGCGATTCTCAAAATAAAAGAGCTAGTAATGAAGTTTTTGAAGGTATTAGTGCGAAACAACTTGGAATATTGATCACTGAAGAAAGAAATGACTTAATAACCAGATTTGATCATGCTCTATATTTAGGCCGGGAACTACAAAAAGCAGAAGAATGTTTATATAAAAAATTACCATATATCCAAGATTAAGAAATTAAACGAAAAAATCTAATCTTTTCATCTGATGTTAAATTAAATAAAAATAAAAAAATTAATGAACATCATTTTCTATTTTGCATTTATTGGTTTTGGTTTTGGAGCTGCTTTCGCATTAGATAAGCTCTTAAGAGCAGTTAAATTAATTTAAAGAACTACAAAATTTTAATAATCTCTCCATACAAATCATATTCATTCGCAAAAGAAATATTTGCATCAACAAATTTACCAATATAATTTTTCAAATCATTTTTATCTTTAACAGATAAAATTACAGTTCCATCAATTTCAGGCGCGAAATTGTAGGACCGACCGATTAATTCATTATTATCGGATATTTTTTCTACCAAAATCTTCATTTTTGAACCAACATATGTCTGATTTTTATCTCGAGAGATATTTTGTTGAACTGAAATAACGTTATCTTTTCTTGCCTCTGAAACCTCTGGGGATACTTTATTTGGCAAATCAAAAGCTGCAGTTCCTTCCTCAGGAGAAAAAATAAAAACTCCTACATGATCAAATTTATGCCTATCCAAAAATGCTAGAAGATGTTCAAAATGTTCTTTTTTTTCTCCTGGGAAACCAACAATGAGACTAGTTCTTAATACTGCAGATGGAATTTCTTCTCTAATTTTCTCCAAAATTGATTCATTCAAAGAAGCCTGCCAAGGTCTATTCATACTCTTCAACACATCTGGATGACTATGCTGAAGTGGCAAATCAAAGTAAGGCACTATATTCTTTGAATCTTTGAAAGCTCTAATAACTTCATCAGTTAAACCCGTTGGATAAGCATAATGTATCCTTATCCAAGGAATTGGAACTTTAGAAAGCTCATTCAAAAGTTTGGCTAATGATGGCTTTCCATAAATATCTTGACCATAATTAGTTGTTATTTGACTAATTAATATGATTTCTTGAATACCCCGCTTTGCAAGACTTTTAGCTTCTGAAACTACAGATTCTATTGTTCTACTCCTTTGAGGACCTCTCAACTTAGGAATAATACAAAAAGCGCAATTATAGTTACAGCCTTCAGCAATACGAAGATAAGCAACAAATTTGTTTTTATCTACAAAACGAGGTATTTCCTCATCTGCAATAAATTCCGGTATTTTCGAAACTTCACTAACGATTTCACCTTTTTCTACTCTATCTAAAACCTTTGCTATCTTTTGATAATCTCCTGTTCCAACCAAACCTTTTATTTCAGGGATTTCTTTTAGAAGTTCATCTTTAAAATGCTGAGCCATACAGCCTGCAACTATTACTTCCTTTCCTTGATTTGTGTATTCTAGAATTTTTCTAATAGATTCTTCTCTAGCTGTTTCAATAAAACTACAAGTATTTACAACAACAACATTTGCATCATTTATATTGCTTTCAACTTCATAACCCTCTTTATCTAATAAGCCTTGCATATGTTCAGTATCAACAAGATTTTTCTCACATCCAACATGACTGAATGCAATCTTTGATAGTTTTTTATCTTTAACCTTGAGACTAATTTGTTTCACAAACTTTAAAAATTAAGAATTAAAAGATTTAAACAGCATTTCGTATACAACTCTCATGCCAAGATAATATTAGGATAGATAATGTAAATAACAAACTTTCATTTTGTATGGCCCTTAAAACTTTAAACAGTAGAAATAAAAAAGACTTGAAATGGCCAAAAATCATAATCGCAGGGCTTAGCACCATAGGCATAGTTGACACAGGTTCGATTACTTTAAAAAACTGGGGATTATTTACCTCACTTTCATGCCCAGGCATACAAAATGGTTGTGAAACAGTTTTAAATAGTCCTTGGGGTACTTTATTTGAAAATAATCAATTTAATATACCTCTCTCATTAGCGGGATTTATAACGTATTTATCAATATTAGTTATCACAATAATACTTTCACTCAATTTAATTTCTCCAAAAGAAAAACTAAATAAGTTTTTATGGTGGTCAATATTTCTAATATCTTGTGCCTCATCAACATTTAGCTTTTTATTACTAAACATAATGTTTTTAAAGATTCAAGCATATTGCTTTTTTTGTATACTTTCAGCAATTTTGTCGTTTTCTATCTTTATAATTTCTATGATTGGAGCAAAGTTTGAAAGTAGAGAACCTATGATTTTTAGAGGTTTCATAGTAGCCATTAGTGTCCTGCTAGGGGGGCTAATTTGGTCAACTAATGTTGACCCCACGAATGCTATTGATGTTAAAAGCCCCACTGAAAATGTATCACCAATAATTACCACTTCAAGCTCTCCCCAGAAGGTAAAATTTGCAAAATTTTTAAGTGAAAACAATATTGTTATGTATAGTGCATACTGGTGCCCACATTGCCATGATCAGAAACAATTATTTGGTAGAGAAGCAGTTAAAGAATTAAAAGTAGTTGAATGCGCTAAAGATGGTAAAGATAATGATCATGAACTATGCCAAACGAAAGGAATCAGTGGATTTCCTTCTTGGGAAATAAATGGAGAAATCATTAGTGGTACTCGCGACTTGGAAGAATTAGCGATAAAAACAAACTATCAAGGAGATTCTAATTTTTAATAAATCTTTTTTCAATTTTTTGATCTAACTGTTGTCTAGTATGGCATTCCCAATTTTTATCTTTATCTGGAAAATCATCTCTATAATGCCCTCCTCTACTCTCTTCTCTAAATAGACAAGCTTTTGATAAAGTTATAGTCGTTATTTGTCTATTCTTTAAATCAAGTAAAAGATTCAATACTCTCCTATTGCGTTCACTAAGTTTAACTTTTTGATCAAATTTTATTTTTTCAAGACTATTTAGTAAAGCATTTTTTTGTAATTTATCGTTATCATCTTGAATAAACTTTAAAAATTTACTCATATTTACCTTATTCCGAGATACTCCTAAATTTAACCAACATAGTTTTCTTAGTTCATCAATTTTTTCAGCAATTCTAGAAATTTGATCTTCTTTAGGATCTTCAATATCAAACTCTTGCAATGATCTATCAAATTTTGCAAATTTTGGAAGATCGTTCAAGACAATTGAAGACATTTTTCTTGCAAAAACAAGACACTCCATCAATGAATTACTTGCCAGTCTATTAGCACCGTGCACACCTGTAGAAGCAACTTCTCCAACGGCATATAATCCTTTTATCGTAGAAGATGCATTTAGATCAGTTTTAACACCTCCCATCCAATAATGAGCCGCAGGAGCTACAGGTATAACTTCATTTAAAGGGTTAACACCATAATCCTGACATCGACTTAAGATTGTGGGGAAGCGCTCTACAATTTTTTCTGGGTCAATATACCGAAGATCTAAGCCAACATGATCTACATTATGATCATGCATATTTTTCATAATTGCTCTACTTACCTGATCTCTAGTAGCTAAATCACGATTTTCAAGATTTTTAACTGGACTGTCACCATTTTTATCAACTAAAATGGCTCCCTCTCCTCTAAGTGCTTCAGATATTAAAAAGCAAGGTGCACCATAAAATTTTAAAGCAGTTGGATGAAATTGCACGAACTCTAAATCTTCGATAGCAGCGCCTGCTTTCCATGCAAGAGCAATTCCTTCACCAGAGGATTGAGCAGGATTTGTTGTATTAGTAAATAAATGCCCACCCCCACCTGTAGCCAAAACAACAGCTCTAGACTGAATCCAATACAAATTTGCTCCATCAAGAACCTGAACTCCTCTACATTCTTTATTTTCAATGAGAAGTTCAGTTACTCTTACACCCCTGCAGTGAAGAATATTTTTTTGATTCTCAATATGATCTTCTAAAACTTCAACTAATGCTCTTCCAGTACGATCTTTAACATGTAAGACTCTTCTTCGTGAATGGGCTGCTTCTAAAGTAGTAGCTAATTGATCAGAACTTTGATCAAAAATCATTCCTAAATTCTGCAACCTTTCTACACAACCTGGAGCTTCTTTAACCAACATTTCTACAGCTTGAAAATCACATAGGCCATCTCCGGCTTTTAAAGTATCATCAGCATGCAGATCAAATGAATCATCTTGTCTAACAACAGATGCAATTCCTCCTTGAGCCCATCTACTGGAAGATACCTTACTAGTATTTCTATTTAAAAGAAGCACTTTTAAATTTGCGGGTAATTCAAGACAAGTCATAAGGCCAGCCGCTCCAGCACCGACAACAATTACATCCCAACTATTTATTGGTATCGATTCTTGCGAAAATGGAGGCCTTAACATTAAACCAGTCCACTAAAAGTTGGTTGCAGAATTGCTAAAACAATAAAAATACCATCAACAATTAATGTCGTTTGAATTACATAACTAGAAACTAAGAGTGCTTTACCACTAGTAGTATTAATTGTGGCAAAATCAAAAATTTCTTTTGAAATAAACCAAAGTAAAAGAGCAACAAAAACAATAATAGATAATGATTTTATTTGGATAAGATTTTCTGATGTTTGTTGAAGAATTTGAGGTGCAGTTTCAGAATCTGCTGTAATTACCTGCCTCCATTGATCCATTATTCCAATTAAAAATATTGTAATGTCGGTAACTGCAGTTCCAAATAAAGAAGAGATATAAAAACTTGAACCTATTTTCCAATTAGTACCAAGTCCAATTAAAGCTAATGGGAGAACTACAGCTTCAACAGGTATATGAAGAATCGGGAATGGGCTTAACCATCCCCAGAACAAACATCCACCAAGCCAACTGCCTGACACACCAAGCAATAATGAACTTACAATAAACCACTTATTTGATCCTTTCTGATTCAAAACAAATGCCACTAAGAGAATAATAAAAGTAAAACAAAGAGCACTTATTGGTTCTAATCTAACCCAAGGGGCTTGAGCAAAAATAGGAAAAATTACAAAAAAAGAAGACCATAATCTTAAAGATATAGGATTTGATAAAAAACTATTTTCATATGAATCAACTGTCTTTTGCAATTCATAGTTTAATTTATCTTTCACTTCTAAATTTTTTGTAATTAATTCTTTCAATGAATAAAGCTTTTTTTTATTTTAATTAATTTAAATCGTGTTTTAGAAAACTGCGAATGCCATATTTTAATAAATCAAAGGCCCTTAATTTCAAACCTATATTTAGTATTTTAAAAGTATTTAATACACTTTGAGTCATATATAAGTTTAGAATAGATATAAAGAAGAGTATTTAGCCTTTAATTGTGTGGCAAGAAATTAATTACAGAGAAGATCCCAATGATTTTTTGGTTCCTAATATTACTTATAAAATAAATCCTGCAGAAATTGAAAGCATTGAAGCTAATTCCATCGCTCAAGAAATAGGATTTGAATCAGGTGATTCAATTATTAGTATTAATGGTAAAAAACCAAGAGATTTAATTGATTATCAGATTCTCATTAGTGAAGAAATTTTAGACATATCCGTTTTAGATAAAAATAATGAAATTCACAATATAAGTATTGAAAAAGATCAAGACGTAAATTTAGGTATTAATTTTAAAGATGCATTATTTGATTCAATAAAGCAATGCAATAATAATTGTCCATTTTGTTTTATAGATCAACAGCCAAGTGGTAAAAGAAAAAGCCTTTATATAAAAGATGATGATTATAGATTAAGTTTCCTGTATGGCTCTTATCTAACTCTTACGAATTTAAAAAAAGAAGACTGGGAAAGAATTGCTATGCAAAATCTATCCCCACTTTTTATTTCAGTTCATGCTACTGATCCTTCTACAAGGGAAAAATTATTAAAAAATAAAAAAGCGGGAGTGATCCTTGATCAAATTTCCTGGTTTGAGAAAAACTCTATTCAAATACATGCTCAAATTGTTGTTTGTCCAGATATAAATGATGGGGATATTCTTGAGAAATCAATTTTGGAACTTGCTAAATTCCACAAAAAAACTTCTCAAACAGTACTCTCAGTTGCAATAGTTCCTGTAGGACTTACAAAATTTAGACCTGAAAATGATGGATTAAAATCAATAAGCCCAGGATACGCAATAAAAACGATTAAAAAGGTAGAGAGAATTCAAGCCTTTCTACAAAGTAATCTTGGAACTCGTTTTTGTTGGCTGGCAGACGAATGGTATTTAATAGCTGGTATAAATTTACCTAGTTATAAAACCTACGAAAATATGCCACAAGAATCTAATGGAGTAGGATCAATTAGAAACTTTCTAAAAATATTAAGCGAGAAGTCTAACAACCTGCCAAAAAAAATAAAACAGCCAAAAAAAGTAAGTTGGATTGTTGGTAAATTAGTTCATGAAGCACTAATTCCTATAGTTGAGAAATTAAACTTAATTGATGGTTTAAAAATTAACTTATATGGTTTACCAAGTATTTATTGGGGTCAAGATCAAGTTGTTACAGGTCTGCTTACTGGAGAAGATCTAATTTACGGGCTGAAAAATAAGGATTTAGGAGAAGCTATGTACATACCATCTATTATGTTAAAGCTAAATACTGATTTATTTCTAGATGATAAAAATATTAAAGAAGTTGAAAATCAATTAAATACCAAAATTCACGTTCTTGATGACTCAAATGATATTATTAATACTTTGATCGGTTAATCGAATATCTTCGATACTTTAAAACATGTTTAGAAGAGTAATTAATCCTATCTTATTCTTACCCCTTTCTCTAAGTATCAACTCTATTAATGTACTATCGAGCGAAACAAAAAATTATATTGATAATGTTTTAGAAGAAAAATCAAATATTACTTTTGTTGAATATCAAGAAATAGAAAAAAATATCTTAAATAATCAAGAGATAAAATCATTACAAAATTTAGTTAACTCTGCAAGGTTTACTCTTTCCAGTCAAATAGCTCAAAAATATCCATCCTTAGATTTTCAAGCAAATGGGTTACCAAAATATGTCGCAGGTAAGAATTACAGTAGCAAGTCATCAACTTTAAAAACATCACAATTTACGGCTAATCCTTCTTTAAATATTAGATGGGATTTAATTGCCCCTCTTAGAGGATCCGAAATTGAAATTGCTAAAGCAAATTACAAAATTGCAAAAAATAATTATGAGATTAAGAAAAAAGATTTAATTCAAGAAGCAAAAAAGAGGTATCACAAATACCAAAAATCATATCAAGATATTCAAAATAAAAAATTCACACTTGATTTATCAGTTACAAGCTTAGACAATGCTAAAACTAAGTTAAATGCTGGAGTTGGAACAAAATTTGAAGTTCTTGAAGCAGAAGCTCAATTATCTCGAGATAAACAATCTCTCAATGAAAAGAAAATAGAACATGAAATTAATAAAATTGCCCTTAAAGAGATTCTTAATATCAAGGGGGATTTTGGAAGTAATAAAGAGCAAAATTTAATAGGTTTCTGGAATCATAAGTTGAATAAAAATATTAATGAAGGTTTAGATAGAAGTCTTTCCTTAAGAAACCTTCTTCTTCGAAAATCAATCAAAAAGAGCCAAGCAAATAGTTTTTTAGCTCAAAATAAGCCAAATATTTACATCAGTAATACTTTATCTAGTACCTTTAGCAAGGGTGACTCATTATCCGAGGTTATAGACTCTGAAGAGTCTGGATCTAACTATTCGAATACAATAAGTTTAAATTTTGCATGGAGTATTTTCCATGGTGGAAAGAATAAGAAATCTTACAAATCAAAAATAGCTGAAGCTGAAGCTGAAGAATATTCTTATAAAAATCTAAAAAATATCTTGACCACTAATATTAGTAAAGCTTATTTGAATCTTAAATTAAATGAAGAGAAAATAATTTCATCTCTTAAAGAAATTGAATCAAGCAAAGAGTCCGTAAGGCTTTCCAGACTTAGATACGATGTTGGGATATCAACTCTTAAAGATGTACTTATAAGACAAAGTGAACTGAGTAATGCGAAATCAAAAAATATTACTGCTATTTATAATTACAATTTGAATTTAGATGAATTAGAAAGATTAACTTTTCTTGAAATAAGTAAAAGTTGTTTAGGCAGTAATGATAATAGAATTAAAGATACAGAATCTATTTGCAATATATAAAAATGAATCCACAAAATTTAACTAATAAGCAACTAAGTGAATTAGATTCTTTATTCGAATTAGTTAGTCAACGTCAAAAAAAAGATTTTGGAAATATTAGTGCTAGCAATAAAGAGGACGGATCATTACTAACAAGTTGTGATTTATGGAGTGATAAAACAATAGTTGATGGCTTAGCTTCAATAGCACCAGGGGAGGGTGTCCTTAGTGAAGAAGGGGAGAAGTTGATTCCTAATACAAAGGCTTATTGGGTGGTCGACCCACTTGATGGGACAACAAATTTTGCTGCAGGTATTCCTTACTGGTCTATATCAGTAGCAAGGTTCGTCAATGGTAAACCACAATCTTCTTTTTTAATAATCCCTACATTGAAAAAAAAGTTTGTATCCATTAAAGGTAAAGGGGTTTGGTTAAATAACCAAAAAATAGATCCTAGTCAAAAAAATCACCAAAGTGAATGCATTTCTTTATGCAGTAGGTCCATAAAAATTTTACAAAAAAAACCAACCTCAATATTTCCTGGCAAAATCAGACTCTTAGGTGTATCGAGCTTAAATCTAACGAGTGTAGCAATGGGACAAACTTTCGGAGCAATAGAATCAACCCCTAAGATATGGGATATTGCAGCGGCCTGGCTTTTATTAGAAGAACTCAATTGTTCTATAGAGTGGTTAGAAACAAATCCTTTAAATTTAGTTACAGGAGAAAACTTGAGCAATGTTAATTTTCCTTTAATTGCTTGTAGATCGATTGAAAAAATAGAAATGTTAAAGCCATGGGGTAATTTATTATTAGAAAAATAGTTGCATCATAAATATATTTTGGTTGAAAAATTTCTTAATCAGATAGAATAAAAAATAAACAAAATAAATATTTGAAGAAAATTAATATGCAGCGAAGCTCAACATGGATACTGAAAAGTTTGTGGGGAGCCTGTGAGAGATGGAGCAAATCCGATTGTATTGACTTAAGTGCTGCATTTGCTTACTACACTCTACAATCATTTTTTCCTATTCTTCTAATTTCTCTTTCAATAGCATCATGGTTCCTTGGAAAACAAGAGGGATTAGATCAACAAATAATATCTGTTGCTGCTCAACTTTTACCTCCTTCTGTAGTTGAATTAGTAGAAACAACATTATTTAAATTGATAGATCAAGGTTTTGGGGCAGGTATTCTAGGGGCTATGTTTTTGCTTTTTACAGCAGGAAATGCATATCTATCGCTTCAAAGAGGTTCAGATAGGCTTTGGGAAGACGAAATTCCTTCCAAAAAAGTGAATGCTGCTTGGAGAGTGCAAGCTTCGAGGTTTCTCAGAAATAGAGTTGAAGCTTTTTTAATAGTTTTCTTTATAGGTTTTTTAATGGTACTAGATCAAATTAGTGCAAACCTTAGGATGATCCCAAGTAACGTTTTAGAAAATCTTTCAAAATCTAATAATCTTATTTCTGATTTATTATTAAAGTTGCCCCTATTACAAGTTGGTCAGTTTGCAATACCACTAGTCGGCTTTTCTTTAATGGCTCTTTTATTACAAGCCCTCTTACCCAGTAGAAAAGTTCCTTTGAAACCACTTTTACCTGGATCTTTTCTTATTGGAATTGGCCTAACCACTTTGAACCTGGCAGTAAGTAAAAGTATTCTCTCACTTGGAGCAAGGTTTCAAGCATATGGTTTTATTGGAGGTTTTCTTGTACTAACTTTATGGGTATGGCTATTAGGAGTGATTTTATATTTTGGACAGTGCTGGAGTGTAGTTATTGCTAGTATGACTTTATTAAATAAAAAAAGATTTTAGAGATAACAATTAATAAAGTGAATAATTTTTCTAAAGCTAATAAAAATTTCCTAACTTATTCATTAATCATGCTTATGGTTATTCCAATTTTTGGAATAAACTTTTTGATAAGCTTTCTGGGTAATATACTACTCCTATTATTTTTAATTCCTCTACTATTAGTAATTTTAGTCTTTATAGTTTTTAACTCTTACAAATCTAGAATTAATACTTGTAAAAGTTGTGGTGCAATATCGTTAGATCTAAGTGAAACCTGCATGAGTTGTGGTGCAGATTTAGAAAATATCAGTAAAAGGGATCAATTAGAAAAAAGGCCGAGTGAAAGTACCATTGACGTGAAGGCAGAAGAAATAAAATAAAAAATCTAACCTATTCCAATTTGTCTAAGGATACTTTGTCCAGTAATTAATTCTGTACCAAGACCAATCAAAATACCCATCATTGCCATACGACCATTCCAGGTTTCTGCAAAATTTACAAAACCAAATCTTTGTTGATTTTCGTCATTCATAATTAACTAGATTATCTATCAAATTATTTTAACGTTTTGAAGAAGGATTTATGTTAAATAATAAATTATTTATTTAACATGTCTTACCCCGTCAACAGGTCGATACTCATCTCCAGTCAATTCCTCATACACAATTGCTGGCAATCCTGTATCAAACATTGTTTGTAATGCTTCTTTTAACATAGGATTCCACCCTCCAGTACTTACTTTTCCGTGTCTTACAGTCCAATCCCAAGTTCCTTGAAGATCTCTCGGCAACCTGCCTTCTCTATCTCTTCGAGCAACTAAATCTAAAGATTCAACTAGACCAACAATAACTGGATTTTTACCATAAGAAGGAGTAAGACTTAACTCAAGCCTAACAGGATCTTCTTTGACCATTTTTAAACGAAACCTTGGAGGCAACTTAAGGGATCTTATGACCGCTGAAACAATTTTAGTTCTTAATTCCAATTTTTTTTCCTGTAAAATTAATTTGATTAATCAGTTTTTGAACCCTTTTCTTCTAAGGTTGAATCATTATCATTTGAAAATCGTACCGTTAATAGCTCCTCTTCTGTAATGTTTCCTGATTTATCTAAAAGTTCTGGATGTATTGTGTACTTTTTTTGTTTAAATTTAGATGTACTGAAACGTTTTTGTTCTGTCTCGGATATACCCCAACCATTGGACATTACTTTAAAAGCTTTCCATACTAGATAGGTTAATGCTGCAGAATATATGATTGGGAATAGAATAGTCATCTAGCTTATAAAACAATTATATTTATGATTATCATCATAGCCTTAAAAAAAGAAAATTAGCTATTTTATGGTCATAAATTATTTTCTAGATTAAATAATATTTTTAGTAGTTATATTAAGGTTACTCGAAAATAATAAGTCTAATCTATCAAAAGAGCATAAGAAAATCAAAATTGAAAATTTGCAACCAGAAGCTATTATTATTCTCTTCACTAATTACTATTGGTATTTTGTGTCCCAAACATGTAATACCCTACCCTTTAAATTTAACTAAACCAAAAAATAAGGAAGTTAACATACATTCAAACAAATCTTTCATAACTAAAGCTGTAGAAAAAACAGGTTCTGCTGTGGTGACAATTGATACCCAAAGGTATGTTAAAAAAAGAAAATTTTCAAGAAATTCTCAAATATTTATTGACCCATATTTTGAAAGATTTTTTGGATTAAATTTACCTAACGAAAATCGACCAAGAATAGAGAAAAACCAAGGAAGCGGATTTATATTTGCAGATGGACTTGTAATGACTAATTCTCATGTGGTAAATGGATCTGATAAGGTAATTGTTGGTTTAACCAATGGTCAAAAACTAAACGCAAAACTTATTGGGCAGGACTTTTTTACAGATTTAGCTGTGCTTAAGATTGAAGGAAAAGGACCTTGGCCCATAGCACAATTGGGTGATTCAACAACAATTAAAGTTGGTGATTGGGCTATCGCAGTAGGAAATCCTTTCGGATTAGAAAACACAGTTACCCTTGGTATTATTAGTAATCTCAATAGAAACGTCACTCAATTAGGAATATATGATAAAAAACTTGAACTAATACAAACAGACGCTGCTATTAATCCTGGAAATTCTGGAGGTCCACTATTAAATAGTAATGGAGAAGTAATTGGTATCAATACATTGATAAGATCAGGTCCAGGAGCAGGTTTAAGTTTCGCAATCCCAATTAATAAAGCTAAGGAAATTGCCTATCAACTAATAAGTAATGGGAAAGTGATACATCCTATGATTGGAATAAGCCTCATCGATGAAAGTAATTCTGAATTAAATAAAAATGTCGTAAAAGTTGGTTATGTAGTACCAAATAGTCCAGCTGAAAAAAGTGGAATTATAATTAATGACATAATTATAAAAGTTGGTGAGCAAGACATTGAAACAGCTTCAGATGTTATAAGCCAAATAAGTAAAAATGGTATTAATAAAGAAATAAATATATTATTGAAACGAAAAAATAAACTTATCAGGTTAAAAGTAAAACCTACTGATATTAAAAATCTTCAAAATTACTAAACATTTCAACCTTCATTCTGTTTTAGTATTTCCACACACCTAGAAATACAATTACTATCATTCAAATCACAGGTTGAAATGCATTCAAAATATCCTTCAATAGGATCAGAAATTTGAAACTTTGCTTCTTGGAAATCATAATTTTTCATATAGTTTATTAAAACTTTTTTTGCATTTTTAAGATTAAACAAGGAAGGTAAACTATGTAAAGATAAATGAGTGATCTTGCCTAGCTAAATGTAAACTTTTTTAAAAGTAATCAACATTTCTTGCAAAAACATTTCTCATTAAAAATTTAATTCTACTTTTTATTTTTTTCTAAAAAATATTCGTAATTACCATCGTATGAAAATAACTTTGAATCTTTAATTTCGACAATTTTGTTTGCAACCTTTGAAATAAAATATCTATCATGAGAAATGATTAATAATGAACCTTTATAATTTTTAATAGCTAATTCTAAATTTTCTTTAGATTCCAGATCCAAATGATTAGTTGGCTCATCCAATAGTAGAAAATTACTAGGATTAATAATCATAAGTGCTAATGCTAATCTTGCCTTTTCCCCTCCACTGAGTTGTTTAATATATTTAAAAACAGTTTCATTTTGAAAGCCAAAACCTCCTAAAAATGTTCTTACTTTTTTTTGAGACCACTCTGGAGATTTAATACATATTAAATCAATAACTCTTTGCCCAAGTGGAAGTGCTTCAGCCTGATTCTGTTCATAATAGCTAGTAATTATATTATGTTTACCAAGATTAATTTCTCCAATTTCAGGAGCTGTTTTTTTCATAATGATTTTGAGCAATGTAGATTTACCACAGCCATTAGGTCCTAATATTGCTATTTTCTCTCCCGCAGAAATCTTTAAATTGACATCTAAAAAAAGAATTTTTTCAGCATAACTATGAGACAAATTTTTGATATTTAGCACTAATTTTCCTGATCGAGGACACTCTGGAAAATTAAAAACAGGACTTTTTGAGTTTGATCTAATTGCCTCAATTTTAGAAATCTTTTTTAATTGTTTTTCTCTACTTTTAGCTTGAGAACTTCTAGTGGCACTAGCTCTAAATCTATCTATATACTTCTTTTGAATCTCAATTTCTTTTTGTTGTAATTTATATGCTTTATTTTGTGATTCTTCGTTTAAAGATTTCTGCTCCACAAAAAAAGAGTAATTCCCATTATATATTTCAGATATTCCTTTATCTATGAAAATTATTTTTTTACATAATTTATCTAAAAAATACCTATCATGACTAATTATGATAATTGCAATCTTGAGCGACGATAAATATTCTTCCAGCCAAAAAATAGTATTTAAATCTAAATGATTAGTTGGTTCATCCAATAAAAGTAAATCAGGTTTTTGTAAAATTATTTTTCCAAGAGCAACTTTCATCTGCCAACCACCTGAAAAATTGCCGACTGGTTTATCAGCATCTTCTATAGAAAAACCTAGTTTTGGTAATATTTTTTCTACATCTGATTGCATTGTATAACCTCCTAAAGCTTCAAATCTTGCTTGATATTTTGAGAGTTGATTTACTAAATTTTCAAATTCATGGGAATGTTTTTTAATATCCAATGATTTCATTTTATTCTCAATTTCTAAAAGTTTAATGGCAACAATTTTTATATCTCCGAAAGAACTTTCTAATTCCTCTCTTACTGAACAATTTAAGTTGCAATCTAACTCTTGTTTTAAATGGGCAATTTTAGGATTTCCCTCTTTGATAATTGTTCCACTTGTTTGATCTTCCTCTCCAATTAAAATCTTAAATTGCGTTGATTTACCTGCACCATTGGAACCAACTAAGCCAACTTTTTCTCCTTTCTTGATTTCCCAATTAATATTTTTTAAAACAACATCTGTAGAATAAATTTTGCTGATACCTTCAAATCTAATCACTGTTATAAAAAAAAGAATTTACAAAATCTGAGGCTTATGTACTAAAAAATATTTTGTGGAATAAAATTGAATTATGAAAAGAATAGAACAAATTGTAGTAATTTTCATAGCAGCAGCTCTTGCAATTCCAAGTTATTGGTTTTTTTGGACTTTAGCTGGTGGAGGAGGCTACAATAAAAGAATAAAACCTATGATGAATCAAAACAATAATTATTCGAAACCTATTCCTAAAGACCTCCTCGAGCCTTAACTAACCACATTTTAGTTGCTTCATCGTCAATAGTACTCAAATATTCAATAACCTCTTCTTTAGTCACAGAAATATTTAACTCATTGCCAATATCGCATATTTTATCTAAAGCTTTTTTGGGATTAGTCAAAGCTGTCATGAACAAACTTTGTTTCTTTTTGGAGTCGTTTGCTATTAACTTATAGAGCTTTTCTGCATTACTGGACATTTTTTAAAAAATCTATTTATTAATAGATTATTACTTCAAGCTACATTTTGTTCATTATATTTATTAATAGATAAATCATTATCAGTTTCTTTTATTTCTTTTGCTGATGCATCTGCCATACTTCTTGCGTCTAAACATAAAACCTTTCTTAGTTTCGCAAAGTTAGCTGCATGAGATTTTCTACCATCTTTTTGAGCATAATGCTCAGACTGTTGAAGAATATGGTGAAGATGAGTTAACAAATATGGACTAATTACAGCTGATACCAAAACATCACTATTTTCATGATCATGGGAATCAGATTTAACTAATCTTTTTTTCTTTTTATCAATTATAGAACTTTTAGGTGAATCAATTTTTCTTGAATTTTTCATAGCGTTATACAAACAATTAATTGATACGGACAAAATTTCCTTACTAATAATATACACAAAGATAGTATCCTTGACTAACTGTGTATACTAATAAGTAACAGTTATCAACTTTGACTCATGGCTACCCGCCAAAACTCAACCAATGGGAAGCCTAAATCCCCTAGAATTCAAGTAGTTCTTCCTGAATTAATATGTGAGCAACTGACAATTTTAGCCAGAAATGAATCACGAACAGTTAGTAATATGGCAAAGGTGTTAATACAAGAAGGTATAAAAAAATACTTTGAACAAGAGGGGAAATCATTTGTCTCAGAAAATAATTTAAACACCGATAAATTTAGAGACGAACTAGAAAAACAAAGCGTCAGAAGATTAAAAAGAGCTCCGCAAAGGATTAGATACTATAAAAAATTTGATTAGAAATAATTAATCCTGAGGCAATTTCTGTAAATCTGCAGTTTTTCCCATAACTACCAAAATATTGCCTCTTTCTAAGATATATTTTGCTGGAGGATTAACTGTTAACTGTTCTGCAGGTCCTGCTGCAAGAACATTTACTAAATAATTTTTCCTCAAATTTAAATCTCTTAAGGATCTTCCAATAAATTCCTCTGGAACAGTTATTTCATCTATACCAGTTTGATTATCTAATTCCAATCTTTCAATTAGATTTGGTCTAACCAGTTCTAAACCTAATCTTTCGCCTTGCATTCTGGAGGGGAAGACAACTTTGTCTGCGCCTACCCTTTTTAACATTTTTTCGTGTAAATCACTCGTAGCTCTTGCTATGACTCTTTTAACTTTGCTACCATCACTGTCCTTAGCGATAAGAGTTGTAGTTATACTCGCTTCAATAGGTTCGCTTATACCTACAACAACAGTATTCATTTCAAGAATCCCAGATTCCTTCATAGACTCTTCATCAGTACAATCTACAACTCTAGCTTCTATCGAAGGTTCCAATTGTCTTAAATCATCAATAGCTTTTTCTGAATAATCTGCAGCTAGAACATCTGCACCATTACTTATAAGTTCTCTACAAACAGCGGTTCCAAATCTGCCAACGCCAACAACTGCAAATGTGAGGACTTCTTTTTCTCTCTTTTGAGACCACTGCCACCAATCAGCCATAATAAAAATCAGTGAATCCTAAACATAAAGATCAGCCCTAGGGTAGCCAATTCTCTTTTGTCTATCAATTCTACTCTTATAAAGAGCCTGCCAAAGTGCACTTAATAGTAAAAGGATACCAAGTCTTCCCACAAACATACCTACAATAAG
This sequence comes from Prochlorococcus sp. AG-449-G23, assembly GCA_003209585.1. Classification (GTDB taxonomy): domain Bacteria; phylum Cyanobacteriota; class Cyanobacteriia; order PCC-6307; family Cyanobiaceae; genus Prochlorococcus_A. Next base: position 35,443 of record QCQJ01000003.1, read on the forward strand.
AATAAATTGTCCAAAATGATTTAATTTTGCAGTTAAACCAATATCAAAACCAACTGTTGCAAATGCAGATATACAAGTGAAGAGAATTTCTAAGAATGTGAAAGATTCTTTTTTAATAAAGGTATTTGTTGTACTTAGCAGCATTGCCATTAAAATAACGAAAAGCAAAGATCCTACTGTGATTCCAACTGCCTTTAAAATAACTTTATCAGAAATTAATCTATTGCTAATAATTACATCTTTCTGACCTCTCAAAGTTGATCTAGTTGCAGCCATCAAAGCAATAAATGTAGTTGTTTTTATACCTCCCCCAGTTCCTCCAGTACTTGCTCCAATAAACATTAATGTCATCAATAACAAAAGACCCGTATCTGAAATAGAGTTCAAGGAGATCGGGTAATTTGTAAATCCTGCAGTTCTTGCACTAACTGTTTCAAAGATTGATGATAATAACCTTTCAAAAAAATTCAAATCATTGAAAAATTTACTATTTAGCAATGATTCAGTGATAAAGAATCCTATAGATCCGAATAATATGAGAGACAAACTTGTCCTGATAACTAGTCTGGAATGAAGGCTCAATTTCTTATATGAAAGATTTTTTTTATTGCTCCAAATATCATCAATAACCCTCCATCCCAATCCACCCATAAAAATTAGAAAAATAAATACACTATTAACCAAAATATTTGTCCTATAGTCCTGGAGGCTACTGGACCATAAAGAAAAACCTGCATTGTTATATGCAGATATACTGTGAAAAATAGACGACCAAAGTCTTTCCCAATTATTTTGAATATCTACAAATCCAAAAGAATATAAAACAATTGCACCAAAAGATATTATACACGTTGCAGTAATAGCAATGCTTTGAAAAGTTCGACCAATTCCTCCAACTCCAAATTCATCTAGAGTCTTTCCTTTGTCTAATCTAGTTCTTAGCTTTGTCCCCTTTACAACAAAACCTTGTAAAAATGTTGTAATGGCCATTAATCCTAGACCACCTGATAAAAGCATGAAAGCCAAGAAAACTTGGCCAAAGAAATTTAAATCAACACCAATATCTATTATGGTTAAGCCAGTAACGGTTATTGCAGAAGTAGAAGTAAAAAATGCTTCCCACAAGCCAACTTTTGAAGATGAACATAGTGGTGAACTCAAAATTAAAGTTCCAAGGCAAATAATAAACAAACCGGTAACAATAGTAAATTGTGGTACAGATAGCTTTTTGTAAGCATCTTTTAACTTATACACCTTACTTGTGAATTTCACGATATTACCCGTAATTTAGAATTATCAATGCTGGCACTGTAAATGACATTATAAGTGTTAATCCAGCTCCATATTTTGCGATATCAAAAAATCTATATCTTCCAGGACCATAAACCATTAAATTTGTTTGATAACCCATTGGAGTCAAGAAAGATTGACTTGCACCGAATAAAACAAGCATTATTAAAGCGCTTGGTGAAATGCCTAAAACATTTGAGAATTCAATAGCAACAGGCAAAATCAAAGCAACCGAAGCTGCATTACTTATAAATTGTGTAAGAAAAACTGTCGATACAAAAATTACGACTAGCGCAAAATACAGAGGCATTCCATTAAGAACAAAGTTTAGATTGACTGCAATTAAATCTGCTAATCCTGTTACTTGCATAGCTACACTAAAGCACGATAAAGATCCCAACAATAAAATGACGTCTAATCTAATTGATTTTTGTATCTCAGCAGGCCTTAAACATCCACAAGCCACCATGGCAATGACTGCTAAGAGGACTGAACCTACTAATGGAATATTAAAAACTGAAGGCAAAACGACCATTCCTATTGCAATTGCAATCGATATAGGTTTTTTTATCAAAAAAGGTAAATCGTCTTCGAATTGATCTAAAATAAGCAAATCATTACTAGCTTGCAAACCTCTTATTGAATCTAACGGTGCTTGCAATAATAAAACATCTCCAGCCCTTAAAACAGCTTGGCCTAATCTCTCCTGAACAGTTTGTTGTCCTCTTCTTAGTGCCAAAACTGTTGCATTATGACGCTGCCTAAATCTTAATTCTCTCAAACTTGCACCAGCTAAAGTTGAGCCAGCTGGTAACAAGGCTTCAAAGGTCTTAGTACCTTCATCATCTGAGAAAACATTATCTCGATCGAAAGATGTTTTGTTTTCGCCTAACAAAATGGTATGTTCCTGCTGCAGCCTAAATAAGTCTGCCCTTGTAACGCGGATTATTAATCTATCATCCGGTTCAATCTTTCTATCAGCCAAAGGAGGAAGAATAACTTTTCCATTTCGTTGCAATTCCAGAACATCAACGTCAAATCGTCTTTGCAATCTACTATTTCTGACAGATTGTCCAACTAATTCTGAAGTAGAGGGAATAGTAACTTCAGTAAAATATATATTCATATCACCATTTTTAATAAATTCCTTATCTCTTCCTCTATCTGGTAAAAGCACGTCAGAAACTAGAATCATATAGGTTGTACCTATAAGCCATACAGGAATTCCTATTGAGGTCAAACTAAATAATTCCAAAGCTCCAAAACCTAATTGTTGACTAATATCACTTACAAGAAGATTTACTGAGCTACCCAATAATGTCAGGGTTCCACCTAGTAAAGTAGCAAAAGAAAGAGGTAATAAAACTTTTGATGGTGATATATTTCTCCGCTCGCACCAACCTTCAATCAAGGGTAATAAAGATGCTACTACTGGCGTATTAGGTACAATTCCAGATATTGGAGCAATCAAAAAAGCTAGTAAAGAAATTAATTTCCTTGGCGTTCTAATACTTTCAGAAGAAATCAATTCTCTTACTCTGTCTAATGCACCACTCTTAAATAATGCAGAGGACACTGCAAACAAACCCATAAGAGTAATTAAGGATGGGCTTCCAAATCCAGCTAAAGCTTTTTCAGGAGAAAGAACCCCTGTAGCTATAAATATTCCAACACATAACAAACCAGTCAATTCTGGCGCAATAGTATTTTTAATAAACAAAATTATTGACATTATTAAAACAACTACCGTTATAAACGCATCAAAATTATTACTAACTACTGCAATTAAATTCATACGAAACTTATTTAACTCAATATACCCAAAAACAATATTTCAAAAAAGTTTACTTGAAATTATCTTTTTTCAGAAACTTTTTAAAAATAGATTTTTTTTGGAATATCCATGAAGATGCAGATTTTAAGCTTTCAGTAATATCAGGCAACTTGGAAGCATATATAAGTCTTCTTGCCTCAAAAGCCAATTTCCCAGATAAAGTAACCCCAAGCCCAGAAAGTGAAGCTTCTCCTATTCCTAAACTTATCATTTCACCATTATCTTTAAATTCAAAGGGTAAAGGATCCTTACCTTGAATTAAAAGTTCTAAATTATTAGCCAGATGATTTCCCTCCTGCATAGCGACCTGGGCAGTTACAGGCAAATCCTCCATTCCTTCAATAACTGAAACATCGCCAATAGCAAAACAATTTTTATAGTTTTCTATTTGCAGATTTTTATTAACTAAAATTCGTCCAAATTTTTTTGTTATTTGATCAGTTTCTAAGTAAGACAAATTAGGTTTAACGCCTGCTGTCCAAATAACAATATCTTTATCCAAGGAAGCTATTCCAACCTCACTAGAAATACTAATCTTAGTTTCTGAGACTTCTTTAACTGTGGAATTCAAAAGAACGTTGATTTTTCTTTTTTCTAATGCCTTCTCTGCTTGTTCTCTATTAAAAATTTTGTTTTTATTGAGGATTTCGTTTGATTTTTCTATTACATTAATTTCAAATTGATCTGTAAATATATCTTTAATTTTACATGCCAACTCGATGCCAGAGGGACCACCTCCAACTATGAATAACTTTTTATGCAACGCAGTATCTTGTGATTTTTTTAAAAAAGAATTTAATTTATTTAGATCGTGAACATCATTAAAAAAATAACAATTTTCATCTACACCTTTTATAAAAAAACTATTTGGAATAGAGCCTGTACAGATAACAAGATAGTGATAACTTAATTTTAAATCGTCACTAAATTCAAGAATATTTTCTTTGAAGTAAATCTTGGTTAAAGAATTTCTTAAAAAAGTTATACCCGCATCAGAAAAAATATTTGCAAATTTTGGGGTGGCTTCCCAACTTCTTATTTCTTTACTTAAGACTTCGTACATTAAAGGTTTAAATATAAAGTTAGTTTCAGAATCAACCACAAGAATCGGTAAAGAAGGATTGAGATTCTTTAAATTCAAAGCAAATGTCATACCTGCAAAACCTGCTCCAACTATTACTATTGGTTTTTGTATTGATTTCATTAGAGAAATATTGTTATGCGTAAATGTATTATTAAACTATACGAATAAATTTTAAATTGAGCGAAATACAATCAAACTCATAACCAAACTGAATAATGATTGAAAAAATCCAAAAAGATATTCAAACCAACTTGAGTAAATATAATCAAGAGCTAGTAGATATAAAGCCTCAAGAAATGCTTACATGGGGTTATGAAAAGTTTGATAATCAATTTGCTATTACAACAAGTTTTGGTATACAGTCATCAGTTCTTTTAGATATGGTCAGTAAATTGCGTCTACAAAAAAAAATTAAAATTTTTTGGATAGATACAGGTTACCTTCCCCTAGAAACATACCATTACGCTGAAAAGCTTATTAATAATTTATCCTTAGAAGTTGAAGTTCTTCAAAGTGAATTATCTCCCGCAAGAATGGAGGCCAAATACGGAAAACTTTGGGAAACAAATAAAGAGAGTGATTTAGATAAGTATCATGAATTGAGAAAGATAAAACCTTTAGAAGATGGTCTAAAAAAATATGATATTTTCTGCTGGGCAAGCGGTGTTAGATCAAGTCAAACAGAAAATAGAAAAAAAATGAAATTCCTAGATCTGATTCGTCAAAGACTCTCTTTAAGACCTTTATTAAGTTGGACAAATAAAGATATTTTTTATTATATGGAAGAGAATAATTTACCTGCCCATCCACTTTTTATCAAAGGTTATTCTTCTGTAGGAGATTGGCATTCAAGCAGTCCCGATGGTATTGAAACAAAGGGCAGAGATACAAGATTTGGGGGGATTAAACAAGAATGTGGGATACACACTAATAATTAAATTGATCATAGAACAATGGTCTCAGATATAAATTTTTTATTAGTAGGCAATAGTAGGCTTCATTGGGCAAAATATTCTAAAAATCAATCTAAATTCTTCCATACCAAAACAGAGCAAAAAGTTCCCGAAAATATAGATCTTGATCAATTAATTTGGGCTTCTGTAGGAAAACTACCAAATTTTTTGCTGAAAAAAGAAAATGAAATAAAAACTCAAGATATTCAGTTATCAAATCTTCCTGATTATTTTGGAGTTGATAGAGCTCTTGCCTGTATTGCCGCTTTAAAAATTATTGAAAACCCTTTCAAAAAAGATTTGCTAATTGCAGATTTTGGAACAATATTATCAATAACAAAATTGAATTCAAATGGATCTATTATTGGAGGTCAACTTCTTCCAGGTTTTCTAACACAATTAAAATCAATGGAACAAAATACAGAAAATCTTATAGTTCCCAAAAAATATGATATTCCTATCAAAGATTTTTTAATTAATACAGAAGAAGCAATTTTAAAAGGAGTAATCAACTCTCTTACTGGCGTGATTAATAGTTTATTTAATCCCAAAAAGGATATTTTAATAATCTGTGGAGGAGACTCTCAATTACTCACAAAATCTCTAAAGACCCAAAAAGAAAATATTATCAATGCTCCTAATTTAGTTATGGAGGGGATGATTATTCACCACCTGTCCATAAAAAATTAACTTAACCCAAGGTCTGCAATTATATGATCAGCCATTATTGCTGCTTTTACCTTTAAGTAAATTTTTTCTATGTTACCTTCAGTATCAATTAAAAAAGTATTTCTCATCATTCCCATATATTCTTTTCCCATGAATTTCTTCAGTCCATAGCTATCGTAATCAGAAGAAACTTTGAAAGGTTCAGGATCAGTTAAAAGAATAAAAGGTAAACTAAATTTTTCTATAAACTTCTGATGAGAGGATGCATTATCTTTACTAATACCGAGGACAACAATATTATTTTTTTGGAGTAAATCCCAATTCTCTTTAAAATTACATGCTTCTTTAGTACATCCTGGAGTATTATCTTTTGGATAAAAATATAGTATTATTCTTTTACCTTTAAAATCACTAAGAGAAACTTCTTTCTCAAAAGAATCTTTTAATTTAAATTCTGGTGCTTTGTCGCCAACCTTAAGAGCCATTGAAATTATTAAATGAGTATGAATATAAAATACCAAAAATTTGGTTTTATGAGATTAAAGGTGTGCAAGATGTCGCAACTGTAGAAGAAATTAAAACTGCAAAAAACCTAACAAATTCAAGATCAAAGCTTTTCTTAGAAACAAGAGCTTATTTGCGAAAATCACTTTCAACACTTTTTGATTTAGACCCCCTAGAAATTCGAATTAATGCTCATCCTGGAGAACCTCCAACTTTACCCTCTGGCATGGGAAATATCAGTTTAAGTCATTGTAAAGATGCCATTACTATAGTCTGGCATAAAGGCAAAATAGGGATTGATATTGAGAGAACAGATAGAAATTTTGACCATATAAAGTTTGCAGAAAAATATTTTTTTCATACCAATAAATCAAACCATAATAATTATTTAACAAAAAATATGATATTAAATCAATGGTGTGCTGTTGAAGCGGCTATAAAATGGGATCATGGAAAAATAGCTAAAGATATTAAACATTGGCAATTTTTTGAAAAGCCAAAAGAGTTAATTCACAAGAAGAAAAACATACATTTAAATTATTCGCAGATTAATTTCCATAATTGGACTATCGCTTTAGCTTACGAAGAAAAAACTTCTTTTAATCCTGAGATTATTTGTTGTGAGAAAAATTTTTAGTTTTCTTTTCTTCTAAGCATTTCTTCATATTTAATTTTCTCCCACCCATTATTATTTGGTTCCCATATTTTTAAACCTCTAAAAGATTTAGGAAGATAATCTTGTTCGACCCAATTGCCTGAATAATTATGAGGATTGACATAACTATTAGAATTATTTTGTAAATGACGTGGAACTTCAAAAGCATTTTTAGATTTAATTGTTTCAATTGCTTTAAAAATACTTTTCGTACTATTGCTTTTTGGAGATATCGCTAAATATAAAGAAGCTTGCGTTAAAAAATATAATCCCTCTGGAAAACCAACTCTATCAAAAGCATCACAACATGATTGTACAACTACTATGGCATTTGGATCCGCAATTCCAATATCTTCACTGGCAGATATAAGTAATCTTCTAAAAATAAAATTGGGATCTTCGCCAGCCTCCAGCATATTTGCAAGCCAAAATAAGGTCGCATCTGGATCAGAGCCTCTGATGGACTTTATAAAGGCACTTATTATATCGTAATGATTTTGACCATTTTTATCATAAACAATATTTTTCTTTTGAATTGCATCCTCTGCAATTGAGAGATTAATATTTATTTCTTTGGCATCATTTTCAGCAGTTGTTTCTATGGCCATCTCTAGGGCATTGATTAAAGTTCTTGCATCACCGCTAGAAAATTTAATTAAGTGACTTATTGCATCCTGGTTTAAATAAACCTTTTTTGAATCTTTTTGTTTTAAATAGTGAGTTATGACTTTTTGTATTATTTTCTTCAAATCATTTTCAGCCAAAGGAAGTAATGTAAAAATTCGAGATCTACTGACAAGCGCTTTATTAACAGCAAAGAAAGGGTTTTCAGTTGTTGCACCAATAAAAGTTATAGTTCCATTCTCTATTGAAGGTAATAAAGCATCTTGCTGCACTGATGTAAATCTATGAACCTCATCGATAAATAAAATTGTTTTTCTTCTTGAATTTATTAATCTTTCTTTTGCATTAGAGATTTCATTTCTTAATTCTTTAACACTTGATAATACTGCATTTAATTTAATTAATTTTGAACGCGTATTAAAAGAAATAATTTCAATTAGAGTAGTTTTTCCAACACCAGGAGGACCAGAAAAAATAAAATTACTAATCTTATCGTTTAATATTGCGCTTCTTAAAAGCGAATTCTCATTCAGTATTGATTGTTGACCAAAAAAGTCTTCCAAATTCTTTGGTCTTAATTTGTCTGCCAAAGGAGCATTATTATCTATTTGAGAATAATTAGTAAATAAATTTTCTGAATGCATATAAGTTAAATCAAAAAATCATTACTTTAAATTTTATGTAATTACTGTAGGAGTTTCCATTTGAGTGAGTTTTGAAATATTTAATAAATGATCTAAATCATCTATTAGAGGTTTCAAGGCGACTTGTGGATTTAACGAGAGATTCAGTTCAGGATTGAAAAATTTCTCGAAGTAAAGTCTTAATGTAGCACCCTTAGTTCCGGTTCCAGAAAGACGCACAATAACTCGGGAATTATCATCAAGAACCAATCTTAAACCTTGATTATCACTTATGGAATCATCAACAGGATCTAAATATGAAAAGTTATCTGCAACTTGAACTAAATGACCTGCAAAATTACTTCCTTTTAAATTTTCGAGCATAGAAGTTAGATTACCAAATATCTGATTAGCAATATTTAAGGGAATTGCCTCGTAATCGTGTCTTGAATAATAATTTCTACCGAATTGTTGCCAATGGCTCTGCATCAAATCACTTACAGAGCATTTTTTTTCAGCTAAAACTTGTAACCAATACAAAACTGCCCATAATCCATCTTTCTCCCTTACGTGGTTACTGCCTGTTCCAAAACTTTCTTCTCCACATAAAGTAATTAAATTAGAATCTAAAAGATTTCCAAAAAATTTCCAACCAGTAGGTGTTTCGAAACAAGGTATATTTAATACTCGCGCAACATTATCAACTGCGGAACTGGTTGGCATAGATCTGGCTACACCTGTAATTCCATCTTTATAACCAGGGACACATTTGGTGTTGGCAGTAATAACTGCAAGACTATCGCTAGGATTCACAAAACAACCACTTCCTAGAATCATATTCCTGTCACCATCTCCATCGCAAGCAGCACCAAAACTATAAGATTTTTTATTTAATAATAAATCAGCCAAATGAGATGCATAGGTAAGATTTGGATCAGGATGTAAGCCGCCGAAATCCTTTAACGGCTTACCATTCATAACACAATCATTTGCAAGACCCATTTTTTCAACAAAAATATTCTTTGCATATGGACCTGTAACCGCATTCATTGCATCAAAGATTAATGAAAAGTCTTTTTTTAAAAAATCACTAATCTGATCAAAATCAAAAATTTTTTCCATTAAATTTGAATAATCTTCTAATCCATCAATAACTTCTAAGGAAGTTTCCCCATAGAGATACGTTCCATATTCACTAAAATCAGGTAGTTGAATTTTACAAATTTTATAACTAGTTAGTAATTGTGAAGTTTTGAATATCTTATTGGTAATTATTTCAGGGGCTGGGCCACCATTGGAGATATTTAACTTAACTCCAAAGTCACCATCAATTCCTCCAGGATTATGACTTGCCGAAAGAATAATACCACCAATAGCATTTTCTTTTCTAATTAAATGGGATGTCGCAGGAGTAGATAATAAACCATTTTTTGGAACAATAACCTTTTGCACATTGTGTGCAATACATATTTGCACAATTTTCTCTATTGCTTCAATATTTCCATATCTTCCATCGCCACCTATGACTAATGTTGAACCTTCTAAATCTTCCAGTGATTGTAAAATTGCTTCTATAAAGATTTCTAGATAATGTTCTTCTTGAAACTTTAAAGTACTTTTTCGTAAACCAGAAGTTCCTGGCTTTTGATCTAAAAAGGGAGAATCGATATTTATTACATTAACTTCAGTCATAATATTAGAAAACTTCCAAAAATCTAACTAAATTAATGAGGCATTTCGGATGTTCTTAACATAGCGATAAACCATAATGAAGAAATTAATAATGCACTTAGAATTCCGTAGTTAATACCAAATTTAGAAATTGTAATTGGCACGATAAGTGGAAATGTTAATGCTCCAAATAAAGGAGTAAAAGCTACAATTTTTTTTAGCATTAAATTAATTGATTAGAACCATTCTGTCTCAGCATTGTCTTTTTCATTAGTATCGTCAAGAGGAGTAGTTCTATCAAATTTCATTGATATACTTTTTTCTTGATCGCCTGATTCATCTACAGCTTTAATATCATATTTTTGAGTCCCGTCTCTAAATGGCACTTGAATTCTAAAAGTTCCATCAGCAGCAAGAGGAACATCTTCTCCTCCAATTGTAAGTTTTGCAGAGGGTTCAGTAGCTCCATAAACAATTAATTCAGCATCAGCAACAAGCCAAAAAGATCTATTTTTAACAATTCCACTTCCAGATTCATTTAAACCGGAAGACCATTTTCCAGCTCCTGAATCAGTAAGATTGTCATTAATGTTAGTTGAATTAAGATTTTCCATGAATTCTTCTGAACCAACTTTTCTTTTAAGAGGAACGTTTGTGGCAGCTTGGTATAACCTTTCATGCATACCGTTTGATTCTACTGATACAGGATTTGAAATATCTGGAATTGATTCAGAAGTGGAATCCAAATTAAAAGGTACGAATTTGTCAAGAATTTGCTCAGAAGGGTGAGATCCTGGGACATGACTTATTGAAGAGAATGCCAAAGACATCCAGTTAAAACCATATTTATAACCTAATTCAACCTTATAGTCTTTATCTGCAAGTGGAATTGGTAGATACCATTCAGTGCTATAACTATCAACTGCTATCTCCCTAAGTGTGCCTTGATTTAGATTGCTCCCATCAGAACCGGAAGCGTCAAATAATCTTAAACATAATTTATTTGCTCCCAAGGATTTAGCTTTATCTCTATCAGAATCAGAAATTTGCCAAAAAACGTAAGCCCAATCAGGATCTCGGGGTAAGAAAACTACTTTTGTTTTAACTTCTTCACTACTGCTAAAGGAATTGGACTCAAAAGTATCTTCGGTATTTAGTTGGGGTGAAGGTGTACTTACTTTCTTAACCAATTTTTCTTGATATTTAAGTATTAAGTCAACTAGGACAGCTTTTGTCTTACGGCTATATAAAGGAACTGATAATTTACTTGCTTTTTGACGTAATTGTCTGAGGGTAAGTGAGAGTAATTGATCTTTATTCATGATCCCATCAGCCACTTTAAAATCTCCGTTTTTGTTTGGGATCAGTATGTTCTTTTTTTTCGTGAATTGTGTGTATTTTGAGGCTGTCGTCAGGATCCTCTGACTACTCAATAATTTTAAGAAAAAGTATTTCTCGTCAAAACAGTTGGTACTAAAGGAATTAATTAAATTTCGGAGTTTTTTTGAAAATAAATTAATTTTCTTTTTTTTAAATTTTTATTACCTAAATTTGTTAAAGACTCAACAAAAATATATTTTTTCTTCGGGATCATTTTGGGAAGATTTCTAACTTTGTTGGACTAAAAGTACTAAATCATCAATTTCTAAATCATCAATATTTTTTCCTATTCCTTGTGAAAAAGTTTTTAACTTTTTTGTAGTGGACTCTAATTGCTCGTAAAAAAGGTCACTAAATTTTTTATCGTCAAATTTTTTGGATTGATTATCACACAATTCTCGGAGAGACTTTTTATAAGTTAATTCAGAACAATCATCTGCGGTTATGTTTTTATAAATCTGGAGGCAATGAGCCAATATTCTTACATGATGTTTCTGCATTGATGATAGATCTAAATTGTCAATTTCTTGGATAGTTTGAATATTTAAAGGGTTTGCGAAAGGGTCAAGATGATTAGACATTAATTTTTAATTTTAATAAAAGAAAAAAACACAATATTGGGGGTATCTTTCGTTAAAGTATATAAAGCTAATTGTAATAGGTTATTTTTGATAACATGGTTGAAGAAAATTTAGTTAAAGATGTAGTAAAGGAGCCTTACAAATATGGTTTCGTTACGGATATAGAGACTGAAAAAATTGAAAAGGGATTAAATGAAGACATAATTAGACTAATTTCACACAAAAAAGAAGAGCCAAAATATCTCCTTGATTTTAGATTAAAAGCCTTTAAAAAATGGCAAAAAATGGAAGAACCTGATTGGGCAGGATTAGGATATAAACAAATCGATTATCAAGATATAATTTATTACTCTGCTCCCAAACAAAAGGAAAAAATTTCTAGTTTGGATGAAGTTGATCCCAAACTTCTAGAGACTTTTGATAAATTAGGAATACCTCTTACTGAGCAAAAAAAACTCACAAATGTAGCTGTAGATGCTGTATTCGATAGTGTTTCGATTGCTACAACTTTTAGAGAGGAACTTGCGGAGCATGGAGTTATATTTTGCTCAATCAGTGAAGCAGTAAAAAATCACTCGGACTTAATTGAAAAATATTTAGGTACAGTCGTTCCAGCTAGTGATAATTATTTCGCAGCACTAAATTCTGCTGTTTTTAGCGATGGTTCTTTTGTTTATATCCCAAAGGGCGTTACCTGTCCTATGGACTTATCTTCTTATTTCAGAATTAATAGTGGAGATTCTGGACAATTCGAGAGGACACTAATCATTGCTGAAGAATCAAGCTCTGTAAGTTACCTAGAAGGTTGTACAGCGCCAATGTTCGACACAAATACCCTACATGCTGCAGTTGTAGAATTAATAGCCTTAGACGATGCCTCAATAAAATATTCAACAGTACAAAATTGGTATGCGGGTGATGAGGAAGGCGTTGGGGGGATTTTTAATTTTGTCACCAAAAGAGGAAAATGCTTAGGAAAGAGAAGTAAAATTAGCTGGTCTCAAGTTGAAACTGGTTCTGCAATTACATGGAAATATCCTAGCTGTATTCTTTTAGGAGAAGAATCTATCGGAGAATTTTATTCAGTAGCGCTCACGAATAACCTTCAAAAAGCAGATACAGGGACAAAAATGATTCATATAGGTCCTAAAACCAAATCAACTATCGTTAGCAAAGGAATTAGTGCAGGCAATTCTATAAATAGCTACAGAGGCCTTGTCAAAATGGGTACTAAAGCTACTGGATCAAGAAATTACAGCCAATGTGATTCAATGTTAATAGGGGATCAAGCTTCTGCAAATACATTCCCTTATATCAAATCTCAACAACCTAATTCTGAAATTGAGCATGAAGCAAGCACATGTAGAATCTCCGAGGATCAACTTTTTTATCTCCAGAGCAGAGGTATAGAATTTGAAGAGGCAATATCAATGATGGTAAGTGGTTTCTGCAGAGATGTATTTAATCAATTACCCATGGAATTTGCTGCTGAAGCAGATAAGTTACTGGCACTTAAACTCGAGGGATCAGTAGGTTAATCAATCAATTTCTATAGTGAAATGCAAAATACAATGAAAGAATCAGATCCAATATTAGAAGTTCAAAATCTCTTTGCATCTACTGATAATCTTCCAATTTTGAAAGGGGTTTCACTTACTGTCTATCCTGGAGAAATCCACGCCATTATGGGAAGGAATGGATGTGGCAAAAGTACTCTTTCGAAAATCATTGCAGGACATCCCTCATATAATGTCACGAATGGCGAAATTAAATTTTCTGGAGAAAATATCAACAGTCTTGAACCTGAAGAAAGATCTCAATCAGGAATTTTCCTGGGTTTCCAATATCCGATAGAAATTCCAGGTGTTAGTAATCTTGAGTTTCTAAGAGTTTCAACGAATGCTAGAAGAAAATTCCTTAACAAAGAAGAACTAGATACTTTTGATTTTGAGGAGTTAGTTAAAGAAAAGTTAGAACTTGTGAAAATGGACCATGCGTTCCTATCAAGAAGTGTAAATCAAGGATTTTCGGGAGGTGAAAAGAAAAGAAATGAAATTCTGCAAATGGCTTTACTTGAGCCCAAGATAGCAATATTAGATGAGACCGATTCTGGCCTAGATATTGATGCTCTAAGAATAGTCGCATCAGGAATTAAAAAAATATCTAATGCACAAACTGGAATTATATTAATTACTCACTACCAAAGATTACTAGATGAAATTGAACCAAATTATGTTCATGTTATGGCTGACGGTCAAATCATAAAAACTGGTGGGAGTGATCTTGCATTAGAACTTGAAAAAAAAGGTTATGAATGGACTGATAACTTTGTCAAAGAGACTTAAATAAATGAAAATTATTGAAAAAATAAAAACCAATAAATTAATTGATAACCCAACAGAAATCCAAAAATTCTGTCTTCATAAATTACAATCAAGACCACTCCCTAATTTTAAAAGTGAACTATGGAGACTTTCAAATAAATCAAAATTTTCAGAGTTTTTAGACTACTCAGTTAATGAAAAAGAGCCAAAATTTGATATTCCCTTTTCGAAAAATTCTCAAAATACTATTCGACTAATAATTGGTGAAAATCGCCAAATCAATTTAATAGAGGAAAATTATTCAATAGAGCAATTAAGTGAGGATAAATTAGATGAATATTTCAAGGAACAGATATCTTATTTTGATCAAAACCAAAATTGGAGTGACTTACTAAATCTATCTTTAAGTTGTACAAAGAATATCTTGGGCTTAAAAATAAATGGATCAAAAATCCCTCCTATTGAAATCTTTAGCCATGCTTCAAATAATTCTTTAAGTGCAAAAACCCTAGTAATAATTTTAGAAAAGAATTGTGATATTGAATTATTACAAGTAAATCTTGGTAAAGAAAACTCTTCATTATCCCAATCAACTTTTTTTTGTATAGAAGAGAATAGTTCCTTAAATCATGGTGTTGTTTCCTACGGTGAAAAAAGATCAAACCTATTAAATTCTCTCAATGTAATTCAACATAAAAATAGTGAATATAATTTAGGAACTTTACATTTCAAATTCAATTATGCAAGATTTGAAATTTGTATTAAACAATCTGTCGGGGAAGCTAAAACCAATATAAAAAGTATGCAAATAACAAAAAAAGATGAGCAAATTTCTACCTATACAAGAATAGACTTTAATGGCCCAGATGGATTTCTTGATCAAATCAACAAATCACTTGCTGACGATAAATCACATGCAATATTTGAAGGTTCGATAATAGTTCCGAAAATTGCCCAGAAAACTGATGCTTCTCAATTAAGCAGAAATTTACTTTTATCAAATTTTGCGCAAATAGATACCAAACCTCAATTAGAAATAATTGCTGATGATGTCAAATGCAAACATGGAGCTACAATTTCGCAATTAAATGAAGAAGAACTTTTTTATATGCGAACAAGAGGGATCACGTTACCAGAAGCAAGTAAACTACAATTAAGTTCTTACTTTCAAGAAATAATTTCATTTATTCCCGTTTCAAAAGATAGATGGAATTTGCTTGATAAACTTTTAAATGAGAATTAATGGAAACGATTCAAAATTTTCCTGAAATAACCAAAAAAGACTTTCCTCTTTTAAATAAGAACTTAAAAAGTAATGAGCAAATCATTTATTTAGACCACGCTGCTACCACTCAAAAACCAATACAAGTCTTAAAAAAAATTGATGAATACTATAGAAACTTTAATGCCAATGTACATAGAGGTGCGCATCAATTAAGTGCTAAAGCAACAGAAGAATTTGAAAATGCAAGATATTTAATTAGTAAATATATAAATGCTAATTCAACAAAAGAAATTATTTTCACAAGAAATGCTACTGAAGCAATAAATCTTGCGGCTAGATCATGGGGTGAATATTCATTAAAAGAAAACGATGAAATTCTCTTATCAATAATGGAGCATCATAGCAATATTGTCCCTTGGCAAATGATTGCAGCAAAAAGTAAATGCAAATTAAAATTTATAGGTATAGATAAAAATGGAAAATTAGATTTAAACGATTTTAAATCAAAACTAACATCCAAAACAAAGCTTGTTAGCCTCGTACATATTAGTAATACTCTAGGTTGCTGTAATCCAATCAAAGAGATAACTAAATTAGCTAAACAAAAAGGTTCTTTAGTGTTAATAGATGCATGTCAAAGTTTGGCGCATCAAAAACTAGATGTGATTGATCTTGATATAGATTTTTTAGCAGGATCAGGTCATAAACTTTGCGGTCCTACAGGTATTGGTTTCCTCTGGTCAAGGAAAGAAATCCTAGAAAAAATTCCTCCTCTTTTTGGAGGCGGCGAAATGATTCAAGATGTTTTTGAAGAGACAAGTACTTGGGCAGAGCTCCCACATAAATTTGAAGCTGGAACTCCCGCTATTGCAGAAGCAATTGGTCTTGCGGAAGCAATTAATTATATAAACACTATTGGATTGAATGACATTCATGAATATGAAAAGAGTATTACTAAATATTTATTTGAAAAATTAAATCAAATAGAAAATATTGAAATTATAGGTCCATCGCCGGAGATAGATCCAGAGAGAGCATCACTTGCCACCTTTCACATAAAAAATATCCATTCAAACGATATTGCTGAAATTCTTGATTCAAAAGGAATTTGCATCAGAAGTGGTCATCATTGCTGTCAACCTCTTCACAGATACATTGGAATTAAATCAACGGCTAGAATTAGCATGAATTTCACTACCAATAAGGAAGAAATTTCTATATTTATAGAAAAATTAAAAGATACTATTAATTTCTTAAAAAATAATTCTTAAATGCTCAAAGCATTTTTTAAAAATTCCTGAGATTTTTGCATTACTACTTCCCTATTTTTTATATTTTTAAACCCATGCCCTTCATTTTCAAAAAAAATAACTTCTGAATATTTATTATTCTGAATCAAAATTTCTTGAATTTTTAAAGTTTGTTTATACGAAATAACCATATCTTTTTTTCCATGGAACAATAAGATAGGTTTTTTTATTTTTTTAATTTGATTTATTGGTGATCTATTTATGTAATCATAATGATTTTTTTCATAATTCCCTACTAAAGAATTTAAATAATCTTTTTCAAACCTATGAGTATTGTTATGCATATCCCTCAAATCCAAAACAGGATATTTACAAATTGCAGCTGTAAAAATAGATCCATATAATAAACAGTTCAGAGCAGTAAACCCACCAGCACTATTACCAAAAATTATAACTTTACCACTATCAACTAAATTTAATTTAATTAGTTTAAGAGCTAGTGCTTTACAATCATAAGAATCAACAATACCCCACTTATAATTCAATCTCTCTCTATATGCTTTGCCAAATCCTGATGATCCTCCATAATTAACTTCAGCTACAAAAAATCCATTCGACGTCCAATATTGAACTTCAGGATTATATGATCCATCAAAAAATGAAGTTGGTCCGCTATGTGCCCTAATAAGGAGAGGTGGCTTTCTAAAATTTTCAACAAGAGGCCTATAAAGAAAAGAATGAGTAGATTGACCTTCAAAACCCTTAAACCAAAATGTTTCAGGTTTTGAACAATCTTTTATATGATCAAGATATATGTGATCAGAAAAATTTGATAAAACTTTTTCTGCAAAATCAATTTCAATTACAATTCCCAGAAAATCAGATCCGTAACCTTTTAAAAGAACTTTCTTCTGAAAAACACTGAAATCACTTATTGAGGTAAAAGGAGTAGAAAATTCTTTAAAAAATTCGAGATCTTTATATTGTTCCACTATTAAACCATTATCTTTTTTTGCTAAACAAAATAAATTTTTTATATCCCCTGAAAACAATTTTATTCCAGAGACCCATTGCGGTAATCCATATTCAATACAATTTCTCTCTACTCTCTTATTAATAAAAATATTCTCAATTTCACTCACATCTAAAAACAATAAGTTCCACCATCCAGAACTATCTTCTGAACATACTAAAATTGTTTCACTTATCCAATAGGGTTGAAAAAAAGAAACGTTTTTTATTGAATTGATCAGTTTATTTGAGAATTTTTTTACTTTTTGTATCTTTCCATCTAAGTTTAATTGAGCAAAAAAAAGATCATTTTTCTCCCATGGCATATATGGAGAATCCCACTCGATCCAAGAAAGTAAACTGGCAGAAGCATTAGAAGATAAATCTCCGGCGAAATTTTTAAATTTTTTTATTAGATGAATATCTTGTTTAGTTTCTTTTAAGTTTAAAGAAAATAAATAATCTCTATCATTGATTTCGCAAATACCATACAAAAAACTTGTTTTAGAAATAACAAATGAAGAATCGAAATTCCCCTCAATTGATTTAGATATTTGTCTAGGTTCCTGAACTGAATCAAGATATTTATTTTGACTTCTATCATTTGATAATACCTCTTGAAAAATTTGAAACCATACTGCCTTTGTCAACTGATCTATCCATATCAAATAAAAATTATCATTAAAATCTATACATTTATAAGAATTACCACCATATCCATGAAAATTATTTTTAATTTTATATTTTTTACTAGTTAATTTTTGAGGAAATGCATCTTTTTCATTAAATGGTCTCGCAAAAATAGCATTTTCATTTTGACTTTCATCAACGTCATCAATCCAAAAAATTGTGTCCTTAATAATAGTTAATTCCTTAAAAGCCTTTTTTCTAGATACTTTTTGCCTGACTTTTAAATTATCATCATTACTCATTTAAAAAATTATAAAGAAAGTAAATTAAAGTGCTAGTATTTTTATAGCTAAACTCTTTACTAAAAACTTTTTTTAACGTGGCAAACCATTTTTCACAACTTGCAAAAAAGTCAAGAACAAATGGGAACTCGGATAAAATTTCAAAAGAACAAACAGGTAAGCCATCTCTAGACATTTATAAACTTGGTGATGATGTATTAAGAAAAAATTCCAAAAGAATAACTAAGGTTGATGAATCGATTAGAAAACTTGCTAGAGAAATGCTTCAAAGCATGTATGCAGCTAAAGGAATTGGACTTGCTGCGCCTCAAATTGGTATTAACAAAGAGCTTCTTGTTGTAGATGTAAACTTTGAAGATACAGCAGCAGAACCTTTAATATTAATCAATCCAGAAATTACAGACTATGGAACAACCCTTAATTCATACGAAGAAGGCTGTTTGAGTATACCTGGTGTCTATTTGAATGTAGTGAGACCATCAACTATAAAATTAAAATTTAGAGATGAAATGGGGAGACCACGTAAAATGAAAGCAGATGGACTTCTAGCAAGGTGTATTCAACACGAAATGGATCACTTAAATGGAATATTATTTGTTGATAGAGTTACATCAAAGGATGAATTAAATAAAGAACTTTTAAAAGAAGGTTTTGAAGAAAAAGACGTTATTTCTATTAATTAATTTGATGACTGAAACTACAATATTTCAAAAAATAATTAGTGAAGAAATTCCCTGCGATAAGCTTTATGAAGATGAGCTTTGTATTGCGTTTAATGATATCCAGGCGCAAGCGCCAATGCATTTTTTAGTGATTCCTAAAAAACCAATTATTAGTTTATTAGAATGTATTGAAGAAGATGCAAATTTATTAGGGCATTTACTCTATGTGGGTAGCAAAATAGCTAAATCAAAAAATTTAACTAATTGGAGAACAGTAATTAATACCGGAGCAGAATCAGGACAAACAGTTTTTCATTTACATATTCATTTTTTAGCTGGAAGAAAAATGAATTGGCCACCAGGTTAAAACTCTCGAAAGAAATGTTTATGAGTTATAAATAAGTAAAAAGCAAAATGAATACACCAGATTCCTTAAAGAAAGAATCCAAAAATCTATTGAATTTAATCTCAAAAAATTGGGAAGAATTAGATGATTCACTCAAAACTAAGTTAATAAAAATTTGGAGCGTTTTAACTTATAAATGGCAGTTACAAATTTTGTTTAATTTACCTTTTCTACTATGGTGGGCATTAGATAAATCTTTACCAAAAGTACATGAGTTTGATGCAACAATCTTGAATTACTTAAATTTACCTGAATGGGTACTTACATTTGTTGGCTTTGGTCAATAGACTTCTAAAAGATATAATTTATTTTATAAAAATTGTCGAGTAATGAATAAATCCGTTAAAAATAAATCCAAAATACTTTACCAATTGCAAAAATTAAGGAGGCTTTCCCAGCCCTTTTTTCTCCCCATTGATCAATGTAATGGATTACAGTTCATAGGGCTTTTGATTTCTCTCATATTTTGCGTAGGTGGAGTAGTACTTGTTGGTCTTACAGGGATAATCAGTTTTTTTCAAAGCATTCAACCAATTTTTCTTGAAAAGTATTTCGGAGGTGTAGTAGATACTGTTAATTCAATTTGGGGCGGTAAGTGGGGATTGCTTTTCTCTGCCTTATTTTTAATCGGTTCAGGAAGCTTTTTTAGCTTAAGACGTCAATTAAAAAACCGTAGATGGTTACATTGGTTATTCCTTGCAATAATTGTATTAATGCTCTTAGCCGTAAACGGAATAAACGCAGGAATAGGATTTATAGCAAGAGATTTAACAAATGCTTTAGTAGAAAAACAAGAAGATGGATTTTATCGGATTCTAGGGATTTACGCTTGTTGTTTTGCCATTGCTCTACCAATACGTGTTTCTCAGATATTTTTCACATATAAATTGGGAATAATTTGGAGAGAATGGCTTTCAAAAAGTTTAGTCAAAGATTATATGACTAATAAAGCCTATTACCAACTAAATCCTAATGATGAAGAACAAACTGATGTAGATAATCCTGATCAAAGGATCACAGATGATACCAGAGCTTTTACTGGGCAAAGTCTATCTTTTACATTAGGTATTTTTGATGCATTACTAACATTCTCTCTCAATATTCTTATTTTATGGAGCATCAGTACAACACTTACTTTTTCTTTATTTGGTTATGCTGCCTTTGCAACTTCTATACTTTTAATCGCAGGTAAAAATCTTGTAAAGATAGACTTTGATCAACTCAGATATGAGGCAGATTTTCGATACGGCTTAGTTCATATTAGAGATAATGCTGAATCAATAGCCTTTTACTCTGGGGAGAATCCTGAGCGCAGTGAGACTGAAAGGCGATTAGGAGAAGTAGTGAGAAACTTTAATTTACTGATTATATGGAGAGTAATAATTGACGTCATGAGAAGATCCATTAATTATGCTGGAAATTTCTTTCCATACTTAATAATGGCAATCCCTTACTTTAAGGGTGATATTGATTATGGGCGCTTTATACAGGCAAGCTTTGCATTTGGAATGGTCGAAGGTTCATTATTTTTCATAGTTAATCAAATAGAAGAACTTGCAAAATTTACTGCTGGAATTGGCAGATTAGAGGGATTCCAATCAAAAGTAGAATCTATTAGTCAAAATAGTCCTTTAAGTAATCAAAACGTTATTTCAGATTATCCATCAATTCTTATTAATAATGCTGACCTTTGTCCACCAGGATCAAATAAAACAATAATTAAAAATTTAAATTTGAGCATCGACAATAATCAATCACTTTTGGTTGTAGGACCCTCAGGATGTGGAAAAACATCTTTACTAAGAATGATTAGTGGTTTATGGGAACCAGATCATGGAGTAATAAAAAAACCAAAAATTGGGGAATTACTATTCATACCTCAAAAACCTTATATGTTACTAGGTTCTTTAAGAGAACAATTATGTTATCCCACAGAAGTTAAGAAATTTAGTGACGAACATCTTATTTCTGTACTTCATGAAGTAAATTTAAAAACTTTAGTAGATCGTTATCCTAATCTTGATATCAAACAAGATTGGCCAAGAATTCTCTCTCTTGGCGAGCAACAAAGATTAGCTTTTGCAAGACTCTTACTAAATTCTCCAAGATTTGCAGTACTTGATGAAGCAACAAGTGCTTTAGATATTAACACTGAAAAAAAGCTATATAGTTTACTAAAGGAACGAGAACTTTCTCTTATTAGTGTTGGACATAGACCTAGCTTAAAAGATTTTCATGAAAATATATTAGAATTAAATGGTCAGGGAGACTGGAAATTATTGACTTCTGATAAGTATAATTTTAAGGATTAGCAAAAAAAATGAATTCTAAAGAAGAACAAACTAACTCAGAAGTAACTAGTGTAGAGAATGAGAGTTCTATGAACAAGCTCAAAGATGAAAATTACGTCAATGAACAAAATGGAGACAATAAATTAGATGAGAAATTAATAGATATTGATGATAAATATAAATTCGGATGGAGTAGTTATTCTGAAATAACTAATGGAAGATTCGCAATGATAGGATTCCTAGCAATAATAATAATTGAATTATTGAGTCAACAATCTTTTTTAAAATGGGCAGGAATATTATAATTAATCATCAAATCTCGAACTGTTATCTCTAGGTTTCTTTTTCTTTGTTCCAACGGTATATCTACCATTTTGGTTTTTTAAACTTGATCTGGTTGAAGAACTTACTCTACGAGTGTCACGAGTTTTTTTTACTTGATTAGCATCTTTGAATGAAGCATCTTCTACTTGTTCTGTTGAAGTTTGCTGCCTAATAGAAGATCTTGTAGGTTTCTGTCTTAATTGAGAAGAATTTTCAGGAGTAGTAATATTACCTTGTCTAGATCCTGCACGATTCATTCTGGGTCTTGATCCTGTTTTAACTTCATCGCGAGATAAGTTTCGTCTTTCACCAAAATTATTTCCTTCTGATTGATTACTATTTCTATCTTCAGGAGCCTTTCTTCTTCTCCTTATAGGTTCGTCATTTTCAAACTGATTTGCTTCTCTTGCAGATGGCCTACTCCTACTCGCAGCCGCAGAAGGTATAGCTCTTGAAACATTCCTCCTACGAGATCTCCCCTCCATATAGTCTTCTTCAAATTCATCTTCTTTAGGTTTAAATCTTCTCGATGGTCTTTCTGGTTCTTCAAAACTGTCGAAATCGTCATTAAATCTACCTCTAGAATTTCTTGGGACATCAGAAATAGGATCATCATCAAAATAAGATGACCTTCTGGCTTGATCAGTAGCAACTCCCCTCAATCGCACACTTTCATATGCGAAAAAAACTGTTGTTCCTGCCAACAAAAACTGACCGAACTGAAGGATGGGATCTAACCTCCAGCCTTGAAAAAATAATATTCCCCCGCACAAAAGTCCTATAGCCGCGAAAAAAACATCATAATCTCTCGCTAATGCAGGTTTAAAAGACCTTAAAAAATAAAGGCCTCCCCCACATACAGCGAGGACAATACCAACAATACTGGCCCAATTGAGACTAGCATTGACCACATTCTTTCTCCAAAATTTATTTTTTAAAGGGGTACTTAAATCACCCTATATATATAGTGTACTTAAAACTTCTACAAAAACTAGCGTCTTCCAGTAGAAGTACGATCGAGTGAATCTTTCTGACTGACAAAAATCAAGAATGCAGTTGCTGGAATAACGATAATTAAAGCAGCTGCAATAAAACTACCTATCATTCCAACTGCGGAATTATTTGCAACTTCAGCCGAAAAATCTGCTGCTAGTAATAAATTTGAGATTTGAAACACTTTTTAAATATTAAATTCTCAATTTATAATACGAATTAAATACGTTTCAATGGGTTATTTATTAAGATGAATTAAATAATTGTGATTTCCTTGCTATTGAACTCTCTCCAAATTTTAAATGTTAGTTTAGGAATTTCTCTTTCTTATCTAACTATAGTTTTTTTAATAAGATTAATACTTACTTGGTACCCAAGAATTGATTTAAGTAAAGGTTTATGGTTATTAATTTCAATACCATCAAGCTACATTCTTAATTTAACAAGAAAATTAATCCCCCCTATTGGAGGAGTGGATGTTGGACCCGTAATTTGGATCGGAATTATAAGCTTTTTAAGAGAGATTTTAGTCGGTCAGCAAGGGCTTATAAAACTTGCATTGCACACACATATTTCATAAATATTATTTCTCAGTAATTTGGCAATAATTCTTCTTCTACATATTTAGTATGTATCTTACCTTCTTTAAATTTGGATTTATTCAGTAAGGTTAGATGAAAGTTAATTGTAGTAGGAATACCAGTTACTGCACATTCATTTAAAGCCCTATTCATACGTTTAATTGCAGTATTACGATCTTTTCCCCAGACTATTAATTTACCAATTAGTGAGTCATAGAAAGGTGGTATTTCATAACCAGTATAAACATGACTATCCACCCTTACACCAGGGCCACCAGGAGGAAGCCACCCAGTTATTTTCCCAGGAGATGGTCTAAAATTGTGAGAAGGATCTTCAGCATTGATTCTACATTCGATGGCATGACCGTTTAAATAGATATCATCCTGATTAAATTCCAAGTTTGCTCCACTTGCAATTTTAATTTGCTCAGCTATCAAATCAACTCCTGTAACCATCTCAGTAACAGGATGTTCAACTTGAATCCTAGTATTCATTTCCATGAAATAAAAATTATCATCATCAACTAAAAATTCAACTGTACCAGCTCCCTCGTAACCGATACTTTTTGCCGCAGCAATAGCTGCGTTTCCCATTTTTTTTCTTAGTTCCGTGTTAATTGCAGGGCTAGGAGACTCCTCCAATAACTTCTGATGTCTCCTTTGAACTGAACAATCTCGCTCTCCTAAATGCACAACATTACCCGACCTATCAGCCAAAATTTGAATTTCTACATGTCTAGGCTTCTTTATAAATTTCTCCATATATAAACCATCATTACCAAAAGCTGCCTCTGCTTCACCCTGAGCTGCTTTAAACATTTTTTCAAGATTATCAGCGTTTTCAACCAACCTCATACCTCTTCCGCCTCCTCCGGCAGTCGCTTTGATGATTACCGGATAGCCGATATCATCTGCCAATTTATAAGCCTCATCAACATTTGATAACAAGCCTTTACTACCAGGTACTGTTGGTACTCCCACTGCTTCCATAGTTTCTTTAGCCGTAGATTTATCTCCCATAGATCTAATAGCTTTAGGAGATGGACCAATAAAAACTATGCCGTGATCGTTACACATCTCAGCAAATTTATCATTTTCAGCAAGAAATCCATAACCAGGATGAATAGCATCAACTCCTCTAGATGTGGCAGCAGCAAGTATATTTGGAATATTTAAATAACTCTTATTACTTAGCGAATCTCCAACACATACCGCCTCATCAGCAAGCTGAACATGCAATGCTTTTTTATCTACGGTGCTAAAAACTGCGACTGTTGCAATACCAAGTTCTCTACAACTTCTGACAATTCGTAAAGCTATTTCTCCACGATTAGCAATTAAAACTTTTTCAATCATTATGAAAATTAAATTGAAGAAATGAAAATGACTTAAAATAAAAATTCTTTGTCAAAGTACCTAACAAAACTTTTTTAGTAATCAGAGGACATTTTTTACAATACAACCTAGAACGTTATATATGTATAAATATTTGTTTTATGCAATAGAAAAATAATTGATAATATTCAAAAAATTCTCTTTTATAACTGCATCCTTATTTCAGTCAATAATGTATTATATCTTTAAGGTTTAGGTACCCGCCGGTGCTTGAAAACCCTTTGCGGACGTGGCGGAATTGGTAGACGCGCACGTCTAAGGAGCGTGTGGCTTAGGCCTTGCGAGTTCAAGTCTCGCCGTCCGCATTTTATTTATTATGGTTCAACTGCAATGAAAAAAAAATCAGTTGCAGTAGTTATAGTTTCTAATGGTCCTGGTGAATTAGCTACATGGGTAAGTCCTGTAGTCGATGAGTTAAACAAAATTAGTAATAATGATGAATTCGATTTCACTCTTAGATTAGTCCTTGTTCCTTGCCCGAATGCCACTGGTAAGGAATTTGTCGTTGCAAGTTCATGGAATAAATTCGAACTAATTACAAAATCAAACAGTTTTTGGAAATTATTAATTAAGCCACATTCTTTTGCAAATTGGCCAAAAAAAGGTATCGTTATTTTCCTTGGTGGGGATCAATTTTGGAGTATTTTACTAGCTAAAAGATTAGGTTATATAAATATCACATATGCTGAATGGATTGCGCGATGGCCTCAATGGACAAACGAAATTGCTGCTATGAATATAAAAGTAAAAGAGTTAATTCCTAAAAGATATAAATATAAATGTCAAATCATTGGCGATTTGATGGCAGATATCAAAATTAAAAGTGAAATATCATTAAAAAATAAGGGAAAACAGTATATTGCATTTTTGCCTGGTTCTAAAAAGGCGAAACTCGCTATTGGAATTCCTTTTTTCTTAGAAATTGCAGATTATATAGCTGAAGAAAATCAGAAGATAAACTTTATAATTCCAATGGCCCCAACCACTGATAAAAGTGAATATTTATTTTTTCAAAGCGAAAAAAATCCTATTGCAAAATTTTACTCATCAAAAATCAAAACAATTAAAAAAACCAGAAACTCCAATTTTGATTATGTAATTGAAACATCAAAAAATACAAAAATTTATCTGATCAAGAAGCATCCTTGCTATGAAATATTAAAAGAATGTGATCTTGCGATTACAACTGTTGGAGCAAATACTGCAGAATTAGCAGCAATTTCTCTTCCTATGTTAGTTGTTCTACCAACTCAACATTTAAATATGATGAATGCCTGGGATGGTATTTTTGGAGTAGTAGGAAAAATTTCTTTCATAAATAGATTACTCACTTTTATGATTAGATATTTTTATTTAAAAAAAGAGAAGTTTTTTGCTTGGCCAAATATTAAAGCTAGAAAAATGATAGTCCCTGAAAGGATAGGAAATATTTCAACTAGAATAATCGCTAAAGAAGCATTATTTCTTTTAAAAAATAGGGATCAACTAAAAAATATTAGTGATAATTTACACAAAGAAAGAGGTGGAAAAGGTGCTGCAGAAAAACTTGCTTCTATAATTGTTAATTCAATAAAAAAACTTTGATAATTACCAAGGATCATCAATTTCAAACTTTTCTGAATTTTTATTATCTTTAGTTAAATTTTGTTCATCTAATGGTTCAATATCTAAAGTTTCTGTTGCATTTTGAATTGGTCTTTTCGAAGCTAAATAAGTATTTGATTGTTTCTTTTGTTTAAAATCAATATTTTTTTCTTCATCTATTTGCTGCACACTATTTTTATTCTCGATCTGATCAGAATAATCATTATCCATATATAACTTTTTCCTATTATTGATTTGCTCTGAAGAACCCTGTATTTCAACATATTCAAGTTCATCTTCATAATCATCTTCATAATAGTCTTGTTCAACTACCTCTTCTTCATATTCTTCAATCAAATTGTTTTGTTGTTCTGATTCGGAACCAGACAGTAACTGATTCTCAACTGGCACAAGATTTGCTGAGTATTGATTTCCATCCCTTTCATCCCATGATGAGCCTCCTACTCCAAGTTTCTCAAGTATTCCACTACTCAATTGATTCAATTTCTCTTCAGCCCCTTCATAAACAATAATCCTATCAGTACCACTACTTACAATTTCCTCAACAGGAATTTCCCAAGTACTTAAAACTCCCTCACCTAAAAGTGGAACACCAACTGCACCCATGACAAGAGAAATTAAATCCCCAGTCTCGATATCAAAAGAAAAGCCAAGAACTCTGCCTAAAAGTTGTCCAGACTCTGTAATTACCTGACAATTAATAACTTTTCCATATCTTTCTGGAGAAAAACTTTCACTTAAAGAATCTAAGGAATCAACTAATATAACATCTCCAACTTGTTTTATACTTTCTAAAGGCATCCATTTTGGTAAACCTGGTAAAAATCTTGTGAGTGGGTTATCTCTTAATCCCAAAGCGACCACCTCTCTTCTATCAATATCAACAACCACTTCACCAACTACACCTAAACGCCTTCCAGTATCAGTAGTTATAACTTGTGTTCCCATCAATTCTGACCTTAACCATAAACGTTCAGTGGGAACAGAATTAGGACGATTCTTATTTGCAGATGTGTTAGACAAACTCATAAATATCTTTCTATTATTCTGACGTATAAATTTAAAAAAGTGGGTTTATGCAGCATTTGGTAACCCAACAACCTGAGTATTAGCACCTCTTGCTTGCGCAACACCAATTGTTCGTTCAGATGCACTAATCATAGGTCTTCTATGACTTACGACTATAAATTGAGCATTTGATGACTGATTAGATATTAATTTTGATAACCTTTCAACATTTACACCATCTAAAAAACTGTCAACCTCATCCAATGCATAAAAAGGTGAAGGTTTATATTGTTGCAAAGCAAATAAAAAACTTAAAGCAGTTAATGATTTTTCACCACCTGACATAGAAGCTAATCTTCTAACATTTTTTCCCTTAGGATGAGCAACTAAAGTTAAGCCTCCTTCCAAAGGTGAATTAGGATTGTCAAGTTGAAGGAAGCCATCTCCATCAGATAAATTTGCAAAAATTTCTCTAAAATATTTATCAACTTCTACAAATGCTTGCATAAAAGCTTCCTGACGCATAGTCGATACAGTTTCTATTCTCAGCAATAATTCAGATCTTTCATTAGATAGAATTTCTAATTTTTCTTGTAAACCACTTAATCTCTCAATTAATTCTTCTAATTCATCAAGAGCCAACATATTAACGGGTTCTAAGCTTTGTAGTTTTGCATTTATGATCGAGATTTCTGATTGCAAATATTCAAGACTCTTACCTTCATACTCTCCAAAATTTGGAAAAGGATTAGGTAGATCTTTTTTATAATTTTCTAATTTTATTTTCTCACTCCTCATCTCTTCTTTAAGAGAATGTATATCCCTTTCAAGGTATTCCAGCTTCAACAGATAATTATTATATTCTTGCCTTTTATTTGAAATTGAAGAGTTTAATTCATCTCTTTTCCTTCTCAATAAACCTAAATCCTTCTCTAGAGAATTTTTTTGATTATCGAGATCTAAAAGCTCTTTTTTAAATTCATCTCTTTTTTCTATCCATTCACTATGAGCAATTGCGAGTTGTTTAATAGATTCCTGCAAGTTTTTTTCTTGTAGTAAAGTAATTTTTAATGAATTATTGATACGCTCTTTATTTAAAGCAAATTGATTTTTTTTATCTAGCAATTTATCTCTATCCTTAATAAGTAATTCAAGTTTTTTATCCAGATTACTAAAATCGTTATTAAAATCTATTAATGATGATTTTTGATTTTTTTCATAATTTGCCTTTTGAATGATTTGTAATTGATCAAACTTATCATGATAAGGCTTCAATTCATTTTTTAAATGATCTAACTCGTTAACTAATAAATTATTAGCATTATCAAGTTTAGTTAATCTCGATTTACAATCCTCAATTCTTTGCGAGACAGCCTTAAGAGAATCTTGATTTACTTCAATTTCTTTATTAAATGAGGCACAATCCTCAATTATTTGACTGCGGTTGAAATTTAATTTATTAAGTCTATTATTTTTTATTATCAAATCATTATTTGACTCTTTTAAAGCTTCCTCGATAACTAATAATCTTTCTTTTATAGGACTGGAATCATCAATATCATTGTTAATTCCAAACCTATAAGCCAAATCTTTATTTAACTTACTGCCTCCTGTAATAGCACCACTTGCTTCTAATAATTCTCCACTTAAGGTAACCAACCTATTTTTTTGTGTAGATAACCTAGCTGAGGATAAGTCTGAAAAAACCAAAGTATCTCCAAAAACGTATCGAAAAACATCTGAATAAACTTCATCAAAAGTAATTAGATTAATAGCTTTATCAATAAATCCATGCTCCCTGTTATTTTCAAATCTTGAAATTGCATAATTATTTTTTTGACTTTTAATTCTATTTAAAGGTAAGAAAGTTAATCTTCCCGCTTTCTTCTTTTTAAGGATTTCAATTGCTTTAGCAGCAATATGATCATTATCAACAACAATTTGTCCTAATCTATTTCCAGCAGCAATTTCTAATGCATATCTATTTTTCTCACTTACCTCTCCAAGTTGAGCTACATAACCATGTATACCCTCTAACCCTGCTTCTAAGAGAATTCTGAGAGCATATGAACCTCTAGATTCGTTTAAAGCCTCCTTTCTGCTTTCGAATCTAGATAAATCCTTTTCAAGCCTTAATTGCTCATTGTTTAACCTTGATTTAGTTTTAATTAATAAATCAATTTCATTTTTTAAAGAATTAATTTCTGAGCTATTACTTGCCAAGTTTTTATTCCTTGTATCGGATATCTCTTTTTTTCTTTGATTTCCCTCAAAAAATTTCTGCTTTTCTAAGTCTAACGAGTCAATCTGAGACAATATCTCATCTTTTTGAATATTATTTTGAATAGTTTCTTCTTCAATTTTCCTTTTTTTTATTTCCAAAGGATTAATTTGATTTTTTATACTTTCAAGCTCAGCATTTAATTTGATACTTTGTTTTGAGAATTCTCCAGATTCTCCAGCCGCATCAGAAAGTTTTTTTCTGGATAGTTTGTGTTTTAAAGTGAGATCATCAATTTGCAAGTTCAATTGATTTAAAAAATTATCATCGAAATTTTCTTGTCTCATCTTTTCTGACTCGATATTCCTCTTAGAAACTGCAATTTCATCTCTCTGCTTTTGTAATTTAATACCTTCTTCTTTATTCAGACTTGATATCCTATCAAGCTCTCTCAAGCTAGAATTAATACTTCCAATATCAGAATTCACTTTTATCAATTTATCTTCTCCTTTCTCCTTAAGCTCATCAACCAGTATTTTCAAAGCATCTTCTAAGACTGATATTTCTTTACTAATAGATTCTTTTTGTTTATTAAATAATATTTTATTTTTTTCAATTTCACTTTCTTTTTTTTCTATAGATTCAACATGCTTAACTTGTTTATCAAAAATAAGAACTTTCTCCAATTCCATCATTTGAAGCAGTTTAGCCTTTAACTCTTTATATCTCTTTGCTTTTTCACATTCTTTTTCAAGCTTATTTTTACTAGATTGCAATTCATTTTCTAAAATTTCACATCTTTCTTGTCTTTCGAAAACGTCATTTAATTTTGCATTAGTTTGTTCTATTCTTGTATCAAAAAGTGCGACTCCAGCTAATTCATCTATAAGATTTCTCCTCTCCTTATTGTTCATTGAAACTATTCTTGTTACATCACCCTGCATAACAACATTGCTACCTTCAGGGTCAACACTAATATCCCTTAAAATTCTCTGTATTTGTTGTAAGTTACATTGTTTTCCATCAGAAGTATAAGTCGAAGCATAAGAACCGCCTGGCATAAGCCTTAACTTTCTAGTAACTACCCATTCTTTTTGACCTTTATTAAGAGAAATTTCTTCTTCCTCTAATTCCAAAGGAGGAAGGTCCTCTCTAGGAGACCAATCTTGAATATTAAATTTTACTGATACAAATGTTTCGGATGACTTACCCTCTTTTACTTTGGAGTTATTTATTAGATCTGGTAATCTCTCTGCCCTCATCCCTCTACTATTAGAAAGACCCAAACAAAATAAAATTCCATCTAAAATATTACTTTTCCCCGACCCGTTAGGCCCCGTAACCACAGTAAAACCTTCTTCGAGAGGAATTTTTACACTTCCCCCAAAAGACTTAAAATTTTCAAACTCGACCTGATTGATATGTACCAATCTCAAGTCTCAATAGCTAAATAAGAATAACTAATTTGAAAAAATTCTCAATAGAAATATTACGATTATTTATAAATGAATATTAATTAATTTTGGTCAATCTACAAGAATTACCTGAAATTTCAAACAAGCCATGAAGAAGTTCACCATCTAAAATGAGTCGACAAAATTCAGGGTCCAATTTATCAGAAAAGTTTTTAAATATTCCATGATCGATTCTTTTTACAAAGCCTCGATTTCCAGAAAGTTCATGTTCTATCCTAGATAGCCATACAAGTCTATGATTTGGCTGTTTAAAAATTGGTACAGAAGCTTGATTGCATAAAGGTAGTTTTAAAAATTTCCAAGTTAGACAATCTAATCCATTTTCAACAAGAAAATCATAATGAATATCTAAAGAGTTATCAAAATAAACTTTATGTTCAAGCAAAACCCATTTATTCATTATCTAGTCGATAAATAAATCGAATCTATTTTCAAAAACGAAATTCAGAAAAATATATTTTTTTTTTTAAGATGGCACCTGTTATTTAATTACTTGCATCAGGAACAAATCTTAAAGCAATGAATAGCAAACTTCCAGCTCCAGCGATAGCTGCCGCTACTAATCCAAAATCTGTAGGGATTGTGCGAGATGCAAAAATTAATGATGCAAACGTAATATCCATGATGAAATTAAAACTCATTTGATAAATTCAGTAATAGCTTAACAAAACCTTCTTACAGAACAGAGTAGATAAATAAAATGTAAATAAACTTTTATATGTTTTTTTTCTATACAAATCGCACAATTCTTTAGATAAGGGTTCCAAATTAAGAAAATAGGGTCTAATCTTAAAGAAAGAAGTTTAAATAATGGAGACCTACCATCCTCCCAAAGAAGTAGAAGAAAAAGAAGATAACTCTGAACTTCCTGGACAAGAAGTTATCTCGGAAAGATGGTTACTTGAAAAAATTGACAGTTTAATACCTTTAATAAAAGAAAAATGGCCTAATGTTGCACAACAAACTCTTGAAGCCACAAAAGGGAGTATTGATGATTTAGTTGAAGTAATAGCTAACCATAGTGAAACCTCAGCAATTGGAATAAAAAGCCAACTATTTGAAATCATTGATTCAATAAGAGAAAACAATTGGGAAATATCAGAAAAAATTGAGCCTATAGAAAGTCAATTAGAAGAATTATTAGAAGAACTGAACAATACACTTAGACCCAAAATAGAAACTCCAATAAGAAAAAAACCACTATTATCTATTGCTATTGCGGCTGGTATTGGTTTACTAATAGGAACTCTCCTAAACAGCGGCAGAAAATAATATGGAAAAACCCAAAAATAAAAACTTTGCAAATACCGCTTCAAGAATTTCGGCTATCGCAAGTTCAGTGATGGATTTGCACGTCAGAATAGCTCTTCAAGAAGTGGATAGAGAAAAAAGAAGATTAATTAGTGGTGGAATATTTCTGGCAATTGGAAGCATATTACTGTTATTAGTACTAATTTGCATCCATATTATTTTTTATCTTTTTCTAAAAAATTATAATAACTGGAATATGGAATATAATTTATTGCTAATAATATTTATCGATTTATTTCTTGCAGGCTTAAGTTTGAAGCTTGGAGGAAAATTAGCCAAAGGACCATATCTTCCTCAAACATTAGAGGGTTTAGGCAAGACAACAAAGGCCGTTTTAGGCAAAAAATAAATTACCTAATAAAATACTTTATCCATCTACAATCTATCCCCCCATTACTAACAGGAATTTTCAATGAAGATTTCATTTTCAAATATTTTGTTAGTTTTGGATTTCCACTTAGCAGCCAAAATTCCCAACCTGAAAAATTATTCTTTAGGAAAATTCCCATTTGTTCATATAAACAAATCAATTCATTTTCATCGCCCAATTTTTTGCCGTATGGAGGATTACATATGATGATCCCAGGTCTGCAACTTAATTGGAGTGCTAAAAAATCATTATTTATAAGTTCAATATAATTTTCGAGTCCAGCTAATGATATGTTTACATTCGCCTGCTCAAAAACCTTTTTATTAATTTCACAGCCTATTATTGTTGGTAGTTTTTCATAATTTATAATTTTATTTTTTGCCTTATTTTTTTCATTAAGATAAATATCTTTCCTAAAGTCCAACCAATTCTCAAAAAGATATATTTGATCAATATTTATGGGAACTCCAAGGAATTGGTTTACCGCCTCAATTAAAAAAGTTCCTGAGCCACACATAAAATCTATTAATGGGACTTTGCCATTCCATTGAGTCATATTTATCAATCCAGAAGCTAAATTCTCTTTTAATGGAGCATTTCCAATTGCGGGTCTATAGCCTCTTTTATGTAAGCTTTCTACGCTGCTTTGTAGACTGAGAATTGCTTTATTATTATTTAAATGAAGATGAATTATAAAATCAGGATTATCTAGAGAAATATTTGATCTTTTATTCCAAACTGCCTGTTGCAAATCAGTTATAGAATTTTTTACTTCAAGAGCAGTGAAATGAGTATGACTTAAAGAAGATGTTCTCCCAGTTACCTGAACATTAAACGTTTTATCAAAGTGCAACCAATTTAACCAATCAAATGAATCTTTAACCCCCTCATATAAAGATTGCTTGTCATAGCAATTAAAACTTGCAATTTCTCTATAAAAACGAAAAGCTAATCTGGAATAGAAATGAACTCTATAAAAAGTTTCAAAATCACATTCAAAATTAATAAATCTTTTATAAGTATTAATATTAAAGCCGCCTAAGTTTGAAATTTCTTCAGCTAAAGATTTCTCTAGTCCCTCCGGTGATGATGCCACTACATTCATATACGATAAAACTTAATAAAAAAACTATTCAATAACCATTTTGCCTGTCAGAATATAAATGTCCAATTGGACTAGGTGATCTCAACCGATGTTTCGGACAGCGGTTCGATTCCGCTCAACTCCACTATTTGGGGTTGTAATGGTTTCGACGGGGCATAAGGAAGGTGACTGAAGCCGGCTCGGTTAGAGCAAAAACACAAATGCTAACAAAATCGTTAGTTTCTCCCGTCAAACAGCACCAGTTGCTGCTTGATCCAAAAGGAGATGGGGTTATATCAGCCTTATCAACCAAATGATACGAGGAGTCTGGAAGGACTCCACTTTTTTCAATAAATAAGAAGTTGTAGTAGATAATTTATTAGCGTGTAAATATTGCTGCAATTGCTTGTAATAAAAAGAATTTTTTTAATTTTATAAGTATAAATACTGAGAAGATCAGTTTTAAATTAATTTATCTTATTAAGAAATCCAATCTTGCAAAATGGAATCTAATAAAAAACTAAATGACTTGATAATAAATCTCAAACCAAAGGTTATTAGATTCACTGGTGAAAAATTTCCCAATGAACTATGGAATAGTGGTTGTCAAATAAAAAAAAATAAGAACATATCTAGCTAAAAATTTAATTAATTACTCGAAAAAGGATTTTTCGGCATTTTTTTTAAACATTTTTTTGAAACTTCCTGAAGTACTTTAAATTCATTTTTATTTAAATTCCAATTAAATACATTCGATACATCTATAACTTGAGATTTTTTTCGCATTCCAACGAGTGGAATAGTTCCTTGATAACAACACCAATTAATTGCTACTTGCGCTTGGGAAACTGATCTTTGATGCGCAATTCTTTTTAGACACCTCCGCAATTCATATGTTGGTTTTTTATAGTTTTCAAATAAAGCATTACGAATAAAACTTTTTTCTTTATTTTCTTCTCTATCTGGATCAATACAAAGTATTCCAAAAGACAATGGACTATAAGCAAAGAAATCAATATTATTTTCTTCGCAAATTTTTTTTACCTGATATTGTTTTTGTAAATCGGGAGCAAGCAAAGAAAACTGTATCTGAACACTTTTTATACTCTGATCTCTTTTTGCCAAGAAATTAATTAATTTCGTCAATCTTTTAGGGCCTATATTTGATAAGCCGATTTGAAAATCAAAGCCTTGATCTTTTAAATCGCAAAGATTATTCAAAAGCCCTAA
Organism: Prochlorococcus sp. AG-449-G23; assembly: GCA_003209585.1. GTDB lineage: Bacteria > Cyanobacteriota > Cyanobacteriia > PCC-6307 > Cyanobiaceae > Prochlorococcus_A. The sequence continues at coordinate 71,009 of QCQJ01000003.1, forward strand.
TTCCTGCCAAGGATTATATTTTGCAGTTGTCCAATGTAATTGCACTATATCTAATTTGTTATTAAGTCTTTCTAAACTTTTCAAAAAAGGTTTATTAAAACCTCTGTCACCGATTCTCCAGGGATAAGGCGCAAGTTTAGTTGCTACTTGAATTCTTTTTTTCTTTGCTGGAGAAGTATTTAGTAAAAATTTGCCTATCAATAATTCACTTCTACCCTGAAGATTCCCAGTACCGTAAGAATCTGCAGTATCAATTAGATCAAAACCCCTTCGTAAAGCTTCATTGTATGTCTCAAGTAAATCATCGTCATTTATAGATTGGTAATTCCAAAAAAGCTTATTTCCCCAAGACCAGGTACCTAATCCAATTCTTTTCTTCACTAGCCTATTTAAATAAAGAACTTTATAAGGTTATCTAAAAATATTAACCTCTTTAAAATATTTCAAAAAATAAGTTTTAAAGCATTAAAAATCAAATTCTCTTGACATTAAGAAATTATTCTCCAAAGTAAGAGAAATAAAAATAAAAAATTGTTCATTACCGTTTGCGGACAAAAAGGGGGTGTGGCCAAGACCTGCACAAGTATTCACCTTGCTAGTGTTTGGCATTCTGAAGGTAAAAAAGTTTGCATAGTCGATGCTGACAAGAATAGATCTGCATTAGCATACGCATCAAGAGGCAATCTTCCATTTCCAGTTTTCCCCGTCAGTTCAGCTGCTAAAGCATCAAGATCATCAGAAATTGTTATAACTGATGGCCAAGCCAGCAGTGATCAAGAAGAACTTAAACACTTAGCTTATGGTTCAGATTTAGTTATCTTACCTACAACTGCAAAAGCAAGATCAGTGGAATTAACTGTTGAATTAGCTAATTTATTAAGTAACTTAAAAGTTAACCATGCAGTAGCAATAGTAAAAGTTGATTTTAGACAGCAAAAAGCAGCGCAACAAGCCAAAGCAGCTCTAGAAAATTTTGGTTTATATGTTTTTGATACATTTATACCCTTACTTTCAGCATTTGATAAAGCAGAAGCCTCTGGTAATGCTGTATTTGAAGCTGTAGACGATTTAGGTAGATCAGATCCTCGTCGAATGACGGGCTGGTCTGCTTATTGTTCAATTGCCTCACAAATTCCATGCCAGATTTCGAAGCCCTCATCCGACACCAACAACTTAAACAACCAACAACCAATAAGCGCTTAAAAGTAGTTGATTCTCCTAATTTTGAAGAAGAAAAATACGAAGAAACAATAATTAAACCATCTGGATTATTAGTAAATCTTTTTGGAGGTTTTATAGGTTCTGTAATTGGAACTTTAACAATACTGTTTCTCTATATAAATGAATACCTACCAATAGATTTACTAAAACTTAAGTAGTATATTCGCTATTAATGTCCACCTTGAACCAATAGTATATACACCTTGCTGTAATCCGTTGCTATCACTTAGGTATATTTTTAGAAAATAATCACACCGTAATCACAGTAGGCAAAATAATAACAGTTTTATATTTTTAAATAAAAAAGTTGTCAAAATAAATTAAGTAAAAAAATTAAAATGAAAAGATTTGTGACTATTGGACTTCTCAGTTCAAGTTTAATAATGGGATGGAATTCTGTAAAAGCAGATACCTGGGATCATTGGGCAATTAAAGCATCAGATGCTCTTAGTTCTACCGGTTTACAGTTTTATACAGTTAATTCTGCCACTGGGGAAGCAACATTAAGGACAACAAAATGCTTTCCTCAATCAGGAATAAATCCTTGTCAACAGCAAATCGGAACTAATACATATGTAGACCCTGAAACAGGTAAGTTCTTCCTTGAAAATGCTGATGGCGAAACACATTCTTATAATTTAGATACTGATACATGGACTAACGAAGGAACTTCTTGGAAAACAACATATACAAATTCAAGTGGTTCTGTTTATCAAAGACTTAGCGTGAAAAGAAAAAGTAATGGAGAAATACATATTGGAGATAATTCTTGGATAACAAAAGAAGAGAATGGAAGACAAAAAGTATATGCAAAAGATGCTGCAGGCAAACCAATTCCAATCGACTACACTAACGGAACTAAATTACTGATTAATGGAAGAGATGTAGAGCAATCAATTAATAATGTAGGAGCATTAAGTGCTGCTTTAACTGGATTACCAACAGTTGCTACAGATACAACTCTTGCTTGCGGCTTAGGAAGTGGAACTCACGGAGGAAATTTTGCATTATCAGGTGGTTGCGCTTCTAAAGTCAATGATAAATTATCAATTAACTATGCGGCATCTATGACTATTCCAGGTCAAGATTATGCTGGTGATTTTGAAGATACTTTCTCTGCAAGAGCAGGATTTGTTTGGAAATTAGGAAAACCAGTAAATTCAGAACTTATAAGTATGAAAGAAAAAGAATTCCAAACAAAAATTATCTCACTTGAAGAAAAGAACCAAGAACTTTTAGCAAGATTAGAGAGACTAGAAAAAGTAGCATTAGGTAAAGTCGGATCGAAAGATTTAGCATCTAATACTTTTAATTACCAAGAGATGAATAAAGGATTAAACTTCAAAAAAATTAGTAAATAATAATCAAGGAAATTTAATTACTTTCCTATTTGTGAACCCACACCTTTCTTGAGTTCCTTTTGATATGACTCTTTGCTTGAGAGTATGATATCTTCAATCGAGAATTTATTAAATAATGACTTTCCTATTTGTAAACCCATACCTTTCTTGAGTTCCTTTTGATATGCCTCTTTGCTTGAGAGTATGATATCTTCAATCGAGAATTTATTAAATAATGACTTTCCTATTTGTGAACCCACACCTTTCTTGAGTTCCTTTTGATATGACTCTTTGCTTGAGAGTATGATATCTTCAATCGAGAATTTATTAAATAATGACATTCTTATTTGTGAAAATTGCTTTGTAGATGATCACTAAAATGCTCAATTCTTTTATAACGCATAGCAATTTGCACTTCAACTGTGTGAGATCTTTTTTGAAAATCTAAATATCGAACTTTTGGAATTATCTTCATTTGGTTCTCTTCCAAAACTCTTTTAATGATGATTGCAAGATGATTATAGAAAAATGTTCAAAAAAAGAACATCCAACCACAGTTAACGGATATGTTTAACCTTATACGACTTAATTAAATAAGTAATAATAAATCCTAATTTAATGTAAGCAGACCGTAAGCAAAATATATATATTCTTCAAATCTTTTGATATAACTACGTTTTAGCGTTAAGTCGTATATTCGCTATTGATTTCAACCAGCATTGAAAAGCATTGCTATGACTAGGTTCCTACTAGCAAATTTGGTGGTATATTAGTGGTACAAAACTTGTTTTACAAGTGAAATCAATTAACATCACTGCAGTGGTGTTATAAGACCGGTATAGAAAGTTTCAATTAAACTATTTTTAAGTTTAATATTTCTTTTTTAAGTATTAATTAAAAGATTAACTTGCTATTTCATTAAACTTTTTTCTGCCTGAATCTAATAATTATTAAATGTCTTATTTAATAACATAAAAAGTTATTTTTTTAGAAATATAACAAAAATTAAGCAATAGTTAGATCATTAGGTATTAACACTTAAATTATTAATAATTCAATATCACTTTTAAAAAAGTTGAGTGCCATGAAAAACTTATCAAAAAAACTTGTTAGTTCTCTTTTTACTTCAGTATTACTACTGCCTAATGTAATTACCTTAGCAGGCGAAGTTTCAACAGTTTCAAGCAATCTTGGATTGTTTGTTGCGGAGGATCCACAAAAGAGAAACGGAAGTGGCAACGTCACCTCTAACCTATATAGATTAAATTCCTCAGGTGCTGCAACTTTACTACAAGAAGATATATTTCCTGACTTAGAAACTAATGGATTCCAAGCGGGTCATTATGCAGTTGATCAATCTAAAGGAAAAGTATATTTTTTGGAGGGACAAAGACCTGGCGGAGGAGACAGAAGATATAGAATATATGACGTTGAAAATAATAGTTTTGACGGATATGTAACTGTTTCAGGATTACCTGATGGAGCCTCTCCAATAAGTATGGGTATACCTTCCAAAATTAACAACACTATTGAAAAAAAATGTGAATCTACTGACTCTGATTGTGATGACTCTTCAGATACAAAATTTGTGTCATTAGGAGGAGAGGGCTCTGATGAATTACTAAGAATTGATAATGATGGAATTAGTCAAGGAGGATCTACTGGTAAAAGTCTTGTTAGGTACGTGGGAGATGAACTACATATTGGTGAAAACTCATGGATAACAAAAGAAGAAGGCGGTAGACAAAAAGTTTACGCAAAAGATGCGGCAGGAAATCCAATTCCAATTGATTACACAAATGGCACAAAACTATTGATTAATGGACGAGATGTAGAACAATCAATTAATAATGTTGGCGCTTTAAGTGCTGCTTTAACAGGATTACCAACAGTTCCAACTGACACAACTCTTGCCTGTGGTTTTGGAACTGGAACTCATGGAGGAGATTTTGCTTTTGCTGGCGGTTGTGCTTCTAAGGTGAATGAAACACTATCAGTTAACTACGCAGCATCAATGACAATGCCAGGTCAAGATTATGCTGGGGATTTTGAAGATACATTTTCTGCTAGAGCGGGATTTATCTGGAAATTAGGAAAACCAGTAAAACCGACACTTATTAGTATGAAAGAGAAAAAAGAATTCGAGACACAAATTAGTACTCTTGAAGAAACAAACAAACAACTCTTAGCAAGATTAGAAAATTTAGAAAAAATCGCACTTGGAACTACTCAATCCAAAGATTTGGCATCAAATAAAATTGATTTCAAGTCAGTCAATAGAGATATCAAAAAAATGAATTTCAATAATTGATATGTTGAAATCTAGTGGTATTTTAGTGGTATCTGCTTTATAGCATCCTTGTAATTGACTGTGCCAGAATGAATTTAGGGTTAAGTGGTATATTCGCTATTGATTTAAACATGCAAGGTAAAAGTCAATCATATCAATGGTTCTCAAGGATTTAATTAGTGTTTTATTAGTGTTTTATTAGTGTTTTATGGGAGTATAAATTTGCAGTTTACTTAGTAAGAAAATAAAAAAACTAGCATTTATACAGAATTCAAGGAAAATAATAGATAAGTAAATTGAACTTATGAAAAAGTTATTAGCATTATCTTTGATTGGATCTTCATTACTTATAGGATCAAATCCAGCAAAAGCAGATTGGGACAAATGGGTCGTCAATACAAGCGATAGGGTAACAATCAGAGAAATGATCTACAACATACCAAATGATCCCAGTAGTGGAATGAAACAAAGTGGGGTCAAAACATACACAATAAAACTATACAATTACAATTCAAACACAGGTGAATCTTCATTAATTAATAGTTTTCAACAAGGAGAAGAATCCCATATTGGATCTGAAGATTGGAGATTTGACCGAGTTTCAAGTGGTTCATATGATAGCGATAAAGGGCAAATTAAGTTTCGTTCTAACGACAAATTATTCGTATACGATATCAATTTAAATAAATGGACAAATGAAAACTATGTTGCACCAAAAAAGGTTGAATCAGAATTTGATATTACAATTACGAAACCAGAATTGATAAAGACCTCCGACGGGAGTATTAGAATTGAACATAATGGAACTAAAATTTTAGAAAAGAAGGCAGATGGATCAGTTCATATTGGTGAAAACTCTGCAGTATTTAAAGAAGAAGGCGGTAGAGAAAAATTCTGGGCACAAGATGCGAATGGAAAATCAATTCCTATAGATATTACTAATGGTTCAAAATTATTAATTAATGGAAGAGATGTAGAACAATCAATTAATAATGTTGGCGCTTTAAGTGCTGCTTTAACAGGATTACCAACAGTTCCAACTGAAACAACTCTTGCCTGCGGATTAGGAACTGGAACTCATGGAGGTGACTTTGCCTTTTCTGGAGGTTGTGCTTCTAAAGTTAATGAAAAACTATCAATTAATTATGCAGCATCTATGACCATGCCAGGCCAAGATTATGCGGGTGATTTTGAAGATACTTTTTCTGCTAGAGCAGGATTTATTTGGAAATTAGGTAATACTACAAACACTAACCAAATTACTATGAAAGATAAAAAAGTAATGGAGACAAAAATTGAATCACTTGAAAAGAAAAACAAAACAATACTTTCCAAAAATCAAAAATTAGAGAATAAACTTTCTACCTTGATGGCAAGATTAGAAAAAATTGAAAAGATTGCACTAGGTGAAAGTAAATCAAAAGATTTAGCAGTTTATACACTCAAATAAACTCTATATTTAGTGTTTTATTTTGATTTTTATCCCTGACATTAACTCCTATGACTAGAGCACTGTTTTATTAGTGTTTCATAGATCAAACATTTCAAAATAAATTTATACTTCTCCTGATTCTTTGTACATAGGGCAACCTTCTTTAAATAACAAAGTCTGTGGTTCCTTTGGTAACGAAGTAATACCTTTTTCAATTAATGCTGGAGCTACTTCAGCTAAAGCCGTTTGAATAGATATACCAAGATTAGCTCCGGATTTACCTCCAGAATGATCACATTCATACCAAAGGTGAGTATTCGTCTTTAAGAAGGGGGATGGGAATTTCCTACTAATTTGATTTAAAAAAAAATGAAGTTTTTTTATTTTTTTTAGGAAAAATATATATATAAGTTGACTAATTTCTATGAAAAAATTATTATCTATGACCTTGATAGGATCTACTTTTTTACTTGGATCTAATTCAGCAAGAGCAGATTGGGATACTTGGGGATTCACAGGTGACTATATCCCAGGAACCTCTGATGTAGGTTTAGATATTTATACTATTGACTCATCCACTGGGACTAAAACTCTTAGAAGCCAAAAAAATATTGGTTATAAAGCTAACGTTAGTTCTTTTGGAGATGGTTATAGTTATGTCGAAGACAATAAAATATATGTTGAGACTACAACAGATTCTGGAAATAAACTTTTCAATATTTACGACTTAGATAATGACTCATGGTCAACCAGTTCTGATACCAGCCATTGGTCAGATGGTCTTACAGATAGTCAGAAAAGGGTAGGTGTTTTTAATTACGGTGATACAACGATGGAAATCACTAGTGAAGGTATTACAAAAGATGGAGAAAATATAATTAAAACCTCCTCAAATGGAATCACAAGTATTGGTAAAAATTCTTTGAAATTACAAGAAACTGCAACCGAAACGAAATTATGGGCAACTGACTCTAATGGGAGAATTGCACCAATAAATATTACTAATGGAACAAAGTTATTAATCGAAGGAAGAGATGTAGAGCAATCAATTAATAATGTAGGTGCGTTAAGCGCCGCCCTTACGGGTTTACCTGCAGTTCCATCTGACACAACTCTTACTTGTGGTTTTGGAACTGGAACTCATGGAGGTGATTTTGCCTTTTCTGGTGGTTGTGCTTCTAAAGTTAGTGAAAAATTTTCAATTAATTATGCTGCATCTATCACTATGCCTGGTCAAGAATATGCAGGTGATTTTGAGGATAAGTTTTCTGCGAGAGCAGGATTTATTTGGCAATTAGGAAAGTCTGCAAAGCCTACTCAAATTAGTGTTAGTAAAACAAAAGTATTAAAAAAAGAAATTAGCGAATTAAGAGAAAATAATAATCAAATAATTTCACAAAATAAAAATTTGCAATTAGAAAATCAGTCAATTATTTCTCAAAATAAAGCACTTTTAGAACGACTTGAAAGACTTGAAAAAGTAGCACTTAGTAACTCAAATTCAAAAGATTTAGCGACTATAAAACTACCCTAATTAAGTAGAAATAATAATCACATTATTATCACAGTCGCAAAAGGTGTGTATTCTTTTATAGATTTTATATAGTAATATCAACTGATCCCAAGGATCACATTCACTACGTCGTATATTCCGAGTTTATTTCAACATACTTTTTAGAAAGATCGCACCCCCAAGCGGTACCTTTCGATTCTCCAGAATTTAGATTAATCATAATTTTTACAATATCATCAACTAAATATCTCCCTTTCATTCTGGACTTAATATAGTCTGTGACTTTTTGTGAATCATATTTATTTAACTTGCCGTTTTCCAAAATCTGAGTATTACCTATAAACAAATCAACCTCATTAAAATTGAATTTAACTCCAGAATTGCCTGCAGCAGAAATGATTCGTCCCCAATTCGGATCACAACCATGTATCGCAGTTTTTACCAAAGCAGAATTACAAATAGATTTCGCGAGCATAATTGCATCATCTGTATTTTTTGCTCCTTGAACCAAAACTTCTAATAAACAATTTGCTCCCTCTCCATCCCTTGCAATATTTTTTGCCAAGTTTTGACATACAATATCAATCCCTTTTTGGATAATTGGAAAATACCTTTTTTCAATTTTCTCTCCTGCATTTATTCCAACAAAAGAATCATTTGTGCTTGTCTCTCCATCAACTGATATGGCATTAAAAGATTTTTTAACCGCAATAGCAATCATTTTGTCCCATTCTTCTTTTTGAATACCCACATCACAGGTTAGAAAAGCAAGCATTGTAGCCATATTGGGGTAAATCATTCCTGAACCTTTTGCAAATCCTGCTATTTTTATTTTTCTACCTTGAATAATCGTCTCTATTAAAACTTTTTTTAAAGTCAAATCAGTAGTTAAAATAGCTTCTGCTGCATTTTGAAAATTATTACCCTTTAAATCACTAATTAAATTCGGTAAATTCTTTACTAAATCATTTATTTGTATTGGAACACCAATTATACCAGTTGAGCACATTAAAACTTCTTCTTCTTTTATTCCTAAAAGTGCCGCAATCTTTCCTGTAGCAATATGAGAATGTTGAATTCCAAGATTTCCTGTACATGCATTTGCTTGACCAGAATTAATTAGTATTGCTCGTACAAAACCTGAAGTTGTTTTAATCCTTTCCTCACAAATATCCACACAAGAAGCGCGAACTATTGATTGGGTAAACATCCCACTAAAAATACTTCCTTCTGGAGCGAGTATTAGTGCTAAATCTTTTTTACTAGAAGCTTTTAATCCAGCAGATATCCCAGCGAAAAGAAACCCCTTGGGTGCCATCTTACTGTCATCAACAAACGACCAATTGGAATCTAACTGGCTCAAACTTTTTAGTATTTTAATTCATACTAACTATTCTTTAATACTAAAGAAACAGATAATTAGATTATTATAAATTATATGAATATTCCTCAAAAATCAAAAAACAAACAAAGAAGAATTGGTTTAACAGGAGGTATTGCCAGTGGGAAGACAACCATAACTAATTACATTAGAAAAAATAAAAACATTCCAATATTAGATGCAGATAATTTATCAAGAAAATTAATCAAACCAAACACATATGGATATAAGAAAATTTTAGATTATTTTGGAAATAAAATTATTGATAATAAGGACAATTCAGAAAGGGTAATAAACAGAAAACTTTTAAGAAACATTATTTTTAAACATTCAGAAAGTAAAGAATGGCTTGAAAAACTGCTTCACCCATTAATTAAAGAAAAAATGATAGAAGAATGCAGTCAATACAAAAATAATCAAACTATAGTATTGGTTATTCCTTTATTATTTGAAGCAAAATTTGAAGATATTTGCACTGAAATATGGTTAGTTAAATGTCCTAAAGAACTACAAAAAAAAAGACTTATCGCAAGAGATAAAATAAGCGAAAAAGAAGCATATGACTCTATCAATCTTCAATTAAGTTTTGAAGAAAAAAGAAAATTTGCAGACATTATTTTAGATAATTCAGATGATCAAAATAAATGGATCAAGACAATAAGAGAGCTTCTTTGAAGCTTTAGCTATTCAATTTTTCTGCAAGAAGTTTATTTGCAAGTTTAGGGTCAGCTTTACCTTTTGTTCTTTTCATTAATTGACCAACAAAAAAACCAAGTAATTTAGTTTTACCATTTCTAAATGCTTGAACCTCATCTGGATGTTCAGTTATAAGTTCATCAATTATTGGTAAAATACTTGAAGTATCAGATATCATAGCCAACCCTTTTTCTGCAACTAATTTCTTCGGAGAAATATTTTTTTGAATTAGTTCAGGTAAAATTTCTTTTGCAATTTTTCCACTGATATTGTTATTTGAAATCATGCTAATCATTTCAGCAAGGTTTTCAGGACTAAGTTTTAAGTCAGTAAAAGTAAGTTTATTTGCTTTTAAATAGCCCATAATATCACTTGTTACCCAATTTGAAGCTAGTTTGGCCTCAGCACCATTAGCTACTGTTTCTTCGAAAAAGTTTGCCATGTTAATTTCATCAGAAATTACCCTTGCATCATATGCAGATAACCCAAATTCACTTACGTATTTGTTTCTTTTCTTTGAAGGTAATTCTGGAAGTTCTTTTAACCATATTTCTTTTTGGGCTTTTGTTATTTCAATTGGTCCTAAGTCAGGATCTGGGAAATATCTATAGTCACTGCTGCCTTCTTTCATTCTCATACTTTTTGTTAATTGTTTAGCTTCATCCCATAACCTTGTTTCTTGGAAAATTTTTCCTCCATTTTCATAAACTTCTATTTGTCTTGCTATTTCATAATCACAAGCCTTTTGAATTGCAGAAAATGAATTCATATTCTTTATTTCCACTTTGGTACCAAAAGGAGCATCAGGTCCTTTTCTAACTGAAATATTGACATCACATCGCAATGAACCCTCTTGCATATTTCCGTCTGATACTCCTAGGTATCTAACTGTTCTTCTAATCTCTGAAGCATATTCAGATGCCTCTTTACCTGATCTAATATCTGGTTTACTTACAATCTCACAAAGTGCTATTCCAGCACGATTGTAATCAACTAAAGAATACTTAGAACCAGCTAATCTGTCACTGCCTGAATGGACTAGTTTTCCGGCGTCTTCTTCCATATGTAGCCTTTCTATACCAATTTTTTTGATATAAGGTTCTTTGCCCTTTTCAATTATTTCAACCTCTAACCAGCCATTTTCAGCTAGTGGCTCATCAAATTGTGAAATTTGATAATTTTTAGGCAGATCAGGATAAAAATATTGTTTTCTATCAAATTTACAATGTTCTGCAACATTTAAGTTTAATGCTAACGAAGTTTTTACAGCATACTCAAGAACAGTCTCATTCAAAACTGGAAGAGTTCCTGGTAACCCACAAACTACAGGATCTATATGGGTATTAGGTGCATCACCAAAAGCTGTTGACGCAGATGTGAATATTTTACTTTTCGTATTAAGCTGTACATGAGTTTCCAAACCAATCACAGCTTCCCAAGATTCCAAATTGTTCATTATCAAAAGTCTCTTTATTAATATTATTGGATATAAAGGAAAAGAGGACCAAAACACAAATAAAAAATATTAATTATTAAATGACAGAAGAAACCAAAAATTCAATATTAATTATTGGCGGTGGCCTTTTAGGTTTATCTATTGCTTATGAATTTTCTAGAAATAACTTCAAAGTTTTAGTTTTAAGCAAAAACAGAAATGAATCAGCTGGATTTGTTGCTGCAGGAATGTTAGCTACTCATGCCGAAGGGCTCGAGGATGAATTACTAAAATTTGGCCAAGAAAGTCAAAGTCTAATTCCAAAGTGGATAAAAAGTATTGAACAAGACAGTAATATTAAATGCGGTTTAAAAAAATGTGGCATAGTAGTTCCTTTTAAAAACAAAGAAGATCTTGAAGAGTTTCCCACTTATGAATACGGAAAATATTTAAATCACGAAGATCTTCAAACAGAAATTAATGGAATAAATTCTATTTGGAAACATGGTTTACTTTTTGAACAAGATGGTCAAATAGATAACCGAAGAAGACTGATGCGTGCTCTTGAGAGAGCATGCTCCTTGCACGGAGTCGAATTTCAAGAAGGATCAGAAGTAGAGGATTTGATATTAGAAAAAAACAAAATTACAGGTGCAAAAGTTTTATATGCCACTGGGGAACAAAAAAAAATTAACTGCGAAAAAGCAATTATATGCAGCGGTGCTTGGAGTAAAAAAATTTTTAATAAGATTCCAGTCTTTCCTGTAAAGGGACAAATGCTCTCAATACAAGGTCCAACAAATTTTCTGAAAAGAGTTATTTTTGGTCCAAAAACTTATCTAGTTCCACGTGATGATGGACTTATTATCGTTGGAGCGACAGTAGAAAAAGATTCAAAATTTAATCAGGGTAATACTCCTAATGGAATAAAACAACTGCAAGAAGGCATTCGCTCCTTATTACCAGAAGCTATTAATTGGCCACAAATGGAACATTGGTGGGGATTTAGACCTGGCACACCAGATCTAAAACCAGTAATTGGAAAATCAAAAATTGAAAACCTTTTTATAGCTACAGGACATTACAGAAATGGAGTTTTATTTTCTGCAATAACAAGTGATCTTCTTTTGAAAATAGTTCAAAATAAAAGTCTCAAAGAAATAGAAAAAAGCTTTTTAGAAAAATTTAGTTTAGATAGATTTGATATTTAAATTTTAATTTTCAGATCGCCATTTTGCATCAGAAGTTTCCCACTCACATAATTCCTCTTCGTTAAACCATAGATCAATTTCAAATTTTGCAGTATCTTCTCCATCAGAACCATGAATAATATTCCTCCCAATATCAATAGCTAAATCACCTCTAATTGTTCCAGGCTCTGCTTCAAGAGGTTTTGTTGCACCTATTAGTTTTCTAGCACTCAAAATAACTCCTGCGCCTTCCCACACCATTGCTACAACAGGACCACTTGAAATAAAATCTACTAAATCACCAAAAAAGGGTCTTTCTCTATGTACGCCATAATGATTTTGTGCAAGATCTTTTGAGGGGATTAATTGCTTTAATCCAACCAACTTAAATCCTTTTTTCTCAAATCTGCCGATAATCTCAGCAATATATCCTCTTTGAACTCCATCTGGTTTAATTGCAATAAAAGTTCTCTCTTTGGCCATTTAGTTAATAATCACTTTATGTATATTCAACTTTTGGGTGGTAACTTGGCAAGTAATCATTAAAATAAAAGATATTGTTTTGAGTTATTTTCAAAAACATTTATTAATCACTAAGACATAAATTGACCAATTTTGAGCCGAAAAAATTAAAGAATATTTGGACTATTGAAGATAGTATTTCAACTTACAACATAGACAAATGGGGAGATAAATATTTTTCTATAAATTCCAAAGGAAATATATCAGTATCTAAAGATATAAAATCTGAAAATAAGATTGATCTTTTTAAGCTTGTCAAAGAACTTAAAAGTAGAGAAATAAATCCTCCATTAATTATAAGATTTAATGATATTTTGAAAGATCGAATAAATGCATTACATGAATCTTTTTTAAAAGCAATAAAAACTTATAAATATAAGAACATTTATCAAGGCGTTTTTCCTGTAAAATGTAATCAACAGAAAAATGTCCTAGAAAAGATAATAGAGTTTGGTAGCCAATGGAATTTTGGTTTAGAAGTAGGAAGTAAATCAGAACTATTAATTGGTCTTGCACTTCTTGAAAACCAAAATTCATTATTGATATGCAATGGATATAAAGACAAAAAATATATTGAGATTGCTACTTTGGCCAGAAAACTCGGCAAAAAACCAATAATAGTTATTGAACAACGAGATGAAGTAAAAAGAATTATTCAAGCAGTTCAAGAACTTAACGCGACTCCATTGATAGGAATTAGAGCAAAGTTATCAAGTAAAAGTAGTGGTAGGTGGGGCAAATCTATTGGAGATAATTCCAAGTTTGGATTATCAATCCCAGAAATTATGTCGACAATAAAAGAACTTAAAGAAGCAAATCTTATAAACGAAATGAAATTGCTCCATTTTCATATAGGAAGTCAAATAAGTGATATTGCTGTGATCAAAGACGCATTACAAGAAGCGAGTCAAATATATGTTGAACTATGCAAACTAGGAGCCCCAATGCAATATATCGACGTTGGGGGAGGATTAGGGATAGATTTTGATGGAACTAAAACCTCCTCCAACACCTCTACTAATTATTCTCTTCAAAATTATGCTAACGATGTAATTGCAACCATCAAAGATTCATGTGAATTAAATAATATCAAGCATCCAACTATAATCTCAGAAAGTGGAAGAGCAATAATTAGTCATTGTTCAGTTTTAATTTTTAATGTCTTAGGAACAAGCCATGTCAGTTCCAAACTACAAATTTTTGATAAAAAAAACCAACAATTAATCATTTCAAATTTACTTGAAACTTTCTATGAATTAAAAAAACTTAAAAATAAAAAAATAAATTTATCTCAAATAATTGAACTATGGAATGATGCAAAAAAGTTTAAAGAAGATTGCTTAGTTGCCTTTAGATTAGGATTTTTAAGTTTAGCAGAACGAGCTTATGCCGAAGAACTGGCCTGGGCCTGCGCAAAAGAAATTTCTAATAATCTGAATAATGATGAAATCAATCACCCTGATTTATCTGAAATTACAGAAACTCTTGCATCAACTTATTATGCAAATTTATCTATCTTTCAATCTATTCCCGATAGCTGGGCAATAAATCATATTTTTCCAATATTACCAATACATAGGCACTTGGAGGAGCCTTTCTGCAAAGGCAACTTTGCAGATTTAACTTGTGATTCAGATGGTAAACTAAATAATTTTATTGATAATGGAAAAATTAAATCATTACTAAATTTACATAAGCCAGAGCAAGATAAAGACTATCTAATTGGAATTTTTATGACTGGAGCCTATCAAGAAGCATTAGGAAACTTGCACAATTTATTTGGCAGTACAAATGTTGTCCATATAGATATAAATCAAAATAATTCATATAAGGTCAAAAATATTATTAAAGAGGACAGTAAATCTGAAATTTTACAATTATTAGATTACAGTTCAGCTTCTTTGGTCGAATCTATAAGAATTAATACTGAATCAGCAATTGATCAACAAAAATTAACTATTGAAGAAGCAAGGAAATTAATGGATCAAATCGAAATTAGTCTGAGAAAAAGTAGTTATTTATCAGAATGACTATCTAATGTTTTTTGCAAATGATTTTTAGCATACTCTAAAGCATCACTTAACTTATCAATATCTTTAGCACCTGCTTGAGCAAAGTTAGGCTTTCCTCCTCCACCTCCAGAACAAATTCTTGCAATCTCATTAATTAATTTACCTGCATGCAATCCTATTTTTACTGAATCATCACCTAAAGAAACTACAAATAACAACTTTCTATTTTCTGGATTTGGTATTCCCCCAAGAATCACTATTGCTTTATTTCCCAAATGAGAAGTTAAATTAAGTGCTGCAGATTGCAAAGAATTCCCATCTAAGCCATCAATCTGATTTACTAAAATTGAAAAAGAATTTACTATTTCTGCGGATGATTTTATAGAAGAGTATTTAAAATATGCAATTTCATCTTTCATTTTTTGTATCTCTTTATTCTTATTAATAAGCTCTGCTTGCAAATTATTAACCCTTTCAAAAAGTTGATTAGGATTTGCTTTTAACAAATCACTAAGTTGATTTACTAAAGCATTTCTATCACTAAAATATTCTAATGCTGATTGGCCTGATAATGCTTCAATTCTTCTTACTCCGGCTGAGATTCCTTCCTCACTAATTATTTTGAAAGAACCTAATTCGGATGTAGTTTTAACATGTGTGCCCCCACAAAGTTCCATTGAAACTCCTGGCACATTAACAACGCGCACTTCTTCTTCATATTTTTCTCCAAACATAGCCACTGCACCCTTTTCAAGAGCCTCATTCTTAGACATGTTTTTTATTTCTAGGATATGATTTTCCATAATCCAAGAGTTAACTAGAGTCTCAACCTTAGAAATTTGATCTTTAGAAATAGGATTTGAAGAATTAAAGTCAAATCTTAATTTATTAAAGGCTACTAATGAACCTTTTTGTCCAACGCTGTCATTAACGATTGATTTGAGAGCAGATTGCAATAAATGGGTCGCTGTATGATTTGCAGCAGCCTTAGCTCTATTAGAGGATTTAACATTAGTCTTAACTTTTCGTCCAATAGTTAATATTCCTTTTTTGATCGTTCCATAATGTAAAAAAACATTTTTCTTGCGAATAACATTATCAACGAAGACCTCTACATCTTTTGAAAATATCGTTCCAATATCACCAACTTGACCGCCAGATTCTCCATAAAAAGTTGTCTGATCAAGAACAATTAAAACTTTCTGACCTTCACTTGCTTGCTTAACCAATTTTGAATCCAAGAATATACCCTTTATTTCAGCTTCTGATAGAAGTGAATCATAACCATTAAAAACAGTTTTTTTAAAAAGATCTATTTCTCGCTCTAATGATCCCTCTAATGTCAAATCAATATTACTTGAAGCAGCTTTAGCTCTTTCTTTTTGTGCATTCATTTCTTCTTCAAAACCCTTTACATCTACACTGATACTATTTTCTTCAGCAATTTCTACAGTAAGTTCTAGAGGAAATCCATAAGTATCATAAAGTTCAAAAGCTTTAAAACCAGAAATTAATTTCTGCCCTGAAGAAATTAACTCATCTAGCAATTTCTCTCCTCTTTCAAGAGTTTCCCTAAACCTTACTTCTTCAATTTTTATCTCATTCAAAATTAAATCATTATTATTTTTTAAATCAGGATAATTATTTTGCATTAAATTGATCCCAACGGTAGCAATATGAGGTAAAAATTCATTTGTTATGCCTAATAATCTCCCATGTCTGACCATTCTTCTAATAAGCCTTCTTAATATATATCCCCTGCCGAGATTACTTGCTTCTACTCCATCAGAAATCAAATGAATAACAGCTCTTGTATGATCTCCAATGATTTTTAAAGAAATTTTGTTTTTATCATCTATAGAAAAATAATCAATATTTGCAATCTCACAAATTTTTTGAATGATAGGAAAAATTAAATCTGTCTCATAATTATTTTGCTTTTTTTGCAATATTTGAGCCATCCTTTCAAGGCCCATTCCAGTATCAATATTTTTAAATTTTAAATCTGTCAATTTTCCATTAGTATCACGATTATATTGCATAAAAACAAGATTATAAAATTCAATAAATCGATCTCCATCTTCCAAATCAATATTCTGCAGACCTTTTTCAGGATGAAAATCATAATAAAGTTCTGAACAAGGTCCACATGGACCTGTTTTACCAGATGACCAAAAATTATCTTTCTCACCTAATTTCACTATCCTATCTGGATGAATACCAATTTCATCTCTCCAAATTTTTGCAGACTCTCCGTCTTCGTGAAAAACACTCACAATTATATTTTCAACAGAAAGTTGATAAATATTAGTAACTAATTCCCAAGCCCACTGAATAGCCTCTCGTTTAAAATAATCTCCAAAAGAGAAATTACCAAGCATTTCAAAAAAAGTGTGGTGTCTAGCGGTAACTCCAACATTTTCTATATCGTTTGTTCTGATGCACTTTTGGCTAGATGTAGCCCTTTTTGATGGTCTTTCTTTTAAACCTAAAAAAACTGGTTTAAAAGGTAGCATTCCAGCAATTGTGAGCATAACCGTAGGATCATCTGGAATCAAAGATGCACTTGGAATGATTTTATGCAATTTTTCACTATAAAATTTTAAAAAAGCATTTCTTATCTCATCTCCAGTAACTATTTTTTTAATTAGTTGAGATGTCATTTATCCAGAATAAGAAGAATAAAAATTAAAGAAAAGCGCAATTTCGGTTATTTCGCAAAAATGATCACGCGGATCTATATTCTATATAACTAAAGTTAATTTATAAAGCGAATTATTCTATGATAGCCTCTGCCCAGACAAGTAATTCTAAATTGGCACAAATAAATAACAAGTTGACAGTCCAATCTCAAAACTTCACTGGTGATTCTTGTGCCATAAGATCTTTGGATTGGGATCGCAGTAGATTTGATATTGAATTTGGTTTAAGAAATGGAACTACTTACAATAGTTTTATTATTAAAGGCAAAAAAATAGCAATTATTGATACTAGTCACGCAAAGTTCGAAGAATTATGGTTTGAAGAATTACTGAAAAAGGTTAATCCGCAAGAAGTTGATTATCTAATTACAAGCCATACAGAACCTGATCATTCTGGATTAATAGGTAATCTTTTAGAATTAAACCAAAATATTACAGTAGTTGGTTCAAAATTAGCCCTTAAATTTATTGAAGACCAAATACATATTCCCTTTAAGAGTCTAGAGGTTAAGAGTGGAGAGTTTTTAAATCTCGGGACTAATCCTAATAGTGGTTTAGAACATAATATTGAATTTATAAGTGCACCAAATTTACATTGGCCAGATACCATATTTTCATATGATCACAGCACAAATGTTCTCTATACATGCGATGCATTTGGACTCCATTATTGTTCTGACGAATTTTTTGACACTGATCAAAAAGAAATATACGATGATTTCCGTTTTTATTACGATTGCCTCATGGGTCCAAACGCTAGAAGCGTTATGCAGGCAATTAAAAGAATAGATAAGCTACCTGAATTAAAAACAATAGCTGTTGGTCATGGGCCTTTGCTCCATAATCAGGTCAATTTTTGGAAAGGAAAATATCTAGAATGGAGTAGCAATAAAAGCAAAGGTAATGATTTTGTGTCAGTCTGCTATATAAGCGACTATGGTTATTGTGATCGACTAAGTCAAGCGATATCTCATGGAATAAGTAAAGCAGATGCACAGGTTCAATTAATTGATTTAAGATCTTCTGACCCGCAAGAATTAACAAGTTTAATTTCCGAATCAAAAGCAGTAGTTATTCCCACATGGCCAGTAAACTCAGATAATGAATTAAAAGAATCTCTCGGTACTTTATTTGCAGCACTAAAACCAAAACAATTTACTGCTGTCTATGATGCATTTGGTGGAAATGATGAACCAATAGATTCTTTAGCAAATAAATTAAGAGAACTTGGTCAAAAAGAAGCTTTTTCCCCTTTAAGAGTTAAAAATATTCCAGATCCCATTGTTTATCAACAATTCGAAGAAGCTGGAACTGACTTGGGTCAATTGATTAATAAAAAGAAGAATATTGCCTCTATGAAGAGCCTTGATTCAAATTTAGATAAAGCGTTAGGTAGATTAAGTGGCGGTTTATATGTAGTTACAGCGAGCCAAGGGGAAGGTTCGACTTTTAGACAAAGTGCAATGGTCGCAAGTTGGGTTAGTCAAGCAAGCTTTTCTCCACCAGGTATTACAGTTGCTGTAGCAAAAGATAGAGCTATTGAATCATATATGCAAGTTGGGAAAGGTTTTGTTGTGAATATCTTGAGAGAAGATAACTATCAAAAAATGTTCAGACATTTTTTAAAAAGATTTGCCCCTGGAGCTGATAGATTTGCAGATGTTGATGTAATTAGTAACATCGCTGAAGGAGGACCAGTTCTCTCAGATTCACTTGCCTTTTTAGATTGTAAAGTTACTTCCAGACTAGAAACTCCAGACCATTGGATAATTTACGGAATTGTTGAAAATGGTAATGTTTCTGACTTATCATGCAAGACAGCAGTTCATCACAGAAAAGTTGCTAATCACTATTGACCAGTCTTTGTATTTAGAGTATTTATAAACCATTGGTATCACTACGTTCAGATAGAAACAATATACTTTGAAATTCAGTTGAAGAAAATATAGATTGAAGTTATAACTAAGTTTTTTTTGATTTATAGTTGAAAATCCGTTGAAAATTGACTCCCAATATTAAATCAAAACCATAATTATTTACATTCGGCATTTCCAATTCCTGCACCTAAAACTGCACCTAAAGGAATACTCCAACCATATGCATCACTTTTTGATAAAGATGCTGCAATTCCACCACCTATTAATCCACCTAAAGTTGTACTTCCAGTACATTTTGGAGCAGGTTTATATTTCACATACGAAGTTTGTGGTTCAGTCTTATGATGATAATGGTTAAATACCCTGCGATGACTATTGCATGGGATAGAAACCTTCTCACTATAAGATTTGACATAACCTGGAGACATTGAACTGCCTGGAATATATTTTTCCCTATATTCATAACGGAAGCACTTGTTCTCATATGCGTATCCTTTTTGTGACTCGTATGCTTCTCGATGAATGTGATCTCCAATACTCTCATAAGCATTGACTGGAAAAGAAGCACCCAATATAAGAGTTGCGATAAGAATTTTCATTTTAAAAATTAAGATATTTTCAACAACTCACTCACACATTTAAACAATAAATTATTTGTTGAAAATTTAAAGTTGAAATATTATTCTTTGGCAACTGTCACATGTGACAGTTGAGCAACATTCCACTCTCCCTTGCCACACTGTAGATCTATAAAGTGAAACAAAGAAAAAAATAAGAGGGCATTTGTTTGCCCTCTTCGAGTCATATGCACCTCGTTGTTCACAAAGTCGATGAAGTGCTTTTGACTCCTGAATTATTTCTACTCCTACTGAATGGAAAATGATAGTCGTGGCATCCACAAAGCACTAATACTCGGGTAGAAATACCCTATTAATTTCAAGTAAAAAGGAGGACAATATAGGTGTAGATATAGGAGGTCTTATGAAACTCATTACTCCTTTCACTATTCTCAATCAAAACTTCCATGAAATGGATTTAATAAGAAACGCAATGAAGAATAGAAGATTAGCAACAGAAAGATTACATGATGATTACAGAAAAATTTATAAAAATCATCAATTTGCTTAGATAATTAACAAGAAATCGCGTTCCAGTTGGAAACCCTACATTTACTAACTCAATAATGGTGCTGTTATAGGTATAATCGACTGATACATAACGGTTTCACAAGAATTAAATGTTCTGGTCGATAGTTGAAAATCCGTTGAATCTCCCTACAGCACCTGTCTATGACAGACAAGTTGCTATTCATTATTAGGAAATAAGTCTTTAAAATGTCAGATATTAATATAGGCTTACTTACAGATAATCAAAACTTATCAAAATTTGAAATTACTGAAAATTTTACATGTATCAGATTTATCGATCACAATAAAGAAAGATTTGAACTTGAATTTAACCTTGAAAAAGGAACCTCTTTTAATACTTTTTTCATTAGAAGTCATGATGAACTTTTTATTATTCATCCACCTGAGAAACAATATTTAAATTCATTTAATAAAGTAATTTCTAGGTTTTGCGATCAATTTAAATTAGATAAAATCAACTTCATCTCTGGTCATATTAATCCCCAAATTATTGAAACCATAAAAAATATAAGTACCCAATTTCAAAACACATCTATTACTTGTTCTAATCCAGGTTATAAACTTATTTCCGAACTTTGGAATCAAAGAAATCCTAAATTAGAAAACTTTATTGAAATTCAATTACCCGAAATAAACATAATCAAAAAAGAACTTAATTTAGAATTAGATAACATTTCACTAGAGTTGATTCCTATTCCAACAGCACGTTGGCCTGGTGGCCTGATAATTTATGAACGTAATCAAGAAATACTTCTTAGTGAAAAAATTTTCTCTGCACACATTGCATCTAAATATTGGTCTGAAACAAATCGAGTTAGTACAGAAATTGATAGGAAACATTTTTATGATTGCTTGATGGCACCAATGTCTAATCAAGTAGTATCAATAACTGAAAAAATTGCAGATTATGATATTAAAACTATTGCACCATTACATGGTCCCGCGATCGAATATAGCTTAAAAAGCTTTTTAAATGACTATATTAGATGGGGAGATAATCTCTCAACAAATAATCCTAAGATCGCTCTGATATATGCAAGTGCATATGGAAATACAGCCTCAATAGGTGATGCATTGGCTAAAGGGATAAATAGAACCTCTGTAGAAGTTGAAAGTATTAATTGTGAATTTACACCTAATGATGTACTTGTAAAATCTATCCAAAATGCAGATGGATATTTAATTGGCTCACCCACATTGGGTGGTCACGCCCCTACTCCAATAGTAAGTGCACTAGGAACATTGTTAGCAGAGGGTAATAGAGATAAGCCAGTGGGAATTTTTGGCAGTTTTGGCTGGAGCGGCGAAGCTATAGATTTACTTGAAACAAAATTAAAAGACGGTGGTTTTAAGTTTAGTTTTGACCCTATAAGGATTAAATTCAGTCCAAATAAACCAAAAATTAAAGAGCTAGAAGAAATAGGAACGCACTTTGGAAGAAAAATTATAAAAAAAGCAAAGAAAAAACCTAGAAAATCAGATACTGGAATGATTACAAGCAAAACGGATCCAAAGCTACAAGCTCTTGGAAGAGTAATTGGCTCACTTTGTGTCCTGACAGCCTCTAAAGGCAAAGATGAGAATAATATTAAAGGAGCTATGCTTGCATCTTGGGTTAGTCAAGCAAGTTTTTCTCCGCCGGGATTAAGTATTGCAGTAGCAAAAGATAGATCAGTAGAGTCTCTCCTGCAAATTGGAGATTCCTTTGCTTTAAATATTTTAAGTGAAAACAATTTTAAAGAGCCATTGAAACGATTCACTAAACCTTTTGCACCAGGAGAAGATAGATTTGAAGGATTAAGTATTGAATTAACTCCTAATGAACAAATTATCATTCCTGAGTCTTTAGCGTGGTTAGATGCTTCTGTGAAAGAGAGAATGGAATGTGGAGATCATTGGGTAATATACGCCGAAGTACTGCACGGTAATATATTAAAATCGGATAGTTTAACAGCTGTGCATCACCGTAAAACTGGTGCCAACTATTAAATTTATTTTTCAAATTTATGACTGAATCAAAAGATCTAATAATTATTACAGCTAGTTGTGGGAAGAATCTAGAACTTTCTGAAAAATTCGTTGAAAAAAGTAATGAACTTAAAATAAGTTCTGAGATTTTAGATCTTACTACTCTTGATATTCCACTTTTTAATCCAAGAATTCACACCAAGAATAATATCCCAGATGTAATAGAAGAAATTAAAAAAAAGCTTTTCGCAATAGAAAAGTGGGTTATTTGTGCCCCTGAATATAATGGATCTATACCTCCTATTCTTTCCAACTTCATAGCATGGCTTTCTATTTCGGGAGATGATTTTAGGAATTTATTTAATGGTCAACCTATTGCAATTGCAACATTTTCTGGTGGCATAGGTTTAGAACTACTAACCTCATTACGCATTCAATTAGTACATTTAGGAAGTCAAGTATTAGGAAGACAGCTTGTGTCATCATATAGTAAACCAATAGATACCAAAACTATCGAAGATATTATTCAAAGACTTTTACAGATGAAAAAGTTAAAAACATAAACTCTAACGCTAAAAATTAATATCAATTTTTTTCATTCCAAACTTTCAAAATTTCTCTAGCCATAGGCAGTGCATGAACAGATCCTCCACCTGGAGTATTTTGTGCAAACGCAACTATAAGCAATTCGCTCTTTTCAGAAGGAGTAAAACAAACGAACCAAGCATGATCTAAACCTCCTTCACCATCTTCCGCAGTTCCAGTTTTACCTGAAACTGGAGGTAAATTTGAAACTCCATAGTTAATTGATACACCTGTGCCAGATTCAACTACTTTCCTGAGACCACTTTTTATCAATTCAATATTTTTTGGATCTATATCGATTTTAATTCTTTTTTTATCTGAAAAGTTTTTTACATCTTTTTTAGCTAAATGGGGATTAACTAGGTAACCTCCATTTGCAATTACAGCATATGCTCTAGCTATTTGAATAGGAGTAACTTGAACAACAAATTGTCCAATAGACATACTCGCAATATCTTCTGGAACCCAAGGAGTTTTACCTGGTTCTCCCCATCCTCTTCCTTCTTTAGCCCATTCACTACTAGCTACTAAACCTATATTTTCTTGTTCAGAAATCTCAATACCAGATAAAGAGTTAAAACCTAGCTTTCTTGAAACCTCATGAATTTTATCAACTCCTACACCATATCCAACTTGATAAAAGAATGTGTTACTTGAAACTCTCAAAGCATCTTCATAACCTATTATCCCAAAACCTAAATCATTATGTTCTCTAAAACATTGACTTCCATAGGTAATACATGGTTTTGTGTCTAGCATAGTATGAATAGGAAATTGTCCACTTTCCAAGCCTGCTAAAGCCGTTACAATTTTCCAAACACTTCCTGGATCATAAGGATTTAAAGCCCTATTAAAAAGAGGTTTTTCAGGAGAATTAAATAGTTTATTATATTCTTTCTCAGGCTTAAAATCCTTTGAGAAAAAATTTAAATCAAATGTAGGTTTACTTGCCATTGCTCTTATTGCACCATCTCTTGGGTCCATAACTACTATTGCTCCAGCTTTTTTATCTTTAAGAACTTCTTCAGCAATTAATTGCAATTTCATATCAATGGTCAATTCGACATCTTTACCTTGTTTAGAGGGTTTAATACCCAATGACCTTTGGAATTTTCCTAAAGAATTTACTTCAATCATCTCACCTCCCCATTCACCTCTTATAGAGTCTTCGAAGACATATTCAATTCCTGTTCTGCCTATTAAGTCATTTAATTTATAACCTTTATTAGATAAAAGTTTATATTCTGATTCAGTGACTGGTTGAGTATAACCAATTACGTGCGCAGCAACTGATTCATATGGATAATTTCGAATTAATTTCGTTGCTATTTCAAAACTTAATAAATTATCTTCATTTTCCTTGAATTTTATTAATTGATCAACATTTAAATCATCAAGAATATTAACTGAAAGTTGCTGATTTTTTAAACCATCAGAGTATTTTTTTTGAATTAGATTAGTATCAATATTTAACAGCTCAGAAATACTGAATTTATGTTGTTCCCAACTGCTTTTGTTTACAGATTGAGGCTTAATAATTAAAGAATATTGAACTCTACTATCTGCTAGAACGTAACCATTTTTATCTAATATTCTTCCGCGTATTGGCTGAGAAGAAATCAGCCTAATCCTATTCTCATCAGACATTTTCTTAAAA
>QCQJ01000004.1 GCA_003209585.1 Prochlorococcus sp. AG-449-G23
CTCACTTTCTATGGCTCATGCAGGAAAGAATACAGGTGGTAGTCAGTTTTTTATAGTTTATGAACCACAGCCTCATCTCGATGGAGTTCATACTGTTTTTGGTAAGACAGATGATATGGATGTTGTATTAAAGCTTACTAATGGTTCAAAAATTATTAAGGCAACCCTAAATTAGAAATTTATCCTTCAAAGACAATACTAAATGTCTCCTTATCTAGATTAAATTTTCTTGTATATGAATATAAGATTTCATTATTTATAGTGAATTTAGTATTAACTAGTTTGATGCTACTTTTTGGGTGTAATGCTTGTTCAATGTTTCTAGAAACTATAATTCCAATCTTTGTACTATTTTCATATTTGGATAAAAACTGAATAAATAATTCTATATTCTTTATTTCTTCATCAGTAATGTTGGAATTGATTCTATTCTGATCATGTAAAATTCGCCATACTAATTTTGGTCGATTCCAAAAAGCCAATAATCTTGGACTACTTTCCAGTCTAATATTAATGTTTTGATCAACACAGAAATTAATAACTTTATTTTTTATTGGAACTAAATCAATAGATTTATATTTTCCGTCAAGAAAAATTGATATAAATGGATCTATATTCTTTGAACTAGAATTATCTTCATCAATCATGTGTCCTAGCTTTGTTTTTTTAACACTCAAATATTCTGCATTATTATCGTTTGGACAAATCACTAATGGAACTCTTTCAATAACTTCTATTCCATAACCACCTAATCCAGCAATTTTTCTAGGATTGTTTGTCAGTAACTTTAATTTTTTTATTCCTAGATCAGTTAATATTTGTGCTCCGACTCCATAATTTCTGAGATCAGCTGGAAAACCTAATTTTTCATTAGCTTCTACAGTATCTAATCCACCATCCTGTAAACTATAAGCTTTTAATTTATTTATAAGACCAATACCTCTGCCTTCTTGTCTCAAGTAAACAACAACTCCCTCTTCTTCTTTTTCTATCCTCGATAAAGCAGCCTCTAACTGAGGTCTGCAATCACAACGTAATGATCCAAAAGCATCGCCAGTTAAGCACTCTGAATGCATTCTTACTAGCACAGGTTCACTTAATTTTGATGATTTTTGTTTAACTAATGCAACGTGCTCTGATCCATCAAGTTCATTAATATATCCATAAGCTTTGAAATTCCCAAAAATACTTGGAAGAACTGCATCGGATTTTCTATATACGAATCTCTCAGTTTGAAACCTATAACTTATTAAATCAGCTATAGATATTAATTTCATTCCCCACTGTTTTGCATACTCTTTAAGTTGTGGCAGTCTTGACATGGAACCATCAGGATTTTGAATTTCACAAATCACTCCAGCTGGATAAAGACCTGACATTGCGGCAATATCTACTGCTGCTTCCGTATGACCTGCCCTTTTTAAGACTCCACCTTTTTTAGCTCTTAACGGAAAAATATGTCCTGGTCTCCTTAAATCTTCAGGTTTAGTATTTGGGTTTATAGCAACTTGAATTGTCTTAGCCCTGTCTTCAGCAGAAATTCCAGTAGAAACGTTATTTTCAGGTCCAGCATCAATTGATATCGTAAAAGCTGTTTGATTTTCATCTGTATTTCTATCTACCATTAATGGTAAATCTAATGAGTCAAGTTTTTCACCTTGCATAGCTAGACATATGAGACCTCTTCCCTCAGTAGCCATAAAATTAATTTGCTGTGGAGTTGCAAACTGAGCCGCACATATTAAATCTCCTTCATTTTCTCTTCTTTCATCATCTACAACAATTATGCATTCACCATTTCTTATAGCTGCTAACGCATCGCTGATAGGATCAAATTCAATTTTAAAAGATTCATTTATATCCAAAATTGTTCCATTATTTGATTTGGGACTTGTTTCTTTCATTATTCCTATCAATATAGAAAAATAGTGTTTTAGTTACCTTAAGTTCAACACTTTATAATCCTATCTCAAAGTCTGCCAATTCTAAGAAATGAATGTTGCAATAGTAGGTGCTACTGGTTACGGCGGTATTCAAGCGGTAAATCTTTTAAAAAAAAATAAAAAATACAAAATAACATTTTTAGGAGGGAATAAAACATCTGGATCAAAGTGGAATGATAATTTCCCTTTTATTTATCTAGATAATGATCCTTATATTGAAGAAATTTCAGTAGATAATATTTCAAAAAATGCAGATGTTGCTTTGCTTTGCTTACCAAATGGCCTATCTTCAACATTGACACGGAAATTATTAGATAATGGAGTTAAAGTTATTGATTTATCTGCTGATTACAGATATAAGTCATTAGTTGAATGGGAAAAAGTATATTCCAAAGAAGCTGCTATTTATAAAAGGAAAGATGATGATTTATGTAAAGAGGCAGTCTATGGACTCCCTGAAATAAATAAAGAAGCCATTTCAAAAGGAAGATTAATTGCATGTCCAGGATGTTATCCAACATCTGCTCTTATTCCATTAGTTCCTTATCTTTCGCAAGGAATTATTGAAAATGAAGGTATAGTAATTGATTCTAAAAGCGGAACCTCTGGAGGCGGTCGAGAACCAAACCAGAAGCTACTCTTATCAGAATGTGGAGAAGGTCTATCAGCATATGGATTGATAAACCATAGACACACCTCAGAGATCGAGCAAGTAGCATCTTTAATTTCTGGAAATAAAATTGAACTGCTTTTTACACCGCATTTGGTTCCAATTTCAAGGGGTATGCATTCGACTATATATGGGAGATTAAGAGATCCAGGATTAACTTCTGATGATTGCAGAATTCTTTTGGATAATTATTATAGAAATTTCAAAAATATTAAAGTCTTACCTGTAGATACATTCCCATCAACAAAATGGGTTAAAAATACAAACCAAATTTTTCTTTCTGTTAAGGTTGATATTCGAAATGGAAGAATTATTATTTTATCTGTGATTGATAATTTGTTAAAAGGACAGACTGGGCAAGCAATTCAAAATTTAAATATTATGAGTGGATTTTCAATGGATGAAGGTCTTGAATTAACTAATTATTTTCCATAAAATTATTTCTTATCAAAAAACCAGCTTGAGAGATTGAGTGAGGCAAAATTTTATGCTCAAGGATCTGTATTCTTTTAGAAAGTGATTCAATATCATCATCATCTCTAATTGACAATGCAGCTTGCATTATCAATGATCCACTATCTACTTCTTCATCAACAAAATGTACTGAACAACCAGTAATTTTTGAACCATTTAGTATAGAATCCTTTATCGCAGAGCCACCCTTATAAGCAGGAAGTAATGATGGGTGAATATTTATAATTTTATTTTTAAATTTAGTAATAAAAAATGGAGTAACAATTTTCATCCAGCCAGCCATTACAACAAGTTCAACATCGAAATTATTTAAAGTATTTATAATTTCTGCTTCAAATAGCTCTTTTTGTTCAAAATCTTTACCTCTTATTATTTTATAAGGTATTTCTACATTTTCAGCTCTTTTTATACAACCTGCATCATCTTTATTAGTAATAAGAACTTTTATATCTATATCTAATTCACCTTTTTCTGAGAGATTAATTAACTCCTGAAAGTTTGTTCCATTCCCAGAAGCAAGTACACCTATTTTTAATTTTGGGGAAAATCTTCTAAATTCAGATATCTCAGGCGAAATTATGTAATTAAATGATTTATCCAAAGTTTTTTTATCCAATGATAAATTCATATGAAATAAAAAAAAACCCTCCAGTCTAAATATTTATATTCAAAAACATATTTATTTGAAGATAAAAATTTAAACAAATTTAAATGATTCAAATCTATGTACTATTCATATAGATATAATTAAATAATAAATAAAGGAAACAAATATATAAAATGAATGGAGAATTAAACTCTTGGGATAAATTTTGTAATTATCTTTGGTTTGATAAAAAATTAAATATTTGGTTAGACATAAGCAAAATTAATTTTACTAATAAAGAGATAAAAAATTTAGAAGAGAAATTTATAGATGTATTTTCATCAATAAAAGAATTAGAAAATGGAGCAATCTCAAATATTGATGAAAATAGACAAGTTGGTCATTATTGGCTTAGAAATCCCTCAATTTCTCCATCTTCAAAAATGGTAGAGGAGATTAGCTCAGATATTAATGCAATCTCTGAATTTGGAAAACAAATTTTAAATGGAGATATTAAGAATAAGAATAATCAGAACTATACTGATGTTCTATGGATAGGAATTGGTGGAAGTGGATTAGGCCCATTACTTATTACAGAGTCTTTGCAAAAGTGCTCTAAAGGCTTAAATTTTTCTTATATCGATAATGTTGATCCTTTTTTAATTAGCGAAAAGTTAGAAGAGTTATCTGAAAAATTATCCACAACATTATTTGTAGTAGTAAGCAAATCAGGTGGTACACCTGAACCTAGAATTGCTATGGAAATTATTAAAAGTCATTGCGAAAACAATTCTCTTGCATGGAATTCTAATGCTATAGCTATAACAATGAAAGATAGTAAGCTATTTAAAAAGGCTACTTCTGAAAATTGGTTAAAAATATTTAATTTACAAGATTGGGTGGGAGGAAGAACAAGTATTACAAGCTCTGTGGGATTACTCCCATTAGCTCTTATTAATGAAAATATATTTGAATTTATTAGAGGTGCATCATTGATGGATGAAGCCACACGAACAAGTGATTTTAAAAATAATCCCGCAGCATTATTGTCATCTGCATGGTATTTAACTGGTGATGGCGTTGGGAAGAGAGATATGGTCGTATTACCTTATAGAGATAGGTTACAGGTATTTAGTAAATATCTTCAGCAATTAGTCATGGAATCATTAGGTAAGAAATTCAATAGGAATGGAGAAGTAGTTAATCAAGGTATTTCCGTTTTTGGTAATAAAGGATCTACAGATCAACATGCTTATGTTCAGCAACTGAGAGATGGTATTGATAATTTCTTTTGTATTTTTATTGAATTATTAGATTCTCCATCTACTAATATTTTTGATGAAAAAGAGAATCCTAAAGAATATCTTTCTGGTTTTTTGCAAGGAACAAGATCCGCACTCTCTAGTGAAAACAGACAAAGTATAACTATCACATTAGAAAAATTAAATTGTTTTTCACTAGGTGCCCTAATAGCTTTATTTGAGAGGGCTGTATCCTTCTACGCTGAATTAGTAAATATAAATGCATATGATCAACCTGGAGTTGAAGCTGGAAAGAAAGCAGCCGCAAATATTATTGAGTATCAGCAAAAAGTAACTAATTTATTAGACGAAGGAGGAGAATATTCTATAAATGACATAACATCATTATTTGATAATTCAGATAGTGAACCTATATTTTTTATACTCCGTGAAATGTGTTTCGGAAATGATGATTATTTAATTAAGGGCGATTGGTCAAATCCAAATTCATTAGTTATTAAAAAAACAAATTCTTAAACAACAATATTCATAATTTTTCCTTTGACAATAATTATTTTTCTTATTTCCTTATCTTGAGTCCATTTTAATATGTTAGGTCTTTTAAGAGTCAATTCTTTAATTTGATCTTCATTCATTTCATTATTAACATTTACTTTGTCTCTCACTTTTCCATTCACTTGTATTACTAATTCATATGAATCTTCCTTTAGTGCTTCGGCATTAAATGAGGGCCAGTGCTCTAAATGCACAGATTTTTTAAATCCTATAAGATGCCATATTTCTTCTGCAATATGAGGTGCAAATGGAGCTAACAAAATACAAAATGTTTTTAAAGCATCTATTTTTAAATTATTGTTTACGTCATTAATTAAATTTGATAATGAATTATAAAACTTCATTAGTTCTGAAATCGCAGTATTAAATTGGTTATTCAATATGTCATTTGAAATTTCTTTTATAGCAATGTTCATTGACTTTATTAAAGATTTATCTTTATCTGGATAGGATTTTCTTTTACTATTTATATCTTTTGCACAATTTATATAAAGCTTCCAAATCCTGCTTAAAAATCTAAATTGTCCCTCAACATCAGCATCTCCCCATTCCAAATCTTTTTCTGG
Organism: Prochlorococcus sp. AG-449-G23; assembly: GCA_003209585.1. Taxonomy (GTDB): domain Bacteria; phylum Cyanobacteriota; class Cyanobacteriia; order PCC-6307; family Cyanobiaceae; genus Prochlorococcus_A. Next base: position 6,057 of record QCQJ01000004.1, read on the forward strand.
AGGTGCTTTAAATAATATAAACATTCTTGCTGTATCTGCTCCATATTTTTTAATTACTGATTCAGGGTCTATTCCATTATATTTTGATTTAGACATCTTCTCGAAAAGAACTTCGAGTTTAGAATTGTCAATTGGATCTGTAGGATTTGACAGATCAGTAATATCGGAAGGAGAAACATATTTACCAGTTTTATTGTTTTTATAGGCTGCGGCCTGAACCATACCTTGTGTTAATAGTTTTCTGAATGGTTCATCAATTTCAAATAGTTCATTATCTCGCAAAGCTTTAGTGAAGAATCTTGCATATAACAAATGCAATATTGCATGTTCTACTCCTCCAACATATTGATCTACTGGCAGCCACTTATTAATTTCAATCTTTTCAAATGGCTTATTTGAACATTTTGAAGATGGATATCTTAAAAAATACCAAGATGAACACATGAATGTGTCCATAGTATCAGTTTCTTTTCTTGCCGCTATTCCACATTTTGGACATATTGTATTTATCCAATTATTATTATCACCTAAAGCATTAATCTTGTTAGCCGAGATTTCTATATCATTTGGTAATGAAACAGGTAATTCCAATTGGTTTAAAGGAACAGATCCACATTTTTTGCAATTAACGATGGGTATTGGACATCCCCAATATCTTTGTCTAGATATTAACCAATCTCTTAAACGATATTGAATCTTATTTTCAGCCCATCCATTATTTACTCCATCCTCTGAAATTTTTAATTTAGCAATAGTATTTTCTATACCATTGTATTTAGTTGAATTAATAAGATATCCATTTTCTACATAAGCTTCATCAAGCTCTTTTGTTTGTTCACTTTTATCCTTTATTATTACTTGTTTAATATCAATATTATTTTTCTTAGCAAATTCAAAATCCCTTAGATCATGAGCAGGCACGCCCATAACAGCTCCTGTACCGTATTCATCGAGAACATAACTTGCCACCCAAATAGGAATAGGTTCAGAATTAACTGGATTTATTGCCATTAAGCTAGTTTTGATTCCAATTTTTTCAAGTTCATTATTTTTATTATTTTTCAAATATTGTTTAAGATTTTCTATATTTTGTATGGTTTCTTTATCAGAAATATTTTTAATTAATGAATGATTAACAGAAATTGCTAAATAAGTAACTCCAAATAAAGTATCTGGTCTTGTTGTGAATACAGTTATATTCTTTTCTGGATTGGTATTGATATTAAAATTAATATTTGTACCAATTGACTTTCCAATCCAATTATCTTGCATTATTTTTACTCGTTCTGGCCAGTTATCTAATTTTTCTAAATCGTTCAATAACTCATCCGCATAATTTGTAATCCTTAAAAACCATTGCTTTAATAATTTTTTTTCAACTACTGCACCAGATCTCCAAGATTTACCCTCTGAGTCAACTTGTTCATTTGCTAAAACTGTATTATCTATAGGATCCCAATTAACTTCTGATTCCTTTTGATATACAAGACCTGCCTTGTATAACTCTAAAAATAGATATTGTGTCCAAATATAATAATTCTCATCACAAGTTGCAAATTCCCTATCCCAATCAACTGATAGTCCCAAAAGCTTTAATTGTGACTTCATATGAGAAATATTTTTTTTAGTCCAGACACTTGGACTTATTCCTCTTTCAATTGCAGCATTCTCAGCAGGCAAACCAAAAGCGTCCCAACCCATTGGATGTAAGACAGATTTGCCCTTAAACCTTTGGAACCGAGCTATTAAGTCTGTAATAACATAATTCCTAACATGTCCCATATGAAGATTACCTGAAGGGTAGGGAAACATTGATAAGGCATAAAATTTATCGCTATGCTCAGTTAATTCATCGGTTTTGTATAAATTGTTTTCTGTCCATATTGACTGCCATTTATTTTCTATTTCAGATGGATTATATAAATTGTTATCAGCCTCATATTGTTTATCGGGAGAAATCACTTAATTCTTAATTGTTAAATTATTATTTTAATATCCATTGTATAAAATAGAAATAGATTGTTAAAAGGAATAATTTATAATTAAAATTTAAAATATATGTTCTACAAATGAAAAATATAACTTTTGAAAAATATCAAGGTAATGGAAATGATTTCGTAGTAATCGATTCTAGAGGAAACGATTTATTTAAAAATTACAAGGCAAATAAAATATTTGATATAAAAAAAATTTGCAACAGGCAATTTGGTATTGGAGCAGATGGTGTGATTTTTATAGAAGAACCTAATGAAGATAATTATGCAAAAATGATAATCTTTAATTCTGATGGTTCTGAAGCACAAATGTGTGGAAACGGAATTAGGTGTTTAGTAGAATATCTCCATGAAAATGATTCAATGAATAATAAAAATATAGAATATAAAATTGAGACTAAAGCAGGTTTAAAAATTGCAAAATATATAAATGATGAAATCACAGTAAAAATGGGATTTCCAATTTTAGAAAGTCAAAATATTCCAACAACAATAGAAAAAAAAATCAATTCGATTCCTTCACATGAATTTATTGAGAAAAATTTTAATAATTTAGGTTATGCCGTAGGCATGGGCAATCCTCATTTAATATTCTTTGTAGAAGACATAGAGTCAATTGTTCTTTCCAGACTTGGCCCTATATTTGAAAAAAATGAATTATTTCCAGAAAAAACTAATGTGCATTTTTGTCAAATCTTAAATAGAGATAATATCAAAGTAAAAGTATGGGAAAGAGGTGCAGGACCAACCTTAGCCTGTGGAACAGGTGCCTGTGCTATTCATGTAGCAGCTTATAAATTAGGTCTTTGTAATTCACAAACCATAGTATCTTTACCTGGCGGTAATCTTAAAATTGATTGGTCAAAAGACGATTGTGAAGTCATGATGACCGGTGATGCTAAAAAGGTTTTCTCAGGATCAATGTTAGTAAATTAATGGAAAATAATTTTATCTATTTAGATAATGCATCCACAACTCCATTATCTGAGAATGTTTTAAATATAATAAATTCAACTTATAGATATTATTGGCATAACCCTTCATCTACGTATGAGCTAGGGATAAAATGCTCTACATATCTTGAAAAAATTAGATCTAAAATTGCTTATATATTTGAAGCAGATCCAGAGGATATAATTTTTACATCTGGTTCTTCGGAATCAACAAATATTGTATTTAATAATATTTATGAGAAATTTAAAAATGGTAGAGTTGTCATTTCGAATGTTGAACATCAAGCAACAACTATATGTGCTAATAAATTAAGAAAACAAAATTGGGATATTTACGAATGGACTGTAAATAATGATGGAATTTTAAATATTTCTAATATCAATAAAATTTTAAACAATGAAATTAAGCTTTTATCAATTATTTGGGGACAAAGTGAAATTGGGACAATACAACCTGTTCAATTTATAGGTTCCAAATGTAGAGAATTAAATATAATGTTTCATTTAGATGGAACTCAAATATTAAGCAATGGAATATTCAGTTGGAAAGATCTAAAATGTGATTTTTTAAGTTTATCTGCTCATAAATTTGGAGGTCCAAAAGGTATTGGTATTCTTTTAACAAAAGAAAAGTCTAGACAAATTTTAAAGAATAAAGACATATCACTTACTCAAGAATTTTCAATTAGACAAGGTACACAAGCTTTGCCATTAATCGCTGGAATGTATGAATCATTAAAGAATATTAAAGGAAAAATAAAATTATATGATTACAGAACTGAATTTCCTTCAAACAATGTTGATAAACTTAAAAATTATTTTTTTCAAAAAATTAAAGATAATAATCATATAAAGATTACGGGTAGTATTAAACATAGACTTCCCAATCATATTTCGTTCCTACTATTAAATAAACTATTTGAGCCAATAAGGGCCTATAAGATTGTTAATTACATGTCAGAAAATAGAATAGCTATAAGCAGTGGAAGTGCTTGTTCAAGCTCATCTGGTAAACCAAGCTCAACACTTAAAAATATTGGTTTAAAAGATGATGAACTATATTCAAATATTCGTGTTACTTTAGGTTCAATAAACAATAAGTCAGAAATAGATAAATTTTTAGAACTTATTCAAATATGTATTAACAAATTTTAATGGAAACCAATTACAGACTACCTAAAGATTTAAATGAATCACTTAAGAATATGGAGGATGCAATTATTCCAAGTTTTTTAGATTCAAATAAAAGATTTACTATAGAATTTAATTTTGAAGGATTGAAGTTTAACAGAATTGGAATAACTATCTATAAGATATTGTCTAAAAATAATAATGTATTCATAACATTTGCTGATCAAGGTGCTGTGGCTTTGGCTCAAAGAGACTATCCAGATATCAAAGATAAAATCTTTACTTTTAAATCATTTAATGAATCAAATAATATAAATACTATTGATAGTGCAATGATATCGATACTACCTCAGCCATATGATTTCGATTCATTTGAACCAATGTCTGATAATTATCAAGGAACGCATTATTCATTAAATCCAAAATTTGAAGATGCCAATATTGGTATAGGAAGTGTTATTAGAGAGCGACGTAAAAACTTTGTCAAAACATGGAAAAATATTTATTTTCTTCAACCTTTAAATAAAGCTGCTCTTATGCATATTTATCCAAATAACTGGTTGCTTTTCAAAGAAGAAAATAAAAGATATTTTTTTAAAAAGGAATTTGAAATTAAACCCGACAATGAATCTATTTTTGTAAATTTATAGATTGAATGTGATAAAAAAAATTAATTCATTTTTCTTAATTGTTCTTGTATTAGTAACATCTCCTTTCCTAATAAGATATTTACTATCAAATCAGAAAATAACTATTCTAAATAGTATTTATTTTTATTTCCCGGGAATAATTACTAAAAACAAAATATGTCCTACTTATGATGCTTTATTGAATCAAACGCTTGATGATTCTTTTAGTGTATCAATTATTAATAATAAAGGGGAAATAATAAGTTCCTACAATGAGGATGTTCCAAGGTTGCCAGCATCTAATCAAAAATTATTCTCATCAGCTTATGTTTTAAGTAAATATAAATTAAATAATAATTTAAAAACTTCCTTATATAAAAATAAAAACGATTATTATTTACACGGTCAAGGTGATCCAGACCTTAATTATGATCATATAATCGAACTACTTTCAAATGTTATAGAAAATAAAATTATTAACTTTAATATTGTAGAAATTGATTCAAAATTATATTGGCCTAATGGTTGGACAAATACTGATAAACTTTACGAATATGGATCTCCAATTACATCTCTTGCAATAGAAAGTAATCACAATAAATATGATGATATTTATGCATTAAAAAATTTTATTAAAAATTATTTAAATAATAAATTTCCAAATTCAAAGATATATATAGATTTTTTTGATTCAGAAAAAACTTTTTATTTAAAAAATATTAAAGAGATAAATAAAATATATTCTACTCCAATTCTTTCATTATTAACTCTAACAAATTCTGAAAGTCATAATTTTACAGCTGAATCTCTCTTTAAAAATGCCTCAAATACATGGAACGATAATGACTATAAAAAATTGAAAAGATGGCTTGAAATTAAGGGCCTCCCAGCAACTAATGCATACTTTGCAGATGCTAGTGGATTGTCTCGAAAAAATAAAATTACAACAAAGTTAGTTGTATTGTTTTTAGATAAAATGAGATATTTTAATGATTTTAAAGCATATCAATCTACACTTTCAATTACGGGAGTAAGAGGAACATTAGCTAAAAGATTTGTAAATAGTGATTTATCTGGAAAGTTTATTGGGAAAACTGGGACTCTTTCAAATGTATTTGCATTATCTGGCTTTTTATATAAAAATGAAAAGCCAATAATTATAAGTATTATCCAAAATTCTAATAAAATTGATAAAGAAAAAGCTTTTAAATTGTTACGTGATCTTTATTACTTGAAATCTTGTTAATAAAAATATTATTTAAAATATTCTTTTAAATCCCTCTCAACAGAGGGGGGTACCATGTGACTAATTTCACCACCAAATTTTGCAACTTCTTTTACTAAAGAACTACTAAGAAAACTATAATTTGTATTTGTCGATAAAAATATAGTTTCAATATCATTATTAAGAGATTTATTTGTATGAGCAATCTGAAGTTCATACTCAAAATCACTCATTGCTCTTAAGCCTCTAAGAATAAGATTAGCTTTTAGATCATTTGCACAATCAACAGTTAGGCCAGAATAAGAAATAACTTCAATATTAGGTAAATGAGAAAGAGAATTTTTTATTTGTATAATTCTTCTTTCAAGATTAAATGTTGGTGTTTTAGAAGTATTTTCTAAAACAGCAACTACTAGATTACCAAATATTTTTTCTGCCCTTTCTATTAAATCAAGATGACCGTTTGTTAAAGGATCAAATGTACCTGGATAAAGAATTTTCATGAATTTATTATGATCGAATAAGAAATTTAGTTAAAATAATATTATTAGATAAATCAATTATGACATTAAATCTAGAAGCAAAAAAAATCTTATTAAGAAAAATACCTCACGGATTATTTATTTGTGGTGTTAGAGACGAGGATAAAAATGAAGTGAATGGATTTACTGCAAGTTGGGTGACTCAAGGTTCCTTCACCCCACCATTAGTTGTAATGGCTGTTAGAGCAGAAGGTTCTAGTCATGAAATAATAAAGTCCACCAATAAGTTCTCAATAAATGTGCTCAAAAGTGATCAAAAGGATCTAGCAGCTGTTTTCTTTAAACCTCAAAAAGCATTAGGAGGTAGATTTGAATCTGTTGAATTTAATTTAGGTGAGCTTGGATTGCCTATTTTAGTTGATAGTGTTGGTGGAGTTGAATGTAATGTTGTTGGAAGTGTTATGTATGGAGACCATACCGTATTTGTAGGAGAGGTTCAATCTGCTTATCTGAATAATGATGTTGACTCACTAAATTTATCTTCAACTGGCTGGAATTATGGAGGGTAACCATTATAAATGAGTAATTCCTCTATCGAAAAAATAGATAACAAATATAATTTTAAAATTGAATATAAATTAATTAATAATAAGGAGTTATTAAAATCAAGATTATCCGAAATTCCAAAGTCATCTGGTTGTTATCTTTTTAAAGATATTGATAATAACTTACTTTATATCGGTAAATCTAAAAAACTACGCAGTAGAGTAAGCAGTTATTTCAATAATTATTCAGATTTAACTCCCAGATTAAGTTTGATGGTTCGTCAAATAACTGAAATAGAAATAATAGTCACAGATAGCGAATATGAAGCATTAAATTTAGAGTCAAATTTAATTAAAACAAACAAACCATACTTTAATATTCTTTTAAAGGATGATAAGAAATATCCATATCTTTGTATAACTTGGAGTGAAAAATATCCTCGAATATTTATTACAAGAAGAAGGAGAAATAGAAATAATTTAGATAGATATTATGGACCTTATGTTGATGTCGGATTATTAAGGAGAACATTATTTACGATAAAAAAAATATTTCCACTTAGACAAAGACCAAGGCCTGTCTATAAAGATAGAACTTGTTTGAATTATTCAATAGGAAGATGTCCAGGTGTTTGCCAAGAAGTTATATCATCTGACGATTATAAAAAAATAATGAAACATGTATCTATGATATTTCAAGGAAGAAATGATGACTTAGAAATATTTTTACAAAAAAAAATGCTTCAATTTTCAAATGATTTAGATTATGAGAATGCAGCAAAAATAAGGGACCAAATTTCAGGTTTAAAATTATTAACTGAATCACAAAAAATATCAATACCAGATTCTTCAATTAATAGAGATATCTTTGGAATAGTTTCAGAAAAAAATGTAGCTAGTATACAAATTTTCCAAATGAGATCTGGTAAGCTCATTGGGAGGATTGGCTATAGTCAAAAATTAAATAATGAAGATGAAAATTTTATTCTACAAAAGATCTTAGAAGAGCATTATATGAATGTTGAAGCTGTAGAAATACCATCAGAAATTCTTATTCAATATAACCTTCCAAAACAAGCAACCATAGAGGATTGGTTAACGGATCTAAGAAAAAAGAAAGTAAAAATCTTAATCCCAAAAAGGAATAAAAAACATGAAACTGTAGAAATGGTTTTAAAAAATGCGAAATTGGAATTAGAAAGAATATTAAATGGGATACAAGATAATGAATCATCAATTGAGGATCTTGCCCAAATACTTGAATTAAGCGAACAACCTAAAAGAATCGAAGGTTATGATATAAGCCATATTCAAGGTAGTGACCCTGTAGCATCACAAGTCGTTTTTATTGATGGGATTCCTTCTAAACAGCATTATAGGAAATATAAAATTAAAGATCCAAACGTTTTTATAGGACATAGTGATGATTTTGCTTCGATATATGAAGTAATACACAGAAGGTTTAAAAAATGGTCAAGATTTAAAAATAGTGGAGGGGATTTTTCGATATTAAATGATAAAACTAATAGTAAATTAGACAATGAACTTCTATCAGATTGGCCTGATTTAATAATGATTGATGGAGGAAAAGGACAGTTAAATGCAGCTATTAAAGCATTAAAAGAATTAAATCTTGAGGAAGAAGTAACTATATGTTCATTAGCAAAAAAAAATGAAGAAATATTTATTCCAGGCTTTACTAAGTCTCTTGATACTGATGAAAATCAAAAAGGTGTTCTTCTGTTAAGAAGAGTAAGAGATGAAGCGCATAGATTTGCATTATCCTTTCATAGAGACAAAAGATCTAAGAGAATGAATAGATCTCAATTGTCCCAAATCAGTGGATTAGGACCATCAAGAATAAGAGAATTGCTTGAGCATTTTAAATCAATAGACGCGATAAGAATAGCGAGTAAAGAGGATTTATCAAAAGTTAAAGGACTTGGAAAAAATTCAGTAAATGATATATATGAATATTTTAATGAGTTATAAATATTAATTAATTTTTGAAAAATAGATTTCTTGATATTGTTAAATATAACTATATTAAAAATATATATTTTTAAATTAATCTAGTAATTTGGCAGCTGAAGCATATCTCTGGTTTAAATCACTTCACATTATTGGTGTAATCGTTTGGTTTGCGGGACTTTTTTATTTAGTAAGACTTTTTATATATCATGAAGAATCTAAAAATATGGATAATGAATTAAAAATTGCCTTTAATAAACAATACACCTTGATGGAAAAAAGGCTGGCGAATATAATCACAACACCTGGGATGATATTAGCTTTAAGTATGGCTATATGCATGGTTATTATGCAACCAAGTTGGTTAAGTGAGAAGTGGTTGCAAATTAAAATTTCCTTTGTTTTAGGATTAGTAATTTATCATTCTTATTGTTACAAAATAATGTATTCATTACAAAATGGTACTTCAACCATTTCAGCTAAAAACCTTAGATTATTAAATGAATTGCCTACTTTATTATTATTTATAATTGTACTTTTAGTTATTTTTAAAAATAATTTTCCAACTAGTGTTGCTACATGGAGCATAGTTGGATTAATTATTTTCATGTTGGCTTCAATACAATTATATGCAAAGATTAGAAAGAAAAATGAGAATTCATTAAGTAATGAATAGGGAAGACTTAGTAAAATTAACTTCCAATATTAATAAAAATAGTTGTCCTAAAAATATTAATTTTCACTGTCATACAAAATTTAGTGATGGAAGTCTAGAACCATATGAACTTTTAGAACAAGCTTATAAAAATAACTTGAAATTTTTATCAATAACCGATCATCATACAATTAAAGCTCATGAATATATAAAAAAAAATAATATACTCAAAAATTATCCTAAAAATTCATTTACATTAATTTCGGGAATAGAAATTAATTGTTTAATTTTAGGATGTTTAGTACATGTAATTGGATTGGGAATAGACATAAAAAGTAAATACCTAAATCCCTACATCCTTGGAGAGTCTCCAATAGGTAATGATTTAAATATTAAATCAGTTACTAAAGCAATAAATTTATCTGGTGGTTTATCATTTCTAGCACATCCAGCGAGATACAGGATTCCTTTTTATAAATTAATTCCAGAGGCCAAAATACAAGGGATTGATGGAATAGAAGTTTGGTACGATTATGAACTTAATGAAGTATGGAATCCTAGTTTATTTGTATGTTCAGAAATAGATAAATTGGCAGATAAATATTCAATGCTAAAAACATGCGGAACAGATAGTCATGGACTTTCGCTATTAGGTAGATAATTCAGAATTCGTTTTTTTCAATTATTGAATCAGTATTAATAATTATGTTCTTTAAATTTTCAATGACATCTGATGAACAATTATTCCACATTTTTCTATTGACAATTTCAAGAAATCTTTGTGCAATATCTCTTAAAGCCCATGGATTATTCTCTAGAAAGAAATTCCTAAGATCCAGATCACATAACCATGATTTATAAACTTCCTCATAACACCAATCTGAGACTACTTCAGTAGAAGCATCAAAAGCATATAAGTAATCTATTGTAGCTGAAAATTCAAACGCTCCTTTATAACCATTGTCCTTCATTCCATTTATCCATTTAGGGTTAAGTATTCTTGATATAACAATATTATTAATTTCATCTTGTAATTTTGAAATTTTAGATAATCCAAATTTTGATAAATCACCATGATACATTTCAGGTAATTTACCGCTCAATTTTTTTACTGCTGAAGATAATCCACCCTGAAACTGATAATAATCATCAGAATCTAAAATATCATGTTCCTTATTATCTTGGTTATGAACAACTAACTGCACTTTTTTAAGAGCATTTTCTAATGATTTTTTATCCTCTATAGGTTCAATATTATCACTGTAAATCCACTTACTCCAATTAAGAAAAGATTCTCCAAAATCATCAATATTTTCCCAATTAGAATTAGAAATTAGTTCTTGAAGACCAGCTCCATATGAACCTGGCGCTGACCCAAATATACGATTAATTGAATCACCATCTCTTGATGCCCCAGCAAGAGGGTTAAATTTATCATCCTCATTAAGATTAGAAACAAGATTTATTGCCTTAGAAGTTAATTTAACTAACTGTGGAAATGCATCTCTAAACATTCCCGAAATCCTTAAAGTAACATCAACCCTTGGCCTTTCAAGAACAGATAAAGGAATAATTTCTAGATCTACTACTCTTCTTGAAGGCCCATCCCAAATAGGCTGTACTCCTAATAAATATAGTATTTGACAAATGTCTTCACCACCATTTCTCATTGTGGATGTTGCCCATACAGATATTGCTATATTTTTTAAATCTTCTCCATTATCTTGTTTGTATAAATCAAGTATTTGTGAAGCGGATTGACAACCAACAGTCCATGCTGATTCAGTTGGCAGTCCTCTCGAATCAACTGAAAAGAAATTTTTACCAGTGGGTAAAGCTTCAGTTTTACCTCTCGTAGGGGCTCCAGATGGACCACTTTTTACATATTGTCCATTTAATGAATTAATAAATGATAATTTCTCATTAAATGAGGAATTAATGATTGGATATAAAATATCTTTTTTTAATAATAAAAAATACTTATTATGTTTTTTTTGATTAAAGAAATAGTCTATTATTTTCTGATTTTTATATTTCTCTAGATTTTTTATATTGGTATTCTTTTTGTAAAAAAACAAATATATTAAATACTTTGCTTGTTGCTCCAAAAACTCAATAGCCATTCTAAAATTTAAAATTTTTTTGTTTGAAAAACTTAATAATATTTTTTTATCCTTTACAGTTAACTTCTGATCATATTTATTTGTCCAAGGATTCAAATCTAGTTTTAAATTTTTCGCTATATATTGAACAACACCAATTCGGTTGGCATTTGGTACTCTAGCAATACATAAGAATAAATTTATTTCATTAATATAATTCTGCCTATTGCCAAAAACATGCAAACCTGTTCTAATTTGAGATTCTTTAATTTTGCAAAGGAAGGAATCAATTTCTTCAATTTGATTATTTTTATTATTTAAAGAAATTTCACTAAAATCTTTTTTAATTAATTCAAAAATTGATTTTTCTATTATTTCAATACGATTAGAATTTAATAATTTTGCTTCAAAGTATTCGTCTAAATAATTTTCTAATATTGAATATTTTCCATATAATTCTGACCTATCCAAAGGAGGGGTTAAATGATCAATAATTGTGGCAGCAGTTCTTCTTTTAGCTTGGGATCCTTCTCCAGGATCATTTACGATAAAGGGATATATGTTAGGTATAGCTGGACAAATAATATTTGGAAAACATTTATTGCTCAGACCTATAGATTTGCCAGGTAACCATTCAACAGTCCCATGTTTACCAATATGGCATATAGCATTTGCATTAAAAACTTTTTCAATCCAAAAATATTGTGCTAAATATCTATGGGGAGGTGGAAGATCAGGAGAATGAATATCTCTATCAGTGTAAGCGTCATAACCTCGTTGAGGTTGAATCAATAATGTTATTTTTCCAAATCTAAGACCATTTATTGAGAAGCCTTCATTATCTAGATCGATCGCATCAGATGGTTTACCCCAACGACTAACAATAATATTTTTTGGATCAAGTTCTAAATAATTCCAATATTTTAAATATTCAATTAGTGGTAAGTAATCTAATGGTTTATTATTTTGAGATTCAATATCATTAGTTCTAGTTTTTATAAGCATTGACATTAATTCCGAAGAATCTTGAGGATAATTACAAGATCCAAGGTCATAACCTTCTTCTTTTAACCAATTAAGAATATTTATTATTGAAGATGGTGTATTTAGACCAACGCCATTACCGATTCTTCCGTTCTTTACTGGATAATTACTTATTACTAAACAAATTCTTTTATCAAAATTATTAAGTTTTTGAAGTTTCACATAATTTGTTGCAAATTTTGAAATCCATTCAATACCTACTTGATCAGCTTTATAAATAGATATTTCACTGTAAAGTGTATTCTTTTTTGAGATTATTTCTTTAAATGCACAAGGACAGGTAGTAATTCTTCCATCAAATTCGGGAATAATTATTTGCATTAATAAATCAGTTGAATTCATTCCAATTGATGAATTAAGCCAATTTTTTCTTGATATATTAGAAGAAAGAAGCTGTAAAATTGGGATATTAAGAGAAGTAAAAATATTTGTAGAATTTTCAATTAAATCATTATTTTTGATTTGAGATGAAGAAAATGAAGTTGTGGTAATTATTATTTTAATATCCTCTTTTTTAAATATTTCTATTAATTTCTTTTGAATAATATGATCTTTTAGAGTTGAAATAAAAAATGTTTTAGGGGATAGACCGCATTTTCTTAACTGCAAGTTAAGTTTTTCGTTTACTTCAATTTCATTAGCTAAAAAAAGTGATTTATACGATATTATTCCTATCTTTTCCCCTTTTTCAATTTTCCAATCATACAAATAAGGATCTGCATAAAAAGTAATATTCAAAAACTCATCAGGAATTAATAATTCATCCAACTGTAGATAACTTAAACAATTAAGAAATTTTCTATAATTATGCAGTCCTCCAGATCTTAGTAATCTAGAAATATTTAATGCAATATCTTTATCTATACTACTTATTTCACATAAGGATAATTCCTGATCAAGGGTACCTGATAGGATTACTAACTTCCTTTTTTTATCAACTGCTTGCCAATTTAAAAGTTGTTCAATTCCATAGTTCCATGTACCTTTATCTCCAAATAATCGTAGTACGACAACTTTTGCATAATTAATTGTTTTTAATAGATAATTATCTACTTGAGCTGAGGAATTTAAATTAGAAATTTCTAAAGCTCTAATATTATTTTTTAATGAAGCAAATTCTTTTTCTAACAATAAATTCGATAAGAGATTTAAATCAGCTTTGACACTTGTTATAAAAATAAAATCTGCAACTGGTTGCTCTATTAAATCATCCTTATTCTTTTCATTTCCTGCTATATTAGATATCCTGTGCATTTTTATATATAAATAGGGTTTAGAATACGTAAGTAGGATAAAACAAGTTTACCTTAATTAAATAAATTGAATATGCATGAATTTCTTCCATACGCCTGGTTCGAAGGTAAATGTATTCCATTTAAAGAAGCAAAAATATCAATAGCTACTCATGCACTACATTATGGTACTGCTGCATTTGGAGGAATGCGAGCGATACCTAACCCTACAAATAAAGAAGAATTCCTTTTATTTAGAACTGATAAACATATAAAAAGATTATCTCAAAGTGCAAAATTACTCTTAACTGATATTTCTGAAGAATATATTATTAAAGCCTTAGAGGAGGTTATAAAAAGAAATAAGCCAGAAAAACCTATCTATATAAGACCATTCGTATATACAAGCGATTTAGGTATAGCTCCAAGGTTACACAATATTGAAACAGATTTCTTTATTTATTGTATTGAACTAGGAGATTATCTATCCCCAGATGGTGTTTCTTGTAGAATGAGTAGTTGGACTAGACAAGAAGATAGATCTCTCCCTTTGAGAGGAAAAATAAGTGGAGCTTATATTACTAGTTCATTAGCTAAAACTGAAGCTAGTTTATCGGGTTTTGATGAAGCCTTGCTATTAAATTCAAGTGGTAAGGTAAGCGAAGCTAGTGGTATGAATTTATTTATTGTTAGAAACGGAGACTTAATCACTCCTGGTGTTGATCAAGATATACTTGAGGGGATTACTAGAGCTAGTGTAATTGAATTAGCAAAATCATTTGGAATAAATGTAATTGAAAGGCCTGTTGATAAAACTGAATTATTAATAGCAGATGAAGTTTTTCTAACTGGAACAGCAGCAAAAATTACACCAGTTAAAAAAATTGAATCAAGTGAATTAAATGGTGAAAGACCAATAATGAATAAATTAAAAAGTAAGCTTATAGAAATAACAGAAGGTCGTTCTCAAGACTATGATGATTGGGTAACAAGAATTTCTCTAAAATAAATTAATTTTTACTTAAAAATGGAATCTTTCAGAACCTATCTAAATAGAGATGAAAAGCCATTAATAATTTTTGACGGGGGTACAGGAACATCTTTTCAGAACTTAAATCTTACTGCAGACGACTTTGGAGGCAAAGAATTAGAGGGTTGTAATGAAAACCTTGTTTTATCCTCACCAAAGGTAGTTGAAAAGGTTCATAATTCATTCTTAGAAGCAGGTTGTCATGTTATAGAAACTAATACTTTTGGAGCCTCATCAATAGTTCTTGATGAATATGATATTGCGGATAAGGCATATGAGATAAATAAAAATGCTGCATTAATAGCAAAAAAGGCTGCTGCCAAATATGCATCAGTTGATAAGCCAAGGTTTGTTGCTGGCTCAATTGGACCAACTACTAAATTGCCCACATTAGGACATATAGATTTTGATGAATTAAAGCAATCATATAAAGAACAAATATATGGACTTACAGATGGAGGAGTTGATCTTCTTTTAATTGAAACTTGTCAAGATGTATTACAAATTAAATCTGCCTTATTAGCTTCTAAAGAAGTACTTGATAGTAAAAATATAGATATACCTATAATGGTATCGATAACAATGGAAACAACAGGTACTATGCTTGTTGGTTCTGACATCGCCTCTGCATTAACAATATTAGAGCCATTTAATATAGATATCCTTGGACTTAATTGTGCAACTGGTCCAGAACAAATGAAAGAACATATTAAATATTTGTCTGAAAATTCTCCTTTCGCTATAAGCTGTATTCCCAATGCAGGACTTCCTGAAAATATTGGTGGTGTGGCTCACTACAGATTAAAGCCAATAGAATTAAAGATGCAGCTAATGAATTTTATATATGACTTTAATGTTCAATTAATAGGTGGATGTTGTGGGACAACAC
This sequence comes from Prochlorococcus sp. AG-449-G23, assembly GCA_003209585.1. GTDB lineage: Bacteria > Cyanobacteriota > Cyanobacteriia > PCC-6307 > Cyanobiaceae > Prochlorococcus_A. The sequence goes on from QCQJ01000004.1 coordinate 21,939, forward strand.
CTGAACATATTAAATATCTTTCATCAATAATCGATGAAATTATTTATAACGAAAGTTCTAACAAAAATAGTAATAAAAATTTAAGTGGTTATATTCCTTCTGCTTCATCAATATATAATTCCGTACCGTACAAACAAGACAATTCTATCTTGATTGTAGGAGAAAGATTAAATGCAAGTGGATCTAAAAAGGTAAGGGAGTTATTAAATAACGATGATTGGGATGGACTAGTTTCAATTGCCAAACAACAACAAAAAGAAAATGCACACGTTCTTGATGTAAATGTTGATTATGTAGGGAGAGACGGTGTGAAAGATATGAAAGAAATAACTTCAAGACTAGTTACTAACATAAATTTACCATTAATGATTGATTCTACAGATGCTGACAAAATGGAAAGTGGATTAAAGTCAGCTGGTGGTAAATGTATTATAAATTCAACAAATTACGAAGACGGTGATGAAAGATTTGATCAAGTTCTAAATTTAGCCTTGGGGTATGGTTCAGGACTTGTTGTCGGAACTATTGATGAAGATGGAATGGCTAGGAATTCAGATAAAAAATATAACATTGTTAAACGAGCAATTAATAAAACAAGAGAATGTGGTTTATCAGATTATGAGCTCTTTTTTGATCCATTAGCACTACCAATATCTACAGGTATTGAAGAAGATAGATTAAATGCTAAAGAAACAATTACTGCTATATCCAAAATTCGAGAAAATTTCCCAGAGATTCATATTATATTGGGGATATCGAACATAAGTTTTGGTCTATCACCATTATCTAGAATTAATTTAAATTCAATATTTTTAGATGAATGCATTAAAGCCGGATTGGATTCCGCTATTATCGCACCAAATAAAATTTTGCCATTATCAAAAATTTCTGAAGAAACTAAAAAGCTATGCTTAGATTTGATATATGACAAAAGAGAATTTGAAGATGATATTTGTACTTATGATCCATTAGTAGAGCTCACAAAGGCTTTTCAAGATTTATCTATTCAGGATTTCAAGAAAGCATCTTCAGAAAATAAAAATTTAACTCTGGAAGAAAGTTTAAAAAATCATATTATTGATGGAGAAAAAATAGGTTTAGAAGATCAATTAAATAAAGCGTTAAAAAAATATAAACCTCTTGAAATAATTAATACCTTTTTACTAGATGGGATGAAAGTTGTAGGAGATTTATTTGGCTCAGGTCAAATGCAATTGCCATTCGTACTCCAATCCGCTGAAACAATGAAATTTGCTGTTTCAATTTTAGAACCATATATGGAAACTGTAGATGAAAACATATCAAATGGAAAACTCTTAATTGCAACAGTAAAAGGCGACGTTCATGATATTGGAAAAAATTTGGTTGACATAATACTTACAAATAACGGTTATGACGTAATAAATCTTGGAATAAAGCAAGATGTTTCAGCAATTATAGACGCACAAAAGAAGCACAATGCAGATTGCATAGCTATGAGCGGATTACTTGTTAAGTCAACTGCATTTATGAAAGATAATTTAGAGGCTTTTAACAATGAAGATATTAGTGTCCCAGTTATATTAGGAGGTGCAGCGTTAACGCCAAAATTTGTAAATGAGGATTGCAGCAAAATATATAAAGGGAAAATATTGTACGGAAAAGATGCGTTCACTGATCTTAAGTTCATGAATGAATATATGGATAATAAAAAAAAGGGAAATTGGTCAAATACAGAGGGATTTATTAACAATGAGGGTATAAATATTAATTTAGCCTCATCAAAAACTAACTCTGAAGCGGGCAATAAATCAATATCCATACGAAATGAGACTTCCAAATTAAATTTAAAAGAAAATTTTATAAGATCTAAATTTGTAAATGAAGAAAAACCAATTCAAGCTCCTTTTTTGGGGACGAAAGTCTTGTACGATGTTGATATTGATTTAAATAAGTTAATTTTTTATTTAGATACAAAAGCTCTATTTAGTGGACAATGGCAAATAAAAAAAGGAAAAAACCAAAGTGTAGATGAATACAATAACTATCTGGATTCATTTGCTAAACCATTGTTAGATAAATGGTTAGAGACAATTGTAGATAAAAAACTTATTTCACCCAAAGCAGTTTATGGATATTTCAGATGTGGTAGAAAAGATAATAGTATTTTTCTATTTGATGATAAATCATTAAATAAAATTTCTCAATTCAATTTTCCAAGACAAAAATCTGGGAATAATCTTTGCATAGCAGATTTCTATTGTGATTTAAAAAATGATAAACCAATAGATATATTTCCTATGCAGGCAGTAACAATGGGAGATATTGCTAGTGAATATTCTCAAAAATTATTTAAGGATGATAAATATAGCGATTATTTATTATTCCATGGACTTACAGTACAGTTAGCAGAAGCTCTAGCTGAATATGTCCATGCATTAATTCGTATTGAATGTGGGTTTACGACTGAAGAACCAGATAAAAATAGAGAAATACTTGCTCAAAAATATAGAGGAGCTAGATATTCCTTTGGATATCCTGCATGTCCAAAAGTATCTGATTCAAACATACAATTATCATTGTTGGATACAAAAAGAATTAACTTGACCATGGATGAATCTGAACAATTACATCCAGAACAAAGTACTACAGCTATCATTGCACTACACTCAAAAGCTAAATATTTCAGTGCCTAAGCTAAATCTTTAGTTGTTTTCTAGATATTCAATAATTTCTTCTTGAAGTTCTTCCATTATTTCATTATCACCCAGATCAAGTCCCTCACCCGCTGCGTCTTGTGTTAATTCAAGATAGTATGAAGCACCATCACTAGATAAGAATTCTAATGCGGAAGTTTCTTCACTATCTTTAAATGCATCATAAAGAGCTTTAAATGCTATGTTTTCAGTAAAGTCCCAATCCATAATGAAAAAAAACCTTATTAGAATTATTACCTCCTTACCCCCCATACTCGTCAACCTTTTTTTAAGAAATGTTGGTGTTTTATTATTATTTAAATAAAAATCTATGACCATAAATAATCAAGTTCAATTGAATGTTTTAGGAGAAAAAATTGAGGTTTGTAGTTGTGCACCTTTGACAGGATGGTTCAGAGATGGATTTTGCAACTATGACAAAAATGATGGAGGTAATCATTCTATATGTTGTGTAATGGATGATAATTTCCTGAAATATAGTAAATCACAAGGTAATGATTTAATAACTCCCATGCCTATTTATTCCTTCCCAGGATTAAAGGATGGTGATCATTGGTGTATTTGTCTTGATAGGTGGAAGCAAGCATTATTAGACGGTCTTGCACCAAAAGTCATATTAGAATCAACAAATATTGTAGTCTTAGAATCAGTACCTCTAGAAAAATTGAAAGAATATCAATTTAATAAAAAGTAATTACAAATTTATTATTTTTTTTAGAATGATTATGATAATTAATTTTAAATGAGTTTAGAATTATATTGGAAAAAAGCAATAGATCAAACTCGATTATCAATTGATAATGAATCATTATGTCCTCTCAAAACTGATATTATTACAAGGGAATTATATGAAAAAGATGACTTCATAATTAGGAAACTCGATACTTCTAAATTTAATAAAAAAAAAATTTATGGTCCTAAGCAGAATCCATTTTGTCCATGGGAAAAGATACTAGAAATTGATAAAATTGGTGATAATCATCAATTAATATTAAACAAGTACCCTGTACAAAAAGGACATATTTTACTTATTACAAATAAATGGAAACCTCAAAATGGATGGTTAGATATTAATGATTGGAGAGCGATCCAACAAGTTAATAAAGATACTAGTGGATTATGGTTTTTCAATAGTTCTCCAATTGCAGGAGCAAGTCAACCACACAGGCATTTTCAACTTCTGCGTAGATCAAGAGATGAGATATCATGCCCAAGAGAAAAGTGGTTTTTAGAGATGAACGCATATCAAGATATAAATAGTAAGCTTAAAAGAAATATTATTGTATCCAAATTTAATTTTTTAGAAAATGCATCATTTCTTTTTGACTTTTATTTAGAATTATGCAAGAGATTAGGACTTGGGGACCCTATTAGTGATAAGAAACCTAAATATCCTTACAATATTTTAATAACTAATAAATGGATCGCTATTATAAAGAGAAAAAATGATCATATCCATGGTTTCAGTATTAACGGTTTAGGGTTTGCAGGATATTTATTAGTAACTGAAAAATCGAATATTAATTATTTGAAGAAATTTGGTCCTGAAAAACTTCTAGAATGTTTTGTTTGAATACTATTTAGTTACTTCAACTGCTTTATCCCTGCTTATTTGACTTTCTAAAACTTCTATAGAAGCTGTTACGGAGGCTATTTTACGCTCAAGTGAATCTTTAATATAATTGAGCATTTCTAATTTCTTATTTTGATAAAAACTCTTTTTTTCTTTAGATGACTTGAAATAACAATTAAACATTTTTTATCTTTATTATAAAAAGATACTTAATTGACTTGTGACACGAAAATAAGTTGGTTTTAATTTAAAAACAATATTCCATATGGACGTTCGATTTTTTTTTGAATAAAATTAAATAAATTCCTTACTATTCAAGAAAAACATTATTGAATATTCCTGAAAATTCAAATACAAAAAGAATTTCAATTGATTTACCTGAGGAACTAATTTCCAGGTTTGATCAATTACGAAAAGAGTGGGGATATAGAGCAAGAGGTCCTGTAATTGAAAAGATACTTAAAGAACTTCTTCAAGAAGATGATTTACTACCTAAGAACCAACAGCAAGAAATAGACTTTAACGAGAAAAAGAATGATAATGAAAATTTAAATATTGATGAAGATACTGCATTGGTTTTAATTAAATCAGACATTAAAAAAGAAGTTAGTGAGATATCTTTAAATAAAAGAGTTTCAAATAACGATCAATATAAAGAAAAAGCCAACTTAAACATAAGCCTTCCCAATTTTGTTGAAAAAAAAGTAAAGAATCTAAGAAGAAGTATAAATAGTGAAAAATTAAAGGAGAATATTAATGATATTCAAATTAATACAATTAAAGAAACTGAATTAATAAAATGCCGAATAGCGTTAATTAGTCATTGGAAAACCTTATATGGAACAGTTCCTAATGATCAAGTAGTAGAAGCTTCTATGGATTGGTTTGGAAGGGATATATGGCCAAATCTTGATGGAACAGAAAATCTACCATTTACCTGGAGCGCAGCCAATAAATTTATGTCTGAATTATGCCCATTTTGGATAAAGAAAAATCCTTCCCTTGAAATAGTTTTATTAATGATTGGTGTTTTAGAAGACCCTTTTGCTACTTCAGATTTAATTAATAGAATACCAACACTAATGAGGAGGTTTGTAAGTAGATTTAAGCGAAATAACAGATCAAATTCATTTGAAACATTGGACTCAACAATGACGGTACATGGTGCACTTAAATTATTGAATTTATCAACATCAGCAGGATCAGCTCATACATTAAGAAAAATTAGGGAAGCATATAAATCAATAGCCTTAGAGATGCATCCAGATGCTGGCGGATCAACAGATCAAATGAGGAAATTAAATGAAGCCTATCAATTGCTAAAAAATCTATATAGAAACTAGTATTACAATTCTTATATAAGACTAAATACAAGTCTACTTAATAGTCCAATTTGAGATACCTGAAATTTTAAAATTATTGATCTTTACAAATTATTTATTAGTAAATAATAATTGATCAATGTTTTTCGAATAAATGGAAATTAAAATAAATTTATTTTTAAGTATATAAATAATTTTATTGTGTAGTATTTCTTATATAAGACTCAATATTAGTCTATTAAATAGTCTTAAATGAGATACAAGATATATAAAAATCAATTTATTAAAAAATACCGAGATTTCTAAATACCCGATAAAAAACAAAAAAATAGATTAATAAATCAATAAATTATGTCCTTTCAATGTCCAAGAAAATAATTGCGTTTAAAAAGTATTGCTATAAAAGGGCTAAATGATTTAACGTACTGCCTTAAAGACAGTACTACTTTGATTGAAGCTTTTGTATAGCAGTTAGCTTATCAATACTGGGAACATCTCTTAATCCGTTTACATCAAACCAAGGAGCGCTAGACCAATCAAACCCTTCTCCAAAAGTGTTATCAGGTGCGGCTATATACCAATGACATGAAGCATCAGGAACATCCACAGAACATTTTGACCAATCGTCGGACCACTGGGGAACTTGTACCCAAAGTACTGAAGATAGCAATAGAGAAAGTAAATTGATCATGTACTTTATAATACAATATTATTCAGTTTTATAGGATTATTACATATCTTATATAAGAATTATACATAGACTAGTATTGGGTCTTATATAAGAACAGTAATACTATTAATTTCTTAATTTAGTATTAAAACATTTTTCAATTTTAGAAATTATGTTTGAATGTATTGATGTAATGTCTGAGTCCAATAATGTTTTATCTTTATCTCTATAAGATAATCTAAATGTATAACTTATATGATCATCCCCGAGTTTAATATCTTCAAAAACATCAATTAAATATACATCTTCTAGCAGATTTTTTCCTGTTTTTCTTATTTGTGATGTTATTTCACTAATTAAAAATTTCTTACTGAAAACAAAATTTATATCCCTTTCCATTTTCGGAACAATTGGGTATTGCTTAAATACTGGAATCCATTTATTTTTTCTTGTACTAGCTTCTATGATTTGATCTACATTTATATTAAATAAATAAACTTTTTTTAATGACTTCTTTTCTAATAATAATTTGGGATGAATTTCACCAAAATAACCTGCATTTTTTCCTTCGATAATTAATTTGGCTGTTCTTCCTGGATGAAGATAGTCAATTGAATCTGTAGGTTTATCATCAATTTTTATATTAAAACATGATAAGGCTTCCTTTAACTTTCCTCTAGCCTGATAATAATTTAGATCATTATCCTTACCCGAACTTACCCATTTCCCAAATTTTTTATTTCCATAAATTGCACCATTCAGTACTTCTTCTTGAATGAACTCGGTATTCTTATGAAAAACATTTCCAATTTCAAATATATAACAACTTGTTTGTCCAGCTTTTATATTGCGGTTTACAATCTCTAAATGCTCTTTCCAGATATTATCTCTTAGGCAGCTAGTTTCTAATAACAAAGGATTAGAAATCTTTATAAGTGTTTCTTTATCTTCTGGAACAAGAGAGTAACTAAGTACCTCGTTAAAACCATTTTCAGTAAAACCATTTTTTACTTTTCTCAATGCCAATTGTTCTGATGACAATTTTCCAGGCTTAATTGGACTAGGAAGGTTCAAGTCGAATTTGTCATACCCTATTAATCTCGCAATTTCTTCAATTAAATCTATTTCTCTTGTTAAATCTTGTGATCTATTAGGAATTACTGCTACATCCCAGCCATATTCTTTACTCTTTAAAGTACAACCTATGAGTGTTAATTTACCAACTATTTCTGTATCAGATAAATTTCTTTTTTCAAATTGATCGTCAATGATTAATGGACCAAGAATTTTATGTATTCGATTTCTCCGTAATTTAATAAAAATATCCTCATTATTTATTAAATTCGAAGTATTGATGATTGGTAAATTAATAGAAAAATATTCTTCTAAAAGATTAATTGCCCTAGTAACTGCACTTATTGTATTTTTGGACGAAATGCCTTTTTCATATCTGCTGCTAGATTCTGTTCTAATGCCAACCTCTTTTGAAGATTTTCTTATAGTAACTGGATTAAAAACAGCGCCTTCAAGGTAAATAGAAGAGGTAGTATTGGTTACAGAAGTCTCTAAACCGCCAATAACCCCAGCAATAGCAACAGGTTTATCGCAACAAGTAACTACTGTAATATTTTCATTTAATTCATATTTTTTACCATCTAAACATACAAGGCTTTCGTTATCATTGGCTTTCCGTACAGAGAAGTCTTGTGGAGAAACTGCCTTTCCAATTAAGTTGGATAGTTTTTCTTTGTCAAACGCATGCAAAGGTTGTCCTTGTTCTAAAAGAATATAGTTTGTTAAATCAACTAGAAGATTAATCGACTTTATACCTGATTTTTCTATACGGTCTTTAAGCCATTTTGGCGATAATTTATCTCCATTGACTCCATCAATGCAGCTTATTGTATAAACGCAATTAGATGTTATGGCCTCTGGGCAAAGTTTAATACTCTTAAGTAAACGTTTATTGTATTTATGGTTTATTTCTGGAAAACTTAATGTGGATTCTAAAAGGGCAGAAATTTCACGGGCTATACCCATAACCGACATTCCGTCAGGCCTATTAGCTGTAATGGCTAAATCATATATAAAATCATTTAATTGAAGCAAATCAGACCCTGGAGCTCCCAGTTCATGTTTTAAGGCTAAATCTTCATCAATTATCTCTATCCCTTCGCTAGAGTCTTCTAATCCTAATTCCTGCAGAGAGCATATCATTCCTTCACTCATGACACCTCTAATTTCACTTCGTTTAATAGTTAAATCAACTGCATTTAATTTCGCACCGACAGTGGCAACATAAACATAAATATTTGGTTTAATATTGCGAGCACCACAGATAATTTGTAACTTCTTTGAAGTACCAATATCAACTTGGCATATTGAAAGTTTATCAGATCCTTCGTGTTTTAAAACAGATAAAACCTTACCTAAAACAACACCATTTACATTTTCTGAACAATCTTCTAATGATTCAACCTCAAATCCACCAATAGACAATTTCTCAGAGAGATCTTCAGGAGTAGATGTAATTTCTACTAAATTTCTTAACCAATTTTGAGAAACTTTCATATATATTTTTAACCAATGATGATAAATGAAATGAGTATATCTTCAAAAAAGTTTGTTGAAGATGTACAATAGAAAATTATACAATAAAGTATTAATTAAAATGGCCAAAAAAGGGACAAGAGTTGTAGTGACCCTGGAATGTACTGAAGCTAGGACAAGCACAGATCCTAAGAGATCAAATGGTGTATCAAGATATACTACTGAAAAGAATCGTAGAAATACAACTGAAAGATTAGAACTAAAAAAGTTTAATCCTCATTTAAACAGAATGACAATTCACAAAGAAATAAAGTAACCAAATCAAATTTAATCATGCCTAATTCAATTTTCAAAAAACAATTATCTCCTATCAAGCCTGGAGATCCTATCGATTATAAGGATGTAGAACTTCTAAAAAAATTTATAACTGAGAGGGGTAAAATCCTGCCAAGAAGGATGACTGGTTTAACCTCAAAGCAACAAAGAGATCTTACATTAGCTGTAAAAAGAGCCAGAATTGTTGCACTTTTACCATTCGTAAATCCTGAAGGATAATTTATTATTGAATATAGTTGACTCTATAATTGATATTTCAAATATTTGAAAGATTTAACTAATTTAAAAACATATATTATTGACTCTGATGATCCACATGAGGTGGATGACGCTATTTCTTTAGAAATAAAAGAAGGAAATATAAAAAATTTATGGATTCATATTAGTAATCCATGCAAACTATTTTTGCATGACTCTAATGTTGATTTAGATGCAAGAAGGAGAAATAGCAGTTTATATTTAATTGATCAATATATCCCTATGTTACCTAAAGATATTCTTGAGAAGGCAAATCTAGCTCAAAATAAAATTTCAGAAACTATTAGTGCTGCAATAGAATTTAATGAAGATGGATCAATAAATAATTATGAAATAATTGAAGCAATAATTAAACCAAAATATCAATTAACTTATGAAGATGCAAATGAAATATTAGAATTAGAACCTAAAGAAGAAATTGAATTAATTCAGATTAAAAATTTATTAGAAAAAAGTATTACATTCAGAAAGAAACAAGGAGCAATTATTTTTGATAGTCCCAATAGTAAAATTAAATTATATAATGATAAAGTTATACTTAATAAATTAGAGAAAACAATATCACAAATTATAGTTGCAGAATCAATGATATTAATGGGTTATGTAACTAGTTTATTTATAAATAAATATAATTTAGCAGGTGCATTTAGGATTCAGAAACTAAATTGTAATCCATCTGAAATACTTAGTAGATATAATGATAGTGAAATTAAATATATAATATTAAAACAATATATGGGAAGAAGTTATATAACAACTAAGCCCGGAATCCATGAATCATTAGGCCTTAAAATGTATGTACAATGTACTTCACCATTGAGAAGATATCTTGATTTAATTGTACAAAGACAAGTTTATAATAAAATCAATAATTACGAACTTCTAAGTATAAATTCAGTCTCAAAGATTATTGATTATTCAAAGAATAGACAAACTGAGAATAATAATATTTTTAAAAATGATAAATTTAAGTATTTATCATTATTTTTTAAGAATGAAAATAAATCTTTTTATAAAATAATATTTGTTAAGTGGATTAATCATAAAAAAAATATTGCTTTGGTTTATTTTCCAGATTATTCACTAGAAATACTTATTACTCTTTTTGTATCAATAGAAATATATAGTAATAAAATATATAAAGTTAAATATATAATAAATGATAGTAATCTTTTAGAGTTTATTTATTAATAATATAATAAATATAATAGGTTGTTATTAGTTTAAAAAATATCTGTTAGTATTAATAAAAAAAGCTTTATGACATTTGTCATTACTACACCTTTATACTATGTTAATGATAAACCTCATTTAGGAAGTGTATATACAACAATAATTTGTGACTCAATAGCCAGGTATAAAAGGCTCGTAGGTGAAGATGTTATTTTCATCACAGGTGTTGATGAACATGGTTTAAAAATACAAAGAACAGCTAATGAAAAGGGTATTGAACCAAAATCACATTGTGATGAAATCTCAAAAATCTTTAATATTAATTGGAAAAACTGGAATATATCCTTTGATAAATTTATAAGAACAAGCTCTAAAAATCATGAATTTGTTGTTAATGAATTTTATGAAAGAGTAAAAGAATCAGATGATATCTATATGGGAGTTCAAAAAGGCTGGTATTGTGTCGGTTGTGAAGAATTTAAAGATAATCCAGAAAACTTATCAACATACAAATGTCCAATACATCAAAAAAATCTAGAATGGAAAAATGAAGAGAATCTCTTTTTTAGGCTTTCGAAATATCAAAAAGAAATTGAGAAAATAATCAACGAACCATCATTTATAGAGCCAATAGAAAGAAAGAATGAAATTATAAATTTTGTTTCTAGAGGTTTAAAGGATTTTTCAATTTCAAGAACGAATGTCTCATGGGGAATTCCTGTCCCTGGCTACGATAACCATACCTTTTATGTATGGTTTGATGCTTTACTTGGATATGTAAGTGCCATTAGTTCTGATGCAACAGATCATTCATTGGAGAAATCAATTAAAGGGGGATGGCCAGCTGATGTTCATTTGATTGGTAAAGATATACTGAGGTTCCATGCTGTATATTGGCCTGCAATGCTTATTTCTGCCAATATGAAAGTTCCTAAGAAAGTTTTTGGGCATGGGTTTCTTACAAGAGAGGGGCAAAAAATGGGTAAAAGCTTGGGAAATGTACTCGACCCTGACATATTGCTTTCAAAATATGGAAATGATCCTGTAAGGTGGTACCTCATTAAAGACATCTCACTAGGAAATGATGGAGATTTTCAAGATAAAAGATTTGTTGACATTATCAATAATGACCTTGCCAATACAATTGGTAATTTATTAAATAGAACCTCATCTATGTCTAGAAAATGGTTTGATAATAAAGTGCCAAATAATGAAAAAAAATTTTTAAGTGACAATAAATTGGAGAATTATGCCAAAATTACAGTTGAAAAATATATTCATAACTTTGATATTTACAAATTAGATCTAGCAGCTAATGAAGTGCTTAGCCTAGCTATTAATACAAATTTGTATTTGAATGATAATCAGCCATGGATGTTAATAAAAGAAAAAGATAATCTACCTCTAGTTAAAGAAATTATTTATAACGTATTAGAAAGCACCCGAATAATAGGATTATTATTACTACCTTTATTACCCGAATTATCTACAAAAATTAATGAACAACTTGGTTCTATATACAGAGAAGAAATTCCTTGGAAACACCAATTAAGTTGGGGATTATTAGTTAGTAATTCAAGTCTTCCTAAACCCACTCCAATCATAAATAAACTGGAGTATGAGCAACATTTTTAGATTAATAATTTTCCTTCCATTTTTTATGCTTGGTTGTTCCCCAAATCTAATTAATGAAAATAAATTAATACAAAAAATAGACAGTTTAGATATGAATATTTTCTCTAAAGGGGGAGATAAAATATATTCAATTACCAGTCCTAATTCAAGTTATAACCATATTGAATTAAAATTTGAATTGAAAAAACCTATTATTAATATTTTCAATGGTGAAAAAACTAAATACATTATTAGTTCAGAAGAATCAACACTATCAGATAGCAATAAACTCCTCAAATTGAAAGGGAATGTTAAATTAAAAACCCTTAAAAAAGATGAGGATATTTTATATGCTGATAATTTTATTTGGAATATTGAAAAGACTAAGTATCTATTAGAGGGTAATATAAGATTTGAGAATCAAAATGTCATTTTAAATTCAGAAAAAGCCATATTGGATTCAGATAACATAATTGAATTTTTCAATCCAGTAAAATATATAATAAAAGATAAAAATAACGATAATAAATATGAAATAAATTCAGAAAATGCTTACTATAATTTAAATACTGAATCAGTAAGTTTTAAAGCAAAAGATAAAAGAGTTAAATCAATAATTTATTTTTAAATATTATTTTTTGAAAAAATATTATTTATTTTTTTCGACCAGTTTTTTATCCATTTTTCATCAGACTTAGTAAAACATTTAGTACTCCAGCCTCCTATCAATATAAAAGCCTTATTATTTATAGGTACTACCAGGATTGATGGAATATCGGAACAAAAATTAAAAAATTCATCTTTTCCCGGATAAAATTTAGTGTTTGCCAATGATATTAATTTCATATCTTTTATAGATCTCAGACAAGTTTCCCCAGGTTTAAACTCATTACTTGATGTGATTCCTCTTCTCAATATATTTGCGCCATTATTGTGGATTAATATAGCTGCTGCTGCTGTTGAAGTTAATATCGCTTCAGAACCCCATGCAAGTTCATCAATAACTTCATCTGGAATGTTTCTATCGAAGAGAAACTTATTTTCTCCTTTTAAATCAACTTTCTCACCAGCTAAAGGTTCGAATTGTTTAAATAAAAAACCTATCAAAATAATAATTAATGAGGCTATTGCAGCTAATACTTGTGCTCTTTCAAGCTCAGGAGTAATTGTTTCTATTGAAATAAAATTTGCTAACTGAAAAATAAAGAGTATTGCACCGACTAATATTAATGATTTCCCATTGAATCCCATATATTAAATATGTTAATCCTATTTAAATTATGCAAATATTATATGGTTTAGTACATTTAAAATTACTCAAACATATGGTTTTTAATATATAATTAACCAAAACCTTAAAATGAAACTAAACATAAATAAACAAATACTTCCGCTTATCGTTACTGGTTTAATATTTATTCTTATTCCCTCGACTACTTACGCAAAAGAAATTAGTAGTATAAATAAAATTTTTGGTATTACACAACAGAAGACTATTATAAATTACGAAAAAAGTCAGCCTTCATCCATTGACAACCCTGTAGTGGATCCAAATTTTAACACTATGAGATCAAAAGATACTCAGAGTTCAACTGCTACTTATATAGTTATTGGTTTGTTAATTGCTGCCACAATTATTCCCTTAGCAACATGGTGGTATTTCTCTAAATAATAGAGAATTTATGAATGCTAAGGATTTAATTATCAAAGACACTATTTCTCAAATTATTTTTATTACAGGAGGAACTAAGAGTGGCAAAAGTGAATTCGCAGAACACTTGGCAAAGAAACTAAAAACTTTATCTTATGTGGCCTTATCTGAAAAAAATATTGAGGATAAAGAATGGCAAAAAAGAATTCTTCTACATCGAAAAAGAAGGCCAAATAATTGGAAATTAATAGAAACGACAGATCTTTTAAATACGTTAAATAAGGAAGATGGTCCATTATTAATAGATTCAATTGGTGGATTTGTTATGGAAAGTATTGGGAAAGGGGATAATGAATGGTCAACAATGATGAATTTACTAACAAGTCTTTTAATAAAAAGAAAAAGCATAACAATTATTGTTGGAGAACAAGTAGGTTGGAGTCTGGTTTCTGAGTATAAAATTGGTAATACTTATATTGAAAGAATCGGCGAGCTTCAAAAGACAATAACCAAAATATCAAAAGATAATTGGCTTGCAATAAACGGCAGAGCAATCAAAATTGATGAAATAAGTATAGAAATACCTACTTAAAATTGGAAGTCGCTCTTTTTGAACCCAGAATCCCTCAAAATACTGGTAATATTGCCAGATCATGTGCTGCATTTAACATACCATTAAATCTTATAGAGCCATTAGGTTTTAAACTAGAAGATAAATATTTAAAAAGAGCAGGATTAGATTATTGGCCTCTAGTTACTGTAAAAAAGTATGGGAATTTTGATAAATTTTTGTCGTCAAAAGCAACAAAAAGAATAATTTCTTTTAGTAAAAAAAATGGTATATATTTAAAGGATTTTAAATTTCAGGAAGATGATATTTTGCTATTTGGGAGAGAAGATAAAGGATTACCAAATTGCATTATTGATAAAAGCGACTTTTTAATATCAATATTTATGCCAAATTTACACACTGGAAATAATGATCAAAAAGGTGTTAGGAGTCTAAATCTTTCCGTAGCATGCGGTATCGCCATATATGAGGCCCATAAACAAATAAATTTTCAAAATGGTAATTAAGTACAACCAATGCCTTACAATATTTCCATGTCTCGGTAGCTCAGCTGGTTAGAGCGGCGGATTCATAGCCCGCAGGTCGCGTGTTCAAGTCACGCTCGAGACATTATCAAAACTAATCGATTGAAGAATCTAGGTGAAATTTTAATTGACTTAAACTACTACAGACAATAATGTTTAATTCATTCAGTACAGTCATAGATCAAAAGAAATCTAAAGCAAAATATCCAGAAGCGAGGGTAATAGTTCTTGATGATAGTTTTAATACTTTTCAACATGTCGCAAATTGTCTTCTGACAATAATCCCAAGCATGAGTGAAAAAAAGGCCTGGGATTTGACAATCAAAGTTGACAAGACAGGATCTGCGGAAGTTTGGAGGGGTAATCTTGAACAGGCAGAGCTATATCATGAGCAACTCATGAGTAAAGGATTAACAATGGCTCCGATTGAGAAAACATAATATAATTAAGATTGACAGTAGATTATTGGCTTATAAATTTATACCCGTTCAAGGGTTAAAAGATGTTCAAAGAATAAGCAAATTAAAGATAAATTTTTTTGAATATATTTTTATCAACTCTGTATGAATTATTGTTTTTTTAGGAAAAGATCCACCTCTTATGTTAATCAGAGAATAATTAAAATTAATACAGCTAGAAATGAATAGAAAAGTTAATCAATCAGTGTTGGAGAAGAACCAAACAAGTTTAGGAAAACTTTTAATAACCAATATTGTTAACTGGGTTAGTTATGTAAATTAAGAGATTTAGGACGTAATTAGATGGTAAATTTAATGGCTTCAAAAGTAGCAAAGCCATTCCTTGAGTCACATTAATTCCTTTACCTTCCATAAAAAATGAATAGTCTCATCCTAATTATAAAAAGGCTGACAAATACAAACTAAATATGCTGAAATAAGGGAATATAAGAATTTATTGGTTAATAATTCTCAAGATATCTTATGCTTATAAAGTATTTTTAATATTTTTTACATTCAGGATTACTTATTTTTTATTAGTTTTCAAAAAAAATACGTAATAATCTTAAAATACCTACTATTTTAGAGATAAAAGTTTAATGAAATCTATCTTAGAAAGTAAAAGATCCAAAGCTGTACTTTTTATTGGAATAATTGCTACCAGTATTGGTTTAATATCAAAAAAAGTAATTAGTTATCCGGCTGGAGGGTGTATGAAAGGAGCTCAAGAATTGACCTTTAATAAAGTAATTAAACAGTACTTCATCTAACAATAATATTCTTAATTGGTCCTTAATTGTTATATCCAGTCAACTTGGATAATTCTTTTAGTGATAGTACACCTAAGAATAGGTTTCCATTTATTTCCCATGTAGGAAACCCTTTAATTTTTTTATCAATACATAATTGAGTTTGACTGTTTATTCCATCTGTTGCACATTCAACTACATTAAGTTCCTCATAAGCTTGCTTACCAAATAATTCACTTTGATTAAGGCAATTAGGGCACCAATATGCTGAATATTTAACAACACCATTATCTTTAAGGTACTTTGCAAACTCAATAGTTTCCTTGGTGCTTTCTGAAGTGACTATAAACTTTTTCTGATTATACATATGTGAGCTATGTATAGCGTTTGGCAAAGTTAAAAAAGCTAATAATGGTATTAATAAACGTTTCATTTACTTACTACTTTTCCTCCATATTTTCTTACTGTCTTATCAAGTAAAATTCGCATATCTTTATTTTTAAGTTTCTCTATTCGCTGTAGATTTTCAAGAAGATCACATATTTGATCCTGTGTGTCTTCATTTAATTCAGTTACTGCCATTTAATTTTATATATTTAATATTCCAATTTTAGATCGATAATAAATTTAAATGTTTATTGTATTTATATTTTTTATTGCTAATTTTTAAAGCGGGCTAAGGTTCATATCTCCACGATGATTTAGTCCGCCGAATTTCAAAAATTAAAATAATTTCAAGATCAACTGTTTGAGAAGTTGATAAGAATTAGTTCCAGAGATATTTATAATTGTTTAATTTCCAAATGACAGTGACAAGCAATCTTATATAAACGAATAAAGTGTGACACTAGTTATTCAATAATATTGTTATTCTCCTTCATAACTTTCTTAAAATACTTAAACTCAATAAATTCATGCATCATTTTGATATCATCTGAAAATACTTTTTTATTAACTCTATAATTGTCACCATTGCCTGGTGATTTATTATCTTTAGTAAATGATAATTTTTCAAAGGATAAATTAATGAAATTATTATTAATATCTTTATTTTGAACAAAAGTTTCGCTTAATACTCCTCTAGACCTTAATGCTTCTTCAACAAGTAAACCTGTAACTTTTGACTGACTAAATTCATTAGCTGTGCACAATTTTTCAATAATTTCATGAATTTCTTCACTCGGCAAAAAACCAATTCTTTTCCTCTGAGAGGGCATAATAAAAAAATTTAGTGTCACACTTGCATATTATAAGTGTTGCACTATATTTGATTTAAGTCAACTAACTTTTGTTATGCATATTTTAATATTTCCTATCGGCTTTGTTCTTTGGTATTTAGCTTATGAAGCAAAACCTATCATTAATGATGAAGTTACACTTCATTGGGAACAGAAAAACACAAATAAAAGAAATAAACTTTTAAATATAATTAACGAAAGTCTTTAAATATTATTTTCAACAAATTTTGACCATTCCTTGTGCTTATAATCTAAATCTGAGATTAATTGCTTTTGATAAGTATATTTGAGTTGATTTTCGTTAAGAGATTTTTTTGTGATAATCATCTCTTTAGAAAAAAAATCAGGTGTGCTGGGGTTAGCAATAATTTTTTTTATATTCATTAAAAAATTTTAACTATTATTTTTTATATGATTTAAAGACCTTAAGTCTTATTTATTTTATATTTATTTTACATTTCCTTAATAAAGCTTTTTTGGGATGTTTGTATAAAAAATATTAATTTATAAAATAAAAAGGCTATATTAAAGAAAATAAATACTTTACTATGAATCTTAAGGAAAGAGGTATTACGATTGGGGATTTACTAATTATCTTAATAATAATCCTCACTTCTACAATATTAGTTAAATCACTTAACAAGGATAAGAAAACAACATCTTATCAAAGTAATCAAGAGATTTTATCTTACAAGAAAGACCACTATCATAAATATATTTGAACAATCTATCTGTATAAATTAATTTTTAATTTTTTTATACAGATAACACTTTAAACACTTAATTAATTTTTTTTAATTATTACTTAGTAACTCATTTAAATTACTAATATTGATATTTTCCATTATTTAGATTATACATATCTTAATTTTTTTGATGTAATGATTTAGAACTTTCCCATTTTAAATTATCCTTTAAATCATTAATATCATTTGATACAGAAACTAAATTAACCATTTGAAGAATTTGAGTATTATTTAGCCTATCAACAGAAATAAGTCGATTAAGCATATCTAAAACAGATTTGTCGTTAATATTCACTATCTGTATTGCAATAAAAATTATGTTGGTTTAATGAAATAATACTATCTTAATATTCAAAAATCACTTCAAAGATTTTTAATATATTTATTCCAAAATACAAAAATTATTTATAAATTCACCATATATTATCCCTAGATATTAGTAAAAATCTTTAACTCACTTTTTTATAAATTCGTTTATGGTAAAAATAAACGAAAAATGAAAAAAGAATCTAAAAAGGAATACCTTAATAGAGATGAAGTAAATGAGATGATTGAATCAGCGATTCGAAGACACAATAGAAGATCAACTATAATATCAAGTGTTCTTGGCTGGATCCTAATAGGAGGTTACTCGTTTGGTCTTTTTCAAGCGGTACAAAATGTCTAATTAATCATTTCTTTAGAGCAGAACTTGCTAGATGATAAATTAATATAAGCTTAAGTATTTATTATGAGGGAATATATTGAGGAAAATATTACAGTGATAAGAAAATATTTAAAAAAACGCAAAATTTTTACATCAAAATTAAATAGTGATTCGATAATGGAAGAATTCAAAGAATGGAGCAAAGATCCATTGCCTGAAACAGAATCAATTTGGACTTTACCTGATTTAACGAGAAAAGAAAGACTAAAAAATTTTTGTCGATCAATTAAAAAGGAAATAAGATAAGTTTTTAACTACCTAGTTGTATATGATTTACCTTTAAGTAAAAATAACCCGCAAATCCAACTATATTCAATATTATAACGAAAATCCAAGCTCCAATTGGCTGATTAGAATCAAATTTTTTTATTTTAACTTTATCCTTTAGTCTTTCAATATATTTAGCCATAATTAAAAACATTAAAAAGAATATTCCTAATTATAGAGATTTGAATTTAAAGTAATCTTAAATAAAATAAAATTTCTTTAATTAGAATTTTTATTGTCAAGCCTATTAATGGGATATTTAATTAATTCCTTTTTGAGATTTTTTAAAAGTTTATTATGATTCAATATTGTAAATTTTCTAGTAAAGGAATAATGCCATTTCATTGAATTAAAAAAAAACTTGCTAATTCATTATCAATAAAATTATAATACTTATTACGGTCATTCAGACCATAACTAATTTAAAAAAGGACAAAATTTTTCATGAGCTTAAGAGTTGGCCAAGAAGCACCAGATTTTAGTGCTACAGCAGTATATGATCAAGAGTTTAAGGATATTACACTTTCAGGTCTAAGAGGTAAATGGGTTGTTTTATTCTTTTACCCACTAGATTTTACATTTGTATGTCCAACTGAAATCACTGCATTTAGTGATAGATATCAAGATTTCTCAGCACTTAATACGGAAATACTTGGAGTATCAGTTGATAGCAAACACTGTCATTTGGCATGGATACAAACTCCAAGAAATGAAGGTGGAATAGGTGATATTAACTACCCGTTAGTTTCTGACCTAAAAAGAGAAATTTGCCAAGCGTACAATGTTCTTAATGATGATGGAGAGGCAGATAGAGGTTTGTTTTTAATAAATCCCGAAGGAGTAGTTATGCACACTACTGTTAACAAGGCTCCTGTAGGCAGAAATGTTGATGAAACACTAAGAATTCTTCAAGGTTATCAATACGTTGCGGCAAACCCAGATGAGGTATGTCCAGCAAACTGGACCCCCGGGGAGAAAACAATGTTAGAAGACCCCAAAGGTAGTAAGGAATATTTTTCTGCGCTCTAGTAGGATTAGAAACTTTTAAGTAAGTTTTGAGTAGTAAATAATTATAAAGAAATAAAAAATAAACATATTCAAAATGGGGATTACATCCCCTTTTTGAGGTTTTTGTACGATCCAATCGCTTAAATTAGTTTTATATGATAAAAAACACCAGGTAAAAAAAGAAATTTCTATAGCGACTAAGATAAAAATATTAATTAAATTTAAGTCATTTAAACCAAAATATCTATAAATATAGAAATGATCATCAACATTAATATTATTAATTTGAAGATGCCAAAGATAAAGAGAAATCAAAATAAAATTTATCAATATTAATTTTTTTAATAAAAACCTAGATTTCTTAAAAATTAATAAAATAGAAATTAAAAAAATGAAAAAACATAACTGTAAAATATCCGGTTTTGGTAAATTAATTCCTTCAAGAAATAAATTAAATATAAGATCAAAATTAATATATAAATAATCAGCTATAAAGTAAGAGAGAAATATTAAATTTATTGCGACTAAGAATAATAATCCCTTTCCTTTAATTATATTTTTACTATTAATATTATTCTTATTAAAGTTATGGTATGTATAGTTTTTTAAGGAATTTAAACACACTAAAGATGGACATATTGTACCGCTTAAATAGTAAAGGATTGAATAAAAGGAAATATCATTAATATTGAATGAATACAAATTAAACCATTGTTTTTGTACAAATGGAAGAATAAGTAATAATGAAAGTGTAACTAATAAATTCGTTGTATTATTTTTAATTATCAAGAAAATATTAAAATTTTTTTTAATTTAAAACAATTAAATCAAACTTTCAACAATTTAGAAGAAGTTAATTTAAAAACTTTTTTATCTATAGTTTCTTGATTTAAAAGTATATCAACTAATTTATCAAGTAAGACTCTATTTTTTTTTAATATTTTTATTGAATTATTTAATGAAATTTTAGAAATATTTATGATTTCATTATCTATCCTAGAACTAGTATTTTCAGCTATGAGAGGCTTTCTTCTAAATAATCCATCTCCTAAAAACATTTCATTATTATCAGAATCAATTGAAATTGGACCAATAATTGAAAATCCATATTTCGTAACCATTTCCCTTACAATATCTGTCGCATAAGAGATATCATTTAAGGAGCATTGTGTAATTTCACTTTCGCCAAAAACTATCGTTTCTGCTGCTCTTCCAGCTAGAGCAATTTCAATTTTTGAAGATAATAATTTTTTTGAAATCAAACCACTAGAAATTACATCTTCGTCAGGGCATATTTTTGTATATCCTCCTATAGATCCAGATCTAGGTAAAATCGTAATTTTATCAACTGATTCAATTCCATTTCTCACAGCAGATACAATCGCTCTGCCCACTTCGTTATAAGCAATAATTTTTTTCATATTTGGAGAAGTTATTAATGAACTTCTCAGGCCAATTGTAATTTTATCGAGAGCATTTTCTATATGAAGATCACTGATTAATTTAGATTCATCTCTTGCACAATGAATAGCACTCTCGTTCATCAAATTTGCAAGATCTGCTCCAGAAAATCCTACTGTTCTTGAAGCCCAATATCCTAAGTCAACTTCACTTGAAAGTGGTTTGGAAAGTGAGTGAACAGAAAGAATTTTTTTTCTTCCATCTAAATCTGGAAGCATTACTTCAATTTTTCTATCAAATCTACCTGGTCTTAATAATGCTGCATCCAAAATATCTGGTCTATTTGTCGCGGCTAAAACAATAATCCCTGAATTATCAGCAAAACCATCTAATTCAGTTAGAAGCTGATTGAGAGTTTGTTCTCTTTCATCATTTCCACCTCCGATCCCAGACCCTCTTTGCCTACCAATAGAATCTATTTCATCAATGAAAATTATACAAGGAGATTTTTCCTTAGCCTTAGAGAATAGATCCCGAACTCGGCTTGCACCAACACCAACAAAAAGTTCTACAAACTCTGATGCTGATATAGAGAGAAAAGGTACTCCTGATTCACCAGCAATTGCTTTAGCCAATAATGTTTTACCTGTTCCTGGTGGGCCTATTAGAAGAACACCCTTGGGAACTTTTGCTCCAAGATTTTCAAATTTCTTTGGTTCTTTCAAAAATGTTATTACCTCTTTTAATTCCTCAGCAGCTTCAGGAACACCAGCGACATCATCGAATCTCGTTTCTACATCATCAATAGTTACAAATTTAGCTTGATTTTTGGTAAAACCAAAGGCTCTGGAAGCCAATTTTGATGTACTCCTCAAGATTAAGACTATAGCTATTATGAAAATCAGGAAAAGACTTATTGAAGCAAATGAATTAGCAGCTGAGGCTTCTTTTCTACTATTGTTAATAGTGAGGTCTACCTTATTTGCAGTAGCCTTTTCAAGGATTAATTGATCGTTGTAAAGGATAGGTATTTTAAATTTATCGCCATTTTTATACAGAACATCAATTTCTCTCTGACTAGGATAGAAAAATATTGATTCTATTTTCCCCGTCTCTATATCTTCAAGAAGATCTGAATAACTTGATTTAGAATCTGAATATGAGAATTTTGATCTAAACACTAATCTTTAAAAGTTATTAATAAAGCATATATGCTTATTTAAAAAATTGAGGTACATAAACAAAATATACTCAAAAGTTTTGGAGATAACCAGTTAAGGGTTATATTATTATATGGAAATAAAGAAACAGAATGGCTGTACCAAAGAAGAAAAAATCAAAGAGCAAAAGGAACCAAAGGCACGCTGTCTGGAAAGGGAAAGCAGCAATAGCCGCTCAAAAGGCTATATCTTTAGGTAAATCAGTTTTAACTGGGAAAGCTCAAGGATTTGTTTATCCTATTGAAGAAGAAGAAGAAGAAGAATAGCTTTTAAGATCCTAATTTAAATGCCTCAAGTATAACGGCATAAATTGCACCAATTCTTAATTTATCAACTACGGTCCATAGATAATAAAATTTTGAACTTGCAGCAGGTTTAATTCTTATAATGATTTCAATAAAAACAATAATTATTGGGACCATTATCAACTCATTTTTACCTTCAGATATAAATTTTGTAAGAAAATTTGCGAACAAAAAATAACCTGTCAAAACAGAAATTAGGCCAATAGATTTTGTCCTCCAAGTATCACTTAGAAAACCAAAAAATAAATTATTTAACTGGTATGTAATTCTTGAAAAATTAGTTTTTTGCATTCCTAAAAGACACTAAATAATCACTTAAAAAGCCATAGTCAACATATGATTTTTTTAGTTTAGGGCCTTTAATTACATTTGCCACATTATTCTCATCACCAAGACTGTCTAAAATACAATCTAATTTAATATTTTCCTCAAGAACAATTGGGATATTTGAAGGAACAAAAATTGTTGGCAAGTTAGCTGCCAAGGAAGATTTCAATCCTGGATTGGAGTCTTCAAAAACAATTGAGTTGTTTTTATTTATACCACTTAATTGGATTGCCTTTAAATATGGTAATGGATTTGGTTTCTTTAATTCAACGTCTTCACTTGAAATAATGAACTCAAAAGGGTTGAAGCCATTAAAAAGATATTCAACAAGTAGATTGACTTGATTTCTTGAACTTGAAGTAACAATAAATTGTCTTACTTTTTTTCTATGTAATTCATTTATTAATCTAAAAACACCAGTTTTTAAACTAACGTAATTTTTTTTTATAATTTCTAAATAATGAAATTGCTTTGTTTCATGAATTTTAAGAATCAAATCTTTTGAGAAATCATCATTATTCGATTTAGCGTAATAAGCAATCCTATTTTTGCCCCCATTTATCCTCAAAAGTTTTATGTATTTATTAGAGTCCCAATTCCAATTAATACCAAGGTCATTGAAAGCATTATTAAAAGCAGGTAAATGAGCCTCTAATTCAGTATTTGCGATGGTACCATCTAAATCCCAATAAACACCCTCCAGATACGTCACCAAAAAGAATTTATTTTATTTACGGTAAAATACAAGAGCAATTATTGCTGGTCCTGCTAACGCAACTACAGCCAAAGGAATAAGTGTTGCCATGATTAATGAATATGTTTTGTGATACTATTTTTACAAATAAATGACGAAACTGTACTGATACGTTACAAGATTGAATTAAATTATGAAATCATGGACATGTATAGAAAATTGCGGAGCTTGTTGTAAATTCGACTTGAATGAAAGAACCGATATGGCTGACAAACTTAACGAAGAAGATATAGCTTTGATAAACTCAATGACGGCTAAAGACGGTTGGTGTAAAAACCTAGACAGAGAAAATAAAAAATGCTTAATTTATGAAACAAGACCACATTTTTGCCGGGTAAATGAATTTTCAACTGCATTTAAAGGATATTTGAAATCTGGTGATAAATTTTTAATAGATTGCTGCAAACAACATATTTCATCAAATTATGGATCCCAAAGTAAAGAGATGAAAAATTTTAGAATTGCTGTTTCAGGAAAATGAATAGTAAATTAGAAAAAAACGAAAACAATTTAGAAAAAAGTTTTTTTTCAATATTTATAACGACTTTTACAACAATCTTTATTGCTGAACTTGGCGATAAAACTCAGATAGCTACATTAATGCTTTCTGCCGAATCGGGCAAGCCAATAATTGTTTTTCTTGGAAGTTCTCTAGCATTAATAAGCTCTAGCATAGTAGGAGTTATTATTGGTAAATGGGTTTCAAAAAAAATATCTCCTAGCAAATTTGCTTTATTTACTGGAGCTTTAATGATAATGATAAGTATATTTTTAGCTTATGAAACTTTCAAAAATTATTTATAAATGGTTTTAAGTTTATTACTATCAACATTTCTAACAGTTTTCGTAGCTGAATTAGGTGATAAAACTCAACTAGCCACTTTAACTATAAGTGGCACTTCAAATAAACCATTAGCAGTTTTTCTAGGATCTTCTTCAGCACTTGTTTTTGCAAGTTTACTAGGAGCATTAACAGGCGGTTCTATTTCAAGTTTTTTACCCGAAGTAGTTCTTAAGTCAATAGCATCCATTACGTTTTTTATCATTGGTATAAGGCTTTTTGTCAACTCTTTTAACATCGAAAAAGAAGAAAAAGAAGAGAAAGAAAATAATTAGTTTTAAGCTTGGATAATAAGGTGTAATAATGAAGTGTATACCACTAATTAATTTATAATTTCATTTAGATCATGTTCACATCATCATCAATAATTGATAATCTTAATCAGTCAGAAGGCTTAGAATATAAAAAATTATGCAGATTATTAAAAATAACAAAAAAATCTGATAAGGATAAATTAGATATTGCTTTAACAGCTCTAGAAAAACTTGAAATAATTATTAAAAATGAAGATGATGAATATACCTGCATAAAAGATAGTGAACATCTTGTCGCCAAAATAAGATGTAGTAGCAAAGGTTATTGCTTTGCTGTGAGGGGAAAAGACAAAGAAGATATCTACATTAAAGAAAATCTACTTAACTATGCATGGAATGGAGATAAAGTTTTAGTAAGGATAATAAAAGAGGGTTATAGAAGAAGATCACCTGAGGGAATAGTTGATTGTATTCTTGAAAGATCAAATCAAATACTTCTTTCTAAAGTTGAAATAATAAATAATGATGTATATGCAATCCCAATAGACGATAGGATCCTTTCTAAAATTAAACTTCCAAAAGAGAATAAAAAATACACTTTCACACCAGACAATAAGAATATAGTAAAAGTTGAGATTGATAGATTTCCCATAGGTCAAGAAGAAGGACTAGGTCATGTAATTCAAGAACTAAAACTAAACAATAATGAGGAATATGATACAGACTTCGTTTTATCTAAAAGCAATATAGTAAAAACATACAATTCAAATAATATTGATTCAAAAAAAATAGAAAAAAGGGAGAGGATAGACCTTACAGATAAAAAATCTTATTTATTCAAAAGTTGGAATTCTAATAATTCTCCAATACTCCCAATGATTCAAATAGAGCAAGGAAAAAATAAAAGTACTCAATTATGGATACATACAAATAATCTTGCAGAAAGAGTAGATCTAACTAGTAAAAAATCTCTAGAAATATTATTTAAAGGCTTTGAATCATTACCCTTATTAAATGATTGGCAAAACTACCTTAGTGATGCCATAAGAAATGATTCTGAATTTAAATTTGGTGAAAAGAATGAAGCAATAAGCCTCTGTCTGCAATTAAATAGTGATAATGAAATAATTGATTGGTCATTTCATCTTACTTTAGTAAGATGTTCACTAGTTGTTGGAAGTGAACATACTGACGCGCTTGTATCTAGAAAAAGTAAATCAAGGATAACCTCTCGCGTATTAAAACCTATAAAAGAATATATCGACGATTTAGATAAAATTCTTGAAATTTCATGTTCATTCAGACAAAAACATCTTTTGGAGGGTAAGGTTGAAATTCCTGCGCCACTCAATAAAATAGAAACACTAGAAGAATTTTTTATTCACAATCCAGCTGAATATACAAAAGGATATTTTGAATCATTAAATAAAGAAGATTCCCAAACTTACCTTTCACCAATATTATATGAAGCTAATTTAATATGGTTCAAACATTCAAATCAATATGGATTAAAAAGCGCAGGATACGTTTCAAAGGGAATAGATTACGTTAATGCAAATGAAATCATTAAATATTCAGAATTTATTGATAATGATATAGAGCTTAATGAAGATGGCAATTTGACATTTAGTCAAGTAATTAAATTATGTGGCGATGATAATAAAAAAAGAATCTTACATAAACTTCTAATTAATGAATTTAAGAACAATGAAATAAGGTTGATATCTAAAAATCCTGATAATGAGAAATCAGAAAAATTATTTATTTCTCCATGGACAATTCCTGGATTTGACTTCACTAACCTTATAAATCAGTACTGTATTTTTAATATGATAATAAATGGTAAGAAATCAAAGAAAAATAATATCAATGCCATCAATATATCGGATAGTAATTCATTAGACTTAGTAAATTGGGATATATTTAATTCATCAATTTCAAAGAATCTAGAAATATTATTTAACAAGTTTGTAATAGATAAACTTAATGAATTCAAGTACAAAGTTAACCAATACAAATCTAATATGATAAATATAAAAAAAGTAAGAAAAGCAGAAAAATTAATAGGTAATATTTATAGTGGGTTTATATTATCAGTGCAAACATACGGATTCTTTGTTGAGATATCAGAACTAAATGTAGAGGGCTTAGTACACGTCAGCACTCTTAATAATGATTGGTATGAATATAGATCAAGGCAAAATCTATTGATTGGAAGAAAATCAAAGAAATCATATAAAGTTGGAGATGCAATAGAAGTTAAAATCATAAAAGTAGATATTCTTAAATATCAAATTGATTTAGAAATAACATAAATAAATATTCACAAAATATATTATGAAAGTATTAACCCAAAAAATTTAATATAACTTTTTAGAATTATGTTTAAGAAAAAATTTTTATTATTAACTCTTTTTTTTATAATAATTTTACAAATTTTATTATATACAAATAATAATCAAAAGACTTCATTTAGATACTTTAAATGGACTCTCCAAGAAGTAAGTATAGGTAAGTTAATCAGTATTTCATTTTTTTCTGGTTTATTAGTAAGCACTTTATTGAATAAAACAATTACTAGTACAAGTTTCAGGAAAAAAACTTTCAATAATGTGGAAGATGATTTTGTATCAAATAATAATGAAGAAGATATGGAACCAAACGTTGAGATGCCTCCACAAAGGGATATTAGAGAAACTCAACCAACAATATCTGTTAATTACAGAGTAGTTAAAAATATAAATGATAATAATTTAAAAAAAGATCTAAATTATTCAAATCCAGATAATGAAGATGACTGGGATAATGCAGATAATGATTGGTAGAAAAATAAATTAATTAAAAAATGTTTTTTTAATTTATAATAAAATAAACAGTTTTTTTTATGGAAGAAAATTTAGACAAAAATAAAGAAGTTAATAATGAAATATCTGACAACACTACTAAATCAAACTCTGAGGAAATAAAAGAACCTCAATCAGAAAAAGTTATCAATATGGATTTAAATAATTCCAATTCTGAAAGTAATTCTGCTTCTAAAGTTGTTATAAAAAATGAAATTGATACTCCCGCCAAAACTATTACTAAACCCAAAAAAGAACTCCCAATAGAGAAAAAGCCTTTCCAAGAATTCATTAATATACATTTAATTCCTGCACTTAAAGAGGAAATTAATCAAAGAGGATTGGAAATAAACAATATTACTCTAACAAACACCAATAGACCCATTGCTGGAGATAAATGTTGGGTAATAAATTGTGAAATTAAAGATACATGTAACTTTTGGCTTTCCTTTGAGAAAGATGATATTAGTTCATTAAAAAGTATTTCTTTATCTAAACCTAATCAAAAACCCAGCATTATTGAATCATTTCTTATCGACGAAAAAAGAATTACTCTAAAATTAATTATTTCAAGAGTTCTTCAGAGATTGAATGGACAAAAGTTAATAGGAGTTAATTAGTGAAACAATAACACCAAGTTAACTTTTCCCTCGAAATTACAAATAATAGTAAATAATAGTATTAACAAATCAAATAAAAGATGACTCAATCAACTGTTGAATCAAAAAGTAAAAAAGACGTTAATAATGGGAAAATACCAGCAAAAGAAACAATTTTGTCTCCAAGATTCTACACAACAGACTTTGAGGCAATGGAAAATATGGATTTATCAATAAATGAGGAAGAATTGGAAGCTATATGTGAAGAATTTAGGAAAGATTACAATAGACATCATTTTGTAAGAAATAGTGAATTTGAAGGTGCTGCAGAAAAATTAGATCCTGAAACAAGAGAGCTTTTTGTTGATTTTCTCGAGGGAAGTTGTACTTCAGAATTCTCAGGGTTTTTACTTTACAAGGAACTTAGCAAGAGGATTAAAGACAAAAACCCTCTTCTTGCTGAATGTTTTGCTCATATGGCCAGAGATGAAGCTAGACATGCAGGTTTTTTGAATAAATCAATGAGTGACTTTGGACTGCAGTTAGATTTAGGTTTTTTAACAGCCAATAAAGATTACACTTATTTCCCACCAAGAAGTATTTTTTATGCCACTTATTTATCCGAAAAAATAGGTTATTGGAGATACATAGCAATCTATAGGCATCTCGAAAAGAATCCAGATAGCAAGATTTTTCCATTATTTAATTACTTTGAGAACTGGTGTCAAGATGAAAATAGGCATGGTGATTTCTTTGACGCATTAATGAAAGCACAACCACGAACCGTTAAATCATTAAGCAAAAAAATTACCATTGGGGGCTCTACCTTTACACATCCACTATTTGACTATTTTCATAGATTTAGATATTTTTTGAACAATCTTCCATTAACATCCAAGTTATGGTCTAGGTTTTTCTTACTTGCTGTATTTGCAACTATGTATGCAAGGGATCTGGGAATCAAAAAGGATTTCTACGCTTCTTTAGGATTAGATGCTAAAGATTACGACCAGTTTGTTATTAATAAAACAAATGAAACTTCTGCTAGAGTTTTTCCTGTAGTACTAGATGTTTATGATAAATCTTTTTACGGAAGATTAGATAAAATAGTAGAGAATAATAAGGTTCTTTCCGATATTGCAAGTAGTGAAGGAAATAGAGTATCTAAAACTTTTAAAAAATTACCTAAATATTTATCAAACGGTTACCAGTTATTAAGACTATACTTATTAAAACCTCTTGATAGTAAAGATTTCCAACCTTCTATTAGATAATCTTTTATACGGAGAAGATTTATAAACTCAAATGCTTTCGTCACAAATCAAATCAAATGAAATAGTTTTTGGAAGTTGCAATAAAGATTTATTAGAAGAAATTATTTTCTATGGGATTGTGCTTGGGGCTGATTTTGTAGAAATATTTATAGAGAATACTGACAACTCAAGTGTGTTAGCTGAAGAGGATTTTATTACAAGTGTAAGTCCATCATTTGGAAGGGGTGCTGGTATTAGGATCTTTAAAGAAAAAAAGGATGGATTTGTAAGTACAAATGATTTAACGAAGCACGGCTTGATGAGATCGGTATCTCAGGCTATTGAAATGTTAGACATAACAGACAACAAAAAAGGAGAAGCATTTAACGGTTTAAATAAACATAGGGACTATAGTTTATCCAAGAAAAAATGGATTAATGAAGTCCCATCGATACATGAGATAAGTGAAAAATTATTAGTAAGCACTAAGTCTCTAAAAAAGAATAATAAAATATTAACTAGAAAAGGAAGTTACTCAAGAAATCTGCAAGAAGTAATTATAGCTTCCAGCGATGGAACCTATGTCTCAGATATTAGGTTGCATCAAACAGTTGGACTAAATGTAATTGCTAGTGATGCCCAATATAGATCTAGTGGAAGTAGAAGATTCGGATCATCAGGAATGCCGAATGAATTCAGATTATGGGATCACGAAAAAGCAGCTAATGATGTGTTTGAAAGTTCAATGAATATGTTGTATGCAGATTATGTTGAAGCGGGACAAATGCCTGTTGTATTAGCTAATAAGTTTGGTGGTGTTATATTCCACGAAGCCTGCGGTCATTTACTTGAAACCACTCAAATAGAAAGAGGAACAACACCATTTGAGAATAAATTGAATGAAAAAATTGCACATGAATCTTTAACAGCAATTGATGAAGGGATATCAGAAGGATCCTTTGGTTCATTATCAGTAGATGATGAAGGTATGGAACCAGAAAAATCAGTTCTTATAAAAAATGGTATTTTAAAAAAATTCATATCAGACAGAGCAGGTGAATTAAGAACTGGCCATAAAAGGACAGGGAGTGGAAGAAGACAAAATTATTCCTTTGCAGCAGCTTCACGAATGAGAAATACTTATATAGCTAAAGGTGAGCACTCCAAAGAAGATTTAATTAATAGTATTAGTGATGGTCTTTACTGTAAATCAATGGGTGGTGGCAGTGTAGGTGCTACAGGTCAATTTAATTTTGCGGTAGAAGAAGGATATCTTATTAAAAATGGAAAGTTAACTAATCCAGTAAAGGGAGCAACTTTGATTGGTGAGGCTAAAGAAGTTATGCCAAAAATATCAATGTGCGGAAATGACCTCGAATTAGCTCCTGGATTTTGTGGTTCCATTAGTGGAAGTGTCAACGTAACTGTTGGCCAACCTCATATTAAGGTTGATTCAATCACTGTTGGCGGAAGATAGGATATGAATTCAAGAGAAATTACAACTAAAATCTCCAAAGCTGCAGATTTACTAAATCTTAAAAAATGGGATTATGGTGCAAGCTTTTCTAATGATTATTCTGTGCAAGTAGATAAAGGTGAGGCTAAACAACTTAAGGCATCACAAAAGCAAATATTAACTTTAAGAGTTTGGAACGAATCTAATTTAGTTGGTATTACAACAACAAGTGACATCAGTGAATCTGGTATTAAAAAGGCTCTAAATCAAGCAAATATTGCATCTGATTTTGGCAACAAGAATGAAAGGACAGAATTCTCACCATTAGCCAAGGATCCTATAAATGTTAAGGACGCAAAAAAAAGAAATCCTGTTGGGATTAAAAAATTACTTACTCTTTTAAGAAAAGCAGAAGTGAAGCTATTAGAAAGTCATGAATCCATAAAATCTGTCCCATATAATGGTCTGTCTGAGAGTTTTTATGAGAGAGTTTATGCAAATAGTGATGGTGCCTTTCGGAGTTATACCAAAAGTCAAGCTGCACTTTATTTATATGCAAGAGCAGAAGAGGAAAATAAGAAACCTCGTAGCTCAGGTTCAGTAAAAATTGGATATGGAGTTGAAGATATAGATATAGAGTCGTGCATTAAAGACGCTTCTAATAAAACAATTTCTCATTTAAATTATTCATCTATTAAAACTGATAAATATTTAATATGTTTTTCCCCAGAGTCTTTTCTAACTATCATAAATTCCTTTAGCTCAATGTTTAATGCTAGAAGCATTTTAGATGGAGTTAGCTTATCTAATAAAAATTCCATTGGAGAGAAGCTATCTACAGAAGCACTTAATATTTATGATGATGGTCTTCACGAAAAGAATATTTCTTCATCACCATTTGATGGAGAAGGAACTCCTACCAAAAGACTATGTTTAATTAACAAAGGGAGAATTGAAAATTTTATACATTCTGAATCAACTGCAAGAATATTTAAAACAATCCCCACTGGCCACGCTGGACTAGGATCAAAAGTCTCAGTATCTCCTGATTGGATAGTAGTTGAGAAATCAGAGGAAAACTTTGATCTCAAAACATCATTAGATCACTCTACTTATGAGGGAGAATTTGTTTATATTGAAGAATTAAACGCAATCCATGCAGGTGTTAGATCAAGTCAAGGTTCATTCTCTCTTCCATTTGATGGATGGCTTTTTAAAAACGGTACAAAAATTTCAATAGAATCTGCAACTGTCGCAGGTGATATTAAATATCTTTTGAAAAATATAGTAAATATCGAATCAAACCAAGAGGTAACAACAAGTGGTATTTCTCCACATATTTGGGTAGATGAATTATCAATAACTGGTGACGCGTGAGAATTATATTCTGGGGTACACCTGAATATTCACTTGTGAGTCTTGATATTTTTATTAAATCTAAGCACGATGTAATTGCAGTAGTTAGCCAACCGGACAAGAAAAGATCTAGGGGAAATAAATTAATATCTTCACCTGTTAAAAGCTTTGCCGAGCAAGAATCTATAAAAGTTTATACTCCAGAAAAAATCAGGGACAATATACATTTTATCAATGAACTTAAATCATTATCTTGTGATTTATTTATTGTTATAGCTTATGGGAAAATTTTACCCAAAGAGATATTAGAAATTCCAAAACTTGGTTGTTGGAATGCACATGCTTCATTACTTCCAAGATGGCGTGGTGCTGCCCCAATCCAATGGTCTCTAATGAAAGGCGATGAATTTACTGGAGTAGGAATTATGAAAATGAGTGAAGGACTAGATACTGGCGACTTATTGTTAGAAGAAAAAATTAAAATCCATAATGACGATAATTTAAATACATTAACGGAAAAACTTAGTAGCTTATCTGCAAAATTATTTTTAAATGCTGTATCAATACTTGAAGAAAATTTTAATAAAAAAATAAATTCTCAATTAACAAAACAAAATAATGTTGGGAGAGAAATTACTTACGCAAGAATGATTGAAAAATCAGACTTTAAAGTTGATTGGGGTAATGATGCAATTAAAATTTTTCGAAAAATAAAAGCATTATACCCAAGAGCATATACAATTTTTAGAGGTAAGAATCTAAAAATAATTAAGATTAAAGTTTTAAGTAGTGATGATATTAATAATGAAAAATACTGTATGATGAGCAATAATCTTTCAGAACCAGGTATTATTCTTTCTGTCATAGAAAATGAAGGAATAATAATTTCAACTAAAACTGATCCGATTTTTTTGTTAGAAGCAAAACTAGAAGGCAAAAATATTTCTAGCAAAAAGCAATTGATACAACAATTAAATCCATCAGTAGGCGAATATCTCTCAGATTAAGTTTCTGATACTTTTTTAGAGAATCCCCAAATAAAAGCAAAAAGAATCAAAATATAAAAATAATAGTCTGGAAGAATAGATTCTTTAATTAACGTATTTAGTAAAAGTTTAATCCCAACAATTAAAATTGCTACGTAACCGGCTGTTTCTAATCTAGAAAATATATCCAGTAATTTTAGAAAAATCCCCGATGTAAATCTTAAGGCTAGTACCCCAATTAGTGCTCCAAATATTATTAATATGTATTGATCACTGATAGCTACTGCAGTAGTAATACTATCAATGGAAAATGCAAAATCAGTAATTGAGAGAAGTGCTACAACTCTTAAGAATCTAAAATTTTTCTTATTATTGTCTGTACCATTTTTAGGGTTTTCTACATCAGAACTAGAAATAACATTTGTGAAGAACAAATATATTAAATAAAAACCAGCAAAAACCCTAATAAGAATAAACTTGAGAAGAACATTAGATAATATGATGAGAATAATTCTAAATAATAAAGATATTGTTATACCAATATTTAAGGCTCTTGACCTTAATTCTGAACTATCGAGGGATTTAGTAAGAGAAGCTAGTGCGACAGCATTATCCGCCGATAATAGTAATTCTAATGCAATTAATATTGGTAAAAGTGTAAAGATTTCATACCAACTGTCTACCTGATCTAGTGTGGGTATAAAAGAATTTATTGCGGCTGAATCCATCAAATATTATTCACAATCAGTATAAAATCTAATATAATATATCGGTTATTTGTAATCAAGATTGATAAATATAAATGAGTTTAAATACTTTAGTTGATTATATTTCTAACTCACAAATTACTTCTGAATTAATAAAAAAAATCTCAAAAAATAATGAATTAAATATTGTTGGTTCAAGTAGATATGCTAAATCAATAATCTTAAATAGCATCGCAAAAAAAGAAGAAAAAAATATATTATTAATTTGTCCTAATGTAGAAATTGCCTACAAATGGATTGGTTATTTTGAAAGTATAAATGATAAAGCAGTTTTTTATTATCCTCCAACAGAACATCTACCATACTCATCAATTAATAAATCCAAAGAAATTGAATTTAGTCAGCTTACTGTTTTATCCAAATTAATAAAAAAAGAAAAAAAGGAACTTAATATAGTTATATCAACAGAGAGATCACTTCAACCTCATCTAATAAATAAAAACTCTTTTATTGAAAACAAGTTAGATTTGCAAAAAGGGGTTCAAATCGAGATTCAAGAATTAGCAAATAAACTTACTTTGCTTGGTTATACAAAGGAAAATATGACTTCAACAGAAGGATTCTGGAGCAGGAGAGGAGAAATAATAGATATCTATCCTGTCAATAATGAGTTTCCCATAAGATTAGAATTTTTTGATAATGTAATTGAAAAAATAAGAGAATATGATCCCCATACACAGAAAACATTAGAAAGTATCAATAATATTGAAATAATACAGGCTGGATTTGATTTGCTAATAAAAGATAAGTTAAATGATTTATCTAAGAACAGTATTTTTAATTCAGAAGATTTAAATAAAAATAATCTTGACCGTTATTTAGGAATAATTGAAAAAGAACCCTCAAATATAATAGATTTTATAAATAGGGAAACAATTTTAGTAATTGATGAATTAGAAGATTGTAAAAAATTTGGGTATAATTGGTATTTAGATTCAGCAAGTAATTTTGATAATTGTGCTTTTGAAATAAATGAAAACCTTAAAAATAATGATATTAATTTAAAGGCTAAGCCTAATTTGCATTTAAGTTTTGATGAAATATTAAATTCGCTTGGAAATTTAAATTTAATAAAATTGTATGAATTTGAATCTAAAGACAATATTGATAATAGGTTTTTATTAAACGATAAAAGATTAAATTCATACTCTAAAAATATAGGGAAATTATCCAACGATATAAATAAAAATATAAAAAATAAAGAAAAAGTATGGATATTATCAGCACAGCCATTGAGAACAAGGACTTTACTTTTTGAACACGAATGTAATACTAACTTCTTGAACAATCCTACTGATATTAATGAAGCATTTAAATCAATTAATAATTCAACTCCTTTAATTATAAAAAATAAGAACAATTATGAAATCGAGGGTTTTTATCTTCCGATATGGAAAGTTGTCCTCATAACAGATAAAGAATTATTTTCACAACAATCTCTTTTTAATAATGTATTTATAAGAAGAAAAAAAAGAAGTGTCAATTCAAATATAAATGTGAATAAGATTAGTCCAGGTGATTATATAGTTCATAAAAATCATGGAATAGGAAAATTTTTAAAAATAGAAAAAATAAATATAACTGGAGATTCAAGAGATTATTTAGTAATTCAGTATCAAGATGGGAAAATAAGTGTTGCAGCTGATCAACTTGGTAGTGTTAACAGATATAGATCAAACGGAAATATAAAGCCAAAAATAAATAAATTAGGAGGGACAGAATGGGAAAGAATTAAAGATAAAAATAAGAAACAAATCAAAAAAGTTGCTGTCGATATATTAAAACTTTATGCAAAGAGAGAAAAATTAAAAGGGCACATATACCCAGAAGATGGTCCTTGGCAAGATGAATTAGAGGAATCATTCCCTTATCAACCAACACCAGATCAAATTACAGCTGTAAAAGAAATAAAATCTGATATGCAAAGCGAAAAGCCAATGGACAGGTTAGTTTGTGGAGATGTGGGATTTGGCAAAACAGAGGTAGCTATTAGGGCTATTTTTAAAGCTATTACATCAGGCAAGCAGGTAATATTATTAGCACCTACAACAATTCTGGCTCAGCAACATTGGAGAACTATAAATAATAGATTTTCACCTTACCCAATAAAAGTTTCATTACTCAATAGATTCAAAACCCTTAATGAGAGAAAGGAAATCTATGCAGGATTAAAAAATAACAAAATTGATTTAGTAGTTGCAACGCATCAAATTTTAGGAAAAGAAATTGAAATAAAAAACTTAGGACTACTTGTTATCGATGAAGAACAAAGATTTGGAGTAAGGCAAAAGGAGAAAATTAAAAAAATCAAAACTAATATTGACGTTTTAACACTTTCGGCAACTCCAATTCCAAGAACTCTTTATATGAGCTTATCTGGACTGAGACAAATGAGCTTACTAAATACGCCTCCTCCATCAAGAAGATCAATTAAAACATATTTATCTGAAATAGATATGGATGTTATAAGAACTGCAATTAATCAAGAACTTGATAGAGGAGGTCAAATATTTTATGTTCTTCCAAGAATTTCTGATATTGATCAAGCCGCAAACAAATTAAAAAATATGTTTCCTAGCTTAAAATTTATCGTGGCTCATGGACAAATGAACGAAACAGAGCTTGAAAATGCAATGATTGCCTTTAATAACGGAGAAGTAGATCTAATGATTTGCACAACGATAATTGAAAGTGGATTAGACATTCCTAAAGTAAATACGATTATTATTGAAGATTCTCACAAATTTGGACTTTCACAACTTTATCAACTTAGAGGAAGAGTTGGTAGAAGCGGGGTTCAAGCACATGCTTGGTTATTTTATCCAAATATAAATAAAATTAATGACGCCGCAAAACAAAGATTGAAAGCGATAAAAGACTTTTCGGAACTAGGAAGTGGATATCAACTTGCAATGAAAGATATGGAAATAAGAGGTGTTGGAAGTTTACTAGGAGAAGAACAGAGTGGAAAGGTTAATTCTATTGGATATGATTTATATATAGAAATGCTCCATGAGGCTATTTCAGAAATCAGCGGTCAAGAAATACCAGAAGTTAGCGATACACAAATTGATCTCCCAATAAATGCATTTATACCTGCAACATGGATATTAAACAGAGAAGAGAAGCTTGAGGCTTACAAATCTGCTACTGAATGTTCAAATAATAATGAATTAACTGAATTAGCTACAGACTGGGTGAATAGATATGGAACTTTACCAAAACCTGTTGAGTCCTTAATTAACATAATGAGACTAAAATTACTTGCTAAAAAATGTGGTTTTAATAAGATCAAACTCAAAAAGCCAAACATCGTGATTGAGACAAAATTAAGAAATTCTACTTTTAAAATTCTTAAAAATTCCTTAGCAAGTAGTGTTCAAAATAAATTTAATTTTGATGAAGGAGAAAAATCATCAATCATAACTATAAGGGGCTTAGGAGTAACTGAAATACAAAATCAAATTGATCAACTAATCTTGTGGTTTGCGTCTTTTGAAAGAGTAATAAAGAATTTCGATAATGATCTTCTTATCAAAAAAGAATAAATTATTAAAAAATTATTTAAAATCCGCGAAAGAGTTAATTTTTGGTTAAATTTATTAAAAATCTTATTTATGGGTGAATATATTGATCTTGGAGTACAAACTTCCGTTTTACCCTTAACAATAGTTTTGTCATCTATTCTACTTGGGATCTACGCACTTTTTGGAGTAGAAACAGAAAATGACGATGATGATTCTGATTCAGGAAGCGGAGGCTTAATGCAACCAATCTGAAATTATTTATAATTTATTACTCTAGTTTTTCTTTTTATAATCCTAATTATCCTATATAAAGATCCTATCAATAAAATTATAATTGCAACGTAAGAAATAATCATAAAAATCACCAAAAATATTTCAGCTAAGTTTGAAAAGAGATCAATAAATAGTTTAAAAGATCTATTTAGAGTATCTGGTAGATTTTGTAAAATCAGTTCTTTATTAGGTATTAAATAATTTATGTAAACTAAAGTAAGACTAAAAATAAACATAAAAGCAGATTCAATGAATAGTCTTCTTTTAGATTTTCTTCTTAAACTTAATTTTTTTTTAAAGATATATTTATTAGAATTCATACCTAAATTTGGTATTTTTAAATCTGCCATACATCAAAGCCAAAAGAATAAATTTGTAATTATTCTGAAAAGAAATTAACCTATACTATCGTGCTTGCATTTAGGATGCTAATAGGTCTTTATTTTATATTTATTAATTCATTCTTTTCCTTATCTTCAACAGGACTATAAAAATAAATAAAAGTAGAGGAGAATAGAATTAAAGAACAAATTGCGATAAGCGGCGGCATAAAGAAATTAAAAATTTTAACTCGATTATTTAAACCAAATCTTACTTTTCGAGGGGCATTATGAAATGTATCTATTTTTTTTACTCTAACTTTTGATGATTCATTTAATTGATCAAAACAATTAATAGTATCTGACAACAATGAATTACCAATCTTTAAAATTAAGGGTTTTATATTTGGTTTTGAGCTCTTTAGAACAATCTTGTGTATGTAGAGATTATCAGCTTTTATATCAATTAATTTAGACTCATATATTGGGATTTCATTTTTAAGTAAAAGATTTGAATAAAAATAAAATGCATCCATAATAGGACCTAAATGTTCAACTTTACCTTCAATAAGAGGTTTATCAACCATAGATAATTTCCATTGTGAAATTATTGATATTTGATCTTTATTTTCATTATTTGAATAATCAGGCAATCCTATTATTTCAAGACTCACAGAAGATTGATGAAATGATAATTTATTTTGCATCATATTTAAAAATCAAATAAAAGATTCTTCAACTTCTGATAACCTTGATTTGAGATACAAAAAGATAAAGTAATCAAAGACTTAATGATTGTTTCATCATTTTCATCTTGATTTAAAAGCTTTTTCACTCTAATACTATCTTTATTAAATCTCTCGTTAATTAACTCAATAAATCTTTTACTAAAATCATTATAAATTACCGAATTCTCCTGATTATTTTCTTTAGATTTAAGTATTTCTCTAATATAAGGATAAAGATATTTAGACATTTCAACGGTGATTTTAATTAAAGCATCAAGTTCATCTGGTTTAATATTGTTATTAACATAAGATTTTCTCAATGGATTACTATTTCTTATTTTCCAAATAGTAACTTTATTTGGCAAAATATCATTTAAATTAAGTCTATTTGATAAGGCGTAAAGGGACTGGATTCCATTTAAGTCAATAGTTTCTAGTATTAATAATAATAAATCAAGCTTCTCTATAGATTTTCTTGATACCTGATTTCCTCTAGTTAAAACTGTAATTGTTCTTTATTAAAATATGAACAAATTATAACAGAATTATTAATCCATTTTTTGAAATAAAAATGAATATAACTTATCTAGTTCTTCAATAGTTAGCATTCCATAACTCCATAATAATATTGGTAATGGAGTGTTATTTTTTATAGATAATTTTATACCAAGTTCAATAGTAGATTCATCTAATCCTAATACATTAAATAAATAAATTATCATTTCTCTAGATACATAATTATTCATGAATTCTATTTAATACTTGAGTAAATGAGAGATTTAGTCATTTGATTTAAGACTAATTTTCTTGTAAAAAGAAATTTATTTAAAAGTAAAAATGAAAATTTCCTTATTGGAAATAAAAAAACGTTTCTATTAGCAAAAATTGATATCAATGAGTCAGTTATAAAAATAGTGACGATAATATCTAAAATCCTGCTTGAAAAATACTTAAATTTAAATAATATCAATTGCATTTTAGTAATAGCAGTATTTTTATTAAAAAGATCATAAATAGTATTAACATCTCTCCAACAAGTATTAAGACCCTGACCACCAACAGGATGAAATGTATGAAATGCATCTCCTACAAAAACAAATTTTTTAAGATTTAAAATTGGTAAATTTAAGGATAATGAAACAGGAAAAATATTAAATTCGCCAATTATTTGGTCCAACTTAAATTCATCTGGCAAGATTGTTGATAAATTATCCATTATAAAATTCTTGTCAGAATTTAACCTTTCAATTGCCTTTAATGTACTGGAGGTCCAAATTACTTGATATAAGTTTTTTTCTAAAGGTAATAATGCAAGTGGGCCTTCTTTTCTAAAAATTTCATAAGCACGTTTTTCACAATGACCTCTAAGAGAAACTTTAAAAGTTAAACAAGACTGGCTATACGATTTTTTTATATCAACAAAACTTAAGAATTTTTTATCAAGTGAGTTTGCTCCTGTTGAAAAGAATTGATAATCAAATAATATTTTTTCACGTAACAATCTCTGTGGTGTCATAAAAAAAATATTTTCATAATTATCAATCTCTTGAAAGAATATGTTCATGAGATCCGAATGTTTAATTACCCAGCCAATATTTTCAGCAGAACTTATATCATTATCTAAGTCGGAAGTTGATAAATTGGTAAAAGAAGAAGTTACGCTATCTGAAATTGAAAGGGTATCAAAGCCAAATAAAAATGGTTCTAATTTTTCCCAAAGACCGAATTTAGATAAGATTTTTCTTGTGGAGTGAGTAATTGCATAAGTTTTATCTTTATCAATTAATCTATCTTTTGTTAATAAATCAGTTAAAAAAATATTGCAATCAAATTTTGAAAGTGCAATTGAAAGTAATAATCCTGTGGGACCTGATCCAACAATTTTAAAATTTAAATTATTTTTCATTAGTAAATATAAATATCATCTATCTATTCAAATAAATATAGCAAATTTCCTCAAATGCTGGTCTTAATAAATAGGGGTACTCACCAACCCATAAGTTAATTTCAGGAAGCCAAGCATCGGTCAAATAAAAATCTCTATCAAAATTACGGTTATCAGATGTTATTAAACATCTAATACTCGAACCCACCCTAATTTGACTGTGCTTATTTTCCATAGGAAAACTTAATTTCTCCAAATAACCATCTTCATCTTCTAATTCAAGTACTAACCAAGTCCTTTTGTTTTCGATAACTTCTAATCGACCTTGCCTATTAGATTGTTCTCTTGAACTTTCAATCTTTTCTGTTTTATAGATATCTGATATATAGCCATCAAATATAGAAAAAAATTTATATTTTCTTAATTTCAAATTTTTTCTACTTGATTCAAGAATTGGGCCCCAGATAATATACAA
Organism: Prochlorococcus sp. AG-449-G23; assembly: GCA_003209585.1. Taxonomy (GTDB): domain Bacteria; phylum Cyanobacteriota; class Cyanobacteriia; order PCC-6307; family Cyanobiaceae; genus Prochlorococcus_A. Next base: position 63,619 of record QCQJ01000004.1, read on the forward strand.
AAAGAAACCTACACATAGGAATAACCAAAAATTATTAGTTTGATCTCCAGTCGAACTAATAATTAATGAGATAAATCCACCGATTGAAGAAACTATTACTCTTTGAAGAATTTTTCTCGGATTCCCCAACGCGTACTTAAATTGACTTCCTGTACCAACTGCAGGAATAAGTTTTGAAATTTGACTCGAATTAATTGGGATTAACATTTTAAAAAATCAATTTTTCAAGTCCGTAAACTAAAGTTTCATAATTACCAATTTTTTTAATAGCCTGTAAAACTCCTGGCATATATGCCTTTCTATCAATAGTGTCATGCTTAATTGTGTAAGTTTCACCAGGAGATCCCATAATTACTAACTGATGAGCGAGTAATCCTGGTAATCGTACAGAATGTATATTAATTCCTGAATCTCTAAGCCCACCCCGTACACCTTTCAATGACTCAGACTCTTTTACTAAATTCTGATTAAATTTCTTTGGATATTCTTCAATCATTTCTGCAGTTTTTATACACGTCCCACTAGGAGAATCAGCTTTTTGATTATGATGCATCTCTATTAATTCAATATTGTCATAAAACCTTGCAGCTACCGATGCCGCCTGCTGAAGAAGAACCATACCTACTGAAAAATTTGGAATTATTGCACAACCAACCGATGCTTTCTGTGCAAAAACAGACAAATCTTGTATTTGCGAAGGGGTTAGACCTGTAGTTCCTACTACTGGTGATACACCATATGCAATAGCTGATCTGGTATTTTCATATACAGAATCAGGATGAGTAAAATCAACCAGCACAGGTTTGATGTTTTCATTTCTATAATTTTGACTAACTGAACATAAAGTCCCTTCAAAATCATTTGAAACAAAAACATCACAATTTTTTACCTTTAATAATTCAGAAATATTTGAGCCATTGTTCTTTTCGTTTATATCGATTGCTGCAACAAGTTCACAATCTGTAGAATTTAATACAGTATTAACAACTTCGCTACCCATTTTGCCTAAAGCTCCGGATACTAGTACTGGTACTGGTTTTTTAGAATTTTTAATCATTTTTTAAATAATTTTTTTTTAAAAGGTTGTTACACGCTATTTATATTGCACACAATAACGTCTTTTCACTCGTAGGCTGGTAGAAATACTTAAAGAAAATCAATGTTTACGCAGGTCCGCTCAGCAAACCGCAGAGTATCTCCTGTTGAGGATAACAAACACAAAGTTGTAATTAAAGCAGTTTATGTTGTCCTTGAGCCACAATACCAAAATTCCTTAACGGAAGCTGCAAAGTCAATAAATAAAATGAATGGGCCAATAGGTATAGACCTTAGCGGCTATCTTATCGAAGAACTTAGAAATGATAGTAATTTTGAAGATTTTAAAGAAGATATAGCTAATGCAGATATATTCGTTGCTTCTCTAATTTTCATTGAAGACCTTGCTCAGAAAGTGGTTGATGCAGTATCTCCATATAAAGACAAACTTAAAGCATCAATTATTTTCCCCTCCATGCCAGAGGTAATGAGATTAAATAAGTTAGGTTCATTTAGTATGGCTCAACTTGGTCAATCTAAAAGTATTATTGGAGATTTAATAAAAAAGAAAAAAGAATCTGATGGAGCAAGTTTCCAAGATTCAATGTTGAAGTTATTAAATACACTACCTTCAATACTTAAATATCTACCAGTAGAAAAAGCTCAAGATGCTAGAACATTTATTCTGAGTTTTCAGTACTGGTTAGGTGGTACCACTGAGAACTTAAAAAACTTCTTGTTAATGATTTCTGAAAAGTACGCTGTTTCAGAGATCATAAAAGATCAAATAGAAGAATTCAAAATTCAAGACCCTGAAACATTCCCAGATTTAGGAATTTGGCATCCTCTTGCCCCTTGCATGTTTGAAAGTCTTAAAGAATATCAAAATTGGGAAAATAATAGGAAAGATATAAATCCTAAAGATGACAAAACTCCAACAATAGGCTTAGTGCTTCAAAGGAGTCATATCGTTACGGGAGATGATGCTCATTACGTTGCTGTTATTCAAGAATTGGAATACAGAGGTGCGAGAGTACTACCTATCTTCTGTGGAGGTCTAGATTTTTCTAAACCAGTTAATGAATTTTATTATGATTCCATAAATAAGGATGAACCTATAGTAGATGGAGTTGTATCTCTAACAGGATTTGCACTAGTTGGTGGGCCAGCGAGACAAGATCATCCTAAAGCTATTGAGGCCCTAAAAAGATTAAATAGACCCTATATGGTTGCACTTCCATTAGTCTTCCAAACCACACAAGAATGGGAAGATAGTGATCTAGGCTTACACCCTGTTCAGGTCGCACTTCAAATTGCGATTCCAGAACTAGATGGTGCAATTGAACCTATTATTCTCTCAGGTCGTGATGATGCTACTGGTAAGGCGCATACGCTCCAAGATCGAGTTGATGTAATAGCTGAAAGAGCAATAAAATGGTCAACTTTAAGAGTTAAACAAAGAAAGGATAAAAAATTAGCCATCACAGTATTTAGTTTTCCACCAGACAAAGGAAATGTTGGTACGGCAGCATACCTAAATGTTTTTGGTTCAATTTATAGAGTACTTCTTGAAATGAAATCGAAAGGATATCAAATAGATGGACTTCCAAGTAATTCAAAAGAATTAATGGAAAAAGTAATTAACAATCCTGAGGCAATGGAAGGCTCTCCAGAGTTAAATATTGCTCATAAGATGTCAGTAAAAGAATACGAAGAGTTCACACCATATTCACAAAGACTTGAGGAGAATTGGGGTAAACCACCTGGGAACCTAAATACTGACGGTCAAAATCTGCTTATATATGGAAAACATTTTGGAAATGTTTTTATAGGTGTCCAACCTACATTCGGTTATGAAGGCGATCCTATGAGATTGCTCTATTCAAGAAGTGCTAGTCCTCATCATGGTTTTGCTGCTTATTACACTTATGTTGAAAAAATCTGGGGGGCTGACGCTGTTCTTCATTTTGGAACTCACGGCTCACTTGAATTTATGCCTGGGAAGCAGATGGGCATGAGTGAAACTTGCTATCCGGATTCTCTCATTGGATCATTGCCTAATTTGTATTACTATGCTGCGAATAATCCATCTGAGGCAACAATTGCGAAGAGAAGAGGATATGCTTCAACTATTAGTTATCTGACTCCTCCAGCGGAAAATGCAGGACTCTACAAAGGACTTAAAGAACTAAGTGAACTCGTTGGTTCTTATCAACAATTAAGAGAAAATAGCAGGGGTATTCAAATTGTTAATGCAATAGTTGAGACTTCTAAACAATGTAACCTTGACAAAGATGTAGAGCTCCCTTCAAAAGACATAGAGGAACTTTCTCTAGATGAAAGAGATTTATTTGTTGGTAATGTCTATAAACAGTTGATGGAAATTGAGAGTAGATTGTTACCTTGCGGTCTTCATACTATTGGAGAAGCTCCAACAGCAGAAGAAGCTGTTGCAACACTTGTAAATATTGCATCTTTAGAGAGAGAACAAGAAGGATTAAGATCTCTTCCTGGACTACTAGCAGAATCCATCGGTCTAACTATTGAACAAATTTATGATGGTAATAATAAAGGTGAACTCAAATTTGTAGAGTTAAATGAAAAAATCATAAAGACAGCAAGAGATTCTATTTTCGCGATGGTTAACTCTTTAAAAATCGTTGATGGCAGAGTTTATTTAGAAAAATCACTTCTTTCTAAACTTTTTGACTTTCTTAAAGTATTCGGTCTAAATTTACCTACTCCATGGCTAAGAGTTTGTAGGTTAAATGGATTTAATGAAGTTAATCAGAAAGAATTAAATAAATTATTCGATTATTTACTTTTCTGCTTAGAACAGGTCTGTGCAGATAAAGAAATGGATAGCCTGATTAAAGCATTAGATGGCAATTATGTTTTGCCTGGCCCAGGAGGAGACCCCATAAGAAATCCAGGTGTTTTACCTAGTGGTAAAAACATCCATGCACTTGATCCTCAATCAATTCCAACTACAGCAGCAGTCGCGGCAGCAAAATCTGTTGTTGACAAATTAATTTCAAGACAAAAGGAAGAGCAAGGTAGTTGGCCTGAAACAATTGCCTGCGTGTTATGGGGTACAGATAACATCAAAACTTATGGTGAATCACTGGCCCAAATATTATGGTTTGTTGGAGTAAAACCAAAACCAGATTCCGTAGGGAGAATAAACAAATTAGAATTAATCCCTTTAGAAGAATTAGGTAGGCCAAGAATAGATGTAGTTGTTAATTGTTCTGGAGTATTCAGAGATCTATTTATCAATCAAATGGCATTAATAGATCAGGCAGTCAAATTAGCTGCTGAGGCTGATGAACCTTTAGAATCAAATTTTGTAAGAAAACATTCATTAGAACAATCGGAAAAAGAAGGTACCTCTATCAGAGAGGCTTCAGCGAGAGTATTCTCTAATGCGAGTGGAAGCTATAGTTCAAATGTTAATTTAGCTGTAGAAAATTCAACTTGGGAGGAAGAAAATGAATTACAAGAAATGTATTTATCTCGTAAAACATATGCTTTTAATGCTGATAATCCAGGTGAAATGAATCAAAAGAGAGAGGTATTTGAATCTGTAATGAAAACAGCAGATGTTACATTTCAGAACCTTGATTCCTCAGAAATTTCTCTAACAGATGTAAGTCATTATTTTGATTCTGATCCAACAAAATTAATTAAAACACTAAGAGATGATGGCAAAGAACCAAGTAGCTATATAGCAGACACTACCACTTCTAACGCTCAAGTTAGAACACTTGGAGAGACTATCAGATTAGACTCAAGGACAAAACTTTTAAATCCTAAGTGGTATGAAGGAATGCTCAAATCTGGTTATGAAGGAGTAAGAGAGCTCTCTAATAGACTTAATTACACACTTGGTTGGAGTGCGACAAGTGGACAAGTAGATAATTTTGTTTATGAAGAAACTAATGAAACATTTATAAATGACGAAGAAATGAGAAAAAGACTGATGGATTTAAATCCAAATAGTTTTAGAAGGATAGTAGGGACTTTGCTAGAAGTTAATGGTAGAGGATACTGGGAAACCTCAGATGAAAATATAGAGCAGTTAAAAGAGCTTTACCAAGAGGTGGAGGATAAAATCGAAGGGGTTAAAGAATAATATTTTTATTTTCTATAAATCCTATCCGAAACTTTTAAAATTTGATAATTCATTTCAACATTGTGTACTCTCACAATGTCAATATTAAATTGAGAACATACACAACTTATTGCTAAAGTGCCAATATCTCTATCTTTAGGATTGATTTCATTTAAAATTTCCCCTATAAATCTTTTCCTAGATGCTCCAATTAGAATTGGTAAATTTAAGTCTTTAAATACATCCAAGTTTCTTAAAATTTCTAGATTTTGATTAATATCTTTTGAGAAACCAATCCCAGGATCTACAATTATATTTCCTTTTGATACATTCTTCTCTAAAGCACTATTGATCAAAGTCCTAAGAGAGCACTTAACTTCAGTCAATACATTATCGTAGTTAGAGAGTTCATTCATATTTTTACTATTCCCACGACTATGAGTTATGACAAATGGGCAGTTAAATTTTGAAACAACATCCAAAATATCCTTATCTCTTCTTCCTCCCGTAACATCATTAATCCAATTTGCACCATTTATAAGAGCTTCGTGAGCTACATCAGAATTAAAGGTATCAATAGAAATTAAAACATCTGGATATTCAGATTTTATTAATTTCAGATATGGGATCAATCTTTTTATTTCTATATTAGATCCAACCTCTTCAGCATCAGGCCTTGTGCTCTGAGCTCCAAGATCAACAATATCAACCCCATTAAGTAAAAAATGATTAACTTGATCTAAAACTTTCTTTGGGGAATTTAAATCTCCTCCATCACTAAATGAATCAGGAGTTAAATTAATAACCCCCATGATTGAGGTTTTTTGTCCCCAATCTTTTGGCCATGGGTTTTTATAGTTGGTAATTTGCAATTCTTGCAAAACTATTAGGATCTAATGAAGCCCCTCCAACCAAGACTCCATCTATATCACTCATTGACATAATTTCATCAATATTATTAGGTTTTACAGATCCTCCATATTGAATAATGACATCATCGTAACCTATTAATTTTCGAATCAAGGAACATATCTTATTAGCGTCTTTAGCCTCACATGTTTTACCTGTCCCAATAGCCCAGATTGGTTCATAGGCAACAATTAAATTTGACGGATCTGTATTTTCAAGCCCTTGTTCAACCTGTCTAGTAATAACCCTATCAGCTTCTCCTCTTTCTCTTTGTTCTAATGTTTCTCCAACACAAACTATTGGAGTGAGACCACTAGATTGAGCAAAAACTGCCCTTTTATTTATTTGTTCATCACTTTCACTAAAGTATTTCCTTGGTTCACTATGACCAACTATTGCATATGAAACTCCATGTTCAAGAAGCATTTTTGGAGATATTTCTGCCGTAAATGCCCCTTCATCTTCCCAATGAATATTTTGACTAGAAATATCTAAATAATCGAAGTCAGAATGATTCGAAAAGGTTGAAATAGCAGTGAAAGGTGGCGCAATAACAATTTTACGATCATCCCTTATGTTTTTTATTAATGGTATAAACTCTTCTAGATAAGACTTAGCTTCAGCACAGGTCATGTGCATTTTCCAATTACCAGCAATAACAGATTTTCTCAAAATACTATCTCCAAGAAAATCATATTAATATAAATTGAGTTGAATAGGCCAACTATTAGAAAATTAATTCATTTTTTAGAAATATAATTCTATCTCCCTTTTTTAATTTTCTTCCTCTCCTCGTTTCTACTTCACCATTAACTTTGACAGAGCCAGATTTAATAAAAACTTTTGCCTCTCCACCAGAGGAGACGAAATTTTTCCATTTTAAGAATTGATCTAATTTCATTGTTTTTAAATACTCAAAGATATTGATAAAGTAGGATATAACAATAAAATATAATATCTTGAGACTAATACCACCAGTCAGACCATATACAGATAAGTTTATAAGAGGTTTCATATGCATGCTAGTTTATGTAGCTTGTTGGCCTTTGTTAGCTTATTTAGCTGGAAACTTAATCCCAGCAATTGGATCTGGTGATCTCTCAAAAGTTTCTAGCATAATAGTTAAATCGTTATTAGTATTTTTAATTCAAAAATCTGCTCAATTTGGACAGGATGTATTCATAGCGAAACCTTCTTTAGAAATTAGTGAAGTAATGCGTGGAAATTTATTTAACAAAATACAAAAAATAGATATGAATTCTATTGAAAAGATTTCAGCTGGAGATATTACATATAGACTTACGGAAGATGCAGACAGAGTAAGCGAAGTTATTTATAAAACAGCTCAAGATACTATTCCATGTACCTTACAATTATTAGCGGTGGTAATATATATGTTTTATTTAGATTGGTCACTCACATTATCAACGTTTGTTTTAGCACCAATAATTATTCTTTCAGTTAATAATTTCGGAAGAAGAGTCTTATTCGCATCTGAAAAAAGTCAAGAATCGACAAGTAACTTAGCAGGATTAATAGGTGAATCTATAAATGGAATGTCGACGATAAGAGCTTTTGCTGCCGAAAATTGGATTCAAAATAGATTTTATAAAAGATTAATTGCAAATAAAAAAGCAAAATATAAAACATTAAAATTACTTGCATTTCAGCATCCGGTTGTAGGCTTTGTAGAAGCATTTGGAATATTAGCAATATTAGGTTTAGGAGCGGCAAGAATCAACCTAGGCCTTCTAACTAGTGAAGAATTTAGTAGTTTTTTTGCTGCAATATTGATGCTTATTGATCCAATAAGCCATATAAGTACAAATTTTAATGACTATAAACAGGCAGAAGCATCAATAAAAAGGTTGAAAAGTATAAATCAAGAACCAATAGAAGATGATAAAGAAAATTTAACCAGAATATCAAATATTGAAGGGAATATATGTTTCAAAACAGTTGATTTTGAATACAAAAAAGATAATCAAGTTCTTAGAAATATAAATTTAGAAATCAAAAAAGGTGAAGTTACAGCTTTCGTTGGAGCTTCAGGGGCTGGGAAAAGTACAATGATGGCTTTGATATTAAAATTTATAACTCCAAATAATGGAGATATTTTAATTGATGATAAGAATCTAAAATCATTAAATACAAAAGACATTAGAAAAAACATTGCACTAGTACAACAACAGCCTTTTTTATTTTCAGGAAAAATTATTGATGTAATAAGAATGGGTAGGAATTTTACCAGAGAAGAAGTTGTTGAATCAGCAATAAAAGCTAATGCTCACAACTTTATTCAAAAGCTTCCTAAGAATTATGAAACCAAGATAAATGAGAGGGGATCAAATTTTTCAGGTGGTCAGATACAGAGGATAGCAATTGCCAGAGCGATTCTAGGGAACCCATCCATTCTTCTTTTAGATGAGGCTACAAGTGCATTAGATGCAGAATCAGAGTCAGAAGTTCAAGAAGGGCTTAATAGAGCCATGAAAAATAGAACTGTTATTGTAATTGCTCATAGATTAGCCACTACACAAGGGGCAGATAAAATAGTCGTCTTTAATAAGGGAGAAATTATTGAGGTTGGTAAACATATTGATTTACTAAATAAAAAAGGTATTTATAAAGAATTATGTGAAAAACAATTGATTAAAAAATTATAATCCTATTTTATTTATTAAAAAGCTAATTCTATGAGCGAAAAAACCAATGATTATGAAAACCCAGTTCTAACATTCGAGGGTAAAAAGTATTTGATAAATGAACTTTCTGATGACATTAAAGAATCTATAAAAGGATTACAAATAGCAGAAACTCAACTTAAAATGCATGAAGACACTTTGAAATTACTTTCAATTAGTAGGAACTCTTTGGTAAATCAATTAAGAGAAAAACTAAATAGATTAGAGTAAAAAAACTAATAATTATGTATTTCTTGTAGAGAATATGTATCAATTCTATTACTTTGCAAAGCTTTGATTGCTTTAAGGGCCGCCTTTGCCCCAGGAATGGTTGTGAAAGTTGGTATATTATATTCCAAAGCAGCACGTCTTAAATATGCATCGTCGTGAAGAGCTTGAGATCCTATTGGGGTATTAATTATTAATTGAACAAGACCAGAACGAATTAGGTCTTCTATATTTGGTCTTCCTTCATGGACTTTTAACACTTCTTCAACTTGAATGCCTAAATCTACCAAGTATGAGGCTGTACCTTTTGTTGCGATTAATTTAAATCCTAAAATCAACAATTCCCTAGCAATTTCATCAAGATTTTTTTTATCCAAATCATTAGTAGATAAAAAAGCTACACCTTTAGAAGGAACACCATTTCCTGCTGCCAATTCCGACTTAGCATAAGCAGTTCCGAAATCCCTAGCTAAACCCATTACCTCTCCAGTAGATCTCATCTCAGGGCCTAGAAGAGTATCAGATCCAGGAAATCTTTTAAAGGGTAAAACTGCTTCTTTTACTGCCTGATATTTTGGAGAAAATTCTTTGGTGAAATTAATATCCTCTAATGACAAACCTTGCATTAATTGGGTAGCTAATTTTGCAACTGGTTTACCTATAGCCTTTGAAACAAATGGAATAGTTCTGGAAGCTCTTGGATTTGCCTCTAGAATAAATAATTTATTTTCTTCATTATTTAGATTTGTCACTGCAAATTGCAAATTAATCAACCCAATAACATTTAGCCTTTTTGCAATTAATTTAGTCCAGTTTTTAACATTTTCTATAGTTGATTCTGAAAGAGAAATTGATGGTAAACAACAAGCAGAATCTCCGGAATGAATTCCTGCAGGTTCCACATGTTCCATTAGACCGGCAATTACAACTGATCCTTCAGAATCACATAAAGCATCAACGTCTATCTCAATAGCATTGTTCAAATATTGATCTAAAAGGATTGGATGGTCAGGTGATACCTTAACTGCTTCAGAGATGTATTTAGATAATTCATTCTCATCTTTAACAATTTCCATTGCTCTGCCACCTAAAACATAAGAGGGTCTCACAACTAAAGGGAATCCAATATTTTTTGCTACCGTTTGTGCTTCATCTTGATTACGGGCTATACCATTTAATGGTTGTCTAATATTTAATTCTTCAAGTATTTTTGTAAATTCCTCTCTATCTTCTGCTGTATCGATGGAGATTGGAGAAGTTCCAAGAATTTTCGAACCAGTTCTGTACCCTTCTTCAGTTTTAAGCCATTCAAATAAAGGTAATGATAATTTTAGCGGCGTTTGACCTCCAAATTGAACTATCAAACCATAAGGATATTCAGCTTCTATTATATTGAGTACATCCTCCAAAGTTACAGGCTCAAAATATAAAATATCGCTGGTATCGTAATCTGTTGATACAGTTTCAGGGTTACTATTAACCATTATTGTTTTATAACCATTTGTTGATGCTTGGTATGAGGCGTGGCAACAACAGTAATCAAATTCTATTCCCTGACCAATTCTGTTTGGACCCCCTCCAAGAATCATAATTTTTTTTGATTGATTATCATCTGAAATCTCGCTATCAAAAATTTCAGAATTATTATTAATAAAAGATTCTTCGTAAGTTGAATAATGATATGGAGTCGAAGATGAGAACTCTGCAGAACAAGTATCAACTGTTTTATAAATTGGTAAAATTTTTAGGTCTTTTCTATATTTTCTTACTTCAAAAAAATCAGAATTAGTTAATTTTGCTATCTGTTGATCTGAAAAGCCTAATTGCTTAGCATGTAGCATCAAATCTCTTTCAAGATCATAAAGTTCTTTATCTCTCAAAAATTCATGTTCAAAATTAAAGATATTTCGTAATTTCTCAATAAACCATAAATCTATATTAGTAACTTCTTGAATATAAGAGTTAGATTTCCCTAGCTGCATAGCTTTTTTAACTAAAAGTATTCTTTCAGAAGTTGGGGTTCTTAAACTATTCTTTATTTGATTCTCGTTCTTAAATTCATCTAGTAAATCACATTCCCATCCAAAAATGCCTACTTCTAAGGACCTTAATGCTTTCTGAAATGATTCTTCAAAAGAACGCCCGATTGCCATTGACTCACCTACGGATTTCATCGCAGTGCTTAAAGTATTTGAGGAGCCTTTAAACTTTTCAAAAGCAAATCTGGGGATTTTGGTAACTACATAATCAATTGATGGTTCAAAACATGCAGGTGTTTTTTTTGTAATATCATTAATAATTTCATCTAGTGTATAACCAACAGATAATAAAGCTGCAATCTTAGCTATGGGAAATCCAGTTGCTTTACTTGCCAAAGCAGATGATCTGCTAACTCGAGGATTCATTTCTATGACAATTACTTCTCCATTAGATGGATTTATTGCAAATTGAATATTACTCCCTCCAGTTTCAACCCCTACCTCTCTAATGATGTTCAATGATAAGTCCCTCAATTTTTGATACTCCTTATCTGTAAGAGTCTGTGCGGGAGCTACGGTAATCGAATCTCCGGTATGGACACCCATTGGGTCTAAATTCTCAATACTGCAAACAATTACAACATTATCCGCATTATCTCTCATTACTTCTAATTCAAACTCCTTCCATCCAATGAGTGATTTCTCAATTAATATTTGATTACTTGGACTTTCCTCTAAACCTGTTTTACACAATTCAACAAATTCTTCAAGGTTAAAAGCAATTCCACCTCCTACACCACCCAGAGTAAAGGCAGGCCTAATTATAAGAGGATAAGAATTAATTTTTTTTGATACATCTTTAGCTTCGGTTAGGCTAGATGCTATCCCAGATGGACACACATTTATTTTTATTTTTTCCATCGATTCTTTAAATAATTTTCTATCTTCAGCTTTATTGATAGCTTTTAAATCAGCGCCAATTAATTCGACCTTATTTTTTTTTAAAAAATCTGATTCTGATAATTTAACCGCCAGATTCAATGCAGTTTGACCTCCCATAGTAGGAAGAATTGCATCGGGTTTTTCTCTTAAAATGATCTGAGAGACGATTTCAGGAGTCAGTGGTTCAATATATGTTTTACTTGCGATCTCAGGATCAGTCATTATAGACGCTGGATTTGAATTTATTAAAATAATTTCATAACCAGCTTTTCTTAAAACTTTGCAAGCTTGAGTGCCAGAATAATCAAATTCGCATGCTTGTCCTATAACAATCGGTCCTGAACCTAAAATAAGAATTTTTTTAAGATCACCTCTTTGAGGCATAATTTAAAGCTTCATTTATTTCATGCTACTTATAAATCATCAGATGTTAATCAAGTTACTTGAAAAGCAACATTTGTTTCTATAGTATTGAAAGAAATTAAATTTTTATGAGCGAACTTCAACGACTTAAAAGTTTGTTGCCTCCAGAGAATGAAAGTTGGGTATTTGTTGAAGCTGCTGCTGCTATAGACCCACCTTTGATCGCACTTGAGGAAATTGGTCGTGACGAAGTTGAAATCCAGATCGATCTAGAAGAATGGGATAACATGGCAATTGACCATAGAAATCTATTGTTTTGGCACGAAGTTGGGAAAATTCAAAATGATACAATTCCAAGAGATGGATGGGAAATGGCTGCACTTGCTATAGGTCTAGGAGGAGCAATAGGGGAGTTGTGGGTTCAAGATGGGTTACTATTATTACTTGCTCTTGGCTTATCAAGTTTTGCAGGATATAGATTGTATTTGAAAAATAATTCTGAGAAAAAACTTCAAGATGCTATCTTTGCAGATGAAAGAGCTATAGATCTTGCTTGTAGATTTGGATATAGTATCCCAAATGCCTATAAAAGTCTTGGAGGAGCGTTAAAGGAGTTAATTGAGAAAACTCGAAAAAAGAAAAAAAGAAGTTTCTTTGAAGATAGATTAGAGGCCTTAAGAAAAAGTGCAGAAAAAGCTAGATCAGAATTATCTCAACAAGAAGGTTCAGAGAAATCAGTGTCAAGCGAAAATGTTTATGGACAATAAAAGTTTGGTTTTAATGGCCGCAAAAGCTTGTGATGAAAAAAAGGCAAAAGATATAAAACTTATAAAAATTGACAAAGTATCTTACATAAGTGAATGGATATTAATTGCAGAAGGATTATCTGATGTACAAGTTAGATCTATAACTAACTCTGTGGAGGGGGAATTAAGAGAGAAAGCTAAGATTGAACCAATAAGAAAAGAGGGGATTAATGAGGCAAAATGGGCTTTACTTGATTATGGTGATTTGATAGTAAATATTTTTCAACCAGAAATAAGGAAATTTTATGACCTCGAGTCATTCTGGAGTAATGGAGATAATCTTATATTTCCATAATTATTATCTTATGAACAATCTTAAATGTCCTGTACCTAAAGAACAACAACCTACAAATGAATTTATTGAATTATCAAAATCAAGAATTTTTTCTTGGCCAAAAACAAAAAAATCTCTTATTCTTGCATTGGCCAAATTTTGGGTTGGATCCTTTATTCTATTTCTTGTTATTTCCTCAGGAAGTATATATTTCAAAACATCCCTTTTAAAATATATTCTCTTAAGTTTTTTTAGTAGCTTATCTATACCTCTACTAATTTCTATCAGATTATATCTTGGTTGGAATCATGTATTTAAGAGATTAATATCTGAGAGAGTAGAGTACGAAGAATCAGGTTGGTATGACGGGCAAGTTTGGATAAAGCCGTTAGTTTTAAAAGAGAAAGAATCACTTATTGCATCAAATGAGGTGAAACCAATATTAAAAAATTTAATACAAATTTTTTCTATTATCTTAGTTTTAGCATTATTAGGGATTTTGCTTTTTCAACATAACAATTTCTAAATGAGCTCAAACTTCAAGAACCTATATACATCTAATAATCCTCCTTTACAAGCAACCTTAATGAGAGGATCGAATATTGAGTCAATCCATAAAGTTCATGCTGTTATTACCGATAAAAAAGGAAGAGTTTTAATGTGCGCAGGGAATCCAGAATATAAAAGTTTCATAAGGTCAGCATTAAAACCTTTTCAAGCAATACCTTTTGTTAGCAGTGGAGCTGCATCGAAAATCAATAACAATTCGAAATCAATTGCTTTGGCTTGTGGTTCACATAGTGGATCAAAACTACATTCAAGGGAAGCCTTCAAGATTTTATGGGAATATGACATCGACATTGATAAACTGAAATGTCCAAAATTAAAGACTAGTGCATTAGAACATAATTGCTCTGGCAAACATGCTGCTTTTTTAGCGACGTGTAAAAAAATGAATTGGCCACTAGATACTTACTTAAAAGGGGATCATCCACTTCAAATCGAAATATTCCGAATAGTTTCTGAATTACTTGAAATCCCAATATCTGAAATAAAAGCAGAACGTGATGATTGTGGTGCCCCAACTCTTTATTTAAAACTATTAGAAATGTCTAAGCTATTTTCACTTCTCAGCAGTTCCGAAAATGCTGAATTAGAACAAATTAGTAGAGCTATGACAACTAACCCTATAATGATAAGTGACAACATTAAATTTGATACCGAAGTAATAAAGGCATCTCATGGACAAGTAATAAGCAAAGGTGGCGCGGAGGGAATCCAGTGCCTATCAAAGATAAATGAAGGGATTGGGTTGGCTTTAAAGGTAGAAGATGGTTCAAAAAGGGCTAAACATGCTGTTGGACTTCACTTACTTAAACAGTTAGAGTGGATATCTGACTTAAGAATTCAAGACATTGAAGAAAAGGTGTTTAATTTTTCTAAAGGAGTGCAAATTGAAGTTACTGGTCAATTAAAATTCCAAGAATCCTAAAGAAATAGATAAAAATACCCCTTTCAGATGTATGCTATGTATATAACGCGGGGTAGAGCAGTCTGGTAGCTCGTCGGGCTCATAACCCGAAGGTCGGAAGTTCAAATCTCCCCCCCGCCACCATTTAGAAGTAGCTGAATAGCTGCTTTTTTTTTGTTTAAAATTAGTTTTATAATAAATAATGTATTGTAAATTGAAGGATTTATATCCTATAAAGATAAGGTTATTTAGAACCAACTATAGATCTTTTTGCATTGAGAATTTAAAATCAACTCTCAATACTAGACCAATAATGATAAGCAATATTCCAATGTAAGAGTTTAAAGAAAGCTCCAAAATATTTTATTAAGAATCTCAATTAATACTAGCTCATAATTCATTTCTCTTAAATAGTCAAATAATAAATAATTTAAATAAACATGAGATTCTTGGATCTTTTTTATTGAATAAGCATGTTATTAAGGTAAATTTAAATCTATAAATTTAGAAGTGCATGCAGAATTTACTACAGCGTGATCTAGGTTCCAGTTTGCTATCAATAGCTATTCTTTTAGGGAGTTTAGGGTTGTTTATTATCTTCTTGAGAATAACAACAATTTCAATAAAAAGGATCCTTGAAGCGATATTTAAAAAGTCTTAATAAATAAAATAAGTTAATTTTATATAATCAATCACATAATACCTTAGTCAGTAGGTATAATAACCTAAAAATGTCAATTCTAAATAAGACGAAAATAGGCAATTCCGTTCAAGTAAACTTAGCACTATCTAAAGATAGACTTACAAAAGAAATTATTGATGCTATAAATGTTTCTTCGGTGGGTAAGATAAGTGATTTTAGAATAACTGATGGTAAAGGAATAGGAGTTGTTTTGGAATTATCTAATGGAAAAGAACAATGGTTTTTTGAGGATGAAATTGATCTCTTAGATGAAAATGGCAATTTAATAAAAAAAATTGATCATAAAAAAGAGAATAATAATTTTTTGCTTAATTTTCTAAATGAAATAAAATATGAAAATAAAAATAAGCCAGGCGAATTATTTAATCCAATTAATTTCTTTCTGTGGCTAATTGTATCGTTTAAAGATATTTTTTAAATCATTAGAAATTTTTCTAAGATACAGAAAATTTGAACAACTAAATTAAAAAAAATTAAGAGTTTTAAAAATAGAAATGGTAAAAAATATTATTGATGTAAAAAATTTGTCTAAATCATTTGACATCTCATCCAAAGAACCTGGCTTGAAAGGTACGATTGAACATTTTTTTAGAAGAAAGACAAAAAGCTTAAAAGTTATAAAAGATATAAGTTTTGAAATAAAAGAAGGTGAAATAGTAGGTTTTCTAGGTGCTAATGGAGCAGGGAAAACAACAATTTTAAAAATTCTTTGTGGCTTAATTTATCCAAGTGAAGGTTCAATTAATGTTTCAGGCTACTTGCCGTTTAGAAGAAAAGAAAATTTCCTAAAGAACATAACATTAATAATGGGTCAAAAACAACAACTTATTTGGGATCTTCCTCCAATTGAATCATTTTATTTAAATGCATCAATATATGACATAGATAAGTTAGAAGCAAAAAGAAGAATAAAAAAATTATCAGAAATGCTTGAAATTCATGATGAGTTATTCATACCTGTTAGAAAACTATCTCTAGGCCAGCGTATGAAATCAGAATTACTAGCGGCATTGATACATGAACCAAATATTCTATTTTTAGACGAACCTACACTTGGGTTAGATATTAATGCACAGAGAAATTTAAGAAAATTTCTTCAAAAATATAATAAGGAGACCAATGCAACGATATGTCTAACTAGTCACTATATGAAAGATATTACTTCACTATGCAAGAGAGTTATATGTGTTCATAATGGATCTATTTCATATGATGGGAAACTTGATCAATTATTAAAAAAACTATCTCCTGTTAAGGAAATATTAATAGTTTGTCGCTCAGAGAAAGATGCAATTAAATTAGAGAATTCAGGTTTTACTGTTAAAAATAAAACCAAGAATGAAATCACAATTCAAATTGAAAATAATTCAATTACTTCCTCATTGAAAACCATCCTAAATAATTTTGATATTGAAGACCTCTTTATAAATGAACCTCCTGTAGATGAAATTATTGGAAAAATATTAATTAAAAAAAGATTATGATATCTAATTCTCTAAACCGTAAAATATCTACTTTATTAAAAGTTCAGTATTCAAACATGTTGGAATATAGGGTTGAAATTGCATTATGGGCTATTTCAGGGATTATTCCTTTTTTCATGTTAAACATTTGGACAAACAATGACCTTAATGAATTCATAAATATTAGCGACATTATGCTTTCTAGGTA
>QCQJ01000005.1 GCA_003209585.1 Prochlorococcus sp. AG-449-G23
GAACTTTTTAAATTATCCTTAATTTCTAACTTTTTTTCTAACATTTACTTTTTAAAAATTCCTCTATTATGAAAAATTACTCTAAAAAATATATAATCTCCCACCTTGGAATTTTAGGCTTTTCTTCATCTTTATTATTTTGTGGTCTTTCAGCTAATCGAGCAAAAGCCATGGAACAATATCTTTGCCCTGAAAGTGGCTCAGCCAACGCAACTATTGAATATATCAATAACCTTGATAGCTCAGATACTACTTATGGCAGTTGTCTTACTACTCCAGATAAATTTGAATTAACAATATATGAAATGGGGCTATGCACATCTGACCCAATAACAGGTTCTAAAGGAAGCAGAGCTTGGGACAAAACTAATTGCGTTACGACAATGATTAGTGCAAGTGGAGTAACAGTAGACCTAGCTCCTGGCGATTCATCCTCAAAACAAGCTGCACTTCCATCAGCTTCAACTAGACCACCCTCTAACACTTACACTCACGCATTCATTTTAATTTCTAATAAATTCAAATTAAAAGGAAGTTACACCCTAGCTGATGGAACAAGATATTACTCTACTCAAGGAGAAGATGAGTGGGGACTTTATGGTAAGCCTGTTATAGGAAGTGCAGCTGCACAAGAACATGGTGAAGAACTCGACCAAATAGGTGGAGAAGATGAAGAGCTTGGCTGGACTGTTGGTGATAGTTCAGAGATGCCATACCTAGCTATGACTGGGGGAGGTAAAGTAGCAGCAATTTTATTAAAAAATTGTGATCATATTAATAATCAATGTATTGGGACAACTCCAAAAGTTGCTAGTAAATTAGAGCCAGAAAGACTATTTGCTGTCTTTGAGACTAATTCTGGCAGCCCAGTAACTATTAGTGATTCTACTCAAGGTTTAGAAGTGGAATTAAGTGTTAAAAATGTTGGTTACGCAGTAGGGACATCTTCTTACGACGGATCAGGTTCTATCACCTATTTCGGATCAGCTCCATTTAAACCTAAATTTACAACTTTCTAAATGTTTTAAATATCATTCATCAAATATTTTTAACAATCGGCTTTAATATTGATGTCAACCCAAGCTCTAATTTAAGAGGACCTCTTTTACCTCAATTCGAATTAATAAAGTAAAAGTGCCCATAATGTGACCATAACCCAAAGTTCTAGTCCGAATTAGTCCATACATATTCGCCCCTATCTCTTGATATAGCTATTAGTCTCAATTATAGCCTTGTTTGCGCAGGTGCTTTAAGAGCACTAGGTCGCAGGTTCGACCCTGTCAACCCGATTGGGTTCTCACGAAATCGAAAATGAGACTGAGCGAGGATTTACTATACCTTGAATAACCTTGCTGCCTGATGTAGCTCATTAAGATTACAAAATTACTGAGATTTATTTAGTAACCTATTATGAAATATCAAAAAATACTATTACTCCACCTAAACCAAGAATTACATTGCATGGGTCATAGTAATTCTACTAAAGCTAAATGATCTTTTAATTATTAGGTTCAACTTTAAAATTAACTCTAACTGTTACGTATATGTATCAATGTTGTATAACTAGTGCCGATATACACATATTTACAACTTTTTTCTTTACATTAGTTAATAAGAATGTTACATTTGTTAATAATTAAATTATTTAACTAATGACTAATTCTTCATACATAACAACAGAATCAGGCGGAAGGCAAAATATTTTTCCAACTGAGCCTCGTCCTTATGTTGATCAATCTGTTTCTTACGATGGATATCCTCAAAACGCAGAAAAAGTTAATGGTCGTTGGGCAATGATTGGGTTAGTTGCACTTTTGGGAGCTTATGTAACTACAGGCCAAATAATCCCAGGTATTTTTTAATGTCTCCTCTTTCAGGTTTTTTAGCTGTAATCGTATTATTCACAGCTATACTCATTGCTTATCTAACCAAGCAATTTCAAAACGAAAATTTAAACTATCTAACTTCAAATCCAATGACAAATTCAACTACTAAGGTAAAAACAATCGAAAAAGAAAAATTTGTTGCAGAAACTCTTAATGGGAGATTCGCAATGCTTGGATTAATTGCTGCTGTTGGAGCTTACTTAACAACAGGCCAAATAATTCCAGGTTTCGTTTAAATGCTTTTACTCTCTGTACCATTTTACGATTTTCCATCTTCGCCCATACTAATAATTGGTGCGATAGGGATTGTTGTAGCACTAGCTGTATTTTTTCTTGCTTACAAAAAGTATTTTGATTCTCCATTTAACAAAGAACTTCAATTAAAGAAAAAGGCTCTATTGAAGGAGAAAACAGAACTTAATAAAAAACTTGAGAAAATAGAGCAAGATTTAAAAAATTTATAGTGATATACATGAACATAGACATCTTCTTAATCTCTTTCTTTACTTATCTCTTAGTACCAGTAGTAATGATCGCCAAAGGAAAAAAAGCAACTAACTAAAAAGATTTAGACTTCCAAAATAAGAATTTAAACTCTATTCAATACTTAAGAAGTCGTTATAGAGTTTTCATATAAACTTAAGGAGGGTAATCTTATGACCAACCTTGCAATAGAGATACTTCTCTTGACTATAGTTTTAGTAAAATTTGGAGCAATCCTTACAGCTAATATCTATACAAAATCAGTAAAAGAATTTAAACGCAATAGATTATTTTGCAGTAAGTCTTTAAGCAATCCCTATTGCATTATTTGAGCAAAATTTGGCTTATAAATAACTAGATTGATTGTTAGCGAGATTCTGCTTATTTATGCTCCACGTTGCCATATCTTTTTAATTTTTAAGACTCATAAATTTCTTATAGTATCAACTAATAAGATATAGCCAAACTTTTTTCTCGTGGGGGCTGTCGCATTTTCAGTCACGGGTACTTTGGGAGCAATAGGGCGCAGGCTCGAATCCTATCGCCCCGAATGACTTTTCAGTGATTGCCTATTTTGACTTAGGGAAAAGTTAGGGAAAGTGACCTCCTTTTTAAGGGGTTTTCTTATGTTTTTTCCTTATACTTTATAGAATTTTATTAAAATTTTTAGGATATAAGCCTATCTTAAATAAATAGATAGAGTTGGTTGCTATCCTCATTGGGCAATAGCTATTAAGTATTGAAGGAACTTTTAATCGATCTTTGGCAGAATCATCACGACCCATATCATGCAGCTATTGGCATAAGTGGAGTAATAGTTTTGTTGGTAATTTATAATCGATTACTCAATAAATATCAGTAACAAGAAACCCTTCCAGAAATTCCAACTACTGAAAGGGTTATTAAATCGACTCGCAACTATATAGAATCAATTTATGTCTTGCAGCAAATGTAGATTTTGCTGATGAGGTTTGGCCTCAATTAATTTATAGCAAAAATTTCTAAACTCCCGCTATTTTTTGTTCCGCTAGTCGTTTTTTTAGAATTAAATAATTTTGTGAAGCCCATTTTCGAGAAATATCTAATTCAGTATCTAACAACTTTTGAAGTGATTTAATTATTTTAAATACTTCTACGAAGCCTAGATAAATTATTACCAGCACCTTAGTTATGTTTACTGCAAGAGCAACTAACTTTTCAATTCTTTGATCTTTCATTTGAACTTTTTGAAGCCTACTAAAATTATCAGTTGTAAGAAATTATGCAAATGTTTTTTCAAATTAAAAATAACTTCTAAAAATACTGGTTTTCTTCCTAGCTACGACACCCATCATATAGACCAACTTCTAAAACCTTACGTAGCACTAGGTCAACTTTATGGGAAATTTAGGGAAAGATCCATTAAGTATTAGAATGTCTATTAAGGTTTTAGAAGAAAAAAGGTCTTATAACCGAAGTTATAGCTTCAAATCGTAGAAATAGGGTCTTCTGAACTAGTGATTTGGGATCACTAGGTCGCAGGTTCGAATGCTGTCGCCCCGAATCAATTAAATCCAATTCATACTAGAGAGTTTCCCAGACTCTCTTTTGTATTTCTAACTACAAGAAAAATAAGACATAGTGATTATATAGCGATTGTATGCACAGCTCTGCTAAACTTTTCAATAATTTCTTTTAAGAATAAGGAAAGATTTAATTGAAAAAAAATTTTTTACTAGGGATTTCTTGTTTTTATCACGATAGTGCAGCTGTATTAATACTTGATGGCGAAATCATAACGGCAGTACAAGAAGAAAGATTTTCAAGAAAAAAACATGATTCAAGATTTCCAGAAAATGCTATTAAATATTGCTTAAAATCAAATAATTTAGATTTAAGAGATATAAAAAATATAGTTTATTATGAAAAACCTTTACTCACATTTGAAAGACTATTAGAAACCTACCTTGCAGTAGCTCCTAGAGGCGGAAGATCGTTCATTGCAGCAATGCAGGTTTGGTTAAAAGAAAAACTCTTTTTGAAATCAGAACTAAAAAAAAGTTTCAAAATTATTCAAAAAGAGATAATTAGAAACGAAGATGTACATATCCCTGAGATTCTTTTTGCTGAGCATCATCAATCACATGCATCTGCAGCCTTCTATCCAAGCCCTTTTGAAGAAGCAGTTATTCTTTGTATGGACGGAGTTGGTGAGTGGGCAACAACTTCTACATGGATAGGTAAAGGCAATAAAATAAAACCACTTTGGGAAATAAGTTTTCCCCATTCTTTAGGACTTTTGTACTCTGCCTTTACTTTTTATTGTGGCTTTAAAGTAAATTCTGGCGAATATAAATTGATGGGATTGGCCCCTTATGGGAAACCGATTTATGCAAAAGAAATTAAAGAAAAACTTATCGATATTAAAGAAGATGGCACATTTAAACTCGATATGAGTTATTTCAAATACCATCGTGGTTTTCGAATGACTAGTCAAAAGTTTCACAAACTTTTTGGTTCACCCCCAAGAAATGCGGAAGATGAACTAACTCAATTTCATATGGATTTAGCATCATCTATTCAAGCAGTTACTGAAGAAATAGTGATTAAAATTGCATGTTCTCTCAGGAAGGAAACGGGTATTAAAAATATTTGCCTCGCAGGTGGAGTTGCTCTAAATTGCGTAGCCAATGGAAAGTTACTTGAGAAAAAAATATTTAACGATATCTGGATTCAACCTGCCAGTGGAGACGCCGGTTCTGCTCTAGGAGCTGCACTTGTTGGTTGGCATGAATACTTAAATAAGCCTAGGAGAGTAAACCCAAGCGATTCCATGAAAGGTACTTATCTTGGTTGTAACTTTTCTAATGTAGAGATAATTAATTATTTAAAGCATATAAATGCCCCATTTGAGACATATCAAGACGAAGAACTTTTTGAAAAGGTTGCATTGCAACTTGAACAAGGGAAAGTAATTGGCTGGTTCAATGGGCCAATGGAATTTGGTCCAAGGGCTCTTGGAGCAAGATCAATTATAGGTGACCCTAGAAATCAAGAAATGCAAAGTGTAATGAATTTAAAAATAAAATATAGAGAAAGCTTCAGACCATTTGCTCCTTCTGTACTTGAAGAGGACGTTGCCAGTCAATTTGAAATGAAAAATAAAAGTCCTTATATGTTATTGGTCTCCCCATTAAAAAAAGAACTTTGTACTGAAATGACCGAAGAACAAAAACAACTATTTGGAATAGATAAACTAAATATCCCTCGATCAACATTACCTGCAATTACTCATGTTGATTATTCTGCAAGGGTACAAACAGTAAGTAAAGAAACTAATCCTCGTTATTACAACCTTATAAATACTTTTAAGAAACTAACAAATTGTCCATTAATAGTTAATACATCATTTAATGTTAGAGGAGAACCGATAGTTTGCACCCCTCAAGATGCATATCGTTGTTTCATGAGAACGGAGATGGACATATTAGTCCTCCAAAATCAATTTCTTTATAAGTACGCTCAGCCTAAAACAGAAAAAGATGAGACTTGGAAACAAGAATTTGAATTAGATTAATTAATGAAAAATTATATTGCCCAAAAAACACTTAGAGAATTTGGTTTTCTTCTTGGTTTTACATTCCCCTTTTTAATCGGATGGATTTTACCTTTAATTGGAGGTCATTCTTTTAGAACTTGGACACTATTTATTAGCATTCCATCTATAATTTTATCTCTTACAAAACCCAGCCTTCTTCTACACCCATACAAAGCATGGATGAAGCTTGGGCATATTTTGGGATGGTTGAATAGTCGTATAATATTAGGATTAGTTTTTTTAATCGTTCTCCAACCAATAGCATTAATTATGAGAATTATTGGCCATGATCCTTTAAAAACAAAAAGGCTTGTTCAAAAATCTTATAGAGAAAATAAAACTAACCAAAAAATAAATTTAAAAAAAATTTTCTAAATATGGAAGCCTTCTTAGAACTAGTTAGAGATGTATGGGATTTTTTAAAGACAAGAAAGAAATATTGGCTAGCACCTCTAATTATTACCATTATTTTGATGGGTGCCTTAATTGTTTTTACACAAGGTTCAGTTGTCGCTCCCTTTATTTACAGTATTTTCTAAATTGAATAAAACTAAATTAATAAATATATTTCTAGTTTTATTTTCTAGCTTTCTCCCAATTTATATTGCTGACTTAGTTCTTAAACATTTGAGATTACCAAAAGACTCAAGCAGGTTGATGCTTCTTGCTGGATCAAGTTTATATAGCGACATAGATGGGTTTAGGAGATATGAACCAAATAAAAATGTTGAACAATTAGCAATTTATGATAAAGATATCGCATATAGGTATGCCTATAAAACTAATAATAAAGGACTTGTTTCGTACCCCGATTTACAAAAAAATGATGCTATTGATTTAGCTATTAATGGAGATTCCTTTAGCGAAGGACAAGGAGGATATCCATGGGTTGTGGAATGGCAAAAAAACGAGCTAAATGATTTAAATATCAAAAGTCTTAATTACTCAATTGCTGGAAATGGTTTTGAGGATTTTTTAGAAGGCTCTAAGCACTCAAAAAAATATTACAAGGCATCAAAAAATATCATTTTCTTTATTGAACATAATGCATATAGGCCTTATCAAAAAATGTCTAGAAACAAAATTTGTTCTTTCTACTCGAATGGATTTTTAGATAATATATTAGGCCCTTTAACATGCAAAACTTACGGTATTGTTTGGCATCATATCGACTTAAAAAAAAGTGATAAAGAAATTCTTGATAAGGCAAAGTATCTCCAACAATATGGGGTTATAGCTTCTTTTAATAAATTTCTAAAAGAAGTTAAGAATTCAACTCCTAAAAAAAATATAGTCCAAAATAATAAAGAAAATGAATATAAATCTCAGAAAGTTGAATTGAGGTTAGGACCAATACCCTCATATACAAAAATTGCGATAAGTAAAATTAACAGTATCTATGATAAAAATAATGTTTTATATGTCCAATTACCTGAAAAAGTCGGGAAGCCAAATAAAAGTGCTTTAGAATTTACAAAAAGATTGGAAGCTTTGGTTGATAACAAAATAATTAATTTGTGGGAAAGCTGTCCACTCGAAAAATCTGATTTTCATGTTCTTGATAATCATCCAAACGTTGAAGGTTATAAAAAAATCAAACGCTGTATTTCTAAAAATAAAGATATAAATAATTTTATTAAATTTTAAGTTTTCCCTTTTAAATTTTTAATTAAAACTACCCTATTATTTAGCGATTCAATGAATATCTATGAGATACTATGCCTAATTTCAAGTCTAATATAAATTCATGGCTTAAAGAATAAATAGCTTTTTTAACCTATTTAGCCTTTTTAGCTTTTAATATATATAAAATTCAAATTTCTAATAAATGATTAAAAAAGAAGACAATATTCGAAGCGAAAGCTATTACCCAGATAGCAATTATTATATTGATCAAGAAAATACTTCCAAAGAGACTTCATTTTCAGAGAATCAAATATCGAATATAGGGGAAAATTTTGAATGGCCAAATACCTATTGGTTTATTGCCGAAAGAACAAATGGCAGGTTAGCAATGATAGGCTTCATGGCTGTCATTATTAACTACACCTTATTTGGTTGGATTGCATATCCAATCCTTTAAATGAGTAATTCTAATTTTGATAAAAATGGTGCGGATAAGTCTCAAACGCATTGACTTCAGTATGCTGCTTTTGTTGTAACTTCATTTGCTATTTATTTTGGTTGGGCATTTTTCAATGAGGCTAGTTTCCATCATTTCACTGTGAAAATATTCAAGTTTTGGAACTGCAATGGATATAACCCTATTAGTTATTGCATAATGCTTTGGGAAGTAGACTTTTATCCTTAAAAAGTAATGGCTGCATCTTACTGGTTGGTTAACTCAAATAGATCAAAGGTAAAAAGATTTATTGAAAATACAAATAATAAAGACCAATTTTTTAAATATATGTTTTTGATTCTGGAAAGATAATTTCTACATGGGGTAAAGGACCACCAATTATGACAACTAGAGAAGAATTAAAGAAAGAAGCAGCTAGAGAGGAATGGCAAAAATTAATAACTCAAGGTTGGAGAAGAACTGAGGAAGTTTGGACAAAAAAAGAGGGTAAAGCTATACCTGATTTTGTGAAAGTAGACAGATCGTAGACAAATGTTGCTTAAATTGTCAGGACAAATTACGCAGAAATAATAAAAAAATAAATATACATTTTAAATCTAGTGATGTTAATGTAGTCTGCGGTGTTTTGGGAGAACTAGGTTTCGAATTATAATCCTATAGTACTCCCTCCAATAAGAACAATTCATATACTGCTTTCCCAAGGCTGTCTTTTTTCTCATTTGTTTTAAAGTTTTTAGGGTAATGGGTAGTAGGCGAATATTTGTATTGATTGAATGACTTAAGAAAGTAGTATATCGCCCACCATTTCAAAAGAGATAGAGAATGGTTTTTGATTATTCATATGTTTTAGAAGAGTTTTCGAGTAATCCATTTAATTTTAAGAGTTCTTCTTTAGTAAATTCCCGATATTTTCCTGTTGGCACGTCTAGCTTAATATTCATAATTCTTACACGCTTTAATGATTGTACTTTGTAGCCTAAGGACTCACACATTCTTCTAATCTGACGGTTAAGTCCTTGAGTAAGTATTATTTTAAATTTTTTTTGTCCCAATTGTTTTACGAAACAATCCTTAGTTATGGTGTCTAATATTTCAACTCCGTTACTCATGCTTTGAATAAAATCGTGGTTAATCGGACGATTAACTCTCACGATGTATTCTTTTTCATGATTATTTCTTGCTCTGAGTATTTTATTTACGATATCTCCATCGTTAGTTAAAAAAATTAATCCTTCACTTAGCTTATCCAATCTTCCAATAGGGAAAACTCTTTTGGGATATTTAATGAAATCTATTACATTATTGGGT
Organism: Prochlorococcus sp. AG-449-G23; assembly: GCA_003209585.1. Lineage (GTDB taxonomy): Bacteria > Cyanobacteriota > Cyanobacteriia > PCC-6307 > Cyanobiaceae > Prochlorococcus_A. The sequence continues at coordinate 9,338 of QCQJ01000005.1, forward strand.
TCTACTTTTCTATCAGTTGTGCAAACAATGCCAATAGGCTTATTAAAGGCCAAATATATTTTTTTTTGTTTTGCAGATTTTTCTATTCTTTGACCTTTAACTTCTACTTGATCTCCTTCTTCTACCTTGGTGCCTATTTCTGGAATTTCACCATTAATGGTTACTTTTCCTTCTTCAATTAATCTATCTGCTACTCTTCTGGAGCAATAACCGACTTCGCTTAAATATTTATTTATTCTGATAGCCATTTTCGATATTTCTTTTTGATCTGTTCTAATAATTGACTAATTTCCCACTATTTTAAATCGAGTGTCAATTTTAGTTAATATTCAGTTAATTGGATTTCAAATTATTTTAATCAATTAAGTTCTACCCTATAGATCTAACTATCTTTCTAAGGCCAAACTTCTTCTATTTTACTCCATCCCTGAGAAAGTAATCTTTCATAAATTTCTCTAGCTAAATCTATTTCAACAGAAACTGTATTTGTCATTACTGGTGGTTTTTTTTCTAATCCTCCCACTATTTTTCCAGTATCTATGAACATATACTCAAAAACTCCATCAATGCTCTTATCGTTTTTCATAAATCTTTTAACTTCTGACCTAGTTGAATTAATCAACCAATAAGATTTAGCCATTAATCTAAACTTGGAATTAGTGAGCGTTCCATTTAAAACAAACTCATTTGATCAATTCCCCCCCCCCTTACATCCTCTACTAGCCAACCATCAGGTGACCAACCCATCATTATTGGAAATAATCCTTTTAATTCATCTGCATCTTTAACTTGCTCTGTCCATTGTTCTTCATATCCATTAGGTACGATTACAGGCATGCGGTGATGTAAAGGTTTAACTAAATCATTTGGTTCAGTTGTTAAAATGCAGCAACTCTCAAGTTCTGCGCCATCTGGGGAGGTCCACTTACTCCAAATTCCTCCTAACCAAAAAGTCTTGTAATTCGCTTTTCGAACACGATATTTTTTTTCAAAAAAACCACTCGCAGGGACTAGGCACCTTTTATGTTTCCAACTTCCACTAAATAGTTTTTTTTCTTCTACGGTTTCTGATCTTGCATTAAATGGTCTTGGTCTCTTATTGTCAAATGGGTCTTTCGCCCAAGGGGATATGAATCCCCATGTCATAAAAGTAGTTTTAATTCTTCCTTCATTTTTAATTACAAGCACAGGATCATTAGGCCTTATAAGATTTTGAGTCTCGTATTTAGAATCAAGTCCTTTTGGATAATCTTGTTTTAAAACCATTGGTAACTCCTCAAATTTAGTTTTTAGCTCAAATCTTCCGCACATTGATTTTTAAAATCTTGTTAAAACTTACTTAAAGAAAGCAGCAAATTTTCCTTATTTTAGATCTACTTTCAATTTTCTCAAATAAAAAAACAATTTTTTGATCGCAGAAAGTTTTTCATCTAAATAATTAAAAGAAAATGTAGATTTTTAAAAGCTTCCTCAAATTTAACTTGAATGTTTCAAACTTAAAATATGACTGATCCAATTCTTTATTTTTCTATGTTACTTGGACTTGGAGGAGTTTATGTGTTAATCTCTTCCTTCCATGATGATGACGATGGTGATGATGATGGAGAAAAATACATTTTTAATCTAGAACACACTAATCTAGCTAGATAGTTGATGTTTTTATAAAGTAATAGTATAAAGGTAAAAGTTGCTTGGAAAAATAGGCTCTCATCGCAAAAAAGGCTTATAAGTATTGGATATAATATCTTGCTTGATCGAAATTTACATGAATATTATATTAATTTTCAAATTTAATTGTTGGGTCCTCTATCCGTATATATTTGTGCCTTAAACCGTACATTTTTATTAGTCGTTTGATAAGCATGCCTAGTTAGAACTTAGTGGTATGAAAAATAAACTAAATGCTTTCAACACCGATCCAATCTTGTAATAAATATGTGTTGAGTTACAAAGATTCATCAAATAATACACATGAAGTCGGCTTCTATGCACGCGATGCGTACGACTGCTTATTGCTTGCAAGAGATTTCAACTCTTACGTACATGACAATCCAGGATCTGTAATCAGAATCCAACAAAAATTTTGAGGTAATTAATTATGAATTTAAAAAGATCACCATTCGCAATTCAAGATAAAAATGCAAAAGATCTTGATAATGCAAAAGATTTACCCACTATTGCAGATTTAATGAGAGAACAGAAGGTTCCACAATATAACGGAAATGCAGTTCACCACAGAAGAGATTTAGACTCTCTCGGTTAGTTTACGAGAATAGTTATTTACTAACTTTTTGGAAATTAATGATAATAATAAATGATGTTTATGTTTCATTCATAAAATAATATCTTCTTCCTCAAGTTTTTTTTTAAGCTCTAAGGGCATATATTCAATATCTTTCTTTATTGCATTAATTGCATCTCTATACTTTTCAGGTTCAGTCAAAAGCATTTTTATTAAATTGTATTGACTTTCAATTTCTTGAGAAGAAAATTTTCCCATAAAAAACATCTACTTTCCATCTATGTTAGATCAACTGTCAATCACTTAAAAGATTGAACTTTAATTGGAGGATGCCGCAATTTCTTTATGGACGGAGAGAAATTCTTTATCTGTCAAAACAGGTGTGACTTCAATTTCTACGCCAAAATTGTCGACCCAGATACTACTCCATTTCCAAATATTCTGATGGTTTGAAGATTCAACTATAGCCCAACCATTAGCTCCCTCAGGATTTACCACTCGATTAAGAACTTTAAAACCATCAAATTGATCACCTTCGCATCCACCTTCAACAAAACCCGCAAAAGCTTCTGCCCCTTGCATATGACTTTCTTGATCTGGAAATTGCCAGTGTACGATGTAAGTTTGCATGAATAAAATTATTTTTTTCTAATTATTAATTATCGAATTTAAAAATTAAATAAAAAGTCTTTAAACACTAATTAAAAACGCATAAGCCTAAAAGTGAAAAATAACAAAAAAAAAGACTCTTACGAGCCTAGGTGATGGGGACTCCTATAATGACAAATTAAACAGAAACAAACAACCCCATCAATAGGTAATTTTTAATACTTACAAACACCATATATAGTGCTAAGATTTTTAAGAAGGTTGGGTGATGGGGATTATCCCTCTTTTTGGTTGGGGCGAAGCTAACGCCCCTTTTTTTATGGAAAAATTACTTTAATTAAAAAAGCCAGCTCGAGGCTAAAATTATTTGAAGCTTTTGAAGATAGTTCTAAGCATTCTTCCATGATTAATGCAGTTTTAATTTCTTATAATTGTGTTTTTAAGAGATTAAGTAAGCCAATCATGAAAGACTCTAGTGTTGAGTCTATCGAAGCAGCGAGAAACAAATATAAAAAACTATTAGAAAAAGGGTGGAAGAAATTATAGATTCAATAGTTTTATTTAAAAAAATGGTGAATAGGTACTTTACCTAAAATTTGACTTTATTAATTATTAATTGCTAGATAAGCTGCAAAATGAAGGATTGACTATGAAAAAAGACATTTTTTCCAATATTAAAGATTCAGATGCTTTGGAAAGTTTTTTTGAATATATATTCTTTTAGCATCAATAGTGAGGGAATAGATTGCAGAACAGCATGTTATGTAAAACATTTAGAACCAAATAATATTAATTACCCTTTAAATTTTTTATAAGCAAAGCTGATTGATAATTGCTAGATTACATTGATGATATTTCCACCCTCTCAAGTTGTTTTTGGTCTCTTGTTTTTATCTATAGCAGTAGTTCTAATTTGGGATATTAGATATAATCCTTTTGGAGAAGACGAGGACAGACTTTAAGTCTCAACTAGGAAGCTGATTTGTAGGTGGTGCGTGAAATCGCCGTTTATTTCTTTTGAGTCTTTTGTAAACAATTAAGGAGCCTAAAACTAACAATGAAATAGCTATTGAGTGAATCATATTAAGTACTTTTATACATATAAAAACAAATATGTCCTAAATATCAATGATTAAATTTATTTTTTCAAAATGTGACTAATTTTTAATATTTAGCTTTGACATTAGGTAACAAAAATAACCGAGAGAGAATGCTTACCTTACCAAAAGTAATTGCTATGCAATAAGAATGAATCACTTTTTCTTATTTCTCATTTGATATTGCAGAACTGCTTTTAGGTGTTGTACTTCTTTTTCTAAAGTCTCAATTCTTTTTTCTAGTTCTTCATTAGATGCCATAATTTTTGGGATATAAATTCCTTGATATTTATACTATTAAAAAAGTGACTTATTACCCATTGCAAATGTCAAATAAGTATTAGAGCCTATTGATGGGCATAATTTCTCTAGATAAATTACGCACAGTATAAATTTAAGGGGGAATTTATGAGTGGAGATTATGAGACACTAGAAATAAATCAACCTAAAATTACATATTTTCAGAGAAGATCCGAAAATAATACAGAATGGTTAGATGAATTAATCAACCAAATTGAAGATATGAAAAACAATATATCCAAATCTTCTTAATGACAGAAATATATTTGAAGGAATTAGAGAAATTTGAAAAAAATGGATACAATGACGAGCTAAAAGATATATATTTAAGGGAAATTATTGACAGAAATAAAGAATACGAATGAGATCAAATTTTCGACCAAATATTCGACTAACTACAAACATTCTTTTAGTTATTGGTACTTTTGCTATTGCTTTTAAAATTACTCCAATAGCAGAGGTATATCAGGGAAAAAATTTATGTATTAAATATTTAAAACATCAAATAGATCGAGACAAACTTATCAAAAGACTAAAATTAGTTAAACAAGCAAATCCATCTAGTATTTGTGATTCTGTTCTTAAAAGTTAAAAATGCGTATTATTATAAATTTTAAATTTTTTATTTTTTTATTTTTCTTATCTCTAAATTTCAATAGTTATTCTCTTGCACATATGAGGGGTACATTTCTTTCTGAAGAGGACGCTGAAAAAAGATCTTTAGAACTTGGTTGCGAAGGAGTACATAAGAACCAGGATAAATGGATGCCATGCAAAAACGAAAAAGAATTACATATTTATTTGAGGAAATAGATGGAAAGATTAAAAACCAATAAAAGAAAAATTCACAGAAATATAACCTCAATTTCAGCACTCCCCTTACTAATTACTATAGTATCTGGGACTATTTATAGTATTCTTCAATCATTAGGAGTAGATGCTTTCTGGTTAATAAAATGGCATACGGGTAATTTTGGCGTTATTAATTTGCAACCTTTTTACTCGATATTTCTTGGTATAGCTTCAATAATCTCAATAATATCTGGCGTTAAACTATTACGAGACAAACCTTAGATAAATTCTAGGCCAGGCCAAAGTCTAACTAATTAATAATATTTGCTCCGCCACTTACTAACAGAATTATCGCTCCTAGTGCCATTGTTGCTACGCCCATATATGGATATTTCTTAATTCTCGATTTGGTAATTGGAAGCCATGAAAAGTATCTATCAGATTTATTCAATTCAACTTTTTTTTGTCTAGGTGGCAATCCTAATTCTTCTCTTCTTTTAGCTTCACCCATAATCTTAAATTTATCTATATACCAATATTAAAAATTATGTTCTAAAATTGTGAGTTAATTTTATTTAAAGAATAGTTCTTTATGTAAGGATAAATTATTTAAAATTTATTTAGCCTTCTTTAAATATAGATTCTTTGTATTTGCCTGATCTGATGTAAATAACAAAATCAATATAGTTCCAACTAGAAATGAAAAAATCATTGTTAAACCAACAACTTCAACCATCTCACTAGGTAAATAATTTAGAAACATAATTAATCTATCTATTATTTTAAACTTAGCAATTGTATATTTTATGTAAAGTAAGTATTCTTTCTTAAATTTCTAAAAGAGCTAATTGAGACTTCTTACTCTTTACTTATTTCTATTTTCAGGATAAATTTTGTCTTAGTCTATAAAAATTTTCTTACTTAGCTATCCCTATTTTCTTAAGCAATTTCAGGTAAGGCAAGGCCCAATTACCAAAAGTAAAAGAGATGGTCGTATTTTTTGTAGTTTGGAATAATGTTTTAGAACGTGTAGAGGCTAATTTAGAGAATTTCTTAATAGTCTCCGCTTCTAGATTATTTATATACAATTTTTTTTGAACACCTCGATATTTCTTATGTGGCAAATAATTTTCTATAAACCATAAGACTTGATCTAACTTTGATTTATTGGTTGAGTTATTGAATTGTTTATATTTCTTTTTAAACATCTTTATTTACCTCTTTATTCCTAAATTAAATTTGCCATTTATATACTTTAAATCAATAGTAAAAGCATCAAAATAATTTTCTTTTAATAATCGAGAATCGGCAAAAGAAATATATTGTAAATTATTATATTTCTTTAAAAAGAGAGGGTTTAAGCCCTCTCTTTTTGATCAGTTCGAAATAAGAATTTAAATTTTTGAGTCTTTCAATTTCATTCCTTTTTGTGTTTGCCTGATTCTTTCTTCAAAGACGGATCTTCTGTATGGAGTTACTTAGCCATTTTTAGTTGCCAAAAGTTGGGCTTTGTAAAGCCTATTGGCTCTTGTGATTTTTTCTCTTATTTGTAAGAGGTTATTCATGGTCTTGTGCAGTTAATGAGAATCCCTTTCCCTATTCCCATGTCATGCGTCCAGAATTATAAACTTGGATGAACGTAAATGCACAATAATTCTCCCAAAAAATAAAGCGAGAGTAATTTTTACTAATTATTTTCTTAACAATAAAGACTGAATAAATTGGAAAAAAATTTTTTATATTGAGTACACTAGGATAAGAAAATAGTCTGAGAACCATCAATCTTATCCTGAATAACTATTTTTTTATTTGGGAAAATATCTGATAAAATTCTCTTCAAATTTGAATTATCATCTGAAGAAATTTCATTTTCCATATTTTTTGAATTAATTTTCCAATTTTCATCTACAAACAGCTCTTTATCATCACTTTTCTTAATTTCGACTGAGGTCTCATTTAAAATCTTAAGTAACAATTCGGAATCATAATCTCTAAATTCTTCAGGGCTATCTTTGAAATTTCCAATCATTATCTAAAAATCTAATGTTTCTAAATCTTGCTTGAGAAATTTGAAGAATACAAGGTATTAATTACCTAAAAATCTCTTTAAAAATATAAAATTCATATGGAATTAAAATATATTTCTGCAGAAAATTTTCTTTCAAAATAACTAAAAAATGATATTTAAAAAGATGAATTAATCATTTACACCATTTATTTACTTGTTAAGTTGCAAATAAGAGATTAAAGAAAAATGCCAAGAGTAATTAACAAAAAAATTAGACTTTTAAGGTGGTTAAACTCAGGTATGATAATACCATTCATTTTTATGGCTGCATCCTCATCTATCATTCTTTATGGTGTTTTATTTATCCTAATAAAATAGTTTTCTAATTTAAGCAGCTAAATTTTCCTCAGATTTAGACATAATCATTGCAGCTTTTTTTAATAAACTAACAACTTCTTTTCTTCCAACTGCATTATCAGCTTGACACATCATTTCAGCATATTTTTTATTTATTTTTTTCATAAAAAGTTTTAATTTAATCCAAAATTACAGCACCATAAGATTGTGTCAATCGTAAATAATTTTCATACATCATTTTTTATCATTTATTGAACAAAAAATTTTTTACAATATTATTCCAAATAAACATAAATAATTAAAATCCATATGCAAATTACTCTTTAGATATGTAATTCACATAATTATTGAATTTTGAAGGATTGAAAGACATAAAATAAACCTCCTATTAGGATCACTATGGCGGCTCCATAAAAAAGAAAAGGTATTATTGGATATTTATATAATATGGACCTAACTTTTTGCTGTATGGCTTTTTTATCGAGTTGAGGCAACTTTATATCTTCAGTTTTTTCTCTAGGAGGAATTCCCAAATTTTTTCTTCTCTTTGCTTCTCCCATAATTAATACTGAGGTATACCCATGCATTTTAAATAATTATTATCAGCTAAATCTAAAATCAAGCCCCATTCTTCACGAGGTGTTTCTAAAGGGATTTTAAAATCTTTCTCAAATTTAAGAATACATCTTTTTTCTATATTTTCTGGGGAATTATAATTTCGAAAAAAAATTAAACCTAAATAAGATAATGATGAAAAAATTATAATTATCTTAGCAATTACAAAACGATTCATATCCTAGATGATTCTTCCATCGTTGAGAAATCAAATTTGTGACTTTTAATCCATTCACTATTTGCTTGAACAAACTTTTTAATATTTCCTTCTGAAGTCTGTTGTATACAAATAACTTTTTTAGGATCATATTTACTGAATCCTCTAAAAAGTGGCTTAATATCAAATTCAGAATGTCTTAGATCTGGTTCTTTACTTTCAAGAATTTTTGCCCATTCTTCTAATGTACTTTTTATCTTAAAAGAAATTACGGTTGTTATTTTCCTAGACAAAAAAGAATAAGTAATTTTTTTTATTTTAAAAGATCTGTCAAACATTATCAATTATAAAAACCATCTAATTTTGAAAACAAAAATAACTTTAAGATAAAAAATTTAATCTTAATCTTCTAAGTAAGTTTCAATAGGAATTATAGGAATTTAAAAGAAATAGCAATATAATTTTAGATCTCCTAAAAATTAAAGTATAGATTTTAGAAATACTTAATTAAAAGGTGTAGTGTTATTAGTAGGAGCTATTAATAATATTTCAAAAACTATCCCAGTTAGGGCAATTGGTAAAACCCAAATACCTATAAATCTATGATCAAAGAATCTCAAATGATCTTCACCCTTAAAAACATTCCTCAAAGCAGTAAATAGTGTTTCTGGTTGCTTATATGATGGACCATTTTTAGTGGGAGAATATGGTTTAACAAACGCGGATGAGGAAGAAAACTTTGCAAACTTTCTAATGAAATAAATTGGCAAAACCCATATAGCAACAAATCTTCCTCCTAACCATTGCCTTGCATTAGGAAGGGCATACTCTTTTATAGATTTATTCTCTGGCATCCCAGATTCTAAATCTCTATAAATATTTTCTAAAGTATTTTTTTTATTTAATTCATTAATCATTAAATTCACCTATAGATGAGATAAATTCTCTAAAAGTTAAATATTTTATAAAAATATTCCTAACTACTAAAATAACTAAAAAGTAGTTAAGAATATTTTCGTTGGCTAGGTTCATAAAGACGGATTGTAAACCGTTGCAGATGCGCCAAATATCTACATATTCTTTATAAATAAAAAACTATTTTTTTAAAAGTAAATAATATACAAAGTGATAGATATTTTTTTAATTAAAATAGTTTATTTTTAATACAAAATTATAATTTTATATTTTTTATTCTATTAATATTTAAACCTCATTTTCTAAGATTGCGAAAAAGAAAATGAGGTTAAAGGGAGGTTCTCATTACAAACCGTACTTATCAAAGCTAGCGGCTAGTAGATTGCCCTAATATCTACTTCTATATTTATATAATGATTTTCTTAATTTAGAAAGATTAATTTTATACAAATAAGTGTTTAATATTTTATTTAATTATTATTTAGGAAAAGCTAATTAATGAACTTACTAAGCTTATTGAAAGATGAAAAAAAGCGTAAAGAGAAACTGCAAAAAATAAATACTGTTCTATAGGAATCATGACAATTTAATAAATAAAAATAGATAAATTTAAATTAATTTTTTGTTAAAAAGATATTTTCTAAAATATATTTTTGTTCTATTGATTCATTTTTTAAAGTCATTTTTTTTGGTAAATTATCATCAGTCAATCCAAAAGCACCCCATTTTCTTAGCCAAAATAAGGTATAAAAAAAGGCAATGACGAAGGGAGCTCCTACAATAAAGAATCTTATATCCATCAAACTACCTATTAATAAGCTTTGAACTGCATTGCCAAAATTGCTCCGAGAAAGAAAACAGTTGGAATTCCTAAAGCATTTACAGCTGCTGTTCTCACAGTAAATACTGGATAACCTTCTGCTGGTCTGCCTTTATCAGGAATTAGTGCAGAATCTTCCCATACTTGATAGTTTTTGAAAGGTGCAACTCCCTGCTTGGGTAATCCTAGTGGTGTCAATCTAAATACATCCCATCTACCTAACCAAAAAACTGTAAATATCCATGAGAATACTATTGGTGTAATAACAAGTACGACTCTAAAATCCATTTCTATAAAGTAATAATAAATTTGGTTATTATTGTGCCCTTTTAAAACTAATAATTGATTAAATCATTAATTTATATATATACAAAAACACTTAATAACATTATTTTTAATCATTAATCACAATTAATGATGATTAATTGATTTTTTTTAAGTATATTTTTTTAAATGTAAATATTTGAATATTTAGTTTGATGTAGATTTAATTTAATTAATAATTTTTAAAAATATGGAGAATTTTAGATTTTTACTTTTTGGAATAGCAGGTGTAAGTGTTGTTTTTTGGGTAGCAGTAATAGCATTGTGGCATACTTATATGTTCCCAAAATTCTTTAATGAAGATAAAGGTTTAAATTCAGTTATCAATCAAGAGTTAAATGTCTCAACTGAACCCATTTTAGGCAGCTTAGTTAACAGTAAAAATTTCAAAAGTAGAGATAAGTATTCAATGAAAAATTTAGTTGTGGCCGATTTTTCATCAAATAATAATTTTACATTAAATAAACTCTATACAACGATAATGATTGGGGTGACATTTGCAAGTTTTATTTTTCTAATTTATGGATTAAGTAGCTCTATTACAACTATTAGTTAAATGGAATCTATTTATGTAATTGTTTTCTTAATTTGCTTCGTCTATTTAATTTTCGACTCTTTAAAAAATACAGGTATCAAATAAATTTCTAATGCTTTTCACCCTTCAATAAAATCTTTCTCCTTATATAAAAGAAAACTAATGTAGTTATAATCATTACTGGTGGATGGAATGAAATTGAATTCAGATATTCATAGTAACTAAAGTTTTCCAATTACTTAAAACTAACTCTAAAAACTATATCCTTTTTTTGAATATCAAATTGATATAAATAAGCCATTGTCATGTATAAAATGTTTATTTAGTTAATATATTTATTTAAAGTACTTAGTCAATAAAGATTTAATTAACAGGAAACAAATCTAATCCATCTCTTAAAATTTCTAATAGTAATTAAATCAAATTAGTAAATAACTCTCTATTTGCGATTATAATTATTTTTAGTTATTTTCTACAATTATCAGATGATAAGTTCTATTAATTTAAATCATTTACCCATCCAAGATTTGTTTTTTTCAGGGCTAATAATCTTTATTATGTCGACAATAATTGCCAATATTTATAATCCTCTATTAGGAATACTTTATGCATTTGGAAATATTTTTACCCTTATTTTTTTGAGTTGGCTATACCAAGAGACATGGGGTGATCCAAGTAAATAAATCTAATTCTGAGAAAAAATAAATTGAAAATTACTTTTGTATTTTTAACTTTGAAGAATACTTTAAATTTACAATGTACGTTGCAACAAGAGATAGTATCAAAAAAAATAATAAGCTTTCCAATGTAGATTGAGGCATAACCATAAATAGTACCAAAAAGAATATATCTTCAGAGAAACGAATTCTGAAAAAAAATCAACCCTTTAATTATTTTTTATTTTCAAACTAATAAATTTAATAAATATTACATAATTACTTAGATAAGAATTTATTAATTATTGAAGATTAACCAATTCCAATACCAAAAAATGAATTTGCAATAAACAATAAACTAAATAAAGTTAAAAAAATCAATCCTATCCAACATATTGTTTTTAGAAACAATCCATATCTATTTTCAATTGGCACTAATTTGCTATTTATAGTATCCATTGCCATCCATGCAAATAAAGGAGCGGTAAGGAAACTTCCTGTCATTGCAGCAAATACAAAATCTTTTACACCTATACCTCCAGACCTTGCGATCAGCAAAGCTATTAATGATGCAAAGATATGAACAATCATCCACAGTTGAAATCTATTTCGCTCTGATTTGGAATCCATGTGCCCAAAATCAGTTCCCCTCAATAAACCTTGAATAGCAGAAATACTTCTTGGATATGCATCTAAACAAGTAATTGTAGTACTAAACATTGCAGCAAATGCTGCAGGTATTATGATCCATTTTGCCCAATTGCCAATGGATTTAGTGTAAAGGAGTATTAACTTTTGAGCGAAGGAGACTCCGCTTCCGGAAAGCATACCATCACCGGTACCATACATAGTTATTGCTCCAAGAGTAAGGAAGAAAATAGCCGTAACAACAGTTATTGCATAACCGAGATTAAAATCAAATTCTGCTTCGCCGATATTTGGTTTGTAGTTTGAGTCTTTTGCTCGAGAAAACATCCATAAAGAAGGCCAAACACATAACTCTACTGGGCAAGGCATCCATCCCATTAAAGGGATCAAAAAAGCTAAATTTGTTAACTTCCATGGGCTTATCTCTGGTTCAAAAAAACTCATATTTAAAGAATCATTTATTGAACCTTTGAATAAAAGCGATATAACTGCAAATAATGTTAAAAAAGTAAGCAGCGCTACTAAAAATTTTGAAATTCTATCAAGGGCTTTATATTTACCAAGAATTAATATCATTCCAGAAACAATCAGGATTCCTATAGACAAATCCATAGCTGGAAAAGCTGAGAAAAAGGGAATATTAGTTAATAGGACACCAGAAACAAAACTTACAGCAGCTATTGTAAAAGTACCTGTAATTAGACTAACTATTAGAAATAAAGGTAGATATAAAGAATTTCTCTCTTTGAAACCCTCTAATAATGATTTACCAGTAGAGGCTGTAAATCTAGTCCCAACCAATAAGAATGGATATTTTAAAAGATTAGTTAGAAGGATTAGGCCAACTAATGAAAATCCAAACCTCGCACCAGCAGTAGTTGATGACAATAAATGAGAACCCCCAATAGCCGCTCCAGCCAGCAAAATCCCTGGACCTAAACTTTTTTGTATTTCTTTTGTTAAATTCATGTTTTCAATCAAATGATTTAATTTAATTTTTGAGCCCTTCTAAATTTATTTTTTAAAACTCTTTTTTTAACAGCAAATCAGTTAATGAGTGAAAAATAAAAAGTATAATTAGAAATCCTATTCGAACTTTCACAAGAAATCTCCTTCAGATATGCTTTTATTAGATATTTATTTTGTATTGAACCTCTTTTCTCCATAAAATTCTCAAAAACTTATCTAGAGTGTCTAATCTCTTTGTATCTAACTTTTTTAGTTTCTTATTATTTTGTTTTTGCATAAATTATTACTTAAGTATTTTAACTTTAAACTGAGCTAAAAAAAACACAATAAGCAAAATTTCTTAAAATTTATTGTAGTTTAGATTATTTTTAATTTGATATGTATTTTTCTGCCCTTCTTAAAGCTTTTATTGCTCCTTTATAATCAAGTTTTTTTAATTTTTCCTCACTTTTAGATTCCAACATCTTAACTATTTTATTTATCTTTATTTCATCAATTTTCAGCTTATGATCGAATATAAGATCGAATTTTGAGGAATACAAACTAGATAATTCTTCTCTATATTTTTCAATAATTTTTTTATCACAAGATTTAGATTTCAAAATTAAATTAGCCTTCATTTTGTCATCTAAAGCCCCTTTAAAATTTCCTAATTTAAATTTCTTTTCACTTGATCTTGTTAACTTAATAATATTTCCCAATATCAATTCATCAGAATCTTCCATTTTTTTTTAACTTTAAATTAATCTTATCAGAAGAAAAAAAATAACTTTTTTTAATACTTGAATAATTAACCAATAACAAGTCCTTTTTCAAGAAGTAAGTCAAAAACCTCCACACTTTTTGTTTTCCCTAATTTGGGTGGCTTATGTAAATCTAATATTTCAGCAAGACACATAATCCAATAAGTATCTTTTTTTAAATTAAGACCTTCGCAAATATGAGAGGGAGCCGATTTAAAACAGCCAAAATCTGTTGATATTTTAATGTTCATGATTTGAGTTTCAAGTTCATGACTTAAAAGTTCTATTTCTTGCTCAGAGAGGGATGTACCAAAAGAATATGATTCAATTAAAAGTTGATAATTCATAAAAGTTTTATTTTTTCAAGAACTCCAGCGAGTAATTTTTGTATCCGAATAAATATGCCCTGAAGCTTCAAAAATAGGTTTTGTTTCAGGATTCATAAAATATTGTATAAAACATTTTCTGGCCCTTGAAAAATTACAGTTGCCCTTTGAGGATCATCTAATGATTTACCAATATAAGATGTTTTAACTCCCATTTCTTTAAACATCTTCTGCTGTTCCTTAGCATTCATACGTGATTCATACTCCTTGAAGGTATTACTTAATTGAAAATCCAGAATATTCGTTTCAATAGTCATGAGAATAATAATAGTTTTTTAATTCTAAATCTTTCTCAAAGAAATTAATCTGAAAAAATTAGTTTTATTAAGCAAAGTATTAACTAATTTTTATTTATAGGTTATAAATCAACTATAAAAAAACGATTTTAATTTTGGACTCAAAAATTTCTCAAAGAGAACAATGGACTAGTAAGCTAGGATTCATTCTCGCTGCTGCTGGTAGTGCAGTAGGTCTAGGCAACCTTTGGGGTTTTGCTTACAGAGCATCTCAAGGAGGTGGTGCTGCTTTTGTACTTTTATATATATTGATCGTTTTAATCGTATGTCTTCCGGTATTTGTTGCTGAAATGGCTTTAGGTAGAAACGCAATGGCCAGCACATTACTTGCACCCGTAAAGCTTGCAGGGAAAAATTGGTATCCATTAGGAATTCTTTTCTTCATAGCACCCTTGGGAATAGCATCATATTATTCAGTGATAATGGGATGGACAGCCGATACCTTATTCCATTCTTTATTTTTTGGATTACCGAAAAATTTAAATGAAGCGGAAACCTTCTTTGGCTCAATTAGTAGTGGTAGCAGTGTTTTGTTGGGACACCTATTAAGCCTTGTACTCACAGCAATAATAGTCTCATCAGGCATAAAAAAAGGTATAGAAAAGGTCACAAGATATTTCATGCCAATCCTTTTCATAATTATTGTGATTCTTGTTTTTTGGGCTACTTCACTTTCAGGTGCATGGGAAGGATATAAAACATTTCTACTTAAGTTTGATTTTGATGAATTAAGAAATCCTCAAACAATAAGAAACGCATTTACACAAGCATTCTTTTCATTAAGCTTAGGGATTGGGATTATGGTTACCTACGCATCCTATTTAAATAAAAAAAGTAATCTTCCAAAATTAAGTGTTGGAGTAGCATCATTAGATACTTTGGTTGGACTAATGGCTGGATTTATAACTTTCCCAATAGTTTTAACATTCGGTTTAAGTGACGCTATTTCTGAATCTACTGTTGGTGCTTTATTCATATCAATTCCAACAGGCCTAGGTTCATATGGTGCAGCAGGGAGAATTGTAGCTGTTGCATTTTTTGCACTAGCTTATATTGCAGCCATAACTTCATCTGTTTCATTATTAGAGGTACCAGTTTCCTCTTTAATGGATAAATTTGGCTTTAAAAGAGAGAAATCGGTTTGGTTGATAACTCTATTCCTGTTCTTAGCAGGCATTCCTTCTGCATTAAATTTAAATATTCTTGGAACAGTTGATTCGATTTTTGGAGGTGTGTTACTAATCTTTGGTGGATTCTTGGTTACTTTCTTTATGGGATGGGTAGTCCCTGGAAAGTTTAATGAAGAACTTAACGTTTCTAAAGTTGGAACAAAAACAACACGTTATTTGAAATTCATGACTAGATGGATTGCACCTCCAATTATTGGGTTCGGACTATTTATTAGCGTGTTTGATTTACTAAAAGGCTGGGTAAGTTAAAAATATATGAAAAATAACAGTGGGTAGGCAAAAAAGTTTGAGTTATTAAATTTCTTACATTTCTTTAGAAAATTTTTATCAAAATTAAAAAATATAATCAAAAAAAAGCAAGTATTAGTAATGACTTCTATTAAAAACTAAATATTATTAAAAAATTACTTTTTAAATTTTTCAGATTCAGAAATTTTTTCCAATACAATAGATATACTCAAAACCTTTTTTTAAAAGTATTAAATTTTAACTTCTATTAAATCTCAAACGTATTGGCAAAAAACATCCCTAATAGAATCTATATAAAATACATTTGGGTATTTAATTTAAAGAAATTAGAACACCTTTAAGATAAGAATAGATAACAAATTTGATGTCATCCAAATCTGATTCATTAAAAGTAAAGCTTACAGAAAATTTTTCTGAATTTTCTCAACTATCAGATTATTCTTTTATGAATTCTCTTAAAGCAGATCCTCAATCAACAAAAGATGGAAATGATCATAATCCGCGATCAGTATATTCAGGACATTACGTACCAGTTGTTCCAACTGCTATTCCAGAACCAGAATATATCTCCCATAGCAAAAAACTTTTTAAAGAGCTAAGACTAAGCTCAGATCTTACTAAAGACCAGAATTTTTGTCGTTTTTTCTCAGGTGATATTTCTGTTGCTAATTATCCAATGAGTCCTGTTGGTTGGGCAACAGGTTATGCATTATCAATTTACGGGACTGAATATACCCAGCAATGTCCCTTTGGCACTGGCAATGGTTATGGAGATGGCAGAGCAATTTCTGTTTTTGAAGGTTTATTCAATGGGAAAAGAATGGAAATGCAACTTAAAGGAGGAGGTCCAACTCCATACTGTCGTGGAGCAGATGGTAGAGCTGTCTTAAGGTCTAGCGTAAGAGAATTTCTTGCACAGGAATTGATGGATGCCTTGGGAATCCCTACCTCAAGATCTTTAACACTTTATGTCTCACGTTCAGAAATAGTTAGAAGACCGTGGTATTCCAAAGGGTCAAAGTTTTTTGAACCTGACATCATGGTTGATAATCAAGCGGCAATTACAACGAGGGTAGCTCCATCTTTTTTACGTGTTGGCCAGATTGAACTTTTTGCAAGAAGAGTTCGCAATAATGCTCATGATGAGGCCCTCAATGAACTAAAAATGATTGTTCAACATCTTATAGATAGGAACTATAAAAATGAAATTGAATTTGAAATTTCACTTGAAAGTAAGGTAATAAAACTGGCTTCTTTATATAGATCGAGACTTATATCTCTTGTAGCTAACTGGATGAGAGTTGGTTATTGTCAAGGCAACTTCAATAGCGATAATTGTGCTGCTGGAGGCTACACCTTGGACTATGGACCCTTTGGATTCTGCGAATTATTTGATCCAAGATTTCAACCATGGACAGGTGGAGGTGAGCATTTCTCATTTTTTAACCAACCTTCTGCTGCGGAAATCAACTTTAAAACATTTTGTTCTTCTCTTAGTCCATTACTTTCAGAAAGGAAACAAAATCTTGAAAAGCTAGAACAAATCGAAAATGATTTTTCGAAATTAATAAATAAGGAGTTGAAAAAAATGTGGGCAAACAAGATTGGTTTAGAACATTATCACGAAGGTCTTATTAATGAACTGTTTAATCTTATGGTCATTTCAAAAGCAGATTATACAATTTTGTTCCGTAAACTCTCTGACATCCCTAATAAATCAGATTATCTAAAAGACAGTTTCTATTTACCAATTAATGATGAGATCAATAGAAGATGGGAAGTATGGCTTAAAAATTGGCAAGCAATCTTGAAGAATGAGTCAAATTTTACAGCAAAATCTTCTTTAATGAAATCTCTTAACCCAGTCTATACTTGGCGCGAATGGATGGTCGTCGCCGCATATGAAGAAGCTGAAAAAGGTAATTACAACAAAATAAGAGAGTTGCAGGCTGTTTTTAGCAATCCATACAAAGAACAGCCTCCCGAAGTAGATCAAAAATATAATCGAATAAAGCCAAGGAAATTTTTTAATTATGGAGGAGTATCTCACTACAGCTGTTCTTCGTAAAAATTCAATTTTCAAAATATATAGATTATTATAGGTTTGATTTTAATAAGATATTTCTACTTAAATAAACAATTGGGGGGGTTGTGAAAACAAAAGAAAAGAACTAATTTATTTTTTATATAACTTTTCTAGTTGCTTAATTTCCTCTCTTAAATCATTACCTCTCTTATTTAATTTATTATTTTTATTTATTATTGGGATAATCCACCAAGCTTGAAGACCTAAAAAGATAAATACTAGAATCAATAATTCAAAAGTACCAGGCTGCATTAGATAAATAAACCTTATTTATTAATAGCATTATCCTAAAAGTTATTAAACATTCATGAGATTTTTAGATATTTCTAGGCTGCCCCTAATTCAATATTAAGTTCAATACCCTTTGAAATAATTGCTTCTTTAAATTCAATAAGTTTGCAAATAATTCTTTGCTTCTCCTGATCAGTTTTATAAATATCCTCAACAACTTCCTGCATTGCAAGAGTTACTTTTTGTAGTTTGATTTCTAAATCTTCCCTGTAATTCATAAGCTTAAAGAAATTACCTTTTTTATTAAAAAACAAAATAATTATTAGTAAATAAGTACTTAACCTTAAAAAGATTGACAGCAAAACAAATAGGATATAACTTATAGTACAAACGTATTAATCCTCAACCAGCCAATTAAGGGTAAAGCATGGAGCCTAAGTACTCATTTGGTTGCAGCACTAACAAGCCAAGCGGATGCCTATTAAATCCTGAAGGCAGTAGAATGATCTTTTTCGAAGAATGCAAAAATTCTGCTAAACCATATTTTAAAATTTATACTCATCTTTTCTATACAAATCACCTTGGAGATCCTGGAGGGTACAAATCCTCTGAAAAACTAAACATAGATTTAGCCTGGGAAAAGTGGCACGAACTTCACCAAAAAGGGTGGACAGAAGTATCTCACAATTACGGATAAGGGATTCCACCAAGAAAAAGCATTTATGTTTTATGAACTTAAGAGTTTCCCAAAATATGGAATTCGGTGTCAAAATAAATAATCAGTATTTATTGACACAAATATTATGAGGAAACATTAAATTGCCTAGAATCTCATAATAATAAATGAATAAAAATAAATATGTAATATTAGTTAAATGATAAAAATTAAATAAGACTGGAAAACAAAAGGCAGAAAAAGATGGTCAGAAAATTTTAAGGGAAGAGAATAAAAAATATATTGATAAAACTTTTTTAAAAGAGAGCTTCTAATAAGTAAATTATTTGAATTATTAGATGCTTAAAAAGGTAATACTGATTCAGTAAAAAAAGGGCTTAATAAAGCCCTAAAAAATATAAAAAGGATTTTATTAGAATATTCCTGGAACAATTTGACCAGTAAAATAATAGGCTCCCACAAGAGCGAACATTCCAAGCATTGCAGCTTTACCGTTAAGCTTTTCAGCTTTTTCGGTCATGATTTTTTTTGCGAATTCCATAATAAATTGAAATAGATTTGTATTTACAAACTAATTATTCAATTTTTTAATGATGTAGTTTTCTTTACCAAATTAGTATCTCTTCAAAGATTTAAAAATAAATATTTAAATAACGAGTTGATTTATTAGTTGGCGAATCAATAGGTAAAAAGTAGCAAGCCAAAAAACAAATATTAAATATCTGTGACGGTTATGGCACAGTTATGTAATAAATATCTTGAATATAACTTAATTTAGGCTTAATACTTTACATTTGTTAATAGTAGTGTTACATTAGTTAACAATTATAAAACTTTAATGGCTAATTCAAACGTTACTACCGAATCAGGAGGCAGACAGAATATGTTTCCTACTGAAACACGTCCTTACATAGATGAGTCTGTTTCATACGACAGCTACCCACAAAATGCAGAAAAAGTTAATGGTCGTTGGGCAATGATTGGCTTAGTTGCTTTAGTAGGAGCTTACGTTTCAACTGGACAAATTATTCCTGGCATTTTTTAATGAGTCCACTTTTAGGTTTTTTAGCCGTAATTGTATTATTTACAGCCATCCTCGTTGCTTATTTAACCAAGCAATTTCAAAACGAAAATTCAAACTATTCATCTTCTAATCAAATGAAAAACACAAACACAAAAGTCAAAACAATCGAAAAAGAAAAAGTTGTTGCTGAAACTCTTAACGGCAGATTCGCAATGCTTGGATTAATTGCTGCTGTTGGAGCATACCTAACAACAGGTCAAATAATTCCTGGTTTCGTTTAAAAACCTATTATTTAACAATTCTACAAATCAGAAAAATGGAAAATTCAAAAACAACTTATTGGCAAAACGCCGAAAGAACTAATGGAAGAATGGCAATGATGGGCTTATTTGCATTAGTTGTAAATTATGGCTTATTCGGCTGGATAATCCCAGGAATTTTTTAAAATGAATTTAGGCTTACTTTTTCTTAAAGTAAATACTTTAGGAGTTATAACTCTTTCTGAACTTGATTGGATAACAAACCATCAATCTGAATTTTCAAGGTTAGATATGGCTTTAGTTATTAAAATCGGCCGTCTTATGGATTCTGGAGTAGTGGAAATTGATAATAGATTGCCTGTTTAATTTTTAAAAATTGATCGTCATGAGTGTTTGTCAATAGGGATACTGACAAGCACTTCTTTTATGAGAAAAAAATATTTGTAAAGAAAAAAAATAAAAAAAGAGATTGTTTCTTAGCTAAAAACAATCTCTCGATTACCTAATTCTTACATGAAAATTTCAAGTAAGCTCTCAGAGCTTAACTGATTTATCTTTATAGTAAATACGAAAAAATAATTTTGTTATTTATCTTTTTAAACCACCTCTTTTTATCCATAGGAACCATGTAACCCAAATAGGTGGGAGAAATCTTATTAAAAAAGAAATTTTATATATATAAAATGGGGCATTTTCACTTTGAAATAAATTCATCAGAAAGGAAGATATAGTTACCCAGAGTAAAATTATTAATAGATTTGCTCCCAACAAAGCGAACTTATTTTGTTTGAATATTTTTGGCATAAGGTAATTTTTTTATATTCTTAATTTTAAATACTCTCGGGAAATAAATTATACATTTTCAAAAAAACTTCAAATTTAAAATCCATATCCAAATAAAAAAAGTACTAAATTTCAATCCCTCTCCAAATATCATTCCAAAAACAATAGGAGGAGAAAATATTAAAAAAAGAATAGAGAATAAACTAAATAAAGCAAATGAACCTCTTAGAAAAAAATTCTTTCTTTTTGTTCTTCTTAGATTTTTTAAGGTATTCCACTCCCATTCGATAACCCTATAGAACTTTTCTGATAATAAAAAACAATACTTCATTAATATTATTAATTTCTATCGGCTTTTCTTATTTATAAAATTAATTTCACCTATTAGCAATAAACCTTATCCCCTTCTTCAGAAAGATAGTAAATTTTATTTTCTGAACTTACGAAGAAAGTTAATCCCTTATATTGTGATCTTTTAAATTTATCTAATCTAAGTTTGTGTAAATCCCAATTATCAGTACTTATGTCAGGATTAAATTCTTGTTCTTTTAATAAAGGTACATAAGTTGGAATAATTGTTGTTTTTTTTGCTGACTTATTTTTTCGTTTTGAATAAAAAAGTAATAAAAATAAAAGTACAAAAAAAAGAATTAAGAATATATTTATCATTGTCAATTTTTCTAATTTGAAAAAACTTTATTTTGGAGAATCAAGAACTTTTCACAATAAATTTCTTAGTAAGTAAAAAATCCTATTTTTATATTCTTGTATTTTTGAATACTTATCAAGGGGTTACCTAAATCAGATTATAAAATGAGTCGCATTTTCAACATGACTCAAAATTCCATGAATACTCCTTATGCAAAAAGAGTAGCTGAAAAATTTAGAGAGGCTCAAAACTATTTAAAAACTAATGGTTTTAGTAGATCAACTAAACATTTACTGGAAGATATTGAAAATTCTGTTGAAAAATAATGCCAATACCCCCTCACTTACCACAATTACAATATGGATACGATGATGGCTTTACAACCATTGTTTTTGGGTTAATAGGAAGTTGCTTAGGATGTATCTTTATTTTATTAATTTCATTTTTTGAATTTAAATTCAAAAAGCAAAATAGTAAGCCTTAAGAGACTTACTAAACATTAAATAAGAACTCCATTACATCACCTTCGTTAACAATATATTCCTTACCTTCACTTCTTAAAAGGCCTTTAGTTTTTGCATTGGCAATTGAACCTGAATCAATTAAATTTTGATATGAAATAGTCTGAGCTCTTATAAATCCTTTTTCAAAATCAGTATGAATTACTCCTGCTGCCTGTGGCGCAGTCATCCCATCTTTTATTGTCCATGCTTTTGTCTCCTTTTCTCCGGTAGTGAAATAAGTTTTTAATCCCAATAATTTATATGTTGATCTAATTAAAGAACTTAATCCCCCTTCTTCTACTCCTAAGCCAATAAGGTAGTCTTTTTTATCTTCTGGTTCTAACTCTATTAATTCAGATTCAACTTGCGCTGATATTTTAATACATTCTGTATTTTCATTGCTTGCAAAACTCTGAACTGTTGATGAAAAATCATTACCTTCAGCTAAATCATTTTCATTCAAATTTGTTGCATAAATAATTGGTTTAGCAGTAAGGAAGCCTAATTGCTTAATTATTAAATTTTCTTCTTCATTCAAAGATATTGATCTAACTGAAAGGCCTTTCTCTAGCTCTTCTTCAATTTTTTCTAGTAAGGTGTCTTCTTTTGCTGCCTCTTTACTAGTTCTAACCTGTTTTTTAATTCTTTCTCTTCTTTTTTGGAGTTGAGATAAATCAGCTAAATTCAATTCCAAATTAATTATCTCAATATCATCCAAGGGATCTACCTTTCCAGAAACATGAATTACATCAATATCTTCAAAGCACCTTACAACATGAACTATTGCATCAACCTCCCTAATATTTGATAAAAATTTATTTCCCAAACCTTCGCCTTTACTAGCTCCTTTTACTAGTCCTGCGATATCTACAAATTCAATTTTTGTTGGGATAATATTTTGGCTAGAACTTAAATTACCTAAATCTTGCAACCTTTGATCTGGGACTGAAACTATGCCTTTATTAGGTTCTATAGTACAAAAGGGAAAATTAGCCGCTTGGGCCTTAGCATTTTCTACAAGTGCATTAAATAGAGTTGATTTTCCAACATTTGGTAATCCAATAATACCTGCTTTTAACATTTGAAAAAACTTATGGAAAAATTATCAAGAAAACATCTTCTAGTAATATAGTATTTACTTAACCAATCTTGGATAAGTTAATTATAATCGTCTTGATTATTTATTTAGTTCCTAAATATTCTCTACTTCTGCTTTTAAAAAGAAATGTTTGATTTAATAAAAAAAAATATAAATCTAAGAAGTGGAATTATATTGCTTTCTCTAGCTATATTTTTCGTTTTTATAACCAATTCCTTCAAGAAAAATAAGTCAAAAGATATTTCTGATTTTGTAGTTCAAGTTGAAAAAGGAATCCTCTCAGATTCAATTAATACTAGCGGTGAAGTAAAAGCAATAAGGACAAGCAATATTGGGCCTCGGAAGCAAGGCGTAATAAAAGAAATCAAAGTAGATGAGGGAGATCTTGTAAAAAAAGATCAGGTTTTAGCTTCTCTTGATGATGAAGACTTTATCTATAAAATTGAAGAACTTGAATTAAATGTAGAAAAACAAAAATCTGAATTTTTAAGAAGGGAATATTTATATCAAGAAGGTGCGGTAAGTAAAGAAGACTATGAAAGTTATAAAAATAACTACAACATTAGTAGCGCAAAACTTAATGATGCAAAAGCTGAAAAAAGTTTCTATCTAATTAAAGCTCCATATGGAGGAAAGATAACTGCAAAATATGCTGAGATAGGATCTTATGTCACACCAAGTACAAACTTAAGTTCAGACCCTAAAACCAAAAACTTTATTTTTGAACTATCAGAAGGCCTAGAAATTGTTGCTAAAGTTCCTGAGAGTGACATTGGCAGAATAAAAATAGGTCAAGAAGCCTCAGTAAGAATTGAGGCTTATCCCTCAAAAAAATATAGTGCCATAGTTAAAAAAATAGCTACAAGAGCTGTAAAAGATAATAATGTAACCTCATTCGAAGTAACTTTAAATTTTAAAGATATTTCTGAAGAAATTAAAATTGGAATGACTGCAGATCTTGAATTTAGAGTCAAAGGTAATGAAGAAAAAATCTTAGTGCCAACAGTTTCTATTGTCACTGAAAAAGGTGAAAAAGGAATTTTGAAAGTTGATAAAAACAATTCTCCCAAATTTGAAAAAATCAAAATTGGTATTAGTAGTGGAAATAAAACTTCAGTAATTGATGGATTAGAACCTGGAGAGCAAATCTTTATTGATATTCCACCTTGGGCTAAGAAGAGAAAATGAGTTTAAAATCTGAAAACTCTAAAAAACCAATTTTACTTTTAGTCGATGGTCATTCACTTGCTTTTAGAAGCTTCTATGCATTTAGCAAAGGGATTGATGGAGGTTTAACAACCAAAGAAGGATTTCCAACAAGTGTGACTTATGGATTTCTAAAAAGTCTTCTGGATAATTGCAAAAATATTAGTCCTGAGGGTGTTTGTATTACGTTTGATACCGAAAAACCAACTTTCAGACATGAATTAGATCCAAATTATAAAGCCAATAGAGATGTAGCACCAGATGTTTTTTTTCAGGATATTGAACAACTAGAAATCATTTTAGAAGAAAGCCTTAATTTACCAATTTTTAAATCTCCAGGATACGAAGCAGATGATCTCCTAGGCACAATTGCAAACGATGCTTCTTCTAAAGGATGGTGCGTGAATATTCTTTCTGGAGATAGGGACTTATTTCAATTAGTAGATGATCAAAAAGATATTTATGTACTTTATATGGGTGGTGGTCCATATGCGAAAAGTGGTAATCCAACTCTTATAAATGAAAATGGAGTAAAAGAGAAATTAGGTGTTGCGCCAGAAAGAGTAGTTGATCTTAAAGCCCTAACTGGTGATAGTTCTGATAATATTCCGGGTATTAAAGGGGTAGGTCCAAAAACTGCAATTAATCTACTAAAAGAGAACGACACTCTTGATGGAATCTATCAGGCTTTGGACAATATTCAACAAAACAACGATAAGAAATATAAAGGTTTCATCAAAGGTTCAGTTATAGAAAAGCTCAGAAACGATAAACATAATGCTTTTCTTTCCAGGGATTTAGCAAAAATAAATACTGAGGTGCCTTTGATTTTAAGTAACGGTTATGAATTAAAAAATATAAATCAAGAACTACTTTCAGAGTCACTGCAAAAACTAGAACTATCAACACTACTTAGACAAATTGATATTTTCAATTCAACTTTCAGCAAAGGTGGTTTTGACAAAAATAATGTAGCTAAAGAAGAGGAGAAGGCACCAAAAGTCTCAAATAATAATGAACTAGAAAATAGTGAAAATAAAATCCCTAAAATCAACGTAACTGTTGTTAATAATTTTGCATTACTCAATAAATTAATTCAAAGATTAGATAAGACCAATCAAATAGTTTCTTTAGATACAGAGACCAATAGTTTGAATCCAATCGATGCAGAACTTGTTGGGATAGGGCTATGTCTTGGAGAAGAAAATGATGATTTATTTTATATACCTCTTGGTCATCAAACAAAAAAAGATACTCCCAATCAATTATCAATTGAAGATGTTTTCTCAAAGCTAAGAAATTGGATAGAAGATCCAAACAAAGAAAAGGCACTCCAAAATTCTAAATTTGATAGGCAAATATTTTTTAATCATGGACTTGATCTTAAAGGCGTAACCTTTGACACCTTGTTAGCAGACTACCTTCTTAATAATCAGGAGAAGCATGGGTTAAGTGAAATTAGTTTTAGATTATTTGGATTTAAGCCCCCTTCATTCAAGGAAACAGTTGGGAAGAATAAAGACTTTTCATTTGTTGATATTGATGAAGCTAGTATTTACTGTGGTTATGATGTATTTCTAACTTTTAAGATTGTCAAAATTTTTAAAGAACGATTTTCAACAGAAAAAAATGAATTAATCAAATTGTTCGAAGAAATCGAGCTGCCCTTAGAGCCGGTATTGTCTCAAATGGAAATGAATGGAATAACCATCGACATCCCTTATTTAGATAAACTCTCAAAAGAACTAAAAAGCACCTTAGAAGATATTGAAAGTAAAGTTTATGAATTAGCAGAGGAGACTTTTAATCTATCTTCACCAAAACAACTTGGTGAGATCTTGTTTGAAAAATTAAATTTGGATAAGAAAAAATCACGGAAAACAAAAACAGGATGGAGTACAGATGCAGTAGTTCTTGAAAGATTAGTCGACGAACATGAAATAATCCAACATTTAATAAAACATAGAACTCTTAGCAAATTACTTAGCACCTATATTGATGCTCTTCCAAATCTCATAAACGAAAAGACAGGAAGAGTTCATACAAACTTTAATCAAGCTGCTACAGCGACTGGGAGACTAAGTAGTAGCAATCCTAATCTTCAAAATATCCCGGTTAGGACTGAATTTAGTAGGAGAATAAGAAAAGCATTCTTGCCTGAAAAAAATTGGAAACTTTTATCAGCTGATTATTCTCAGATCGAATTAAGAATACTTGCCCACTTAGCGGATGAAAAAATACTAATTAATGCATTTCATAAAAATGATGACATTCATTCTTTGACTGCAAGATTAATTTTTGAGAAAGAAGAAATATCCTCTGATGAGAGGAGAGTGGGTAAAACAATAAATTTCGGTGTTATCTATGGAATGGGGATAAAAAAGTTTGCACGTTCTACAGGAGTAAGTACTCCAGAAGCAAAAGAATTCCTAATAAAGTACAAAGAAAGATATTCAAAAATTTTTAAATTCCTTGAACTTCAAGAAAGGCTTGCCTTATCAAAAGGTTACGTAAAAACAATTTTTGGTCGAAAAAGAGAATTTAAGTTTGATAAAAATGGACTTGGAAGATTAATAGGAAAAGATCCTTACGAAATTGACTTACAATCTGCAAGAAGGGCTGGCATGGAAGCTCAGTCATTAAGAGCCGCAGCTAATGCTCCCATACAAGGTTCAAGTGCAGATATTATTAAAATTGCAATGGTTCAACTAAATAAGAAATTGATAGAAATGAATGTTCCCGCAAAAATGCTTTTACAAGTACATGATGAATTATTGTTTGAAGTTGAACCAGATTCTTTGGAAATTACGACGAAATTAGTAAAGAAGACTATGGAAGATTGTGTAAAATTAAATGTGCCTCTTTTAGTTGATATTGGTATTGGAGACAATTGGATGGAGACAAAATAAACCTTATGAAATACTTAATTTAAGATGATCAAACTTTTTAATACTTTAAGCAGAAGAGTTGAGGTTTTTAAGCCTATTGATGATGTAGTAAAAATTTATTGTTGTGGAGTAACTGTTTATGATTTATGTCATCTTGGTCATGCCAGAAGTTATATAGCTTGGGATGTTTTGAGAAGATTTTTAATTTACAGTAATTACAAAGTGAAGTATGTTCAAAATTTTACAGACATTGATGACAAGATCTTAAAAAGAGCTAAAGAAGAAAACAGTTCAATGAACGAAGTATCTGAAAAAAATATTATTGAATTTCATAAAGATATGGATTCTTTAGGAATAATGCGTCCGGATAGTATGCCAAGAGCAACAAATCATATATGCAATATCTGCTCCTTCATAACAATTCTTGAGGACAAAGGTTATGCATACTCTAGGGATGGAGATGTTTACTATTCTGTTTTTAAAAATAAAAATTATGGAAAACTAAGTAATCAAAATATACAAGAACAGAATATAAATCAGCAAGGAAGAATGACTAATGATGAAAACACAAAAAAACTTAATCCGCAGGATTTTGCACTATGGAAAAAAGCCAAAGATGATGAACCATATTTTGATTCACCATGGGGTAGAGGGAGGCCAGGATGGCATATTGAATGTTCGGCGATGGTTAAAGATGAATTAGGAGATACCATTGATATCCATTTGGGTGGGTCTGATTTAATTTTTCCACATCATGAAAATGAAATTGCCCAATCGGAAGCAGCAAATGGCAAAAATCTAGCAAACTATTGGTTACATAATGGGATGGTCAACGTGAATGGACAGAAGATGAGTAAATCCCTGAAAAATTTTAAAACTATAAGAGAACTAATAAAGTCAGGCATAAGCCCAATGACTTTGCGATATTTTGTTATGACTGTAAATTATAGAAAACCTCTTGATTTCACTGAAGAAGCTTTAAGAAGTGCTTCAGAAGCCTGGAAAAACATTAATATAGCCCTTTCTTTTACAGACATTACAAAAGGTACTTTTAAATCTATTGATAAAAATGAATCTATCGAAGAAAAATATAAAGAGACAATAAGTTTTGAATTGTCTCAAAAAAAGCTAAAATTTTCTGAAGCTCTTGGTAATGACCTTAATACAGCAGGAGCTATTGCAATTATTTATGATTTAGCGAAACCATTAAAAAACTTTTTAAACCAATTTCAAAGAGTTGAAAGTTTTGAAGTAGACCTAAATGAAAGATTTTTTCTACTTTGGAATTTTAAAACTCTTAAAGAGTTAACTGAGGTACTTGGTCTTAAAAAAGAGGACTTAGTAATTGAAAGCAAAATAAAAGAAGATGAAATATCGTCACTTATTAATGAAAGATTAGAAGCAAAAAAGGAAAAGAATTATGCGAAGGCAGATGAAATTAGGAGTTTGTTAAAAGAAAAAGGTATTGAACTTATTGATCAATCTAAGGAAATAACCAAATGGATAAGGGTCTAAATTTTAAGAAAAAAACCAATTTGAAATTTTTGTTTTTTAAATTCACCGTTAAATGGGAAGATATTAGAAATATCAGAGAAAATTGAAATACATTACTGTGCTCGGTTCCACTGGTTCAATAGGGACTCAAACTCTCGAGATAGCTAATGAACAGCCTCATAAGTTTAAAGCCGTAGCTCTTTCTGCAGGAAGAAATATTAATTTATTAACTGAACAAGTTAAAACACATAAACCAGAAGTAGTTGCAATTGAGGATGAAAATCTCATAGAAGATTTAAAAAATAATATTAATAACTTAAATTTGAATAATGCTCCCTTGGTTTTAGGTGGTAAGGAGGGGATTAACGCGGTTGCTGCATGGGATAAAGCAGATACTGTAGTAACAGGAATAGTAGGCTGTGCAGGCTTAATTCCAACAATGTCAGCAATTAATGCGGGAAAAAATATTGCACTTGCTAATAAAGAAACTTTAATTGCGGCAGGGCCAATTGTTATTCCTGCATTAAAGAAAAATAATAGTAGGCTCTTACCTGCAGATTCAGAGCACTCTGCTATCTTTCAATGTTTACAAGGGTTACCTAATTATGAACATGCAAATTTTTCAACAGGAGAGATGCCTAAGGGTTTAAAAGCTATACATTTAACAGCTTCTGGAGGTGCTTTCAGAGATTGGGCCGTTGAGGATTTAAAGCATGTCACAGTAGCAGATGCCACTTCTCATCCTAATTGGGATATGGGGAAAAAAATAACTGTAGATTCTGCAACTCTTATGAATAAAGGATTAGAAGTTATAGAAGCTCATTATTTATTTGGGACATCTTACGAAAATATTGAAATAGTTATCCACCCTCAAAGTATTATTCATTCAATGATTGAAATGGAAGACTCTTCAGTATTAGCTCAATTAGGTTGGCCAGATATGAAGCTACCTCTTTTGTATGCAATGAGTTGGCCTGAAAGATTTAAAACAAATTGGAAAAGATTAAACCTAAGTGAAATTGGACAATTAACCTTTAAAGAGCCAGACAAGTTAAAATATCCATGCATGGGATTAGCCTATGCCGCAGGAAAATCTTCTGGTACTATGCCTGCAGTCTTAAACGCAGCGAATGAAATGGCTGTTGAACAATTCCTTAAAGAAAAAATTTCTTTTCAAGAAATTCCAATATTTATAAGTAAAGCTTGTGAATCACATATGGAGAGTTTGAATTTGAGTCCTGCATTGGAGGATATTCTTGAAGTGGATAATTGGGCCAGACTTTTTGTTAAACAAGAAATTAAAAAAGGGAAAAAATACGTAAGTATTGGATAAAAGTGAATATTAAAAAGCATCTAACTAATTAGACACATTTTACACCTTCTAAATAATTCCTAATAACCACCATACTGCAATAAGTTTTTTGTTATGAGGTAAAGCAAGCGCTGCTATTAGTGGGAGTAGTAAATATTTAATTTAATCTTCTGCATCTTCAAATTCTCTTAGCAAGCGGAAAGTTTTTGAAATAAAAGGGAAGATCCATACCAACAACCCCACTACTGTTATCAAAGCGATAAGAAAACCCAAAATAGCTAAGAATCCCCCTGTCACATTTCCTTCGTAGAAGCGATCAAGCCCAATTGGTGCACCAACCCCTAAAAGAAAGAGTCTTGTTAAAGTCTGTTTTTCTTTTTTTCTCAACATAAATAAAAAAAGGTTTTATCCCTACAATTTTAGATCGACTTTCAATCATTAATATCTATAGTAATTTCTTTACTCTTTATTAAAGAAGTTTTTTGCAGTGGCTAATAACATTGCCTAGAATCATATAAAAAGGATTAAGGGAAGGGTTTCCACAAATGACAAAAGGGGTTCATAAACACCTTCTACTATGCGCAACACCCACAAAACAGAAATGCTTTAAAGGCAATGAAGGTCAAAAAACATGGGAATTTCTGAAAAAGACTTTAAAAAGATTTGAGAATGATCCTTCTACTAAGAACATTCATATATTAAGATCAAAAGCTGACTGTCTAAGAATATGTAAGAACGGCCCAATTCTTCTTATTTGGCCTGATGGTATTTGGTACGAGAAAGTATCTCCAGAAAAAATTTCTGAAATTTTTACCTCACATATTATTAATGGGAAGCCAATAGAAAAATGGATTTTTAAAAAAACACCATTTTTAAATAGTCCTAGATACTGATAAACCAATTTTTCACGACTTCGTCTGACCAGCATCCATTAATAGAGTGAAAACCATTATGCCCGCCTTTTTTAGTTATTAAAATAGTAAATTTATCGATAGATTCTTTTTTTAAATTAAAAGTAGCCTTATATGGAACCCAAGGATCATCCTTCGCATGAATAAAAAGCATTGGAGGTAATTTTTTTATTGATTTCTGGATTCTAAATATTGGAGAAGATTTAACATAATAATCTTCTAAAGAATTAAATCCCCAACTTGGAGCTGTAAATTTTTGATCAAATTCCCTTATACTTTTTAAATTCATAATTTTATTTTTTAATTTCTCGTTATTAAGAATTTTATCTTCATCAATATATCCAGCCCATAACTGATTTTTTAAGCGGTGAAGCAACCATTTTTGGTAGACATAATTTCTAGGTTTCTCAATACAGAGACTGCATGATGACAAATCTAAAGGACTACTTACGCAGGCTAGACCATCTAAAAGTTTTTCTCCATCGTTTTGATTGTAATCTAAGCAGGCATTTAAAAGAATTGTTCCACCTAAAGATAATCCAACTCCGTAGATTGGAAGATTATTCATTTTAATGGGATCTTTGAACTCTAAATTAATTAATTTTTTAAAATACTTTATTGCTGATATAACATCACTGGAGCATCTAGCACAATAATTTCCTTTAGCCAAATATCTCGAATATCCAGATCCCCTTAAATTTAATTTAAGAACTCCAAAACCATTATTCGCCAATTTCCTTGAGATTCTTCTTAGACCAAACCGTTTAGTTGAACCCCCTAACCCATGTGTAACGATTACGAAACCCCTTAGTGAGTTCAAGTTTTCAGGTAATTGTAAAAAACCTAGAAGATAATCATTTTCAAATTTTTCAGAAAGAATTTTATTAATCGGAAATAATATTTTTTTATTTGTTATCGATTCACCAAAATCGAAAACAAAAGTATCTCTCAAAGTTTGCAAGTCTCCGCCTATCCAAGGTAAGACTTCTCGAAATGGCTTATTTTTTAAGTAATCTGAAAAACTTGAAGATATACTATTATTTATCCCCAACTCCAAGATCCTTTAATTCTCCAATTAGATCATTTAATACCTTCTTTGCATCACCAAAGACCATAGAAGTATTTGGCAGATCAAATAAATCATTTTTTATTCCGGAGTAACCTGCACTCATACCTCTTTTAATTACGAATACCGTTCTTGCTTCCTGCACATCAAGAACTGGCATGCCATATAAAGGAGAAGAACTATCATTTTTAGCCTGAGGATTTACTACATCATTTGCTCCTAAAACTAAAACAACATCCGTTGCTGGAAAATCAGGATTAACAACATCCATCTCTTTAAGTTGCTCGTAAGGAACATCAGCTTCTGCTAAAAGTACATTCATATGTCCAGGCATCCTCCCTGCTACAGGATGTATTGCATAGACAACTTCAATACCATTTTGTTCTAGTTTTTTTGTCACTTCCCTTAAAGTATGTTGAGCCTGAGCTACTGCGAGACCATATCCAGGAACAATTATTACCTTGTTTGCTGCCTCTAAAGTTAAAGCACATTCTTCAACACTGCAGGAAGTTATATTTGTATATTCTCCTGATCCAGAAGAGGTGGCACTTTGCGCAGATAAAGATCCTCCAAAAAGTACTGAGACCAAAGATCTATTCATCCCATTGCACATTACTTGAGTAAGTATTAGACCTGCGGCTCCAACCATTGCGCCTGCTACAATCAAAAGTTGACTATCTACGACGAAACCTGCTGCTGCTGCTGCAATGCCTGAATAGCTATTTAATAAAGATATAACAACTGGCATATCAGCTCCACCAATTGGCAAAGTAACTCCGATACCTAATAAAGAAGAAACTATAACTAAAAGCCAAATAGAACTTGTATTGCCCTTCATCAAGTCAAAAAAGGCTATTAAGGAGGCAACTGCAAAAACAATATTTACAACATGTCTAACTTTGCTCTGAGTCCAGCTTGGAGTTGACAACCAACCCTGTAACTTTGCCATTGCGACAATCGAGCCAGTGAAAGTTATAGCACCTACAAATATTGAAACAGATATAGAAACTTGGTTAATAAGTGACTTAAAAAAATCAAGATTTTCTACACTATTAGAAATAGGGAAAATAGCTACTCCCAAGGCAACTAAAAGTGATGACATCCCGCCACAACCATTAAACAATGCAACTGTCTCAGGCATTGAGGTCATCGGTACTTTTTTTGCAAGTATTGCTCCGAACAAACTACCTATGATTGATCCAATTATTATCCAAATCCAAGACTGAATAGCAATTCCAGATGTACCCAGATAATAGGATAGTAATCCTATTACTGATAGCGACATCGCAAACGCAGCTAATCTATTGGCATCCCTTGCTGATTTTACTTTTGATAATCCTTTTATCCCCAAAGCCAGTAAAAGTACTGCTAGAAGGTCAATAACGAATTTAATGATTACAGGTAGATTCATACTAATAATTACTTCTTATTTGATGGTTTACGGCTAAACATTGCAAGCATTCGATCAGTTACAAAGAAACCTCCCACAACATTAAAAAGAGCAAATCCAAGTGAAACTGAACCAATAATTAAAAGTGGCAGATTTTCTCCTGCTTTTACAATTAAAGTCAATGCTGCCAGCATTGTTATTCCTGAAATTGCATTTGCTCCGCTCATCAAAGGAGTATGAAGCGTTGGAGGAACTTTTCCAATTAACTCTAGACCTAGTAAACTACCGAGTAAAAGGACCCAAAGAAGACTTATAAAAGACATAATTTTAAAACCTCAATTTTCAAAAACATTATTTTGAAGAACAACTCCTTCATCGCTTAGTAAACATCCAGAAATGAGTTCATCTTCTTTATCTAATTTAATTAGACCATCTTTTATAAAAGGTGTAATCAAAGATGTTAAGTTCTTAGCATAAAGTGAACTGGCATCATAAGGAACTGATGAGGGTAATTCACCAGCACCTATAAGCTTTACTCCATCTTTGATAATGGTTTCATTTGATTTTGTTCCTTCGCAGTTCCCTCCTTGAGAAACTGCTAAATCAATCACTACTGCACCAGGCCTCATTTTTTCAATCATTGGAGAGTCTATTAAAACAGGAGCCTTTTTACCTAGAACTTGTGCCGTACAAATAGCCACATCAGCTTCAGATAAATATTTAGTTAAAGTTACCTTCTGTTTTGCAAGAAATTCAGGAGTTACGGCCTTTGCATAACCTCCTGTCTCTCCTGGCTTTTCGTCAACTTCAGGAAGTTCTATAAATCTTGCTCCTAGAGACTCTACTTGTTCCTTAACAGCTGGCCTTATATCGGATACAAAAACTATTGCACCAAGCCTTTTTGCAGTAGCAACTGCTTGCAATCCTGCAACTCCTCCACCAAGAACAACAACTTTGGCCGGTTGAACCGTTCCTGCAGCAGTCATAAGCATAGGAAAATATCTATCCAACTCACTTGCAGCTAAAAGAACTGCTTTGTATCCGGCGATATTTGCTTGAGAAGAAAGCACATCAGAAGATTGAGCTCTACTAATTCTCGGAAGCAACTCTAGTGATAAAGCTGAAATCTTATTACTATTAATAATCCTGTGAAGCTCCTTATTGCCGTAAGGGTTAAGAAGACCAAGAAGAACAGCACCCTTCTTTAATTTAGTTAAATTATCCTCTGATGGAGTTTGGACACAAAATATCAAGTCCGCTTCACCCCAAATTTTTTGATCTAAGTTAGATATTATGGTTCCGCCCGATTCTTCATATGATAAGTCACTAAATCCTGATAATTTTCCCGCTGAACTTTCAATATAAACATCACATCCAAGGCTTTTTAATTTCTTTACTGCTTCTGGTGTAGCTGAAACTCTCCTTTCACCAGAGCTTGTTTCGGAAGGAATAAGTATCTTTGTCAATTTATTTATTTTTTTAACATACTAAATATAAATTGAAGAAAGTCAAAAGTCTTGGATTTTTGTTAAAAATATATTTTCTTTTTTATAAAAAATAGCTATCTAGAATATATAGGTACTAAATAATCCAATGAGTATAAAAGCAATCGAATGTCCAGATGGAGTATGTCACAGTCATCATGGTGGTCATGCTGTTCCTAGACAAGCTATGCAGAAAAATCTAGAAAAGCATGGTAAAGACTGGTGTGAGAAATTAGCAGAGAGAATTTATGAAATGTCAGTTGATACTTATTCACAGACAGTCATGCCCAGTCTCCACTCGGCAGGTTGGCAAAGAAGACATTTAGATTGGGAATTTAAGTTGGCAGAAAATGATTCCGAACCGGATGAAGCTCTTGTTGAAGGAATTATTAATGCCACAGAAAGCTTTCTAAGGAGTAGTGAGGTGCATCGATTATTTATTCAGGAATTAGTCCAAGGCACATTTGAGGAAGCAAATGACAAAAAAATAATTTCTAAAGCAATAAAATCTATCATTGAAGAAGAAATTGTTAGTTCACTAAGACAAAAGAAAGAAACTCTTTTAAAGAAAATATCCGCAAAATTAATATCTGAAGAAAAAGTTAGCGAGGAACTTGCAATAAATTCAGCTAAAGAAGGTTTTGAGGAAGTGGAAAGGCTACTCGCAAATCATAGCGAGGCAGTTTGACTCTATTTCTTTATATTTTCTTTATAATTACTTTAAAAATTGGCTCAAATATAAATTAAAGATTAAATTATTGTTTGGAAGTACAAAGTTGTAACTTATTAGACAATACAAATACCTTGTTTTGTGTTTATCTATATACAACTTTTAAGTTTCGATGGACAATTTCATTAGAAAAAGAATCGACATTGCAACCTGTTGGGCTACCAATAGAATTTCTGCAATGGACACTTTAGAAAGATATGAAGACAGTTATGCATTAGCAGAAGAATTTAGAGAGTGGATATTACATATTGGAGAAAAGAACGAAAATTTAAAAGATTCTGTTTTAAACTTTCCAAAGGAATTTAAAAACTTACTAGACCCAAAATTCAACGATTAAATAATAAATAGCTCGAGTGATATCCGCCCTACATTATTTGGTTTTTTTCATTATTATTGGAAATAAAATTAGCAAATAAATGGAAAATAAAGAGAAGTCTTCAAACGTAGAAAATGTTGTAATTATAGGCTCTGGACCTGCAGGTTATACAGCTGCAATATATGCATCAAGAGCGAATCTTCAACCTTTGCTCGTAACAGGATTTAGTTCAGGTGGCATTCCTGGTGGGCAATTAATGACTACAACTTTTGTTGAAAATTATCCAGGTTTCCCAGATGGAGTACTAGGTCCTGAATTGATGGATCTAATGAAGGCTCAAGCAGAAAGATGGGGTACTAATTTATATGAAAGTGATGTCGTCTCAATAAATACTGATTCACATCCCTTTGAATTAAAAACATTAGAGGGGACTATAAAAGCTAACTCAATTATTATTGCAACTGGAGCAAGTGCAAATAGATTAGGCGTGATAAATGAAGATAAATTCTGGAGTAAAGGAATAAGTGCTTGTGCAATTTGTGATGGAGCAACTCCACAATTCAGAGATGAAGAATTAGCTGTTATAGGAGGAGGAGACTCTGCATGTGAAGAAGCAGCATACCTCACAAAGTATGGTAGTAAAGTGCATTTGATTGTTAGATCAGAAAAATTAAGGGCTAGCGCAGCAATGGTTGATAGAGTAAAAGCCAATCCAAAGATAGAAATACATTGGAACACAAAAGTTGATAAAGCTGATGGTTCAGAATGGCTTGAGAAAATAGAAACTATTCAC
Source organism: Prochlorococcus sp. AG-449-G23 (assembly GCA_003209585.1). Classification (GTDB taxonomy): domain Bacteria; phylum Cyanobacteriota; class Cyanobacteriia; order PCC-6307; family Cyanobiaceae; genus Prochlorococcus_A. The sequence continues at coordinate 46,147 of QCQJ01000005.1, forward strand.
TCTCAAGAAGGTAAAGGTGAAATAAACATAAAGGGTCTTTTTTACGCGATAGGGCACACACCAAATACGAAGTTCTTAGGCAAAAAAATTGATTTAGATAATAAAGGATATATTGCTTGCAAATCAGGGAGACCAGAAACATCTGTTGAAGGCATTTTTGCAGCAGGTGATGTTGTTGATTCTGAGTGGAGACAAGGGGTTACCGCTGCAGGAACTGGATGTATGGCAGCATTGGCTACCGAAAGATGGCTAGCCGAGAAAAACTTAGCAAAAACTATAGTAAGAGAAACACCCGAACCAGAAAAAAAACTCAATTCATCAGATTTTAATGAAGAAGAAGTTAATAAAGATACTTTCGATTCAAATTCTGAATGGCAAAAAGGCAGTTATGCATTGAGGAAACTTTATCACGAGAGTAAAAAACCTATTTTAGTAATTTTTAGTTCCCCAAGCTGCGGCCCATGTCATGTTTTAAAACCTCAGTTAAAAAGGGTAATTAAAGAACTTGATGGTGCAGTGCTTGGCGTTGAAATAGATATTGATAAAGATCAAGATATTGCGAAACAAGCTGGTATTAATGGCACACCAACAGTTCAACTTTTTAAAGAAAAATTATTAAAAAAACAATGGCAAGGTGTTAAGCAAAGAAGTGAGTTTAAAGATGCAATAAAAAAAATTATCCAAAGTTAGTGTTTACTTATTATTTCTCTTAGGATTATTTTTATTAGTTGTAGGTCTGTTACCACCTGCATTCCTTTCACGATAAGTTATCCTCCCTCTAGAAAGATCATAAGGACTTATCTCAACTAAAACTTTGTCTCCAGCTAATAATTTAATTCTAAATTTAGTCAATTTACCTGCAGCTCTACATAAACATTGATGTCCTTCAGGTTGTTCTAAGGTAACCAAATAAAATCCATTTCCCTGCTCTTTTTCTATTACACCTGAAGTTTCAATCATTAATTAATTTTTTACTAAGTTCATATTATCAGAAAAAGATTGGCCAAAATTTATTTAAGAAAAATTACATACTTAAAAATATGAAATTCAATTCAAATTGAAAATTTAATTTCATTAATCATTTGAAGTTGACCATAGTAGAAATTTGCTTTCGCAATTTTTTCAGGATCTTCTAATTGATCAAAAAAGACAAACCCAAGGCTTTCCCACAATGAAGATCCACAGACATTATTCAATTGATTTTTTGCTTCTTTTGCAAAATTATCTAGTTTTCGTTCAAGATTTTTAGATTTAGAAACAGACATAATCAAAAATATTTATATAGTACAAATATACTATATAACTTTAAAATTGCAATATTTAAAAAGGTAATCTCTTTTTTTCTTCAATATTAAGATCTGCTTCCATTTCCCTTAATCTTTTAAGTATTTGTTGGTAGTACTCCTTTATATAAATCTCTAGTGATGTCATATCTTCTTTTTTAAGTTCCAATATTTCGTAAGTTTTACTCATGTCAGCATCTAATGATTCACCACTACTAGTTACTTCAGCAAAAGCCAGTCTTTCAGCAACATTTAAAGAATCCTGGAAAAAGGAAACTACTTTTTGAGTAACACTAATTAGAAAGGGGGAAACTCTAAAAATTTTCGCCTTTTTTTCACTAAATTTTTCACATAAAGATATAATTTCGTTTGAATCCCACGCTTTGGGGCCTACTAATGGCAATGATGTTCTGTGAGTTTTTGGATTATTTATTGCTGCTACAACAACTTTCGCCATATCTTGAGTATTCATATAAGCAATTTTAGTTGGATTTCCACTCATCCATACTGCTTGACTATCCAAGATTGGGATGGCGAATTGACCAATAACCCCTTGCATAAATGCTGCACATTTGAAGATTGTATAGTCTAAATCAGACTTCTCAAGAAGTTTTTCAGTGCAAAATTTAATGTCCATCAAAGGAACATTTCTAAACTTTTCTGTTAGAAGGATAGAGAGGAATACTACCCTTTTTACCTTTAAAGATTCACATGCACTAAATAAGTTAAGTTTTCCATCCCAATCTATTTCATAAATACTTCTTGGATCATCTGGCCTGCTAGTTGCCGCATCAATAACTACTTCAATATCTTGCAATGCATATTCAATATCAGAAAAATTTAATAAATTACCTTTTGTTAGTTCACAACCCCATTCTTGTAGAAAGGAAGCTTTTCTTGGATTTCTTACAAAGCATCTTACTTCATGTCCTTCTTCTATAGCTTGCTTTGCTATTTGTCTACCAAGCGTCCCTGTTGCTCCTACTAAAAGAATCTTCATATTTAAGATTTACTAAACGTTTAGACCATAACTCAAATTGTGATGTATTCGTGAGAATCAATCTCCCTGAAACTTTAATAACAAAGCACCACCAACCAATCCTATTGGTATCAGTATCCAAAAAACTGCTGCAATACTAAAAATTTCTTTAGCCATAATAAAATTTAATGATTACTATAATTTACATTCAATATACATTTATTTGTTAAAAAAGTAGATAATGCAAATATCTTGAAAATTTTGAATATATGAATAATAATTTTAAAGAAAATATAAACTTTCCTAATTACTGGATTTGGAATGGTTTTAAAATTTGTTGGAGTGTTACAGGCGAAGATAATGAAATTCCAATTATCTTTCTCCATGGATTTGGTGCTAGTCGAAAACATTGGAGAAACAATTTAGAATATTTTGCGAAAAGGAATTGTGCCTCTTATTCTTTGGATTTAATAGGATTTGGGGATTCAGATCAACCTGGTATTAGGCAAATTGGGAAATTAAATAATGAGATTTGGTCTAATCAAGTGAAAGACTTTATTGCACAGGTGATAAGACCAAAGAATTCTGGGAAAGTGATTCTTATTGGCAATTCCCTTGGATCACTAGTTGCTTTAACATGTGCTGTTTCATTAGAGGATCAGATTGCAACAGTTATTGCATCACCTATGCCAGATCAAATTCAAGAAAATAAAAAGTCGATAACAAAAAAATCATTATTTAAGAAATTTCAAGATAGATTTATAAAAATATTTTTTATATTTTTCCCTTTGGAGATTATTTTATTTTTAATAACCAAATTAGGGGTCATAAAACTGGGACTAAATTCTGCCTATTTCAAAAAAAATAATATTGATCGCGAACTAATAGATTTGGTAACAAAGCCAGTTCTAAGGAGAACTTCAGCTAGATCATTAAGAGCAATGTGTATTGGAATGTCTTCAAGAGATGAAAAATTTCAAGCTTCTTACCTTTTGAGAAAAATTAGCGCCTCAAAAAAAGTTCCTTTTTTATTGATTTGGGGAGAAAAAGATAATTTCATACCTTTGTTTGTTGGTAAAAAGATTGCAAAATTCCATAGATGGGTAAAATTAAAAATAGTATCCAATTCAGGGCATTGTATCCATGATGAAGATCCTTCAGTATTCAATAAAATCTCTTATGAATGGATTAGAAATTTAAAAACTTTTTAAAATATGAAACATACATTATCAGTTCTTGTAGAAGACGAATCTGGAGCTTTGAGTAGAATCTCAGGTCTCTTTGCTAGAAGGGGATTCAACATAGATAGCCTTGCAGTAGGACCTGCAGAATCTAAAGGGATTTCAAGATTAACAATGGTAGTAGAAGGGGATGATGAAACTCTTCAACAAATGACTAAGCAACTTAATAAGTTATTTAATGTTCTGGGAGTTGTAGATTTTACTAATCTCGCAGCGGTTGAGAGGGAATTGATGTTACTAAAAGTTTCTTCGAAAGAAGACACTAGAAGTAATATTCTAGATATAGTACAGATTTTCCGTGCAAAAGTTGTTGATGTTTCAGACATGGCTTTAACTCTCGAGGTAGTTGGAGATCCTGGGAAGTTAGTTGCTTTAGAGAAATTACTCGAGCCATACGGCATTCTTGAAATAGCGAGAACTGGCAAGGTAGCTCTTAAACGCTCATCAGGGGTTAATACTGAAATGTTGAAAATAAACAAATATTCTCTAGAAATTTAATTAATTATCTTAACTTCCTTTATGTAGTCTCCTTTCTTAATATTTTCAAGTACATCAAATCCTTTAATAATTTTCCCAAAAATTGAATATCTTCCGTCTAGTTCTGGAACTTTATTAGTTACAAAAAACAATTCAGTAGATGAGGAGTTATGCTTACCAATCTTAACCATAGCTATTGATCCATTATCAAAAGTATTAACTAAATATTTAGCCTCGTAAGGATTTTTTATTTGATAGTTGTATCTTGGTTTATTTTCTTCTTTGAATTTAATTTCTAAAGGTATTGATGGACCTGTTTTGTTTAAGGATTGATTTATTTCAATATTATTTTTATTTTTTGGATTAATGCCTACGTGTACAAATTTTAGTTGGGGAAAATTTACTAATTTATAGAATTTTTGATTAACATAAACATCTTTGTCTATATTTTCTAGGAAGTTTGATACCGTTACTGGGTTGTCTTTGCCAAATAATTTAACCTTAAAATCACCTTTAGAAGTTTTAAAAGATACTATTTTATTTTTATGATCACAACTGAGTCTAAGTTTTTGGCAATAATAATAAGTTTCATTCTCATTTTTAAAACTACAAGCAGGTACCAAAAACAAAACCTGAACAAAAAATAAAGCTTTTAAAAAATATTTTTTTTTTATTTTAAACCCTCCAAATTAACATTCAAAAATTTGGCCAACCTTGCCCCTTCTTCTTCAACTTGTAGAAGTGGCTTTAGTTGACCTGCTCCACTTAGAGGTAGAGGTTTTTTTCTGCCTTTTAGTACTAAAGCAATTCTTCTTCTAGGATTAAATCCTTCACTAATATCCAATTTAACTGATTTAATTTCATCGAAATTCAATTTGACTTCGATATCTTTAAATAATCCTTTTCTTTTAATCTCTACAGATTTTGATAATTTATCAAAAGAATTACTTCCTGAACCAAAGTTAATGTAAACCAAATACCATAAATAAAAATTTAATAAATTAGCTATTACTCCATAAGCTCCCATTATTATTCCTTGAGGTATAAATAATAGTGTTGAGGGATTACCTAGAGGTAATAGATCCCTTCCTGTGTAGCTAGATATAGAGGCCAAAAGAAAACCAATACCTCCTATCGTTAGCATTCCACCAATAATGTAATTTGAAATTTTTCTTGATCCGCCAATTTTTTGTTCGATTTTATCGAAAGACGTGAGGTCTGAATTCATTTTTATCTTTTTTTAGAGCCTAATTCAGATAATTTAACAAACTAAGGGAGTATTCTTACCTAATTTTTAATAAAAAAGTCAGGAAAGCTTTACAAGGCATTTCAGATATACAAATATTTCCCCACATTACTCTCAATCTTTGTTACAGTCACTGCGTATCCCGAAGCTAAAAACGATTTCTCATGACGATCGCAGTTGGTAGCGCCCCACAAAGAGGATGGTTTGATGTCCTCGATGATTGGTTGAAGCGTGACCGCTTTGTATTTATTGGTTGGTCCGGACTACTTCTACTTCCTTGTGCATATCTTGCTATAGGTGGTTGGTTCGTCGGAACAACATTTGTTACCTCTTGGTACACACACGGAGTTGCAAGCTCATACCTTGAAGGTTGTAACTTTTTAACAGCAGCTGTAAGTACCCCTGGCGATGCCATGGGACACAGTCTTCTATTTTTATGGGGTCCTGAAGCCCAAGGTAGTTTCGTAAGATGGCTACAACTTGGTGGTCTTTGGAACTTCGTTGCATTACATGGAGTATTTGGCCTTATTGGTTTTATGCTTCGTCAGTTTGAAATTGCTGGCCTTGTTGGTATTAGACCATACAACGCATTAGCTTTCTCAGCAGTAATTGCAGTATTTACAAGTATTTTCCTTATTTATCCTTTAGGACAACATAGTTGGTTCTTCGCACCTTCATTCGGTGTTGCAGCCATCTTCCGTTATATTTTGTTCATTCAAGGTTTTCATAATATAACTTTAAATCCATTCCACATGATGGGAGTAGCAGGAATTCTTGGTGGTGCTCTACTTTGCGCTATTCATGGAGCTACAGTACAGAATACTTTGTATGAAGACACAAGTATCTATACAGATGGTAAGGTTCAAAGTTCAACATTCAGAGCTTTTGACCCAACACAAGAAGAAGAAACCTATTCAATGATTACTGCGAATAGATTCTGGAGTCAAATCTTCGGTATTGCTTTCTCAAACAAGCGTTTCTTACACTTCTTGATGCTTTTTGTACCAGTTATGGGTATGTGGACATCTTCAATTGGAATTGTCGGATTAGCACTTAACTTAAGAGCTTATGATTTCGTAAGCCAAGAAATACGTGCAGCAGAAGATCCAGAATTTGAAACTTTCTATACAAAAAATATACTTTTGAACGAAGGTATGCGAGCATGGATGTCTTCTGTGGATCAACCACACGAAAATTTTGTATTCCCTGAGGAGGTTCTTCCACGTGGAAACGCCCTTTAATAATTTATTAAGAGCTCCAAACCAAAGTATTGAGGAAACTGGTTATGCCTGGTATGTAGGTAACGCTAGACTAATCAATTTATCTGGACGTTTATTAGGAGCTCACATTGCTCACTCTGGACTTATAGTCTTTTGGGCGGGAGCAATGATGCTCTTTGAGGTTAATCATTTTACTTTTGATAAGCCAATGTGGGAGCAAGGTTTAATCTGTATGCCACACGTTGCAATGTTTGGTTACGGAATAGGCCCTGGTGGTGAAGTTACTGATATCATGCCTTTCTTCCAAGCAGGCGTGGTTCATCTTATAGCTTCTGCAGTTCTTGGTTTTGGTGGTATTTACCATTCATTAGCAGGTCCAGAAAAACTTGAAGAAGATTTCCCATTTTTCTCCACTGACTGGAGAGACAAAAATCAAATGACAAATATCCTTGGATATCATTTGATTGTTCTGGGTGTAGGTGCATTAGCATGGTCAGTTAACTGGTGTTTTATTGGCGGTGCATATGATACTTGGGCACCAGGAGGTGGTGAAGTCAGACTTGTTAATCCAACTTTAGATCCAAGAGTTATTCTTGGTTATCTGTTTAGATCTCCATGGGGGGGAGCCGGTTCTATAATCGGTGTTAACTCCATCGAAGACATTGTTGGTGGACATGTCTATGTGGGTATAACTGCAATTATTGGAGGAATATTCCATATATTTACCAAACCATTTGGATGGGCAAGAAGAGCATTCATTTGGAATGGAGAAGGATTATTAAGTTATGCTCTTGGTGGAATTTGTGTAGCAAGTTTTATTGCTTCAACTTTCATCTGGTTTAACAATACTGCTTACCCGTCAGAGTTTTATGGACCCACAAATGCTGAAGCTTCACAGGCTCAAAGCTTTACTTTCCTTGTGAGAGATCAAAGAATTGGAGCTAACGTAGGTTCAACAATGGGACCAACTGGTTTAGGTAAGTATCTCATGAGATCTCCTACAGGTGAAATTATATTCGGTGGCGAAACAATGAGATTTTGGGATTTCAGAGGGCCATGGTTAGAGCCTTTAAGAGGTCCTAACGGATTGAGTCTTGAGAAAATCCAAAATGATATTCAGCCTTGGCAAGTAAGAAGAGCTGCTGAATATATGACTCATGCTCCTAACGCTTCTATCAACTCAGTTGGTGGAATCATTACAGAGCCTAATGCTGTTAACTTCGTTAACTTAAGACAATGGTTAGCTGCAGCTCAATTCTTCCTAGGATGGTTTACATTCATCGGTCATCTTTGGCATGCTGGACGTGCTAGAGCAGCCGCTGCTGGTTTCGAAAAAGGAATCGACAGAAAGAGTGAACCAGCTCTAGAAATGCCTGATTTAGATTAATAACTAAATCAAATATAAAAACCCTATCTCTTTTGATAGGGTTTTTTTTTGTTTCAATAATTCTTATTTATGTAAATTTTTTCTGAGCCATGGCAAACTTAACCCCATCACATTACTGAAACAACCCTCTATTTTTTCTATATATTTTCCGCCTATACCTTCCAAGGCAAATCCTCCGGCGCAATATAAAGGTTCATTTGTATCTACATAACTCTTGATCTCCCAATCTTCCAACTTAGAAAAATAAACTCTTGAAGTTACTGTTTTTTTTATTATTTCAGTGGTTTTAAAAACTTTGGAAGTTGAATCAAAATTTCCAATTATTAGAGTATGGCCAGTATGTAAAAATCCAAAATCTCCAGACATTTTTTCCCATCTAATAAATGCTTCTTTTTTATTAGATGGTTTTCCATAAGCTTCTCCTTTAAATTCAAAAATTGAATCGCACCCAAGTATTTCCAAGGGACCATAATTAAATTTTTCGAGCAATGATATTTTTTGAATATTTTTAGATAAACTATTAGCCTTTTGAAAAGATAATTCCAAAGCTAATTTGAGTATATTCTGTTCTTGAATAGTATTTTCATCAAAGTCACTTGATATTTGGATAAATTCAATTTGACAATTTTCAAGTAATTTCTTTCTAGAATGGGAAGCAGAGGCTAGAATTAACACAAATTTTTTACCAAATTATAATTCAGTTTACTAATTAATAAATTTTAAAATTAATATAAATTACTAATGGAGTTAGAAACAAAATTACATGAAATAAAGAAACCAATAATGGTCCTGGGGACCTCCAGTGGAGCAGGGAAATCATTAACGGTTACTGCTATTTGCAGGATTCTTAAAAATTCAGGAGAAGAACCAATCCCTTTTAAAGGACAAAATATGAGTAACAACGCTTGGGTTGACTGGGAAGGTGGAGAGATGGCATATTCACAAGCACTTCAAGCTTTTGCATGTGGTATTAACCCCTGTGCAGAAATGAATCCCATCTTATTAAAACCACAAGGCAATTCAATAAGTGAGGTTATTCATCTTGGCAAAAGTATAGGAATAACAACCGCCAAAAATTACTACCAAGATTGGTTTATTCCAGGTTGGGAAGTAATTAAAAAAAGTCTGGGTTCTATTTATAAAAAAAACCCAAATTGCCGTTTAATTATTGAAGGTGCTGGAAGTCCAGTAGAGATGAATTTGATTCATAGAGATCTCACAAATTTAAGAGTTGCTAGGTATTTAGATGCTAATTGTATTTTGGTTACTGATATTGAAAGGGGAGGAGTATTTGCGCAAATAATCGGAACCCTTGAATTAATGAAACCAGAAGAAAAAAAACTTATTAAGGGAATTATTGTAAATAGATTCAGAGGAGATCTTTCCTTATTTGAAGAAGGGAAAAAATGGATAGAAAGTAGAACTAAAATCCCTGTTATTGGGATTATTCCATGGTTAAATGATTCATTCCCTCCAGAAGATTCTTTAGACTTAATAGAAAAAAAATCAGGTTTCTCAAATACTGATATCAAAGTTGGAATTTTAAAATTACCATCTATAAGTAACTTTTCAGACTTTGATCCATTAGAGAATGAAGAATCAATATTAATTGAATGGATTAGAGAATCTCAAAACTTGAGGAAGTATGACTTTATTATTCTACCTGGAAGTAAACAAACTATTAAAGATCAAATATTTCTTGAAAATTCAGGATTATCTCAGGATATAAGAGAATATTCAAATAGCAAAGGAAACATAATTGGTATCTGTGGAGGATTACAAATGTTGGGAACAACACTTGAAGATCCTTATTCTAAAGAGGGTCCCAAAATTTATTCTGAACAAAAAACTAAAGGAATTGGATTACTGCCATTAAAAACCACTTTCCTTGAGAAAAAATTGACGCGTCAAATCAACTCCGAATCTTTATGGCCATGCCGAACAAAAATTAATGGATTTGAAATTCACAATGGACAGACCAAGTTAGATAAAACTCAAAACTCATTAAAGATTAAACCTATCTTCAAAGACATAGATCTGGGTTGGTACAAAGAAAATAATGAGGGTGGGACTATTGCAGGAACATATATTCATGGGATATTTGAAAATGATAGTTGGAGAGAGAAATATATTAATTTAATAAGGAAGAGTAAAAATTTACCATTATTAAATAAAAAATCAATATCTTATAAAAAGAAGAGAGAATCCATTATTGATAATCTTGCGAATGAATTCGATAAACATTTAAATCTCAAATCATTTTTAAGTTGAAAGGAAGAAACATAAAAGTTATTTGGCCAAATAATAATGAAACATTTGTTTCAGAGGGAGATGATTGGTTCTCTTCTGCTGAAAAAGCAGGTTTCGAAATACCGACTGGCTGTCTTACAGGAAGTTGTGGAGCCTGTGAAATAGATGTAAATGGTGTAACAGTAAGGGCTTGTATCAGTGAAATTACAAACAATAAGAAATGTACGTTAAGGGTCTCTCTAACTACAGACCCCTTTTGGGAAAAATAAATTTCACTAAACATTACCAATTATCAGAAAAAGGAAAACATAATAAAAAAATGAACCTAAAAATGTGTTTATTAAAATTACATTCTTTTTGATTTTTGAAGAGGCAATAATATAGCTTCCCAAAACATGAGGGAGTATTGGGAATGACCTTATGATTAAAATATAGAAGGATCTAAAAGTAACACGTTCAAAAAGGTTGTAAAGTTTATTTTGTTCTGGTTTTTTCAAAAACAATATATTTCTAGAAAGTTTAAATTTAACTTTTCTCAAAATAAGAACTTGAATTACGCTTAAAATGGTTAAAACAGGAGCAAAAAACAAAACATAATATAAACCAAAAAGCTTTATTAATATAAAGTCAAAAATAATTGACCACGGGAGACCTAAAAAAATAGAAATTATATTCAAAGCTATTAAATATTTGTATTGAATATTTTCAAGAAGTGATTCAATATCATAGGTATATTTAAATATAAGAGCCAATAAATAAACCATGAAATAGGTAAAAAATATTTTAAAAATCACTGATTTAAAATTCAGATCTTTTCTATTCATATACGATTACCATTCCAAATGATTTTCAAAAGTAAGGAGGTGAAATTGCATCACATCCCATAGAGGCAATTATAGAACCATAATGAAAACATTTATAAGGATGGCATAATGGGAAAATATCCACCAACACGTTTTTGGGATATAAAGGAAAACTTGGAACGACGTAGGGAAAAAGTCAAAGGAGTGTTTTCGCATAAAAAAAAGACCCCTATTACTAGAGGTCTTTCTTGGTTTTACTAAATCGAGTGTTTCCTTGTTTCCACTACATTAGTAAAACCACTCCTTCACACGTAATAAGACTATGCCATATTTTTCTTTTACGTGGAAGGGATGAATAGAATGTTACTTAACTGTCACATGTGTCAGTTATCCATTTCAGGATATTTGCCAATAAAAAACACCCTACTTTAAAGAAAAAGGTGTTTACTTATCAGTATTAGTGTTTAAGGACTTTCTTATACATATAATCTAATGGGGAAATGTATCAGATATCTATAATATTAATTAGTATTTCTTTTCCCAAAATAGATAAAGATTTAAAAACAAGTTTTAGTATCTACTATTGCCGTACTTGTTGAGATCAATTTCCATCCTGCAGAATTACGTTTTTTCATAATTGCTGCAAGTTCTTTTTCTTGTCTTTGAGTATGTATGTGCATTTCCAACTGCGTAATAAATATAAAGATCATTTTCTACTTTTGCCATTTTTTAAGGTAATGCTTTATTCAGAGTTAATATTACTCAATCTTTCATCGTTACTGGGAAAGATTCGATAGGGTGGTTGAAAATAAGACTAATATGGTATTACCTTCACCCCAAATTTCGATTGGATTACTGCTTATAAGTATTGGAATAGTAGTTACTTTTGATATCAAAATTGATCTATTTAAAAGTAAAGAGTAAAAGAAAAAAATTTGGATATCTGGAAAAATATCTATATTAATTTGATCAAATAATAATTAATCTTAATTAGATTAAGAATAAAAAAAATCCAGTTATAAGATACTGCCAATCATATTTTGATATTAAATTATTAAAAGGCATTTTTTAGTTTTAAATTAAAAAATATCTTCTTAAGTAGAAGAAAAGACCCTGAAAAGGGTCTCTATTAAAATCTTAATTTATATTGCCTTTAGTAAACTTTGCAATGAGAACTTGTTGGGTGGTCTATGCATTCTTTTTCCCAATAATCTTGTCTATGATCTTTAGGTAGTTGATAATTAAAATCATGCATTCTCCAAAAATCTGAAGTTGCATTTCTAAGTGCAGTTAATGGAGTTGTGAGTCTCATAGTACCTCCTATATCTCTACTCCATAATTATCCTCCTATTCAATTGAAATTAATAGAGTATTAATACCCGAGTATTAGTGCTTTGTGTTTGTCACGACTATCTTTTCCTATTCAGTAGGAGTAGAAATAATTCATGTGTCAAAATCACTTCATCGACTTTATGAACATCGAGGAGCATAAGACTCGAAGAGAGCAAACAAATGTCCTCTTATTTTTTAAGTTTTATTAGAACTTTTTGTTAAAGAATTAAACTTTCAAGGTAAAACATAGTCTTTCTTATTCAAAGGATAATGATTAAAATCTATTTGGATGAGTTCAAAAAGTATGTAGGTAATATATGAGCACTAAATGGGATGAAAAATCTTGGCAGAAAGATTTCTTGAACATGAAATCTCATTCGCCTTCAGATGCAAAACTCTTAATGGGAGGAGCAAAAGGTTTGAAAGATGCTTGGAGATTAGGTGTTCTGCATGTTGAATACGAGAGACTGAAGAAACAACAGGAAGACCAGCAACAGCAATGAAAGAAAAAATAAACTGGCAAAAAGAATTAATAGAAAGTGGAAGATTCAACGACAAATTTTCTAAGAATCTATTAGAGCATGGTGCAAAGAATTTTATGCAAGGTATCTATCTTGGGTATATGTATTCCAGATGGAGAAAGATCAGAGGTTTAGATAAAGATGATCCAATAGAAAATACAGGACAAATGCAATCATCATTCAAGGATTTTGAGAAGAAAATCAAATGAAAACTTTAGAAGTTCGATGCATTAAAAAGTTGGAGAATGATAATTTTGGCAAAATATTATTAAATAAACAAAGGGAAAAGTTGGCAACAAATTAACAAATTGGGAACTTATTAGAGAAATCATTCTCAAAGTGGGACTATAACAAAGCAATTAAACTTAGCGAAAACGAGTCTCAGACAAGAGATTATTTAATTGAACCATTTTTTAATCTACTTTGTTACAACAAAATGGAACACTATTCGCATGAATTCAGTCTGAAATTTGCGAAAGGAAGTGTAAAAAAAGTTGATATGGTTATAACTTTAAATCGAAGAACACCTCTGACACCGTCAGACACTAAAAAATCCGGAGAGGGTGGGATTCGAACCCACGAATAGTTATCTATTAAACGATTTCGAATCGTTCGCTTTCGACCACTCAGCCACCTCTCCTCCTTTTATTAGTATGCACAAAACAAAAGGGAAGTTAAGATCTTAATTTATAACTTAATTTTTAATCCCAACCTGCATCTTTCATCATTCTTATTGCAACAGAGTTATATTCTCCAAGGTTCTCCACAGTAACCTTATCAGGAGTAAATTCTCCAAAGTTTTTAACAATAGGATTTTGATTAACCTCTTTCAAAGGGTGTTCAAAAGTTGGAGCAGCAAGTCCTTTACTTCCCACTGGGGATGCTAAGAATTCAAGAAGTTTAATAGCTTCAGTTTTATTTGTGGCATATTTAGCAACCCCACCAGCACTAATATTGACATGTGCAGGATCTGGAGTGATAACGGATGTTCGTTTTGCATATAATTGATCTCTTCTTCCATTAACACCAGCTAACATTCTTGCAACATAATAATGATTCACAATTCCAACGCCGCATTTTTTTTTGGAAACTGCTCTAATTAGTGAAATATCTCCAGGGAAGAAAGGTTGCGAAACGTTAGCAATCATTCCACTTAACCAAGCTTTAGTTTTTGATTCACCTTTGTTAACTATTTGATTAGCAACTAAAGATTGATTATATGGACTTTTTCTGTTTCTTAAACATACTTTGCCTTTAAAAGATGGATCAGCTAAATCTGTATAATCTTTAATCTTGCTCACATCTACAACTTTTGGATTGACCACCATAACTCTTACTCTTCTTGTTAATGCATACCATTCCTTACTTGTATCCTTTAGTCCAATTGGGACATCATTTTCTAAAGATTCAGATTCTACACTTTGAAGTAATCCAGCTTTAGCAGCATTAGTAATTCTTGCTGCATCTACTAGCAATATTAAATCTGCTTGAGAAGCCTTCCCCTCTCTTTTCAATCTTTCAATTAGGGATATTCCTGCAGCTTCGATAAGTCTAACTTTGATTCCTGTTTCTTCTGAAAATTTTTTGTAGACACCCCTATCAGTATTGTAATGTCTACCTGAATAAACTCTGACTTCTTTTTCTGTTGAATTAGCGGGTATATTAATATTCAATAGAAATGAACATGTTAATGCTGAATAAAGTAATTTTTTTAGATTTTGCAATTTCTCTAAATAGTATCTATGGTTACTTTATATCCATCTTCATAACTAGGCCTCTCAAAGAGAATTTCTATACATCAATTTGTATCATTTTTTATATCAAAAATGAATTATTTAATCCATCAACTATTGAATTCTGAGGAATTAGAAATCCTTAGAAAAAATTTAGATAAAGAAGATTTATTATGGGAAGATGGCAAGCAAACTGCTGGGAAACATGCCGCAGAAGTAAAAAACAATTTACAACTTAAAAGAGATGTAAGTTTATCTAAAAAGTTTTCAGGGTTAATCATAAAGAAGATTCTTAGTAATGATTTAATTAAGAGCTTTGCTTTGCCTAAGAAGGTTCATGGAACAATGTTCTCAAAATCTATTAGTGGAATGAAATATGGACGTCATATTGATAATGCTTATATGTCATCTGGGAGAGCAGACTTATCTTTTACTATTTTTATAAATTGCAAAAACAATTATGACGGAGGTGCATTATCAATTGAGAGTTTGAACTCAGAGGAAAAATTTAAACTTGACGCAGGGGGAATAATAATTTATCCAAGTACATATTTACATTCAGTAGAAGAAGTTATTGCTGGTGAGAGATTAGTATTTATTGGTTGGATAGAAAGCTATGTAAAAAGTATTGAAGAAAGAGAATATTTATTTGATCTAGATGCAGCAGCAAGATCATTACTTGCTAAATATGGTAGATCGAATGAAGTTGACCTTATCTATAAATCATATTCAAATCTTTTACGAAGATTAGGAGGTTAATAATGGATCATTTTATACATAAAATAGATAAACTTTTTTTAAATAATTAGAATTGAAAAAATTACAGAAATTGTTAATGAAAAAAAACAGCTCAATTGCAATTTTTTTAGCCGCAACTAGCGCTCTTGCTATCTCATCTGCCGAACACGGAAACCTAAAAGCAGCAGAGAATGATTTAGGAGGTTTAAAAGAATGGAATACTGATATGCCATTAGATGCAGATTTTAAATTAGATGCTAGAGCTCAAGAATTAGCTGATGAAGCAGAAGAATCAAATGTTTGTGTACCAATCGGGGAAGGAGAGAATTGTTGGTAAATTATTAATTTATAAGTCAAAAAAAAACACCCTATCAGGGTGTTTTTTAATAAGCTATTAGTTTAAATAAAACTAATATTTAGAATTTGAAAGTTGAAGTTAGAAGAACACCGAAGATGTCGTCATCAGTATCTGCTAATACGTCAGATCCGCCAAAAACAGCAGGTCTTACTTCGATTGAATCATTTGGTTTGAATGCATAGTAAGCTTCCCAAACAAAAGGATCTACTTCTGTAGAAGAACAAGTTCCATTACACTCAGTCTGTTTAAGTGGCTGAGTAAATGCTAAACCAATTCTGTCATCAGCTTGGAACATATCTTTCCAAGTAAGTCCGACAAAATAGCTATCAGCTTCTTTAGCAGCTCCAGCAGCTGGTGTATCTGCAGTCTTTGTATCGTAACCTACAGATATTTCAGGTACAGCAGTTCCTGATTCTTCTGGCATCCAGTAACCTCTAAAAGCGTAACCAGTTGTATCGCCATCAGAACCTTTCATACCCTTTCCAAGTGTTGTTGCATTATATGCTTGCGATGTCCAGTTTTGAGCATCAGAAAGAGTAGCTGAAAGATGCCATCTGTCTGTGGTATAGGCAATTTGTGTATCCCATTTTCTAACACTTTCATCACTCAACAAACCACCAGTGGCGGCGTCAGCATTCTTATCAACAATGTTTGTTGCAACACCAAATCCGTTGTCAGCTTCGTATTTAAAACCGAAACCTACGTCAGTACTTGCTCCAAAGTTACTATTTCCACCAAGTTTCATTGATTTAAGTGCACCTGGCTTGTAAATAGAAGGAGTGATGTACATGTAGTAGTTCTCAATCCTTGGACCTGCAAAGGCTGTAATATTGTCACCGATAGGGAAGGTGTACCACATTTTATCGACTTTAAAGTCGTCACTTGTATCCTTAGTCTCTATATGATATGTGGCCTTGTTTTTCCACTGTGGAGCATTCTCACCACCTTTCAAACGGACATAAAGATTATCATCACCAGTGAAACTTGTATTCAAGTTCATTGAGTATACATAACCTGTTCCTACCGTTTCGGAACCACCAATTTCATTACCACCATCTACAGCACCAATCCACATTACTGCTTTACCATCCATGGTAGTGGTATCTGTGAAGCCACCTGCTTCAAATTCATTTTGTCTAGCCTCAAGACCATCAACACGGCCCTTAAGGTTTGCAACATCTTCACTAATTTCATTAATGAATGTATTGCTGTCTAACCTTGAAGAACTTTTTTGGCTACGAGCGTAGCTGTTCATTTCTTCAACGTTGACTGCGTCAGAAGCCTGAGCAGCAATTGGAGCTAACAAGCTCAAAGATGCCCCTGCCACCAACAATTGTTGGAAGAGTTTCATTTTACCTCACACTAAAATAACCCAATAAATCGGGTATCTATACTGTATCGAGCGTAACAAATAAGGGAAGGAATATAAGTTTCAATATCGTGTAACTTTTGATACAAATATTGCTTTTCTTATAAAAATTTTTCTGCACTATTTCTTTAATAATGGATAATCTAGAAATTCTCTTTCCTCTACCCATGAGGATGCAACTTCTCTTGCTAATTTTCGAATCTTTTCAATATATTGTGCACGATCTGTAACTGAAATAACTCCCCTTGCATCAAGTAAATTAAAAGTATGGCTGCATTTCAGAACAAAATCAAGCGCAGGATGAGTTAATTTCTTTTCTATTAAGGAATTTGCCTCATCTTGATAAATTTCAAACAATTTCCTGAGGTTATCAGGACTAGATTCAGTAAAGTTATATGAGCACTGACTTTTTTCAAATTGAAGCCAAATATCACTATAATTCAAACTTTTATTCCAATTTAAATCCCAGATACTTTCTACATCCTGCAAAAACATTGCAATCCTCTCTAATCCATAGGTGATTTCAATAGGGATTGGATTACAATCTAATCCTCCACATTGTTGGAAATAAGTAAACTGAGTAACTTCCATTCCATCCAGCCAAACTTCCCAACCAACTCCCCACGCACCTAGTGTGGGCGACTCCCAATTATCTTCTACAAATCTTATGTCATGATTTCTAGGATTAATTCCAAGAGATTCTAAGGATGTTAAATATTTTTCCTGTATTCCTTCTGGGGAAGGTTTAATTATTACTTGATATTGATAGTAATGTTGTGCTCTGTTTGGATTATCGCCAAAACGTCCATCTGTAGGTCTTCTACATGGTTCAGCATATGCCACACTCCAAGGTTCTGGCCCAATAGCCCTTAAAAAAGTATGCGGATTCATAGTTCCAGCACCCTTTTCGGTATCATATGGCTGCATAATCAAACAACCTTCTGCTGACCAAAAATTATTTAAATTTTGAATTATATCTTGAAAAAACATTAAATTACAAAAGCGGAACAATTAAGATAAATGCCATTAAATATAATAACAAAGCTTAAAATCAAAAAAATTTCAACTCTAAGTTCTGAACATATCATCAACTAAAAAAATCTAATGGAAATGGTCCAAAAGTATTAGATTCTTTAGCGCCTTCGTCATACTGACATGTTATTAAAATTCCTTCACCAAGACCATTTTCAGATTTAATAAAAACATTACCAGTTTTTTGATTACCTTTTAAAAAAACACTTCCATTTGCATGAAGAGAGTCTAAATTTACAAATTTTATTGAGGAATATTTTTTTGAAATTGATTGCAATGCCTCAATAGCTTTGCTATCACTGCATGCCATTATTCCTACTGTTATCCAATCGGCATCTAGAATATTTACTTCTAATTCTTTTAATAGTTTTTTTTCTTGATTATTACTTAATTGAGGCGATGTTCTAAGACTGTTTAAATCGACTAACTTATTTATTTCCATTAAGTTTATACCTCAAACAATAATTGTTAACCAAATGTTCTTCCATTCCAAGCCCACAATGAAGCAGGAACATCCTCAAAAGAAATATAAATCTTATCTAAAGGGATTCCCATTCTTTCATATACAAAATCGGATATGGGCTTTGCCATTTTCGAGGGATTTAGAGAACCTATTGACTTTATTTCTAAAAAGCAGGAAGGTGACTCATCATCAAAATACATTTCGCAATTATCATTTAATTTTGCCATTACAAATCTTTTTGATTTATTAGTTAAAGATGAAATTAGAATTGAAATTTCTTCGAGAAATTTTTTCTTATCATCGATTTTTGCTGTAGTCGAAACATTAATGTAAGGCATCTCTATGCTGCCGAATAATCTTCTTGAGAATCACTATTTAGATTAACAGTTTTATTTTTTAAACCTTTTTTTGATGAAAGATATGCCATATCATATGAACTTATTCCGTTTTTATATGGATTAAAAAGAGCATTTTTAGACCTTATTTTTCGGCTCTTTTTAAACTCAATCATTATAAATTAAATTATTATTAATAATTTAACTTTTTTTGAATAGATGTCTAGTTTTTTTTAGAATTTTTAATTTATTAATCAAAAAAATTTCTAATACACAATTAGAATTTCCATTTACTAAATTTGTTATAAAGATATCAAAGTACTTATTTTGGAAGTTTTAAATAATTATCAAAGAAAAAAACTTGATGAGAATAATGATGAAGAATTTTATTCTGATCCAAAATTTGTTTATCATCTAGATGCAAACTTCAGGCAAAATCTATCAGATTTATATGAAAGAGAAATTGATAATTATTCAACCGTCCTTGATTTAATGTCCAGTTGGGATAGTTATTTACCTAAAGGGAAAAAATATAAAAAAGTTATTGGACATGGTTTAAACAAACAAGAACTTGAAAAAAACAAAATTTTTGATTCTTTTTGGATACAAAATTTTAATTTAAGCCAACAAATTCCTTTAAATAAAGAAAGTGTTGATTATTGCTTGATGGTAGCCGCATGGCAATATTTACAATATCCAGAGAATTTAACCAAAGAAATTGCAAGAATATTGAGTAGAAATGGCAAGTTTATTGTTGCTTTTTCAAACAGAGCATTTTGGCATAAAGCTCCTAACATATGGACTTCATCTACTGAAGAAGAGAGGGTTAAATATGTAAGAAAAGTATTAATCTCAAACGGATTTAATGAGCCAAAAATTATCAAAAAGTTTACTAAACAAGCACTTAATATCTTTAATTTTTTGAATAAAGACCCATTTTATTGTTTAATAGCGACCAAAGAGTAAATTTTCAATTGCATTCCACTAGCAAAAAACTATCTAAAAAGTTATCAACTATTTTTCATAGCCATACTTTTAAATTTTTACTAATATTGGGTAGTTAAAATTAATCATAATGGGTTCTAAAAGAGAAAAATATCCTGAAAAATGTCCTTGGGATCTTGGCCCCAATCAACATTTAGCAAAAGAAGAGAACTGGACTTTAAGATTAGGAGAAGCAAATGTATGCTTTAGCAAAAATAAATTAGATAATAATTATTTTCATGTAATTAGTAATGAAAATGAAGAGCAAATTCTAGCTTTTAGAGCAAGACTCTTATATCAAAAACTACTTGATAAAGGGTTTAGATTGGTTGAATAAAAAACCTAATTTAATAAGCATAGATCCTCGAAAACAAACTTTTGTGTTTCTTCTTCTTGATTTAGGTTAAGGTATTTTATAGTTCTCGAATTTAATATCCAATAATCGTCTTTACCCATATTTAGAAATTCATCCTCGTATTCCAATTTTTGAGAATTTATCTCAAGTGTATCTGGATCAATTTGTTGACTACTGTATTTTTTACTAAGGGAACCTGTTCCTGTATCTAAAAATTCATCTACAAAAATTTCTATTATAATTCCATGAATTTTTCTGTAGACCATATTAATACAGTTATTTTTAACTCTATATTTATCACCTTGATTCTTACCTGAAACACTCATTTCAATCCCATTTTCAGAATTTTTAAGTAATTTAAAATTATTTTCTGAATGCACTGATTCAAACTCTCTCTTTACCCTATGTATACACACTTCAAATAACTGAGAGGCAATACTTTTAACAACATTCTCATCTTCTATATTTTGAATATTTGGTTTAAAATCTTTATCTAATACAAAGTCGCCTTTATGAATATTATCATTACTAAAAAAAATACATTTACCTTGGTAACCATGAAAATCATTCTTCCAAGTGTAACGATTTTCATAAGCCTTTTTAAAAATCTCCTTACAATTAATTTCTTGTAGATTAGCCATTTATTTATTGAGTACGTAAAATAATTCTACAAAAAAAAACCCTCCCTGTTAGAGGAGAGTTTTTTTTTAAAATTAAACTAGTTTTGAGTAATTTTTGTATTTTCAATATTGTCAAATGCTTGACCAATTTTCTTAAAGTCGAATCCCATTGCTCTTAATGCATGCCAAAGATGACCTTGTAAGAAAAAGAATCCCAAATAGAAATGAGTATTAGCAAGCCAAGCTCTTGAGCTGTATGCTCCTGAACCTAAATCTACTGTATCTGTAAAATAAGGAGCGAATTCAAATTGAAGCTTTAAGGGCTCTCCATATAGATCAACTGGATATATGGTTGTATTTGAAGCACACCAGAATGCAGCAACAAAAGCCATATAAGAAACACCAACAACTGAGTATGACAAAATTGCCTCAGCGCCAAGTAATCCTTTACCTTTAAATTCTGTATATTCTCCAAATTGTTTAGTACAAATATGGAAAACACCTCCAATTATTTCTAGGAACGCTAGGAAAGCATGTCCTCCCATAACGTCTTCAAGACTATCTATTTTTAAAAAATCAAATTGATGATTCCAGATAGCAGCAATATCTAAATTGTAAACAACTTGTCTTGTAGATCCTATCGCTGGGTCATAGATTCCATGAATACGAGCCCATTCAACAAACATTATTGCTCCAAGACCAAGAAAGATCAGATGGTGACCAAGAATAAAAGTTAATTTATCTGGATCATCCCATTCAAAATCAAATTTTTGTGGCTTACTATTATCTGGATAGTCTCCAAGATCGCCTGCAAATTTATTGGAATGTAATAATCCTCCAGCACCTAACACTGCTGAAAAAATTAGATGTAATGTGCAAATTACAACGATTCCATATGGTTCTGTGATAACACCATTTTCAATGCCTCCAATTCCAATACCCGCTAGGTGAGGCAAAACAATTGCTTTCTGTGCACCCATTGGAATACTCGCGTCATAACGAGCCAATTCGAATAATCCAAAAGCTCCTGCCCAGAACATCATTAAGCCTGCATGGGCAGCGTGAGCTGCTATGAATTTACCTGAACGGCCAACAACACCAGAATTTCCTGCGTACCAGTCATAGGTGACATCAGATTTTCCGTAAGTTTGTAACACTTGATTTAAATAAACAGCATGTTGAGCATATTGCTTATCAGCATGATTTTTTACATGTTCTTTACAGATTTAATTACTTATGTAAAAAAAACATATTTTGAAAGAACAAATGTTACAACTTTGGAGAGTTATATCTTTAAAAGCTTATGCCAATGCAGGGATTTCGCCCTTAAGCTGAGAAGCCCAAGTTTCAAGACGTGAATCGGTCAAATCAGATTCACTATCCTCATCAAGAGGTAATCCACAAAAACTTTCTCCAATGACACTTTTAGACTCATCAAATGTATAAGAAGATTTATCTACATAACCGACCATTTCGGCACCTGCTTTAGTGAAGTAGCTATGAAGTTCTTCCATTGCATCACAATAGTTTTCTGTATAGGTAGATGAATCTCCTAAACCAAAAATTGCAACTTTTTTTCCTGATAAACTTAGTTCACCAATATCCTCCAAGATTGAATCCCATGCAGTTCCTGATCTTTCTTCATCGGCACCAGTGTTCCAAGTAGGTATCCCACAGATAATTCCATCAAGGCCTTCAAATTCTGAAAGATCATCCACATCAGATACATCTTTAGGTGCTTCTGCTGAAGAAATAAAGTTGTGAAGACGATCAGCTACGTCTTCAGTTTTTCCTGTTGTAGTTGCGTAATAAATTCCTACAGTCATAACTTGAAAATGTTTACCTTAAAATAATAAAATCTAAAAACGTTAAATTAATTTCTTAAAAAACTTTTTCATGTAAAATTTTATACCTAATAAGGTAAGAAAATTATTTTGAGAATAATTTATAAAAATAATTAAACATCGTGACTGACAAATTTCAAAATGATATCAATAATCTTGTTGAAGAATTCAACTTTAATGGACAAAAAAAATTCAAATTAATTGTTTTATTTGGTTTACTGGGAGATTTTGATAGCTTCGAATATGCAATAAATTTAAAAAGTTTTATAGATAATCATCAAGATAAAAATTTAGATATTTTTGCCATCGCTATTGGGAACCAAAATGGAAAAGAAAAATTCTGTAAATTTACTGGGTTTCGTAAAGAAAATTTAAAAGTTGTCTCTGATAACCAAATTCATAATAATCTCAAAGTCTCAAAAGGATTAGACGTAGGTTTAGGAGGTTGGATCAATATGCTTTTGATGCTTTCCGGGATAAATTCTTTAAAAACAATCAAAGAAGTTATTAGAGGTTATATTGGAGACCAAAAAGCAAATCAAATCTATACAGAATTTGACGAAATTGAAGTTTTAAAATTTTTAAAATTTTCAGGTAATTCTTTTAAACAGGTTTTCGGGGATGGGTATTTGAGACCGTTTGAATTAGCAACATTTAGACTAAATAATATGAATGAAATAATCCAAAATTGGAATGATTATATTCTTCATGAAGAATACCTTCCTCAAAGAGGCGCTTCTTTTTTGTTAAATAATAAAAATCAAGTTATTTATAAGTTTTTTTCAGCTGATGTGCTTGGATATTCATCAAACATGAGAAATCCTCTAGGATTTTTATCTGATTTAATTAAAGAATAATTTTAAAATCTTTTTATGAATGTAGATATATACGGATATTTTGCGGCGATCTTAACAACAGCTGCATTTCTACCTCAATTGATAAAAACGATAAAAACAAAAAAAGCCGATGATGTTTCTCTGATAACTTTAATAATGTTTATTACCGGAGTTATGTCTTGGATTATTTATGGTTATAAAATTTCGTCTACTCCAATATTGATAGCAAATTTAATTACTCTGATCTTAAATCTATCAATATTAATCTCAAAAATCTATTTTTCAAAAACCCAGAGTGATTGATATTATTCCGAAAGTAATAAATATTAGACTTAATTACAAAAATCTTGACTAAGATGAAAAAAAAACTTACTAATCTTGAAAACTTCAAAATGCTGGGTTTGGTTTAAAGGTAGCCTTAATAATAACGGATCTTGGAAAGAGGGTTTTACATGTACTTTTGATGAGAAACCAGGGGTTTTAATAGAAAGTCCTGCTTACGTAACTTGTAGGGTTCCTACTTGGAGAGTTTTGACTAGAGAACCAGAAAATTTATATAAATCTCCTCTAATACCTGATAAGGCAATATGGAAAATAATTTAAATTCTCAATGAATAATAAAAAACTTTTTGACTGCGCTACGGCAAGTTAGTATTGCTTTATTAAACATTAAATTAATACCATCTACTCTCTTTTTATAAATATTATACCTTTTTTGATTTTTGGTTTTTTTCTGGGAAAAAAGAATCCAAAAATTTCTAAATATATTGCAAGGCCTCTAATAAGATTTGGCATTCCATTAAGTGTAATGGGTCTCTTATTAAAAGAAGGTATAGATATAAACCTTATCAAAAGCGCATTTTTAGCATTTTTCTTAATTGGATTTTTAATACTTGTAATAAATATAAGCCCATTATTTAAAAATAGACTCCCAAACTATACTTTGCAGCTGGCAGGCCTAATAGGTAATACATCATTTCTTGGGATACCAATTGCGATAGCTCTTCTGCCTTCAACAACTATAAACTTTACTATCGGATTTGATTTGGGAACAACACTTCTTGCTTGGATATTTGGGCCTTTTTTTCTTCAAGAGAAATTTGAGAAAAAGAACATCCCAAATATCAAAGGTTTAATAAATGCATTGATAAATAGTCCGGCTTCAAGAGGGATAATTGGTGTGCTTTTTGCATATATTCTTCAAGTAGATGATAAATTAGGCAATTACCTTTGGATTCCTGCAAGAATAGTTATTGGTTTGGCTATCATAATTGTGGGAACAAGACTTGGAATAATCACCAATCAAAATGAGAGAATTTTTGATCTAAGTGAAGAAATTAAATTTTCTATTTTATTAAAATTATTTATTCTTCCATTTACAGTTTTTTTATTTTGCAAAGCCCTAGATTTTGACTTCTATCAATCTTCAGCAGTAATTCTTCAGGCAGGAACACCTTCGGCAATATCTACAATTTTGATGGCAGAAGCTTATAACGTGAAACAAAAAATCGCATCGAAAATTTTTTTTACTACAACTTTAATTTCAATAGTTTCAATTCCTTTCTTAAAAATTCTTATGAATTTATTTATTTAATTTATAATGAATAAGCATGATTAAAGAATATTGTAAAGATAATATCCCGATAACTAAATAATGTCTTAAGATTTAGTGTATGAAGTCAGCAAACCCTGAAAATGAATATATCCCTTTAGATATCAGGATTTCTGTGAGAAGGGATACTCTAAGGCTTATCTCTGAAATGGCTCATGATATGGGAATAAGTATTAATGAAGTTTTTAGTTTTTTAGCGGAAGATTCAGTTATTGATCTCGAATTGCTGGAAAATTTGAATGAAATTGAGATCCCCAGTAAGTGCAGCCTTGATGATCTAAAAAACGCCCTTCTTAGAAAAAGACTTTCTTAAAACTTTTCAACTTTTCTATTTTTCCAGTCAGATTTGTAACCAATATTCACTAAAAGTTCCGAATAATTATTTAAATCACTTTTCTGAATTCTCCATAAATTATAAATCCCATATACGCCCAATTTTTGATGATTTATATTTGACCAGTGTTTTTTGCGAGATGAGTATTCATCTATAACGACCAGTAGAGATTTATATTCATAATCAGGTTGGTCCTCATAATTTTCTCTCCTGTCAGTATTTAGCCTATCTGAAAGATTAATTAATCCCGCTTTAGTATTTGGTTCATAAAAAACTATTTGTCTCGAATAATAATGTAATGACGGCTTTCTTATACCGATCATCGCTAAAGTTTCCTTCCCCTCACGAATATCTGAAATTAATTTTGAGATATTTCTAAGAGGTAATTGCCTTGAAGTATCTGCCAATATTCTAATTGGTGACATTAAAAAAGATTGTCCAATTAAAAGTAAAATTTGAAGATAAAAAAAGAGATTTTTATTTTTTAAAAAAAGTAAAATCGTAGCAAGAATTGTAAGTAAAGAGAAGAACAATTTAGCTTTGAAAATAATCCCAGAGCTTATAAGTTCAGATACAAGATTAGGCATTTCAGGATCATTGATTGAAGTCAACCAAATATTTGAGAAATAGAATGCTATTGAGAAGCCAAATAAAATTAAAATATTAAAAATCCATAAATATAAATAATTTTTATTTAAATTTTTTAAGCTTATAAAGCTATTACTTATTAAAACTGCAGCTGCTGGAATTGCTGGCAACCAATAGCTAGGTAGTTTCGTCGCAGAAATACTAAAGAAAATCAAAACTGATGTTAACCAGCATAGAGAATATGTAAAAAGTGTTTCACTGACATTGCAAGTTTTTTTTGAACTTTTTAAGAAATCTTCTAGAGTTGTAAATATGCCGTGAAACAAAAAAGGTGTGAATGGTAATGAAGCCAATATCATTATGTATAGAAAGAACCAAAATGGTTCTGCATGATTATTGACAACCGAAGTATATCTTTGAAAATTATGATAACCAAAAAAATTGTCCCAAAAAGGCTTTCCTTCTTTTATTAGTTCCAAGATATACCATGGGACACTTATCAAACTCGTTATTAAAAAACCTCTCTTAAGGTTTATTTTAGAGAGCAGCCTTTTCCAGTCATTCTGACTTAATAAAAAAGATGTAATAGTCAATGTCGCCAGAAGAAACGCCACAGGTCCTTTAGTTAAAATTGCTAACCCTAAAAAAACCCAAGCTGAGATGCATTGATCATTATTATCACTTGCCATTCTTCTCCAAAACAAAAGCAGGCTAATCCCCAAAGTTCCAGTTAAGAGAGCATCACTAACGGCAGTTCTACTCCAGATAATTATTAGTGGAGAAAGAGCGAAACCTAATGATGCAACTAATGGAGTAAGTAACTGCCTATCACCCTTCTGTGGCCAACAATACAACGTATCTCCAATCATCAACATTAAAAACAACGACGCCAAAGCTGAAGGAAGTCTTGATGAGAGAGTCCCGAGACTATCCCAAATCTCGTTTTTCGGTAATGAGTAAAAAAAACCTATTAGCCAATATATCAATGGAGGCTTATCAAAACGGAAAATTCCATTAACTTTTGGAGTTAACCAATCACCAGATTCACTCATTGCCCTTGCTGCAGCGGCAAATAAAGGGGGAGTTTCATCCACCAATCCTGTAGCGCCTAAACCTAAAAAAAATATAATAATCCCACAAACTAAAACTATCAATGATGTTAGAAGCCTTTTTTTTGAATTAAGAAGAATCATTTAATATTATTCATTTTGATTTATATTCTTTTATTACCTTATTAAGCCAGTTCACAACCTTGTTAGCAAATATATCTGTAGAGGCATTTTTTTCTACCCATTCTCTACATTTCTTACGCTTTATTCTTTCAATAATCTTCACATAGGAAAGCATATTTTTTTTATCATCAGGATCAGCAAGATACCCTGTTTGGTCATGCTGGATAATTTCACTAGGTCCTCCCCTTTTGTAAGCTACAACTGGCACTCCACAGGCTAAAGCTTCAACAACTACGTTCCCATATGCCTCATTCCATTTCGGAGTATTTAGCAATACCCTACATTTACCAAGTTCTACTTGTAATTCATTGGTTGAAACAAATCCCATCCAATCTATAGTTCCTTGAGGAAAA
The DNA here is from genome assembly GCA_003209585.1 of Prochlorococcus sp. AG-449-G23. Lineage (GTDB taxonomy): Bacteria > Cyanobacteriota > Cyanobacteriia > PCC-6307 > Cyanobiaceae > Prochlorococcus_A. The sequence continues at coordinate 73,672 of QCQJ01000005.1, forward strand.
GATTTTTCTATCTTTAAGGCATATGTTTCATCTTCTTTAACTCCCCAAACTTTTAGTTTCTCACCAAGTTCATTTGCTACATAAACAGCATCCTCTAAACCTTTTTCTGGTGCTACTCTTCCTACCCAAGCCAAAGGTCCATTTACTGCATCTTGAAAAATATAGTTATCTAATTTAAAACCATTACCAATAATTGTTGGTTTTTTTATAAATGGATAATCATTTGCTTGTATTTTTGAATGAAATGCAAAATTATAAGGATGTTTAGCATATACCTTTGAAATTAAATTACTAACTACTGAACTTTCATTTCCCATGCTAATAATATGTGCAAAAGGTTTCTCTACAATTTGAGTCATCCAAATAGGTAACCAATCATAAGACATGTTCAACAATACATCGGCTTGTTTTGCAATATCTAATCCCTTTTCTAACATTCCTACCAGAAGTGAATTATCTGGAATAATTACTGGAGAATCATAATTTTGATGTTGCCAACTAATTTGATCTTTACCTTCTACGCAATATAATTTAGCTTTTTCATTATTTTTATGCAATTTAGAATTTTCAGGAGCTATTACCTCTACTGAGTGACCTAAAGAAAGCAAACCGGACACCAAGGAATTCAAAGTTAATTCAACTCCTCCCCCTTTGCCGCTCCCTAGATAACCAATTGGAGTACTAATCAAAACTATTCGCATTATTATACTTTTGAAACCAAAAAACTAATAAGTATTATCAGTTTGTTTATCTTCCCATAAAGACCTTCTCTGGCTTACAAAAAATACCGAGATTAGAACAAAAACCACTCCTATCCATTGAACAACAGTAAGTCTTTCATTTAACCATACCCCTCCACTAAGAAGAGCAAAAACAGGAGTCAAAAAAGCAAGAGTACTGAATCCAGTAATTTCTTTATTATTAGCAAAATAGAAAAACAATCCATAAGCTATTGCTCCTCCGAAAATACTTGCGAATGACATGAGTCCCCAATCCAATATTGACCAATCAGGGATTATTTGAAAATTTGATTTTAAACAATGCCCAATAATTAGGGGCACGCTCCCTAAAACCATGTGCCAACCAGTAACTGCAACTGGATCACTTTTTGTGCAGGTGAATCTAATTAAGATTGTTCCTAATGCCATAGCGAGAGATGCTGCAAGCATCCAAAGTTCTCCATAGTTGAATGCTACATCAGTTATGGAAGTATCAGACATTAACCACCAATTCCCTAGAAATTCTTGAGGAACACCTAAAAATATTATCCCTCCCAAGCCAAAAAGTAACCCTAACCAACCTATTGGATTAATTAAATTTCCAAAAATTGCTCTTGCTAAAATAGCTACTATGAGAGGCTGAGAATCAATCAATACTGAGCCAAGACCAGCACCTGTTTTTTCAATGCCATAAGTTAAAAACAACTGAAAAAATGTGGCATCTACAACTGTAAAAACGAAAAACCACTTCAAATCGCACTTATATATTTTCAAATCTCTTTTAAATAAATATGTTGTAATTAGAACAAGTATCCCTGCAGGAAGTAATCTCAAAGAAGCTACAAACTCTGGCCCAGCACTAGAAACTAAGGGTGTCATGGCTGCCATTGAAGTACCCCAAAGTGCAAAAGGGAGTATCATTAAAAACCAATTTAGGATTGAATTCATTAGGTCTGCTGATAATCTTTTTAAAGTAGTTTTATGAATTTACCTTAAAAAATGATTTGGCCTTTTAGACGAAAGTCGAAAAAAAGAATGGCTCGTATAGTAATTGATGAGCCTATTACAAGTTCAACAAGAGTTTCTGTCCTTAAAGCTCTTAAACAAATTGAGGATAGGGAATTTCCTGCTTTAATCGTGAGAATTGATTCTCCAGGTGGCACTGTTGGGGATAGCCAAGAAATATACTCTGCTATTAAAAGACTAAAAGATAAAGGATGTAAAGTCATTGCTAGTTTTGGGAACATCTCAGCATCAGGTGGTGTTTACATTGGAGTTGCATCTGACAAAATAGTTGCGAATCCTGGCACAATTACAGGGTCTATTGGAGTGATTATAAGAGGAAATAATTTATCAGAATTACTAGATAAAATCGGCATTAAATTCGAGACTGTCAAGAGCGGCGTGTTTAAAGATATACTTTCTCCAGACAAACCTCTAAGTGAAGAAGGTAGAGGACTTCTTCAAGGACTGATTGACGAAAGTTACAAGCAATTTACTGAGGCTGTTGCGGAAGGAAGAAGATTACCTGTTGAAGAAGTAAGAAAATTTGCTGATGGAAGAATTTTCACTGGCACACAAGCAAAAGAACTAGGTCTTGTTGATGAAATTGGAGATGAATTTGTAGCAAGGGAACTTGCTGCAGGAATGGTTAATATTGACCCTAAAATTCAGCCTTTGACATTTGGGAAGAAAAAAAAGAAAATACTTGGACTAATTCCTGGAAGTAGAATGATAGAAAAAGTCATTAATAATATCTTTTTTGAGTTTGACTCATCAAATAAAGTACTTTGGTTATATAAGCCTTAAATCAATATGTGTAAAAAATTGAAAGATGATTATAAAATTACATTTATTCGCGGAGCTACGACAGCATCTGGTAATTCTATTAAAGAAATAGAAGATGTCGTAGTGGAATTAATAGATGAATTAATTTCACGCAACAATCTAATCAAAAATAACATTTTATCCATTACATTCACCACTACAAAAGATTTGAGTGCATGTTTTCCTGCCTCAATTGCAAGAAAATGTAATGGACTGGATTCAGTAGCATTTTTAGACTGTCAACAAATGTA
>QCQJ01000006.1 GCA_003209585.1 Prochlorococcus sp. AG-449-G23
TTTGTTTTTTTACTTTTTCGCATAATCTTTTCACTAAGGGGTTTAGCCCGAATCGTGGGTAAATGGACTTCAATAAATTCATGCATTCTTGATCTTTTTCCTCATAATTTATTACATCATTCCAAGTTGGTAATGCTACAGAAACGGCATGAATACTATCAGGAATTGCATATCCCAACTCTAAATTTTTCCATATAGGTTTTTTAAATGTCTGGTTCTGGTGAGTGCAGACTAGAGGGTCTCTGCATTAAAGCTTCTCCATTAGGAGAGAATGATAGATTAATAACAATTCTAACTGATGAGCAAGGGATTGTTCGATTAGCGGTACCTGGTGCTAGACGTCCTAAAAGCAGTCTTGCCGCAGCAAGTCCATTAACGTATTTAAGTCTGCAAATTTTTGGGAAAAGAAATCTTAAATCTGTTCGTCAAATTAAAATATTAAAAAGCTATTCTGGTCTAGGGAAAAATATTGAATGTCTTGCAGCCGCACAAGCAATAACTGAATTAACTTTTTTATTAGTAGGTAATAATGACAAGCAACAAAACTATTTATCTTGTGTTCTTGCACATCTAGATAGAATTTATTTGTATGAAGAATCTGAAGAAGAAGATATTAAAATGCTCTCAATGAGTATTCAATCTTTAATCCATCTATTAGCCATTGGAGGTATAAATTTACCAATTCATCATTGCTGTAAAACTGGAGAACCTATTATTCCTCCTTTAGGAAATTGGGAATGGAATTGTTATTATTTGCCAAGTGAGGGGTTTTCGTCCATGGAAGATCCTCAAAGAATAAAAAATAGAATTTCTAAATCTACAAAAATTAACTCTAATGATATTCACTTAACTTCATCTGGAATGTCTGCATTGTTTACATCATTAGAAATCATATATAAATTATTTCCAGCTAAACCAACACTCCAAGTTGGTTTTCCATATGTAGATGTACTTAAATTACCAATGAAAATCTTTCACGGAGCAAAGTTAATTACAGAAGAAAATTGCGCGGATATTGAATTAGAAATCAAAAGAATAAATCCATCAGCATTAATTATTGAACTTCCAAGTAATCCAATGCTCAAATGTGTAAACATAAAAAAAATTTCAAAAATTGCAAAAAAGCTAAATATTCCGTTAATTGTTGACGATACAATTGGTTCGAATCTAAATATAAATTCCCTAGAACATGCAGATATAGTTTTTACTTCACTTACAAAAATTTTTTCAGGTAGTGGTGATATTCTTGCCGGATCATTAATACTAAATCCAAAAAGCAAATGGATTGACCAGTTTAGAAATGCATTAAACGAGATTAATCTTCCAATACTTTCCGATGGAGATATAGTTTATCTAGAGAAGGTTAGTAAAGATGTAAATGAAAGAGTTTATGAACAAAATAAAGCATGTTTAGAATTAAAAAAAAGATTAGAGACTCATAGCGAGATTAAAAATATTTTCCATCCTGAAAATTGTCCAAATTATAATTCTTTACTTACTTCTGATGGAGGATACGGCTGCTTATTATCATTTGAATTAAATGGAGGATTAAACAAAGCTAAGAAATTTTATGATTCTCTACAAGTATCTAAAGGACCTAGTTTAGGTACAAAATTTACTCTCGTTTGTCCTTATGTTTTACTAGCTCATTATGACGAGTTGGATTGGGCTGAAAGTTTTGGTATACCCTCGCACCTTATTAGAGTATCAGTTGGATTAGAAGACCAAGATCAATTATGGAAAAGTTTTTCTGAAGCACTCAATAATTTCTAAATTCCTAGTATTTACCGTATAGAAACTTATATACTCTTTTTCTGAATAATAGTTAGTATTAAAATATATTTTCTTAATATATAAATGGCAAAAATTTATGAAGACAACAGTTTTGCTATTGGAAATACTCCATTAGTAAAATTAAAATCAGTTACTAAAAATGCGAAAGCTACAGTACTTGCAAAAATTGAAGGTAGAAACCCTGCTTATAGTGTTAAATGTAGGATTGGCGCAAACATGATCTGGGATGCAGAGAAAAGTGGAAAGCTTACAAAAGATAAAACTATTGTTGAGCCAACTTCTGGAAATACAGGAATTGCCCTAGCTTTTACTGCTTCAGCAAGAGGTTATAAACTCATCCTTACAATGCCAGAATCCATGTCAATTGAAAGAAGAAGGGTTATGGCAGTGTTGGGTGCTGAAATTGTTTTAACAGAAGCATCTAAAGGTATGCCTGGAGCAATAGCTAAGGCTAAAGAAATTGCAGAAAGTAATCCCTCTCAATATTTCATGCCAGGTCAATTTGATAATCCAGCAAACCCTGAAATCCATTTCAAAACTACTGGACCAGAAATCTGGGATGATTGCGATGGTGCAATTGATGTTTTAGTTGCAGGGGTTGGAACTGGCGGCACAATTACAGGAGTTTCAAGATACATTAAGCAAGAGAAGGGAAAGAATATTACTTCTGTAGCTGTAGAACCCTCACATAGCCCTGTTATTACACAGACAATGAATGGTGAAGAGGTTAAATCTGGACCTCATAAAATTCAAGGAATTGGAGCAGGATTTATTCCTAAGAACCTTGACTTATCAATTGTTGATAAGGTTGAACAAGTAACAAATGACGAGTCAATCGAGATGGCTCTTAGATTAGCAAAAGAAGAAGGTCTATTAGTGGGAATATCTTGTGGAGCTGCGGCGGCTGCGGCTGTTAGATTAGCTGAACAAGATGAATATGCTGGCAAGACAATTGTAGTTGTTCTACCTGATTTGGCAGAGAGGTATTTATCATCAATTATGTTTACTGAAGTTCCAAGCGGAATCATTCAAGAACCAGTCAAAGCCTAAATCTATTTTTTCTCCAGTAGTGAATCTGGTGAAATATACATCGCATCGCCATAAGAGAAGAATCTAAATTTTTCTTTTATGGCTTTCTTATACAAATCTAATAATCTTTCTCTACCAATCATTGCACTTACTAAAAGTAATAATGAACTTTTAGGGAGATGAAAATTAGTTAATAATCCATCAACTACATTAAATTTATAACCTGGCTTAATTACTAAATCTACGTATTTAGCTATTGGAATAAAGTCATTAATTTCGTGAGAATAACAACTTTCAAGAGCTCTTACGCTAGTTGTACCTATAGCAATTATTTTTCTATCTGTTTTCTTTATTCTTTTTATTTCCTCCACTACTTCCTTATTAACACTTACCCATTCTTTATGAAGTTTTAAGTTACTTAAATCTTCTTGATCAATTGGTTTGAATGTTCCATAACCTACGTGCAAAGTTATCGGTAAGATTATTACTCCTTTTTTTTTTAGATTGGAGATAAGACTTTTGCTTAAGTGTAAACCAGCTGTTGGTGCAGCAACTGCCCCCGGATTAGTTGCATACTCAGTTTGATAACTTTTCTCATGAAAAGATTCTTCTTCGGAATTTTTTATATAAGGAGGTAGAGGGATTTCCCCGAATTTATCAAGAAGTTCATTCATTGAATTGAGACAAGTAATATTTTCCTGAAATTTAATAAATCTCCCTCCAGTTTCTTCATCAACCCCAACAACTATCAAATTAATATCTTGTTCTAAAGGAGATTTTAATTTTAATTTACTATTTATTTTTAACTTTTTCGCTGGCTTTGCCAAACATAACCAAACACATTCATGGGATCTTTCTAAAACTAATAATTCGACTAATTTCTTATTTTCTAATTCAACCTTTAACCTAGCTTTCATAACTTTAGTATTATTTACAACTACAAGATCCCCTTCTCTAAATTCATCTAAAAGACTCTTGGTAAATTTATTAGTTAAGCAGTCTTCTTCTAAAACACTATTTCTAACAATCATCAATCTTGATTCATGCCTAATTGCAGAAGGTTTACTAGCAATTAAAGAAGGATCAAGTAAATAATCATAAGCTTCAAGCTTATAATCTCTTTCTTCATTATTAATTTGAGAAATCAATTAAATTTAGGAGACAAGAGTCTCTGGCTCATCTTCAATTAGCGAAGCCAAGTCTTTTAAGAATGAAGCTCCATCAGCTCCATAGATCACTCTATGATCAGCTGTTAGATTTACTTGCATTATTTTTTTAACAGATATTGAACCATCACTATTAGCAACAACGGTTGGTTTCGATGATGCTATGGCTAAAATAGCACCGGTACCTGGAGGAAGAATTGCGTCAAATCTATCAACTCCAAACATCCCAAGGTTAGATAAAGTGAAGGTTCCCGTTGAGTATTCATCAGGTTCTAATTGTTTTGATCTTGATCTTTTTACGAGATCTTTCCATTCCCTAGACAATTCAAATAAATCAGTATTGCATGGTTCTTTTAAAACTGGAGTTATTAGTCCACCATCTTCCATCGCAACAGCAACAGCAATATTTATATTTTCTGGATAAGAAATTCCATTTTTTGAAAAACTTGAGTTAACTTGAGGATGTTTCTTTAGTGTCTTTGCAACTGCTTTAACTAGTAAAGCAGTCATGGTCACTCCGTTCCCTTTTACTTTTTTATAAAAATTATCTAATTTATCTGTATTGATGGAGTAACCCACCCTAAAACATGGCACATCTAAACTAGATTCCATATTTTTATTTACCGCTTTTTGAAGAGTATTAAATTGTACTGTTTCTCCAGGATTACCAAAACTATTTCCTGAAGCTTCTGGTTTACTTTCAACTCCCAAATTTACATCAGGGATACTTGCAGGAGAACCGCCTTCGCCTATCCATGGTATTGACACTGGTTGGCCATTAGCTTTTAAAATATCATCTGCTTGAATTCTGCCATGAGGTCCAGATCCATGAACCTTTGCTAAATCAACACCCATTTGAGAGGCAAGTTTTTTAGCTCTTGGAGATGCAATCACCCTCGAAGAAACATTACTTGTAGCAGCATTTATTTGATCACTATTAAAAGATGGGGCTGCATTTTCACTCATTATTACGACTTCTTTTTCTTGTTTTTCAATAATTTCACTTTGATCAACAGGTTTTTCTTCAGTTTTATTGCTTACCAACTCAAGTTGATCCGAACTAGTAACTTCGGGTTGATTTCCTTTATTTTGTTCTTGAACAGAAGCTATCTCATCCTCATTTTCTACAATAAGACCGATAGTCTCTCCTACTGGTGCAGTGCTACCAGCAGGCATTAAAACAGCTGCAAGATATCCATCTTGAAAAGATTCAACATCCATATCTGCCTTGTCAGATTCAACAACCAAGACAGATTCACCTCTTTCAACTTTATCTCCTGGATTTTTCAACCATTCCACAATCTTGCCCTCCGTCATGGTAGAACTCAAGGCAGGCATGAATATTTCGTGAGACATAAGAAAATTGTTATTGCATAAGTTTCAAGGGATTTCTACCAAACTTCCTAAAGTTTTTATGTTTAAGAACCCTTTAAACTCTTGTTTTAATTATACGAAATCATGTTCACAGTGGGAACTCTTAAAACTTAAGAAAGTAATAATTTAGATCGATTAGAATTTAAAACTTTTCGAAATTAAGATTTACTTATATTTATCAAAAATACTAAATCTTCTCTTTAATTATTATCTATAGATTGAATAACTCCATCTTTAACCGTAATCGAAACTTGCATTTTTTCAATAAGATTGTCTCCCACAGTAACATCACAGAAACTATCCACTTGCCCTTGATCAACAATTTCGTCCATTTTTAATTCGCGAACTTGACTCTGTTGTTGAAGTAGATTTCTTTTTTGTTCTTCAATTTCATTTCGTTTTGCTGCGACTTGTTGTTGCACCTGACTAACCTGTTCTTGAACCCTTGGATCTAGAGGGTTAACCGATTGGGATCTAATATTATTTACTATTTGCTGCCCTTCCTGCTCCAGTTGCGATAATTGCTGATCAATGTTTGAAATTGCTTTACTTAATTCTTTTTCAGCATCTTCCTTCCAAGTTGGTGTAACTACAGCTTTAATAGCTATTGAGCGCTTTATAGATATTGAGTTTTTTGTTTCCATAAAAAATTAAATTACCTTTTCAATATAGATAGAACAAATCAAATTTTCTTATTAAATTTGTTTTCATACATATTTTCTATTTGTAATGAATACTTTTTTTCTATTTCTTTTCTTTTTTGTTTAAGAGTTTGTGTTAACAAACCATTTTCTAGAGTAAAGGCATCAACAAAATAACAATCTAATATTTGTTCTTCTGATCTTGCTCCTAATCGACTTTTAAGCAAATTATTAATTTGTGATTTGAAAAATGTACCAATATTCTTATTCAGGTTTAATTTTGAAAGGTCTTCCTCCAAAAACTTGCTTATAACCAATTCGACATTAGGAACTACAAGGGCTGTTAAACATTTCTTATCTTGTCCTACTAGTTGAATCTGATTAATAAATTCAGAACTAAGGATTTCAGTCTCTAGCGGATTCGGTTCTATATTTTCACCACTTGATAGCACTATTGTATCCTTGGCTCTTCCTGTTATGAAGAGAGAACCATTTGGTATTAGAAAACCTAAATCACCAGTATCAAACCAACCATCCTTGGATAAAACATCATTTGTAGCTATTTCATTATAAAGATAACCTTTCATTACTTGCGGCCCCCTAACAAGAATTTTCCCGACTTCTCTGAACTTCAGAATCTTTTTTTTATCATCATTCACTATTTTGATTTCAGTAAATGCTAGAGGCTGACCAGATGATCCTCTAACATTTAATTCTCTTCTCCTACAAGTTAATACTGGACTAGTTTCTGTGAGTCCATATCCCACCAAAACATCTACACCTAAAGATTCAAAAAAAAGATCTACATGTTCTGGCAATGCACCTCCTCCGTTAATGGGAAATTTCAGTTTTTCTCCGCATAGTTGTCTAAGAATATTCGGCCATAAAAAAATAGTAGACAATTTATGTAAAGGATATCGGCTAATAACAGAACCCAATAAGGGGATTTTTGATTTAAAAGTTATTTGATTTATATCTATATTTCTTATCTTTCTAAGACTTCTTTTGAAAACCGAACTATTTCTTATCAAAAACTTAATAAGTTTTTGCTTTTTGGAAGGCATTTTTTTCAAAGCCTGAAAAAAACCATCATGTATTGCTTCCCATAGTCTCGGTACAGTAGCCATGACAACAGGTTTTATTTGTGTAATATCATCTTTAAGAAATTTTGGAATTGTATAGTATTGAGAACAACCGCATGAAAAAAAGAAGTATTCAGCACTTCTCTCATAAGAATGCCAGATAGGCAAAACGCTTAATACAGCGGTCCCTGGTTCTGGATCAGCGATATAGGCTAAATTGATTATTTGATGTAAAAAATTTGCATGAGTCAAAGGCACACCTTTAGGTTTTCCGGTCGTCCCAGAAGTGTAAAGAATAGTAGCGACGTCATCAATTTCTGGATTAAATTTTTCAAGATTATTATTTTGTGAATTTTCTTTTTCTACTGAACTTATGAATGTACTCCAACTTATTAAACTTTCAAATTGTTCATCTTCTAAATTGATTATAAATTTCAGTCTTTTTTTTAATTCTTCTTTGTTGTTTAACTTTAGCCAAATTTCCTTAGATTGAACTATTAGTCCTACTGAATTAGAGTGCCCAATAATATAGTCTAATTCTACTGAAGGAGAATTAATACCTCTCACTGCATTTATAGCTCCTAAACGCATTAAGCCTTGATCTACGGCTAGCCATCTTGGAGAATTTTCAGATATTACAGTAACTACATCCCCCTTTTTTAAACCATATTTTTCGAAAGAAAAAGAGACTTTTGTTATTAAATCAGCCAGCTCAGAATAAGAAAATTTTTCTTTGTATTTTCCTCTTAAATCGCAAACAGCTAAAGCATCACCACATTTAAATTTTAATTTTTCCCAAATTTGATCTATATGATCAAGGTTCTTAATAAAATCTCTATTTTTGGCAAATTTATTTTTTTTAGAAAGAGGTTTGGCTGGAGGCCAATACGCTAAATCTCCCATATTAAATTGATTTTGAAATTTTAATTTCTATTTTGATATAAAATCAAAATTAAATTCTTTCTCGATGGTTTTTTTAACAATTCTCTTTACCTCTTGAATATTTAAATTTTTGTTGTAATCAATCATATTTGCCATGAGACAATTTTCTATTCCGCAAGGAACAATCTTATTAAAGTTTTCTAATTCGCAGTCAATATTGATTGAAAATCCATTTATCGTAATCCATCTTTTACACCCAATTCCAATTGATGCGATTTTCTTATTTCCTATCCAAACACCAGTAAACCCTTTTCTAGAGTTACAATCTATATTAAAAGCTCCAAGGATTTTTATAATAATTTCTTCAATTTTTCTTAAGTACCAATTTAAATCTTTATTAAAATTTTTCAAATCTAAAACCAAGTACGTTACTAATTGTCCTGGCATATGACAAGTTACCTCACCACCTCTATCAATCTTAAAAACATCATATTTAGCATCATTCAGAGAAAATAGTAAATTATCGTAATTAGATCCTCTCCCCAATGTATAACAGAGTTGATGCTCCCCTATCCAAATAAAATCAGGGTTAGAATTATCTAAAATCAATGCCTCCTGATATTCTTTTTGTAATTTATAAACATCATTAAAAGAAGAAATATTATCAGGTTGTTTAATTATTGCTGTTCTATTATCCATATTTAAGTAGATTTAGAAAGTAAGTAAATATTTTTAGATTTGTTATGAAAATTTTAATCCATGGAAAGAATCTTGAGCTCACTGGAGCATTAAAAGAATATACTGAGGCAAAGATAGAAAAAGCAACCCATCACTATAAGGATATCGTTAAAGAAGCTGACATACACCTTTCAATTGAAAAGAATCCAAGAGTCTCGTTCCAAACTGCAGAAGTTACTATTTTTGCAAATGGTACCGTAATTAGAGCTGAAGAAAAAACTGAAAATCTATACTCAAGCATTGATTTAGTTTCAAATAAACTTTGTAGAAAATTACGCAAATACAAAGAAAGAAACAATAAAACAATTCATAATAAACAATTTAAAAATAAAGATTCTTTACCAATTGAAAGTATTGAATCAAATTTTTTAGATAAAGCTTTATTTAAAGAAGGAACTGAAGCAAGTCTGCCTGAGCCATCTATAAAAAATAAATACTTTGAAATGACTCCAATTTCATCAGACGAAGCAAGAAAACAATTAGATCTAATTGATCATGATTTTTATGTTTTTCGAAACAAGAAAAATAATGAACTTCAAGTTATATATAAAAGGAATCATGGAGGTTATGGACTGATTCAATCTAAATAAGTTTTAAATGCCCAATATTGAATATGAATTAAACGAGAAAATTCATGCGATTATTATTAACCCTTATTTATCATGGGAAGATTTCCGTGTGAATTGCGATTTAATAAGAAAATACAATATCAAAAATATTTCTACTTCACTAAATTATTTAACTGATCTTAAAAACTGTTTGGGTAATTACAGTGCGGATATAAACGCACTTATTTCTTACCCTTTAGCAGATTTACCAGTTTCATTTATTGAAGAATTAGTTTGTTTTGCAAAAGATAAGGGTGCAAAAGGAATTGAATATATCCCAAACTTTATCAATTTATCCAAAAGAAATTTAGAAACTTTCGCTGCTGAAATTGAGCAAGTAAAGTTATCTGGATTACCAGTTTCATTAATCATAAATAAATCAAAACTACAAAAAGAAGTTTTATACAATGCGATAGAAATATCTTTGGAATTAGGAATAAAGAATTTTCAATTCGGGGATGGGTTTGGGCCGCCTATTACATTAAATGACGTAGCAGAAATATTAAAAATAACGGGCTCCCAAAATCAAATCAAAGTTGTAGGTGGTATAAAAAAACTTACACAAGTTATTGATTTGTTTGATAATGGAATTAGTTGCGTTGGAACTTCTAATTATTGTGAGATTTTTCAAGAAGTAAAGGTTTTTTAAATGTCTGGTTCTGGTGAGTGCAGACTAGAGGGTCTCTGCATTAAAGCTTCTCCATTAGGAGAGAATGATAGATTAATAACAATTCTAACTGATGAGCAAGGGATTGTTCGATTAGCGGTACCTGGTGCTAGACGTCCTAAAAGCAGTCTTGCCGCAGCAAGTCCATTAACGTATTTAAGTCTGCAAATTTTTGGGAAAAGAAATCTTAAATCTGTTCGTCAAATTAAAATATTAAAAAGCTATTCTGGTCTAGGGAAAAATATTGAATGTCTTGCAGCCGCACAAGCAATAACTGAATTAACTTTTTTATTAGTAGGTAATAATGACAAGCAACAAAACTATTTATCTTGTGTTCTTGCACATCTAGATAGAATTTATTTGTATGAAGAATCTGAAGAAGAAGATATTAAAATGCTCTCAATGAGTATTCAATCTTTAATCCATCTATTAGCCATTGGAGGTATAAATTTACCAATTCATCATTGCTGTAAAACTGGAGAACCTATTATTCCTCCTTTAGGAAATTGGGAATGGAATTGTTATTATTTGCCAAGTGAGGGGTTTTCGTCCATGGAAGATCCTCAAAGTAATCTAAAAATAAATGCATCTGAAGTTGCTCTATTACAGAGACTTCTTTTCCCCGAATTACCAATAAAATCTAATGGAGATTTATTGGGACCTAAAAAAGTCTGGCTTAAAATATTATTTATCATTGAGACTTGGATCTCTGCTCAACTAGAGAAAGATCTATCTTCACTAAAAATGTTGAGAGAAATATATAGTTGAGATTTTCATAAATCATTAACAAATTTAAAAATTATGATCATGGCGACTTTACTGTTAACTTTATAAATAGCTAAATCAATTAATGTGGTTCATATTGCCTGGTTGGGTAAAAAAACCCCTTTTTGCGGAAATGTAACTTACGGTAATTCAACTACTCAGGAATTGAAGGCCAGAGGGCATAAAATTAGTTTTATTCATTTCGACAATCCCTCTAGTTCAAATTCATCAAAACCATTATTTCTTGCAAATGATCCTGATGTAAGTCTCCCATATTTAATTAAATCTCAAGTTTATACAATACCCTCGCCAAGGGCAGAAAAAGAGCTAAGGTTATCATTGGAAAGATTAAAACCTGACATAGTACATGCAAGCCTAACTTTATCTCCTTTAGACTTTAGACTTCCAGAGCTTTGTAATGAAATTAATATACCTCTCATAGGAACATTTCATCCACCATTTGATGCAAAAAATAGAAATCTAACTGCGAGCACTCAACAGTTAACTTATCAACTTTATGCTCCCTCTTTAGCAAAGTTCGATAAAATAATTATTTTTTCTGAACCTCAAAAAAATGTTCTTGAGAAATTAGGAGTACCTAAAGAAAAACAAATAATTATTCCAAACGGCGTTGATGAAAATATTTGGAAACCTTTTTGCGAAAAAAGTAAAAAATATGATGAGGTAAAAAATAAACTTGGAAATGAAAGAATCTTTTTATATATGGGAAGGATTGCAAATGAGAAAAATATCGAGGCACTTTTACGTTCTTGGCGCCAAACAAACACTCAAAATTGCAAATTAGTTATTGTTGGGGACGGACCAATGAAGCCAACACTTGAAAATAGTTTTTCTAACCTTGGTAATGAGAAATTAATTTGGTGGGGTGCTGAATTAGATTTAGAAACTCGGATAGCAATAATGCAAATAGCAGAAGTATTTTTCTTACCAAGCTTAGTAGAAGGTTTATCATTATCACTTTTAGAGGCAATGTCTGCTGGTACCGCTTGTGTAGCTACAGATGCCGGAGCTGATGGTGAAGTTTTAGATAATGGAGCAGGAATAGTAATTTCAACTGATAATGTGGCTTCACAATTAAAAACAATAATCCCAATTCTTGTGGAACACCCTTCATTTACAAAAGATCTTGGAGAAAAAGCTAGAGAACGTATACTTGAGAGATACACAATTGCTAAAAATATAAATTCACTTGAAAAAGTTTATATGAACTTAAAAGATAATTGAAAACCTATCGAAACTCTTTACTTCTATTACTAGCAGAAACTATTGATTCAATTAATGCTGACCTTACACTCTTTTTTTCTAATACCCTTAAAGCAGAAATTGTTGTGCCACCTGGAGAGGTTACTAAATTTTTAAGCTCAGAAGTGGTAAGTTTATTTTCCTTTATTAGACAAATAGTCCCTAGTATCATTTCCATAACAAGTTCCTCTGAAATTATTTTTGGTAATCCCCCGCTTAATCCTCCATCACTTAATGCTTCGATAATTAAAGCAATAATTGCAGGAGCTGATGAAGTCAAAGCTAAAAATATATCAAGGTAATCTTCAGTAAATTCATAAATTTTACTTGTATTTTCAAATAATTTTTTTGTAAATTGTTTCTGATCTTCTGTAATTTCTTCTCCCCAAGAAATCCCTGTTAAACCTTTGCCAATAGTTATTGGAATATTTGTAACCACCCTCACACATTTATGATTAGGAAACTTTTGAGTAAGTCTATTTATTGAAACCCCTGCAAGAATTGAAACTATTAAATTGTCCTTGTTTTTTATATGATGGGCCTCACTTATATCATTTAATTGTTGGGGTTTTATCGAAAGAAGTTTATATTGACAATCCCAAATTATTTTTGACTCTTTAGTACCTGATTTATAAACATTTATATTATGTTTATAATTTTTTTTTATATTTTCTAAACTTTTTTCTGTATTCACAACACAAAAAACATTCTCTGGCTGAATTAATTTTTTATCTAATAGAGGGGTAACTATAGCACTTGCAATATTTCCAAAACCAATAATCGCAATTTTATCTGTCACAGATTAATCATGAATAAGCACTTAATTTAGAATTACCCCATGCTGGTTCAGGAGTAGTATTTTTTTCTAAACTGTATTGTGGTGGGTTTTCTGTAGGCCCAGAGGAAGGAGAAGCTTCTTCTGGGGAAGAACTAGTTACATTTACACAACTTGGAGCGAAAAGAAAAATACTTTCTCCGACTCTCTCTTGATGTCCATCAATTGCATATGTGCCCCCAGCAATAAAATCAACCGCTCTTTGAGCTTGATCAGGATCCATCATAGTTAAATTGAGAATTACAGTTTTTCTCTCTCTTAATGCTTGTATAGCTTGAGGCATCTCATCAAAACTTCTTGGTTCCATTAGACTTACTTCTGATGATGAATTTGAGATCCCAGGCATTCCAACTACTTTTTGTGATCTATTATTATTCATAAAATCGAATGGATTTGCATTTGCAAGGGCATTTGTATTTCTTGGATTTTGTTTGAAATTATTAATATCATTTAATTCATCCTCTGAAGGATAGTCCAACTCATCAAAATCATCATCGAGATACTCATCTCCTGCAACAACTGCCTTTAATCTTGAAATAAGTGACACCTTTTAAATCCTCTTGAAATTGATTACTAAGGTTTAAGAACCTTAAGCAATAGATTCATTTTTTAAATGAATAAACTACCTATACTTAAATAACGTTAGTTGTACTTTACTGCAAGTTTATAGATAAGATTTTTATAAAAAAATAACTAATTAGGATCTATCTCCAAAAATCAATGATCCTAATCTTAACCAAGTTGATCCAGCGTCAATAGCTTCCTCCCAATCTCCTGACATACCCATGGAACAATCAGGGAGTTGCAGTGAATCAGCGAGAGCACGACATTTTTTGAACAACTCTAAATTTTCTTTAGAGCTAAGTCCTTTAGGATTGATAGTCATCAAACCAATTAATGAAATATTTTTCAACTCTTTAATTTCTCTCCATTTCAATATTAAGAATTCAGGATTAAAGCCGCCTTTAGTAGGATCATCACTTAACTTAACCTGCAACATTATTAATGGATATTTCTTCTCTTCACGTGAAATATTAGAAATCTTTTGCAACTTTTCAAATGAATCTACTGAATGAATATATTTAAAATTTTGTACTATCTTTCTTATTTTATTACTTTGTATTCTTCCAATAAAGTGCCAATTTATTTGTTTAAGGTCATTTAAGATCAGTTGTTTTTCAAAAGCCTCTTGAAACTTACTCTCACCAAAATCATTCTGACCTATATTTTGAATAGTTTTGATTTCTTGACTTTTAAATCCTTTACTTACGGCAAGTATATTTACATTTGATGGGATTTTATTTTTTATTTTTAAATAATTTGCAGGGTTCACCTTTTATAAGAAAGTTTGCGTGAATAAATTCTCCCATTTAGATAGTTCTTCAGATCCTTTTCTTCTAGCTTTTTGAAGGTTTAATTCGGCCTGATTACGGGCATCTAAATAGGGTATAACTTCAAAAAAAACTTCTCTCTGTCGAACTTCTACCAAGAAAAACATTTTTTGAGCGTATAAAGTCGCATAAATATCTCTCCCATCATTTCCAGGAGAAACTTGATACAACATGCCAAATGTTGGATGGTTTAAATAACGCTCAGAACTCAAATCTAAAATATTGTGTTATTTATAATGCACCATACAGTTTTCTAAGAAAAATTGCTATGCAAATAAAAAAAATCGATAATGTATTAACAATTACATTGAGAGATTTTGAAGGATAAAGAGTTCTAAATCTGTTGGTTTTTATAATAATTTTTTTCTTTGAGAGCAATGATTCTGCTCCATTATCAATTCTCATAAATATATTTTGAAATAACCTTTCCACTAAGATTAACAAAACATTAAATGATTTCTTTAATCCTAAATTTCGAAAATTAATTGATCTCACTGACACTGATTTAATGATGTTTTGAAATTCTTCCTGAACTAGAGGAATAAAACGTAATGCTATTAATAACTGAAAAAGCCACTTACTAATTGGCAATCCAATCTTTCTTAATGGATACATAAACCAACTTAATCCCCATACAATATCTTCCTGCAATGTGGTTAAAAGCATCAAATTCACACTATGAATAACGGTAAATATCAAAGTGGAGGTTTTTATTCCTAGTTCAAAGGCTTTTCTTGATAAGTTAAAGGGACCAAAATTAATAAACCATATCTTCTGCGAAGGAATTTGCAAAATATTCCATTCTTTTTGGCTTTCCAGTACTACTTGCAACTCATTGGGATTTCTTAAGTAGCCATCAAGAGATTGAATATCAGAAGAGGCGAGTACCGATATACATCCAATTAATAGTGATAAACATGTGAGTAAAAATAAAGATCGCCACCAAACTCTAGATGGCAATAAACTTAAAAAAGTAATTAATATTAAAGAACCAACTAAACTCAATCTCCAGATTGGACCTGCCCAAATTGGAGTGATTAAAAATATCATTACGATAATTATTTTTAATCTACTATCTATAATTCTTAGCCAACTTCTATTACCATGAACGTATTGACCAACAGAAAATTTGGTTAGCAAATTCATTAATCTTTTTGAATTAACTCAATATTTTCCCTTTCGACTTCTTTATTTAATGCTCTTTGTTGTTTCCCTCTCCAAAGTAAAATTAGTGGTGTACCTTCAAAGCCTAAATTTACTCTAATTTGTTTTTCAATATATCTTCTATAAGTTATTCCGAATAATTTAGGGTCATTTACAAAAAGAGTAAAAGTGGGAGGTTTGTTCTTTACTTGTGTACCGTAATAAAGCCTACCTTGCTTGCCGCTTCTCTTCGTTGGAGGACTTTTCCAACTGATTGATTCTTTAAGCACTTCATTAACTACAGATGTTGTAACTCTTCTTCTATGTTGATTTACAGCATTAAGAGCATGCTCAAAAATATTATCAACTCTTTGACCAGTTAGGGCAGATATAAAAATCATTTTTGACCAGTGTAAAAAATAAAGTTTAGATCTAAGTTCTTTTTCTACTTGATAAATTGTTGAACTATTTTTTTCTACAAGATCCCATTTATTAACAACAATTATACAAGCTCTGCCTTGTTCTTCTATGCGCCCAGCCAGCTTCTGGTCTTGATCAGTTACTCCATCTATAGCATCTATAACTAAAACACAAACATCACTTCTATCTATAGATTTAAAAGCCCTATTAATACCAAAGAATTCAGTTCCATATTTAACATTTTTCTTTCTTCTAATACCTGCAGTATCAATAATTTTCCAATGATTATCACCTTTTTTAATAAGCGTATCTATTGAATCAGTTGTTGTACCACTAATATCACTAACTATTGCTCTTTTTTCTCCACAGATTGAATTTAACAAACTAGATTTACCAACATTAGGCCTACCAATAATTGACATCATTATCTTTTCTTCATCATCCTGGATATTATTTTCAGGAAGTTCGCCAATAACGAGATCTAAAAGATCTCCAGTACCTGAACCATGAATAGCCGAAACAGGGTAAGGTTCGCCTAATCCTAATTTCCAGAACTCTGAAGCTAAAGAGATTCCAAGAGTAGTCGATTCGCATTTATTAACAACAACAATTGTTTTACAGCTTGCGTTTCTTAGCCATTTTGCTATTGACGAATCACCATCAGTAACACCTTGATTTCCATCTACCACCAGTAAAGCGAGTGAAGCCTCTTCTAAAGCTAAAAAAACTTGTGTTCTTATCTCTGGGAGAAATTCACTATCATCATCAAAAACTAGACCTCCAGTATCAACTATTTGAAATTCCTTACCTCCCCATGAAGCATTTTGATAAGTTCTATCTCTTGTAACACCAGGTTTATCGAATACTATCGCATCATTACTTTGGCAAAGACGATTAACTAAGGTAGATTTCCCAACGTTAGGTCTTCCGATAATTGCTATTGTAGGGAGAATCAATTCTTCTCTCCAAAGAAATTAGTATCCATTACAACTATACCTTCAATAGAATCATTTACCTTATTCAAAAAAACTTATTTAATCTCTGGATCGCCAAAATGTCCTTTAACTGGCTCAACAGGTGGTGAGCTAGTACTTGGCATTAATCCATTATCTTTTGAAAAACAATCATTTTCAATCGCCCAATAAATCAACCAATTTACTGCAGTCGCTCTTCTAGTTCTTCTTGGATAGAGTTCATTAATCTTGTAACCCTTAAAATTTAGAAAATTTTTCAATCCCTGTTTATAGTCTTTTGGAATTGATCGAGTCAAATGTATTGAGGCTGGTCGCTCTGAAATGATTTGAGGAGCTTTTTCAAATTTTTCTGACCAATAAGAAGGAGTTAATTCGCTAGGAATCCAATTATTTAAAGTTGTTTCTTTAGTATAAAAAAGTCTTTCCCAAATCAATTCACAAACAAAAACATCACTAACCCTATCTTCAAGAACAAGAAATAATAGATCCTTACATATTGGCCATGTAAATTTATTTTCAACTAATTTTTCTCTTTTATACATCAATCGAACCTTATCAAAATTAAAGAAAAATAAGGCATATTATCCTCTTCATATTGTGATGCATATTGAATAATTTGATCAGGCATACCAACACTTAAAGCTATTAATGAAGTATTGATGATATCCTCTTTTTTTAAAATTTCCCTGACTAAATTCCATCTTTTGCCAACTTTCATAATGGCCAAAATCATTTTATTCCCCTTACTTTCCCTAATTAGGGTTGTTAATTCTGAATTGGAAGAGGGGCATTCTTTGATGATCAAGGTCTCGCCTTTTTTTACCAAATCAAAATCATTCACAGCTGCTGCTGCTGAAATAGAGGAAATACCAGGTATGGTTTTGGTAATAATTTCAGCATGATTATTTTTTATTAACCTCAAAATATTAGAAGAACTTGCAAATAGTGAAGTATCTCCAAGACAAAGTAAAACAACTGATTCACCATTTTTTATAAATTTAACAATTTTTTCTACGGCATTAGACCATATTTCATCAGGATCAAAATCCTTCCTAGCCATTGGAAAGATGATAGGGATATTTTTTTTAAATTTTATGTATTTCTTAACTATTTCTGCAGCGAAACTCTTTTTATTATCATCTGAAATTGGGAAAACTATAACTTTCGCCTTTTTGATTGCATCTACAGCAGCAATTGTTAAAAGCGATGGATCTCCAGGCCCAACACCAACGATGGTTAATTTTGGTAAATCAGTTTTATGTCGATTAAGTAAACTTAAAAACTTATTTTTTATCATGTTTTTTTATTATCTTTAACTATGTACCCTTGGCATCATAAAAGTTTCAGCCAGTATTGCTGACTCAATTTTAGACAATTCCTCTAACCTTTTGAAAGTTTGATTTTTAGAGAATTTAGTTTGCGCTAGTTTCCAATAAACTCCAAAGTGCCTTGCCTCACTCTCAAGCAAAGATTCATAAAGAATTTTAAAAGATTCTTCTCTAGAATTAAGAGCAAGCAAGCTTAATCTTTCATGGCTTCTTGCTTCAATAAGTCCTGCGATTAAGAAACTATCAAGCATTCTATCGGGCTCTTCCTTTCTTATATTCTTGGACAATTCAGCTCCATATGGAGGTGGTTTTAAGGACTCAAGAGAATATCCAAGATCCTTTAAAAAATAAAGTATTTTTTCAAAATGCTCTAATTCCTCTCTCGCTATTGGACTTAGAACTTCTGCAAGATTTGGTTCTGATGGATATCTGAACATCAGTTGAATAGCCACTCCTGCTGCTTTTCTCTCACAATGAGCATGGTCAATAAGAATATCTATTGGATTAGACAATGCGAGTTTAATCCACTCATCTGAGGATAATGAGGATAAATATTTAATATGAGAAAAAGGCCTTTTAAAATCGACTAGCATTTAATCTTTACTACTTAAATATCCAATGATTCCTTCAAAAGCTAGCGAATAACTTGATATTCCAAATCCACTGATTATTCCTACAGCTTTATCTGTAAGAAAAGATTCTTTACGAAATTCTTCTCTACTAAAAATATTTGAAATATGTAACTCTACAAAAGGAATTTTTGATCCAATTAAAGCATCACGAATAGAAATCGAAGTATGAGTAAAAGCGCCAGCATTTATAAGAATACCTTGGATACTTTTTACAGACTCCTGAATTTTATCTACTATTTCTCCTTCGTGATTACTTTGAAAACATTCAAGATTAATACTTTTTTCTTTAGCAACTTTAATTAAATCTTTTTCTATATCACTCAATGTTTTATTACCATATATTTCAGGTTCTCTAGTGCCCAAAAGATTTAGATTTGGTCCATTTATCAATAAAATATTCATCATCAATAAAGTCATTTCTTTACAAATGCTATCTAGAAAGAAACAAAAAAACCAAAACAATTTCACACAAAGTGTCCATTAACTGATAAGTTCAATTAGTGGGGGTCGGTGCCCGAGTGGTTAAAGGGGGCGGACTGTAAATCCGCTGGCTCTGCCTACGTTGGTTCAAATCCAACCCGGCCCACTTTAAAATTGCCCTTGTAGCTCAGCGGTAGAGCACTCCCTTGGTAAGGGAGAGGTCTCGGGTTCAAGTCCCGACGAGGGCACTTGAGCAATTGATTAATATAACTGAGATCTCGTAGATTAGCATTTTAACTAGAATTCAAATATATTTAACCTAGTTTGTCTTTAGTAATGCCACTATCGTCATACCGGATGCACAAGATATATATTGCAGCAACCATGAAATATGGTCTTGGTTCTGATGATCTAGAGGAGTTGGCCTACTACTACAAAATCAGAAAAGAGATGGATGATATGAAAAAACAACCAATTAAAAAAGGAATTCCCCTAAATTGGGATACCCCCGAAAGAATGGATAAATGAATCTGAATACTTTTTTATTAATTGATGGGAGTTTGATGCTTATTGGTCTACCTTTATTGATGATTCTTAAAGGCAAAAATTGATCAAATTTCTTCACATTTTACCCATATTTAAATTCAATTGTTGATCCTTTATCCGTATATGGAAGTACCTCAAACCGTACATATTTATTAGTCGAATGGCCTCTTTAACTAGTTAGAACATAGATGTATTTGTCATGAGCAAATGTCTACCAAATCCACACTAAAAGAAGATTATAAATCTGAGATTGAAGAAAGATCAGAAGAAGAACTTCTTGAGGAAGAAATAAGGAATCAGCAAACATTGGATAACTTTGTTGAATCTGATAAAAACTTGAGCTGATTAAATTTTATTTATTTAGGAGAAAGTTATGAACTTAAAAAGATCACCATTCTCAATTCTGGACAAAGACAAAAGAGAAATGGACTATATCAAAAGAGTTTACAAGAGAAAAATTCAATCTGAAATTGAATCTTATAAATATCCCGAAGACGAGGATAAGAGAGATACAATCCAAGCTCAAGATGTATTAATGCTTGATAGGATCTCAATTTAGTTATTTTTTTTCTTCTTCTTCTTATCTTTCTTTTTCTTCTTTACCTTTTCATAAACCTCATCAGCCTTCTGTTCAATACTATCCAGCTTACTTGAGATTTCTTTTATAGCTTCTGCTTGTCCTTCTTTAACTACAGTATCTTTTACCTCAATAATTTTAACTGGCTCTCCTTTAATTACAGTATCTTTTGTCTCTTCAGTTTTAATTCCAAACTTACCTTTAATAAAATTGACTATAAAAATAAGGACAGGTACATGAGCTAAACCGCCTAATACTATTCTTGTTTCTGAATAAGCCATTTAGTTAAGAGAACTGAGATATTTAAGCATAAATTTAATTTTTAAATTCGTTTTATTAAGCCAATAAACATTAATAATCATTTCTTGATTCGTAGATCAATAATCTTGCTATTAATTGATTAGAGACTTTTTTATCAAATGCCATTAGACGTATTTCTAATGAACATGTGTGTTGTAGTTATTGCTTTGCTAATCAGAAGAGAAATCAAACTTAAGAAGGCGAGATAAGTCATGAAAACACAAATTTTTAAACAGCAATACATTCCAAATATCCATGCCATTACTCTTTTACTAATGCTTCTTCTATGTCTATGGTTACCTCTAGCACTCAGATTCTTATTAATAATTTAGTCAAATTAATTATTTAATTCTCTTATCCTTAAACTCTGCTATATCTTAATTTTGTTTTAAAGATCTTATATGGAACTCGTGTTCGCATTAAACTTGTATAAGTATGCATAGTTAGTTTTTCCGACTAATCAGAAACCCAACTTGTGATTTTCGTTGTGCTGTAAATATGTCCTCCAGATTCTATATTCTTAATGGTTTCAGGATCTGAAAAAACATGCTTAGCCACACCTTCTTCAGCTTGATGAATAACAATAACTTCTTTTGGATCAATTAAACTTTTGCCACGATATAGAGGAGTAAGTCCTACCGTTTTATGAAATGCATCTATCTCTGGACTATCAAACATTTTTACCCATTCCTCAAATGTATTTGAAAGTTTAAAGGTGAAAACAGTAGTTTCAATAGTCATAAAAAAAAGCTAATTGCTATTTATTTTAGATCGACTGTCAATAATCAAGAAAAAACTGGTGGATAAGGTGTTTGTCCATTCATTAATGATGTGTCAATTGGTTTACAGATATTCATCAATGCATCTTGTCCGAACCCTGGACCAGAGGGTCCATCTATAAACTCCTGAAAATCTTCAGCAGAAATACCCTCTTTTACTTCCCAAAAACAATATATAGGACCAGTTTTAGTTACGGCATTTGCAGAATGGTTAAAAAATCCTTTTTCTTTATTAGCTGCTACCGCATCATCCCATCCACCACCTGGAGACATTGCCGCATAAGCTGTTTCCCACCATTTTTCAGCTTTTCCTGCCTTAAATTCATGATGAACAATATAAAAAGTTGAGGCCATAAAAATAATATTTGTGCTGATAATAAAGCTACTTGATATAAGTAAAGGAAAAATTAATTTATTTTGAATTCCTAAATAAAAAAGGGGGATAAAAGCCCCAAGCGATCGACTGTCAATAAAAATAACCTTTATCAGAATCCAGAGATTGCTTCATAGAAATCAGCGTCTGGAAGTATTTCCTTCAAGGGTTCAATCTCCTTAGCTGGGCCTTGGACCTGCACAGTAATATCTGACACTTCAAAAAGCTTGGGAATCATATGTCCCATATTTTTGAGATGAAATAAAGCGGCAGCACCATCTTTATATGCCTCTCTTACATAAGCCTTATCTGAACCGCATGTAGTGATATTAAAAAAAAGGCAGTCAGGTTCATTAGATTTTGTCAGTACCAAAATTTCTTCTAAAAGAGCTATGCACTGATCCATCTTCCCATTCTTGATTGTGAAGTGGGGATGGATAGAAACCATGGATGTATCGAGAGACATGAATTTATAGATATTTCTCCTATCTTTTTAGCAACTAATCTTGATGAAAAAGTTAAAAATATAGATTATCTAAAAATTAAGAATTTTAATTTGGTATCGCATGTACCGTTTATACGTTTTTTGGAAGCTATTAATTGGATATGAGTTATTTTGCTGAACCAAACCATATTGAATATGATGCATGGTTCGATGAAAACATCGACCCAGTAGATCTTGTGAATTACTCAGATGAAAAGGAGTTCAGTGATTCGGTACACTTTAAGTTCCATAAGATGTCCACAAGAAATTTAACGATTGGTTCTTCTGATAATTTTCACTGGTAAATAAAAGATTTTTCACTCCATAGATATTTATGAATCTTACGCAGAATATGTTCCATCACTTTCTCTTCTTTCCTTAGCTAATACAATTTCATCTAAAACTTTTTCAATCATGTAAGCACTTTTTTTACCAAAACATTTTTCTTTTTTAATACTCTCAAAATCATTTGGGATTAAATCATTATGTTCACAACAGTCGCATTTAATATCAATTTTCTTACCTCTAAAAACCTCTAAAGCTCTAGAAAAAATCCATTGCTGAACTGAAATACTTTCCCAACTATCAAAATTCGACCATTCATCAAAATCCCTATTAAGGATGCCTTCTAATCCATCAGCCTGATTTACATATACTAAGTATGCATCTTTTCTTGATTCATCATTAATACCAATTGTTTTGACAGAATTTTGATTCATTAAATATAGATTAATTGAGTAGCCTTATAAATCTAGAGGATAATTTCAAAAATATTAAAAAAAAATGTCTCAAATAAGATCATTAATTGCTTTATCCAATCTAGAAGTATGATTTGTATTTCTTAGTAATTCAAAATCCTTAAAATCAAAGCCCGGGCCAACACAACAACTCACTAAAGTAAATTCGCCTGTACTTTTTGCAGCTTGCCAATATCCAGATGGGATCATCTCTACTGGATTATTGGAATCTAAAATTAAATTTTTTATTAACTTATTATCATTATCTAGGCACCATAAATTCAGAGGATGGCCCCTTAAATAAATCCAAATTTCATCAGCATTTTTTACTCTGTGCCAAGCACTTTTTGCATCTCTCTCCAAAAGATAATAAATTCCCGTAATAAAGTTTCTACTTTGGCCATCTTCCCTTATTAGAGAATTCTCACTCCTAACTATCTCTCTAAACCATCCACCCTCAGGATGAGGCGATAAATTGAATTGTTTAATTATTTCTTTGTTTTTTTTATCAGAATTCACATCACAAAAATATCTTTTAAATTTCTTTTATACTTAAAAGCTAACTGAAAAGAATCAAATAAACTATATTTTCTAAAAAATTAAGCACAAATAACTGACAAATCTACAAAATTTTTATTTTCATCTGCCAGTTCAGTAATGATTCTATTGAGCCATTCAGAGGTCGTTTCACAATAGCCTACATTTAAAATAGTTTTTTGCTTTGCTGTTTCTTCTTTATTCATAGTTAGATTATTTTTCTATAAATTAGTCTTTAATTAAATCTATGTGAATAAGTCTTAATTACTATCTATTTTAAAAAGTTGTATTTAATACATATTTAAGAACTCCTAGTAAACAAATAAAATTAAATCGTTGACAAGAAAATCTATACAAGTAAGAGTAGAAAAAATTTATTATTTAACCTATGAATAACATCAAGATTGAGGAATTGATGAAAGTAAGGTTCGATGGTATTGCTAATAGAATTGGGCAATTAAGCAAAAGGGAAAGTGAATCTTTATTACTTGAGCATCTTGAGTGGTTGGAGGGAGGATGGGAGACTGAAGAAATCTTATTTTTAAAAAAGCCTTACAGAAAATGGTGGTTCTAACTCCACTTCTATAAATAATTAATGATGGCCTAAGGGACCAGGGCCAGATCCTATTTTATAAGAATTGTCTAAAGATTTCTCAACAAATAATTTTGCTTTTTGTATGGAATCAAATAGATCAAAACCTAAAGCCTTGTAACCACAAATAGCAGCACTCAAAGTACAGCCGCTACCATGGGTATTTTTTGTATTTATAAAATTATTAAATAGCCACTCTTTTCTACCATTTAAGTCAAGAAAAAAATCCTTCCCTTTCATATCTTTTAAACCACCACCTTTTATAAGTACCGCTTTAGCGCCAAGACCAATAATTTTTCTTGCTGCATTTTCGATATCTTCTTTACTCCTTATTTCTAAACCAGAAAGTAGATTCGCTTCATAAATATTTGGAGTTGCCAAATCAGCAATTGGTAATAAGAGTTTTTTATAAGCATTAATAGCAGAATCTTCCAGTAATTTAGAACCAGTTCTTGTAACCATTACTGGGTCAATAATTTTGGTTATTGTATAAGTATTTAATTTTGAAGCAGTATCATTAATGATCCTTTCATTTAATAACATTCCAGTTTTTAAGGCATCAATACCAAAATCAGCAAATAAAGTATCTAACTGATTTAATAAAGTATTCTTCTCTACTGGTTGAACGCATGTAACCTCTATACTATTTTGTGCGGTAATACATGTAATAACAGAACATCCATGTACTTTAAGGGCCATAAAAGTTCTTAAGTCAGCCTGTATGCCTGCTCCACCCCCGGAGTCACTCCCACCTATTGAAAGTGCAATTTTAGAATACATAATTTATTAACTCGTTTTTGAAAGTACTATAAATAAATTTTAATTTAAATCAGAAATCTGAATATGCATTAAAAAAATCTAACTCCAATTCCATTGCTCTCCTGTATAAATATTTGGCCTGATTAATATCATATATTTCTTTATTAGTCTCAATAAGATTTTCAAGTGAATCTGCTAGCTTTTCAAAGCTCTCATCAGAATAAGTAATTATCCATTCTTTATATTTAATGTCAAAATCCTCCTTATACAAACTTTTTCCTATCCAAGAATAAAGTCGCATACATGGAGTCATTGCAAACATTATTTCAACTGAGCTAAGTCTTTTGGAAGTATCATCAAGAAAATCTGTATAATTTTTAGTGGCTTTTTTTATATAGTTATTAGACAAATCAATATCCCATTCTTTTGCATACGTTTCATGAAGTATTAACTCCTCTGAAACGCCCATTAAAAGTTCACTCAACTTCCTTATTGAGTACTTATCTTTTGATTTAGAAACTGCAAGACCATATGCCTTAGCAAAAGTCTCTAAAAAGAAATAATCTTGAGCTAAATAATCTTGAAATATGTTTTTAGGGAGGCTTCCATTTTTTAACCCTTGAACAAATTTTGTATTTAAACTTAGTAAAGCAATCTCATAATTATCCTCCCAAAGTTGTTTTGTAATTGACATAGATATTTCTCGAAAAGTTAAAAAATTTTTCTTTCTTAAATATTAATACCTAAGAAATTATTTATTTTAAAATTAGTCAAATTATGAGTTTTTTTCAAAAAATTCCCATTTTACTTCGCAATAAGATCTCTTTAGATCATTGGGAATTTTTTTTTGGTATTAATCCTCAAGACTTGAAAATGGAAATTTATTAAATTCCAATATCAAGTGGCATTATTTTTTTTATCCTTTTTATTTTAATCCTGATAATTTTTTGGGGTCATTAAATAAAACTTTTTTTAAACCTAAAATATATAAACAAACCCCAAAAAAACTCATAATAAAATCAATATAAAGATAATTAGTCATAGTAATTTGATATTTAATTATTTATAGCTGATTAGGGAAAATCAAGATGTGATTAATTAAACGCAAACGCAGAAAATAATGATCAATATCAGAGTAAATTTGCACATATATAATGCATTATTTTGAATACTTATAAATATCAAATATCTCAAAAGCAATGCATTAGTTTTCTAAATATGCATTGAGTAAATTTTTCTTAAAAATTGATATTATTTTATACATCAAAAGACGTCAATCTTAGCTATATGTATATTAAAAACTATGTGGTCTAAGATCAGGCTTGCCATTTACGGAACTACTGCTTTAGCGGGAAATATTTGGCCATTTTATTTTATTAATCAGTTTAATAATTTGGTAAATCCATTTAAAAAATCCACAGTCTAGTTATCTAAGCTTTAAGGTATATCTAACAAGATAGGAACATGCTAAAACCTACTAAAGAGCTAAAGTCAAATCCTTTTACAGAAGTAATAGAACTAGAAAGGATAGTTACTCCAGATGAAGAAAAAAGAGTTGATCATATTTTCGTAAGGAGAAAGAAAATTTGTACTCGTCATCCTGAAGGTTTTGCTACAGAAGAAATTGCAAGATTTGATGTCGCCTGGCCAGAAGAACCTAAAGAAGAATTAAAAGATTCAACTAAAGTCAAAGAAGAGGTCGAAATTAGTATTAATAAGTAATGTCAAATAGATTTGAGTGGGATGATACTAATAGTTCAGGTATATGGTGGAGTACTAATGTAAGTATTAGAGACGAGTGCATTTTGCTTAAAGAAGATACTCAATGCGAAGATTCTGATATAGTCGAACTTCTTAGGAGTATTGCACAAAATATTGAAGATAATGGCCTTTAATTTTTAAAACCATATTCTCTTTATTAGAGATTTTCAATTCCTTTTACAGCTTTTATTAATTCGATACTTATACCTTTTTCACTCATTGAATGACCAGCATCATTAACAATAATTAATTCGGAATTCTTTAATTTCTTATTTAGATCCCAAGCACTCCTAACAGGACATACAACGTCATATCTCCCTTGAATTATTTTTATTGGAATCAACTCTATTGTTTTTATATTTTTCAAAATAAAATCATCTTCTAAGAAAATATTATTGATAAAATAATGACACTCTATCCTTGCAAAGGCATCTGAAAAAGAGTTAACTTCAGACTTATCAAAATCAAATTTTTTATTTATTAAATGACTTGTTGAGAGTTCCCATTTTGTCCAAGCTGCTGCTGCTTTTGATCTAAGATTCGCATCTGAAGATGTTAGATATTTATAAAAAGAACTTATTAAATCATTTCTTTCTTCTTTTGGTATTACAGAAATATATTCTTCAAATACATCGGGGAATATCTCACTTGCACCATATTGATAGAACCATAACAATTCAAACTTTCTACATAAAAATATTCCTCGCAAAGTTAAGCTGATAACTCTTGAGGGATTTTTAATCGCATATATAAGTGAAAGTGTTGAGCCCCAAGATCCACCAAACAAATGCCAAGTATCTATTTTTAAATGAATCCTTAATTTCTCAATATCATCAACTAAATGATTGGTCGTATTTTCTTTTAATTCGGAGAAAGGAGTTGAAGAACCGCAGCCTCTTTGGTCAAATTGAATAATATCGAATTTATCTGGGTCAAAGTATCTTCTATATCTTGGTTGACTTCCTCCTCCTGGCCCTCCATGAATAACAAGAATTTTTTTGCCATTTGGATTGCCAGATCTTTCCCAATAAATAGTATGAATATCACTTACTTGTAAAAAACCCTTTTCACGTACTTCAATTTTAGGAAACAAGACTTGATCTTTCATTGTGAAATATTTTTAAACACTTAATAAATCTATATTATCCAAAAAGAAGTCTAGTTTAGAAGTAGTTTGTTAAAAAAAAAGGACTGGTGGCACAGTCCTTTTTGATATTTGATTTCCTTCTAACAGGATATAAAATTA
Organism: Prochlorococcus sp. AG-449-G23; assembly: GCA_003209585.1. Lineage (GTDB taxonomy): Bacteria > Cyanobacteriota > Cyanobacteriia > PCC-6307 > Cyanobiaceae > Prochlorococcus_A. The sequence goes on from QCQJ01000006.1 coordinate 27,844, forward strand.
CATATTTTAAAGTCTATTTACTCATAAACCTAGAATACGTGAATTCGGGGATTTCTCTCGATAATTTCAGTCCCTTTTGTCGCTAGTAATTATAAAGCGAAGTCTTATCAGACTAATTGATTGAACTTTAATTTTCGAATAATCCCATTCTCAGGAATACGCTTCCTATATTTTGGAATTTGCTAAATTTCAGGCGGACTATCAATCATTTAGATTGCCTCCGAACTCAACATTTATAAAATACTCCTTTTTATATTTTCAGTAAATCCGTAAATATGCTGATTTACTTTTTTCTTGATTTGTAAGAGGATTTTAATGATCCTTTGTTTTTTATAGATAAATAGTTAAATTCTACATTTCTCCCTTATTCGAATTCATAGAGCAAAATAGTTTATATTATTCTTTTATCACTATAAGAAAGTTTATAATCTTCAAATTTCCACTCAACAAATTTTGCACACTCATCAATAAAAGGATCCTTATCCCTGGACTTACGCCACTCTTTAATCCAATCTGCCAAGGCAAAAGTTATTTTTTAGTAAGCATATTTACCAATCAGGGTAATTAAAATCTCGGCCAATAGGTTCTTCATAAAATTCCTCTTCTTTTATACCTTTATCATATTTTTCAATAATCCTTTTATAAGAAGCTATTGAGGGAATTAAATCTCCTACATATATTGGCTCCATCGTAATTGATATAATAATTTTAAGTATTTATTATTCTATATAAAAATTTAATAAATAGATTATTAATATTCATTATGGATTTTATCAAAAAAAACAAAATCTTAACACTAATGGCTTTAATTGCAGTTTTATCATTTGTATTAGAAAAAGCAGGCATAATACACCCATAAATTAATTAAGTTTATTTGATAAATACTTCCTAATGAAATAAGTAAACCGATACTATTACTGCAAAAATAAGCAATGGAGATAATAATGTAAAAACTAAAGTTGAAAGATTAATCAGCATAAATTTTAAATAAATACACAAATTTAATAAACATCACTTTTAAGCATTTGCAATAAGTAAAATTTAAATTATTAGGATATAAAAAACATTTGAATAAAGAAAGATATAAAGAAGAATATGAAGAGGGCTCAGATTTACTATGGCCTAGTGATAAAGAAGATAAAATAACTCGGCAATTTTATAAAGATTTATCTAATCTTTCAAAAAACATAAACTATAGTAAAAAGAAAAAGCTAAAACTTTTTGAACAAGTAGTTAGAATAATAAGAGGCAAAGGCTGGGGTTAATTAATATTAAAACTAAAATGAAAAATGTAATTATACTAATTAGAAGTTTTTTTCTTTTAAGACCAAGAATCTTATCCACTATATTTTTTATTCCTATTCTTTATGGCATTGGCTGGGCTTTATCTCAGCCACTATTATTGTTTAATTTTGAAAAAGAAAATTTATCCTTAATTGGTACTATTATTACTTTCTTACTTTTTATCTTTTTACTCCCATATTGGTTTTATATCAAAAGAAAAAAATCAAGTGCTTGGATACTTCTTGGGATAACAAAAGACAAATTCTTACAAAACTTTTTCAATTTTTCTCAAGGTATTTTATTTGCTTTATTTTTAATAATTCTAATTCTGGTACCACTATTGCAAAAAAATTATATTTCTTGGATAGGTGAATTCTCGCCAATAATATTGTTAAATTCTATTTTACTGGGCTTAGGTGTTGGATTAGCAGAAGAAATAATTTTTCGAGGCTGGTTACTAGAAGAATTAAAATTTGAATATGGCACAAAAATATCAATAGCTTTACAAGCTATAATTTTTAGCTTCGTTCATAATTTATCAAATGAGATCTTTTGGAACATAGTAGGCTTACGATTGGGATTTATTTTACTTGGGATATTTCTATCATTAGTAAAAATTATAGATAAAGGTTCTTTATGGAATTGCATAGGTATTCATGGAGGACTGGTGGGTATTTGGTTTTTATTAAATAACGGTTTAATAGAATTCAAAGAAAATACACCTTCTTTTTTAGCAGGGCCTTTTACGCAAAATATTCCAAACCCAATAGGAAGCTTTAGTGCAATTTTAATATTACTTTTGTTATGTATTTTTTATACATTAAAATCAAAAAAGATTTTTACTAGACGCTTAAATTAGATATAAATACCGATTGATTTTTGATTAGTAATTGTCAGATTAAAATAAAGCTTAATATTCATATGAACTTTGAGGCAGGAATAAGGTTTATTGTGTTTTTAATAGTATTTGGAGTTACAAACTATCTAATGATGTTGAGAAGATATGAAAACGACATCAAAAAAAAGAAATATTTACAGCAGAAAAAAATTTCCAGGCTATACCCTAAGGGTTCATTTATTTTCTGAAATTAAAAAAGGTTTTTGTAGAATTTCCTCACCATTTTTTATTAGTTTTTTGCCAACCTTCATTTAACAATTTTTGCCATAATAATCTTGCTTCTTCAATAATAATTTTTTTTCTAGTTTTCATTAATGGAGGATTTTCACCATGAATTCCCATAATAATTCCTTCTTCAATAAACATATAATCAATAGATTTATCAGAATTATCTCTATCTTTGTAGAAACGCATAACCCCTACAAAATTGGAGTCAATCAACCAGAAATCATTAGTTGTATTCAAAAATCAAAAATGAAATTAAATTAATAATATGCTTTCATTACAATTTGCGAGGGAAATATTTATTTACTTTATTCAAATTTGATATATATTTTCTTTTTGTCTACTTTTTTTTAATTCGCCACGTTTTTTCTTAACCTCAACTCTTTTCTTTTGTGATGCTTTAGTGGGTTGTGTATATTTTCTTAATTTAAAAGGTTTATTTAAAGCATTTTTTATTATTGAACTAAATTTAATTAAAGCTAGCTGCCTATTTAATAATTGATTTCTGTGTTCTTGAACCGCTAAACGTAAGCTATTATTCACTAATTTGTTTTTCAAGTTTCTCTTAAGAATTTCTTTCTGATAATCATTTAATACTTTGGAATCTTCTAAATTAAAAATAATCTCTACTCTGCTTTCAATTTTATTTACATTTTGTCCTCCAGGACCGGAGGATCTGGAAAATCGCCACTTAATTTCTTTGGATGGGATTACTAATGTTTTAGTAATTTTTAAATCCATTTTTAGTTCTTTTTGATTTAGATCTTTAGAATCATCTCCTTAATACTTTAAAACATACCTTAAAATTAGATCGGTAAATACTGGGCGGTTAAGTTAGGTAAACCGAAATTCGGTGTATTTGCCGTATCAATATCTTCGGTATTTATCCTTTCATATTTCAAAGAATTATCAGATATTTAATTTGTACTAATTCAAAGGTCACTTATGTATTCAATGTTTGATCTTCTTTTTGAAACACCTTCATATCGCCCTGTATATGTTATTTCCGATAGTGAAATGAAGGAGTTAAAGAAAAACCAACATCAAGAAGAGCTTGATGAAATTACAACACAAAAAGTAAGACTTGAAGATGCTTTTAAAGCTCAACTAAAACATCTTGAAGAGAGAGAAAAAGAAGTAAAAAAAGAACTTAAAGTACTCTCAGCCTCAAAAGATAAATAATTTATTTTTAGAGTAATTACTTTTTTCAAAGACGGTTAAAAACCGTCTTTTTTAATTCTTATAGTTTTAAGGGATATATTAAATCCACAGATTTTAAAAATATTTTCCATAATTAAAAAATGAATAATAACAAAGAAAAAATAAGAATGTTCTTACCCTTTAGTTGGGTAATCTGTGCAGCAATATCTTTTGCTTATATAAATTCGCATTTAATAAATACCTAATATAAATGTCTTATCCTTCAAGAGACGAAATACTTGCATCTTCAAAAGGGTGGGTAGCATCTTTTTTAAATTTTCTTCCTGGTTTAGGATCGGGTTACTTATATCAAAGAAGATGGAAACCCTATTTTTTTACCCTCACTGCTAGTACTGCTTGGTTCGCTTTAGGTATTTTTTTACAAGGTGATTCAGAGCCTTCTCAAAATGAACAAATAATTGGAATTTCTGGTCTTTTTTTCATATCAATAGTTACAGTTATAGAAGCCAACTTGGCTTTCAAAAAAGCAAGTAATAAAACAAAAGCTGAAAAAGAGAAAATAATATCCACTACCAAAAAAGGATGGTTTAAATAATTCAAAAAATTAGATCTAAAAAATATTTTATTAGTCCTAAGTTTTTTAATTTAAGTAAAAAATTCCCATATATAATTTTTAAGATAATTTAAAATTTTTTTTAGTTATAAAAAAATAAAATTTCCTTTTCTTTGAGACCTTCCCATCCAGAGTCTATTAATAATTGATTCAATGTTTCTTTATCAAAATGCTTAGAACCAGTTTTGACGCATCTATTTCTCATTGATTTTTTAACACCACTCCTTTGTCGTTTATTCTCCTCATCCATAATTCTATTGTATAGATCTAGCATTTTTTGAGGGATTGGAGTACCGTCAAGATCCACTCCATTTTGAATAGCAAGATCAACAGCCTGCATTCCCATTTTCTCCATATATTTAAAAAAAGCTGAAACTATAATAAAACAAAACTTATTAATCTAAATTTCTTTGAATAATAATTTATTGATTTTGAATTTCCTTAAGTACTCTAATAGCCTCTTTAATGTGTTCAGGACCATTCAATAAATCTCTAAAAATATGCCTAACTGTTCCTTTGCGATCAATAACGTAAGTTACCCTACCATCCATGAAACCTAATACTTTAGGAACTTTAAAAGTTTTCCTTAGAGAGTCATTCGTATCACAAAGTAGTGGATATTGTAATTTATTTTTATTAGCAAATGCCAAATGACTTGAGGTACTTCCATTACTTACTCCCCAAACTTGTGCCCCTAATACTTTAAATAAGTCATATTTATCTCTAAATCCGCAAACTTCTATAGTGCAGCCCGGGGTATCATCTTTTGGATAAAAAAACAAAACAAGAGGGGTTTTTAAACCCTTATTTGATCTTTTAACTCCATTTTGATCCAGTAAAGAAAATTCTGGAATTTTATCTCCAATCTGCACAATGATTCTTATAAAGTTCCATATTAGAGGTTAATATGTTTTTTTTGTGGCCTTAAAGTAAATAACTGATATTAAAGTCAGTTTTTTTGTTTTAAAAGATACTAAAAAATTATTGAAATAAACTAGGGTAAATTTATTAATTCAATAATCATGGAATTAATAATTTATATTTTTTTATTTCTAATTCTTTTTTTAGGAGTTATTTTTAACTTAAAAATAACTAATTTTAAAAAAATTAAAGAAATACGAAACAAAGCCAAAGATTATTCAAAAAAGAATAATTAAATAAGTATTGCTAAGATTAAAATTCAATTTTTTCATTTGGAGTAAATACTGAGCAATATTTTTTTACAAGGTCCTTTGGCTGAATAGTGGAAGGATTCGTTAATTTTAATTTTAGTTTTTCTATAGCCTCATTAGCATTAATCTCACCTAGTCGATATCTTGCACACGTATCCAATACTTTAAACATTTTTGTGGTAACGGCTTCAGCTGGATAAATTAGAAAAAAAAGGTAAAAAACAACAAATAAGTACTTCATTTTTTTTTGATAGTAGATATTTAGCAAATGGTTTCAATAGTTTAGAAAAAAAATTAATTTAGAAAAGATTAAAACTTAATAGAATAATCCATTATGGATTGAATCTGGGATTTCTATAAAATAATAATAAAAGAAATTAAGATAAAATAAGTGTTAGTAATAAATAATCTCGGTGAAAATGAGGAAATTAATAGACAAACATAAAACTCTTATAAATTGGTACCAAAAAAAATTCAAATTGAGTGATTATCAATTACTTTGGTTAGTTTTCTTTAAAGGAATATTAATAACAATAATATTTTTCAAAATTTTTTAATATTAAAAAAGCTCTTCCAAGAATGAAATTTTCACATGATTTGACTATATTTAATAGTAGATTTCCTAATTAGTTAAATAGTTATCAGTTATGAATATTTTTGGTGTAGGTTTGCCTGAAGTTACTGTAATACTTATCTTAGCTCTTTTAATTTTTGGTCCAAAAAAACTTCCAGAATTAGGTAAACAGCTTGGTAAAACTTTGAAAAGTCTTAAAAAAGCATCGAATGAATTTCAAAATGAAATTGACCAAGTAATGAACGAAGAAGATAAAGATGAATCTCCTAAATCTATAGAAAGCAATCAAACCAACGAAATTAATCAAGAAAAAATAGATTCAGAAAACAGCAAAAAATAATATCTTGGATAGGCCCATAACCCCCATAGACGAATTTGAAAGAGCATTAGATAAAGCAGCTCTTACTAAAGAAGAATATGAATTGATAGACTACATCCGCTATACAAGTGTTTTTACACAACCTAGTCTTATTAAAGATTTAAAAAGGCCATCAAAACCTCCTCTTTTGTCAGTTCTATGTCAAATTTGCAGAAAAATTGGTTCGGAGATGCCAGATCATTTCAAAAAAGTAATTGAGTGGTCAATTGAAATAAGTGATCACAATACAAAATGGGATGCTCATTTAATTTGTGCAGAAGCATTAAATATAGACAAAATGCCATTAAGTCCTATTTATGGAACAACTTTATTTGATGTTCTTGTTGTACACAAAGAATTATTTCTTGGCTTTGATTGAATTAAATTAAATTAATCATCTAAAGGCACAGAATCAGTATCTATAACTTCCGAATCATCATACTTATTAATCTTATTTTCAATCCAGTTATTTATATAACTAACTAAAGGCAATGAACCTCTAAAAATAAAAATAGAGGTAGGCAAAGCGCTTAATAATCCGACTACAGGACTTTTAAAAAGTAATCTTCCTGCTTTTATGTTAAATAAAATAATAAGCGCTGAGGGGACTATAACTTTAACTACTGTTTTGAGCGCCTCAAGCCAACCAACACGATATATCCACCATATTAAAATTATGCCAACTATATATAGGAATAAGTACGTCATAAAAATAGTATAATGATTATCAATTTATCTTGTTCTTACTAAGAAAAAGATTTTATAAATTTCTTTTACATCAATCAATCAAATTCTAGTAATGAGTTTTTCTGAAATAAGAAAATTTTTAATCAAGATGCAATCTGATGAAGACTTAAAAAAGCAGGTTACAACATCCTCTACAGCTGATGATGTAGCCCTAATTGGTCAACGCTTAGGTTATGACTTTTCCGGAGATGATCTCTTAAGATTTAATGGACAAAAAGTTGATAAAGTTACAGTAAGAAAGGTAGATCATCCAGGAGAATATCACTAAATTAAGACTTAACCCATATTGCAAGCCCTCCGCCCCTTCCTCGAGCACATAACCAATTATCTTTAGTGCTAATTCCTACAAGAGAGAAAAAAGGCATTTTTTTTTCTTCTGGTTTTTTTAATTCCTTATTAAATACTGGAAAACTACTAATACTAATTTTCAATTTTTCAAAATAAAAAGCCAATAAAGGTCTAAGCCCTTTTAATTCTGCACTGCCTATAAAAGTAATATTTAATAATCCGAAATTAATTGAATTTTTTATTTCATAATTTATTTGATCCTCTTTATTTTTACTTTTTAATTCGAGTCTTGCCGACAATACTTGGAGGATAGAACTGGGTATATTTTTGATTTCATCTGACTCCTTTCCCCATACATACTTAAACTTCCATATTCCTAACAATTCCTCATATAAAATTCCGCTACCGTTTTTTTGAGAATTTTTTTCTAAAAGTTTTATCTCATTAATATCAGGAAATTGTTTCATAATAGATTTTAATCTAAGAATCAAATACTAAGATAACTCTATAAAAAATGTTCTTAGTTAAAAATATCTCCAAAAAGATTTCTTTATTTCAAAATATTTCCAAAAAAATAATTTTATGGCACACATAAGGAACAATATCTCGTTATTATATTTACATTAAGTAACTAAATCAATGGATTTTATTTCTAAAAGCCAAGGATACATCCCTCTAAAAGCAGTCCCTTACATATTTTTCCTAGCTGTTGTACTTAGTATTACAACTTCAACTAATACATTTGTCTAGAACTAATTAGTTTAGAGAGAAGAGTAAAGTAAATATTTAATGGAAAAGTACGACGTTGTAATAGTAGGTAGTGGAATAGGGGGATTATGTTGCGGTTCGATTCTCGCTCTATCAGGCAAAAAAGTTCTTATATGTGAGGCTCATAGCCAGCCAGGAGGTGTGGCCCACAGTTTCAGAAGAAATGGTTACACTTTCGAATCAGGACCTTCATTGTGGAGTGGAATAGGTAAATGGCCGACAACTAATCCCCTTGGGCAAATTCTTAAATTACTTGATGAAGAAGTTGAACTATTTCAATACAAAGGTTGGCAAGTAATTGTCCCAGAAGGCAATTTTAATCTTGATGTGGGGGAAGAACCTTTTAAACATACTATTAAAACTTTAAGAGGTGAGAAATCTGTTAAAGAATGGGAATCATTTATTTCCGGAATAAAACCTCTGAGCCAAATAATAAATGAAATACCTTTACTCTCATTTTCTCCAGAATCAATAAATTTCTTAGATTTAATAAATTTAACCTCAAAATTTTTACCTAATATCAATCAAATACCAAAAATTAATAAAGGCTTTGGGAATTTAGTAAATAATCATCTAGAGGATCCTTTTCTTAGGAATTGGGTTGATTTATTGAGCTTTTTGATAAGTGGTATGTCAATGCATGATACAAATACAGCTGCGATGGCTACTTTATTTAACGAATGGTTTGAACCAAATTCATACCTTGAATATCCCAAAGGAGGTAGTGAATCTATCGTAAACGCTTTAATTAATGGATTTAAAAAAAATGGAGGAGAATTAATTCTTTCATCGAGAGTAAAGACAATTAACTTTAATAAAAATTTAGCCACAGGTATAACTCTGAATAATGGTTCTAGTTATAGTTGTGAATCTATTGTAACGAATACTGATGTTTGGAATTTAAAAAAGTTAATTCCAAATGAAATTTCAAAAAAATGGAATACAAAAGTTTTGAACCCTAATAAATGTGATTCTTTCCTTCATATACATCTGGGTTTTGATGCTGATGGTCTTGAAAATTTGCCAATACATGCGATACATGTTGATGAGTGGGAAAAAGGTATAACCGCAGAAAGAAATATTGCTGTATTTTCAATCCCATCTGTTTTAGATAAAAATATGGCCCCTGAAGGAAAACATGTTCTTCATGGATATACTCCCGCAAATGAACCTTGGGAAATTTGGGAAAATCTAAATCCAAAGGAATTAAAATATAGAAATTTGAAAGAAGAAAGATGTTCAATATTCCTTAATGCAGTGAGAAAATTCATCCCCGATATAGATGAAAGGATTGATTTAAAGATGCTAGGAACCCCAATAACTCATAAAAAATTCACCAATACCTATTGCGGTAGTTACGGCCCTGCATTATCTGCAGAAAAAGGTCTTTTCCCAGGATGCAAAACTCCAGTGAAAAATTTGTTTACTTGCGGTGCAAGTACATTTCCAGGTATTGGAATTCCTGCTGTTTCAGCAAGTGGCGCTTACGCAGCTGAAAAAATTATTGGTAAAAAAGAATTTAAAACTCTTCTTAAGAAAATAAATTTATGAATCAAATTCTTTTTTATAACTCTACAAATACTTAGTTAAGAAATAAGAATAAAGGGAGCAAAAACGTTCAATAATGATAATCTTTATCTGAACATAAACTTAACTTATAGCTCTTATATGTTTTTCTTATCAATTCCTCAAGCCTGGCATTTAGTTGGTACTTGGTCAGAACAACTTCCAAACGAGTCGAATCTTATAGGAATGGGCCAAACAGAATTAATGATGACTTTACATTCAATATTCGTTCCTCTCTTACTTGTAATTTCATATTACCTATTCAATAGACTGAATAAAAACGAATCAAAGAAAATTAAAGGATGATCGTTTAAGGTTTATTTAGCTGAACTTCTTCTAACTACTTTTCTGCCTGTGGAAGTATCAACTCCGCTTGAATCATTAGTTTGTGAATTAGTTTCAACATTATCAACATCACTTTTATCCATTTCTGCGCAAACACCTACTACCATGGCAGCTTGCATTTGATCTGGCAAATCTCCAATAGTTAATAAAGCCTTTAAAACTAATTGAAGACGAGTTTGCCGATCTATTTCAGGTCTGAGTTTTTTAACGGTATTCCAAAGTTCTTGGGTAACTTCTTTTAAAAGTTCACGATCAACAGCCAAATTAAATCCTTCTTGTATTTCTACTAATCTAACAAAAAATTGGATCTCGTAAAATAATATTCTATAAAAAGATTTTTAGTTAATATTTTTCTATCCGAATACAAGTTGCATTTGTTGGTGCAATTCAATCTTCTCTTGCAAAAGTTTCTCTTTTTCAATCTTTTTTAGAGTAGAAGTTCTATAAAATTTTTTTTGAATCTTTATTGGAGTATTCTCAAACTTTACATTTTTATTTATTAGAAAATTCCACTCTTTTGAATTAAAAGGGGCATAAGGAGAAGACGAAATCACTTTCATGTCTTAATAGTAAACCTGTACTAATAATAGTACAGATTTACTATTATGCAACAATTGAATCGATTTTTTCTTAATTTTAAAGTTTCTTTGAGAATGGATTGATTTTTTTTATCTAATTTGCAGGAATTATAAGTTTGATAAATGAATAAACGTATCATGCGTAACTTATTGATCCCTTTTTTTAGTGTCTTAAAACTTTTCTTGCTTTAAAAGCTTTTAAAATAGTTAATTTGTTGAAATTAACATTGACAAGATATATTTAGTAATCCTTCCTATAAAAAGAATAATGAATTAATCAAAAATGCTTCTTAGTAATACAAAAAGACTAAAGATCCAAGGAATAATTAAAAAAATTGCTCAAGATAAATCCATTACATTAGAAGAAAGGATATATGTTGAAAAATTTGCACACCATAATTCTACAATTTCTCTTTGGCTGAGAAAAGCTAACAGCTTTAGAAGGAATGGTACGAAAAATGATGGGGGGATTGATAACCTCTTACAATCGTTTGGGATAGATGGACTAGATAAAGAAAATCATTTCAACCCAAATGAAGATGATATATCTGATTGGTTTGGCGGTGCTCCTGGTTGGCTAAGGAGAAGCTAGATTCATTAATTATTCAACTTACCCAGGCTATCTTACACAAATATATACTCACAAAAGATATAAATACCCAAAAAACCAATGGTATAAATTTAATCGGAACTAAATATCTTTTTGGAAAGGTTTTCATATTGATTTTTCTTTTAGATTATTTCTTCCTTACCGTTTTTGAGAATAGGTTTAATTGCTCTATTTAAAAATTAAACAATATTCGAAACCTCAAAGATATTAAATCACTTTAGTAGATAAAAGTTAATCAGCCTTAATCACAAAATCTAAGAAACTTTATTTTCAATGTTCCTTGTAAAATTTACTATTTTTGCCTCATCATAGGCTGAATCATTCCAATATTTTATAAGTCTTTCTAATTCATCAATCCTCTTTTTAGCATTTGCAATTTTTTCAGTAGTTGTCATATAAAATTTTTATCTATCCAATTAATGCATGAAAAAAAAATATTTCAATGGAAGTACCAATTTTTAGACTATAAATATTAATTTTTGGTTAATTAATTAAATACTTTATAGTCCTCTAGCGACTGAGTAATTATACTTAAAGAAAAAGGAAATTTATGAAGAAATTAAATTCTTTGATTTTGAATAGTACTGTTAACTTATTAGACTTCATCTACTCTGGTAGATCTTTACAAAGATTTTGGGTTTTAGAAGTAATAGCTAGATCACCTTATTTTGCATTTCTTTCAGTTCTTCATTTTAAAGAATCCCTAGGAATTAAAAATGAAAAAACAATGATTTTAATGAAAGAACATTTTTATCAAGCTATTAACGAAACTGAGCATCTTAAAGAAATGGAGAAAAGAGGAGGAGATCGGTTCTGGATTGATAGATTTTTTGCGAGGCACCTTGTGCTTGTCTATTACTGGATCATGGTTTTTTATTATTTCTTCTCTCCAGCTAATGCTTATGATGTCAACATAAAAATCGAAGAACATGCATTTGAAACTTATTCCAAATATTTAATAGATAATCCAAATGATCAAAAAATAAAAGAAATTGCTCAAGATGAATTAAATCATGTCCAAGAACTTAACGAAGCTTTGTCAATGCTTACTACAGTTTAGATTAGTGCTGAGAAATCTATAAGCAATATTGAGAGCATCACCGAAGAAGATATTAATCCTAGGCTAATCATCAATGAGACATAACCTTTTTTTCTAGGCAATTTATAAAAAGATATTCCAATAAGTAATATCATTATTAATGAGAAAAAAATTATAATTTTTTCATTTACTAAATTGAGATGTATAACTAAATTTTTTTCTTCAAAAAATTTGAGATATTCAGATAAAACTAATTCTTCTTCTATTTTATTAAAATAGTCAAATGAGCTTATAAAAGCAGAACTTAATAAAGATAATGCAACCAGTGCACTAACTGGTTTTGTTAACCTGTTAAGTGTTCTGTCAAAACTTACCAATAAAATAAAAATAAATAAAGAGGTTACTAAAGGTATTAAAGGTATAAGAGTTGTTGAATTTATGAAATTTCCCACGAAAATAATATGTATCTAACTTAAAATTTTATATTACTTCGACGCGTTATTTTATTAAATAAGATTTTTTTAAATCTTAAATGTAATTAGTACCTATTGCATTCTGTGTAAATTGATACCAAAATTAAATGAGTATTGAAAAATAAAATGTTAGCAATTTCTGAAATTATTATTGCGAGTGCTATCTTCCTAGGAATTGTATATTTGGAAGTTAAATTCCTATATGCCAAAACTACTGTAGCGAAATAACTTCACTCAAAACAGGAAAATTAAAAACATAGAAAATTTAAATAAAATTTAAGAATTCAAGTTGACAAAAAAAGCTTTAAATATGAGAGAATAAACACAAATATTCAGGCCCTCTAATGAGCGAAGTTCAAAATCCTAATACTAACTCAACTCAGCAGCAACAGCAGCAGCAGCAGCAATCTTATTCAGACAGCAAAATTAATTCTGCTGAGAGCGAGAGACTTTATATTGAGATGAAAGAAGCTTGGCTTTAAATTTAATTCGTATTTGAAATAATATTTCTATAAATTCTTTAATTTTTTTTTAATTTTGAAGTAATCAATACTTTTTTATTTTCTATACCATTTAAATTTTGTTTAACCACAAAAGTAATTTGTTTAGAAAACTTAAGCATTTAGAGAAAATTAACGGAAGACTCGCAATGGGAGGGTTGATATATTTAGTTTTTACAAAATTGATTTCCAACCGTACCGACATATTAGACCAGCTTAAATCTTATTTGATTTAAGAAATGGATGGAAAGTATTATCCAGGAATATTTCTTTCTATATAAGCGTCAGTTAAAGCTAAAATTAACCCCAATAATGTTGAAAATATAGCAATTTCAGTTGACTCCATTTTATTTTTGAACTACCCCTAGTTTGCTAAATAACTCAAAGTTCGGCAACACAACTAATAACTTACTATAGTACGTATATACTATAAGTTATTTATTGTGAGCTCAGCAACTCCTGAGTTTCTTTTCGTTAGGCCTGGTGATTATGTCGCAATTAAAAAAGAAAATTGCGAAAATACTAATGAAAAGAATAAAAATTATTGGGTCGGACAAGTTATCGACTGTATTGGAGGAGCTAGAAATCCAAATTCATGGACCTTGTTTCAAGTTGCCAATATTGATAATGGAGAGATCACTATAATCAACGCGGATATTGTAGAAAAAATTTTGAAACCCTCTGAAAGTTAAGCTTATGGATAATCAAACAAACTTCCTTCAGTATTATAAAAACAATAGGCAAAATGCTCGCTTTAAAGGAATTACCCCAGTTCCAAGCAGGCAAGTCCGTATACTTGATTCATTGGGCAGAGAGGTTGAATGCCTTTATACATTCTGTAAGTTTTTGATATTTCCTCAAATCCTAAACTTGATAAAAGATAATTTGCATATGGGTTCAGATTAGAGCAATCCAATAAGATTTGGGAATCTAAATCACCAACTAACTCCCTTATTAACAATTCAGCAAGTGGTGGAGTATCTGCCAAAAGAGGTCCGATTCTCCAGCCTTGCTCATTATCCTCCAATACACAAGGTCTTATTCTGCCAAATCCATGGCACATCCCATTATTATCGACAATTGCACTGACATTACCATGAGAATTTTTCAACCAGTCATTTAGAAAATGCGGTCTGGGACTAGGTTCTCTTTGATCATCATAAATTAAAACCGCTTCAGAGGAAATTTTATTACCCGGTATAACTTTAAAAGAATGAAATTGATCTTTATAGAAATTTCTCAATGGCAAATCTTGAGAACTATTTAATTTCCATCGATTTGTAATAGAAGATTTTATAAACCCCCACTTTGCGTAATCATTCAATCTATCTGGGGCAGCCTCAAGACCAATACAATCAACATTTTTCAAATATTCGAGGGCATGTTTCCATAATCTCACTCCATATCCATTATTTCGGAATTCTTTTTTAACGATAAATAAACCTATAAAACTATACGAGGAATTATATTTTATACACGCAATAGAACCTATAGGATTATTGTCGAGACAAGCTACCCATACCCCTTGTTTATCTGTATTTCTATAAATTGATACGTCATCCATTCCAGGAGAAAATCCTTCTAACTTTGCCCAGTTTGTGACTTCTGGTATTTCATTTATAGATATCAATCTAATTGAAAATTTTTCCCTCATAAAAATATACTAACCAATAAAATTTTGAATTTTTAAAGACAATATTAATAAATTTGATTTTTTCTTATAAATCATTCACTTTGATTTAAGTGGCTAAAAACCTTACTTTTTTACTATTTATCCTCTGATATATTTAATACTATTCATAGGAATAAAATGAAAATTTCTGATAAATTTCATTTAGAAGACATTAATAAATTAAAAAATACAGTTCTCAGTGGTAAAACGGAAAATATAAAATGGCGGATCCAAAATCTCAATATAGTTTCTAAACTTTTGGATGAAAATAAAAAAGAAATAATAAAATCACTTTTTGTTGATTTAGGTAAATCTGAAATTGAAGGGCTTTCAGAAATCCTTTTAGTAAAAGAAGAAATTTCACTTATAAAAAAGAAACTCAATTCTTGGATGCGACCAAAAAAAATTGATACACCTTTTTATCTATTTCCATCATCCTCCAAAGTTATTTATGAACCTCTTGGGTGTGTCTTAATTCTTGGTCCTTATAATTATCCATTACTTTATGTTTTAAAGCCATTGGTAAATATTTTCTCAGCAGGAAATACAGCAGTTATAAAACCATCAGAGAAATGTCCTGCTACATCAAAACTTATTAAAAAGCTTACTTCCAAATATTTCCGTAAAGATGTCCTAATGACAGTAGAGGGTGACTATAAACAATCCATAAAATTAATTGAACAAAATTTTGACCACATATTTTTTACAGGAAGTACTGAAACTGGAAAATTTATAATGAAATTAGCTTCAAAAAACTTAACTCCATTAACTCTTGAGTTAAGTGGAACAAATCCTGTAATTATTTTCAAAAATGCAAATTTAGATGTTGCTGCTAAAAGAATTGTTTGGGGTAAATTTTTTAATTCTGGTCAATCCTGCATGGCTCCGAATCATATCTTTGTAGATAAAGAAATTGAGACTATTTTTATAGAAAAATTAAAGAAATGCATAGTAAGTTTTTACGGAGATAATCCAATAATTTCCGAAAACTTATCAAAATTAGAGAAAAAGCAATTTACATCAACTGTAGAAATTTTAAAACAATATAAAAAAGAAAAAAGAATTTTATTTGGGGGGACTTTTAGTAAAAAAAAGTTGAAAATATCTCCTACAATTTTGAGATGTAAATTAAATGAAACAGATATTTTGAAGAAAGAACTATTCAGTTCACTACTCCCAGTAATTGGAATTAATGATAAAGAATCAGCTTTAAAACAGATTAGTCAAACATCCAAACCATTAGCAATCTACTTATTTGGAGGCAATAAAAAAATCTATAATCATATTTCAAAAGTAACAAGCTCAGGAACAATTTGTATAAATGATGTGATGTTACCAGTCCTTATTCCAAATTTACCGTTTGGAGGCGTTGGGCAAAGTGGTATTGGTAAATTTCATGGAGAAGAAGGGTTTCGAAATTTTTCAAATCAAAAATCTATTACTTTTAAAGGTTTTTTATTTGATTCAAATCTGCGCTATCCTCCCTACGAAAGAGTCAAGAAATTTTTAAAGTTTATTTTTCAGCTTTAAATTACTTAAATTGTTTTCAAAAACCTAGCGATTTTAAATTTAAAGATTATCTTTAAATAAATAGAGAGTTTTATGAAATTTGTATTTTTAGTAATTGCCATATTTATTAATTTTTTTAATCACTCATTGATAAAATCAGAAGAAAAGATATTTTCAGCAAAAAATAAAATTGAGAATATTGCTAGCAAAGAATCAATTAATGAAGAAAAAACTGAAATAAATAAAATTCACATTGTAAAAAGTGGAGATACAATATCAAGTATTTCAAAATTATATTCAATAAATAAAGATTTAATTATTAAGTTGAATAACTTAAAAGATGAAAATTATATCTTTGTTGGCCAAAATCTTATTATCTCCGAATCTACTGAAAATCTTATAAAAAAATCAGATTTAATAAATAATTATCATATTGTTCAAACTGGTGAAAATCTGACTGAGCTATCAAACAAATATAATTTAAAAGTAATCGATCTGATAGAGATTAATAATCTCAATAATCCTGATTCAATAAAAGTTGGTCAAAAGCTCATAATAAGAAAAAAGAACATAATTAATTCAGAAAATTATGAAACAACTGAAAATAAAAAAAATAATGACTTACTTGAGTTAGATAAAAAAATTTATGGTCCTATTATTATCCAAAGTAAATCATATGAAGATATTAAAGGTAGAAAAGTTTTAAACGTACTAAATAAAGAGAATAGAAAACTGATTCTTTCAATCAATTGTGATAAAAATGAATTAGATGTAAGAATACCTGGCAGGAAATGGATGGGAAGTAAGCCTGCTAAAGAAGAATTCGAAAATAATTTAATAAATGATTTTTGTTAAAACTTTTAATTAATATGTGTGAATAATTTGTCTAAGAATATTAATGATGAGTTATTCTACAAAAAGTTAAATTATTAGTAATGGCAATTTCAAGAGGAGATCTCGTAAGAGTAAAAAGACCAGAATCATATTGGTACAATGAAATAGGTAAAGTTGCTTCAGTTGATACTTCAGGTATTAAATATAATTGTGTAGTCAGATTTGATAAAGTAAATTACGCAGGGATAAGCGGAACTGATGGTGGAGCAAATACAAATAATTTCGCTGAAAGTGAATTAGAGAAAGCGTAAATAATTGCCTGAATTACCTGAAGTAGAAACTGTTCGCAGAGGTTTAGAGCAAAAACTTAATAACTTTATTATTAAAAAAGTAGAGGTCTGTAGGGATTCAACTGTTGCATTCCCAACAAACAAAGAAGAATTCATTAAAGGACTTCAGAACTTACTTATTTGTAAATGGGATAGAAGAGGAAAATATTTAATAGCTCAATTAAAAGAAGTTCAAAATGAGAATACTCAATTTTCTCTAGAAAATTCACAAAATAACGGATTTCTTGTAGTTCATCTAAGAATGACTGGCTATTTCAAATTCATCAATAACTCTACTCAGCCCTGTAAACATACAAGAATAAGATTTTTCGATAAAAACAATAATGAGCTTAGATACATTGACTTAAGAAGTTTTGGCCAAATGTGGTGGATTAAGCAGGGGTTATCGCCCAATAAAATAATCAAAGGATTAGGCTCATTAGGACCAGAACCATTTTCTAAAGACTTTGATACAAAATATCTCAAGAAAGTTATATCAAAAAGAACAAAATCTATAAAAGCTATTTTATTAGATCAAACAATAGTGGCAGGTATAGGTAATATTTATGCTGATGAAAGTTTATACTTGGCTGGCATCTCCCCTTTTAGGCAAGCTCAAACGATAAAGAAGAATGAGTTAATCAAGCTAAAAGAATCAATTGTAACTGTATTAAAAAAAAGTATAGGTTCTGGGGGGACGACATTTAGTGATTTTAGAGACTTGGAGGGAGAGAATGGGAATTTTGGTTTACAGACGAATGTTTACAGGAGAACTGGTAAAGAATGTCATAAATGTGGAAATTTAATTGAAAGGGAAAAAATTACTGGAAGAAGTACACATTGGTGTCCTAAATGCCAAAAATAAAAAAGGGCTTACCCAAGAAGAGTAAACCCTTTTAAATATTTTTACCTGGCATTGAGCTATTTTCTCAAGGGGCTACCCCCTAAATATTTTCGCCGCTGATGCGTTTCACAACCGAGTTCGAGATGGATCGGAGTGGTTCCACATCGCCATGAACACCAGGATAGTGTGAACCTTGAGAACTGCATAGAAAATTATATAAATTAAAAAACAATAAATTAAGTTTATTTGGTCAAGCCCTCGGTCTATTAGTACTCCTCCGCTGCACTTGTTACCAAGCTTCCACGTAGAGCCTATCAACGGGTGTTCTTCCCGTGACCTTACTGGCTTAAGCCATGGCAATACTCATCTTGAGGTGGGCTTCCCACTTAGATGCTTTCAGCGGTTATCCACTCCGCACATGGCTACCCAGCGTTTACCGTTGGCACGATAACTGGCACACCAGAGGTGCGTTCCTCCCGGTCCTCTCGTACTAGGGAGAAATCCTCTCAATATTCCTGCGCATACACCGGATATGGACCGAACTGTCTCACGACGTTCTGAACCCAGCTCGCGTACCGCTTTAATGGGCGAACAGCCCAACCCTTGGGACCGACTTCAGCCCCAGGTTGCGATGAGCCGACATCGAGGTGCCAAACCTCCCCGTCGATGTGAACTCTTGGGGGAGATCAGCCTGTTATCCCTAGAGTAACTTTTATCCGTTGAGCGACGGCCCTTCCACGCAGAACCGTCGGATCACTAAAACCGACTTTCGTCCCTGTTCGACTTGTAGGTCTCACAGTCAAGCTCCCTTCTGCTTTTGCACTCAACGACTGATTTCCAACCAGCCTGAGGGAACCTTTGTGCGCCTCCGTTACCTTTTAGGAGGCGACCGCCCCAGTCAAACTGCCCATCAGATACTGTCCGCTTCCCGGATAACGGGTAAGCGTTAGAACCCTAGCTCTAAAAGAGTGGTATCTCACCGATGACTCAATAGTACCCACAAGCACTATTTCAATGTCTCCCACCTATTCTGCGCATTCAGAGCCCGAGCACAATATCAAACTACAGTAAAGCTTCATAGGGTCTTTCTGTCCGGGTGTATGTAGTCCGCATCTTCACAGACAATTCTATTTCGCCGAGCCTCTCTCCGAGACAGCGCGCAAATCGTTACACCTTTCGTGCGGGTCGGAACTTACCCGACAAGGAATTTCGCTACCTTAGGACCGTTATAGTTACGGCCGCCGTTCACCGGGGCTTCAGTCGCCAGCTTCACTAAAAGCTAACCAGCTTCCTTAACCTTCCGGCACTGGGCAGGTGTCAGCCCCCATACATCGTCTTGCGACTTAGCGGAGACCTGTGTTTTTGGTAAACAGTCGCTTGCGCCTCTTCACTGCGACCAGCTCTCGCTGGCACCCCTTCTCCCGAAGTTACGGGGCCATTTTGCCGAGTTCCTTAGAGAGAGTTATCTCGCGCCCCTCGGTATTCTCTACCACCCCACCTGTGTCGGTTTCGGGTACTGGCATTTGTGTCTTAACGAGTATAGGGCTTTTCTTGGAAGCATGACATCACCAACTTCGCTGCCGTAGCAGCTCGTACTCACGCCTTAGCTCAAGATGTTTTCTCCATCTCTCAAAGCCTCGAACGCTTGAACCAGTAACCAACATCTGGCCTGGTTAGCCTTCTCCGTCCCCCTTCTCAAAACACATCTGGTACAGGAATATTGACCTGTTATCCATCGACTACGCCTTTCGGCCTCGCCTTAGGTCCAGACTAACCCTCCGCGGACGAGCCTGCCGGAGGAACCCTTAGGGTTTCGGGGCATGGGATTCTCACCCATGTTTTCGCTACTCAAGCCGACATTCTCACTTCTATGCTGTCCACGTCCGCTTACGCTAACGCTTCACCCTACATAGAACGCTCCCCTACCATAAATAAATTTATCCGCAGCTTCGGTATAACGCTTAGCCCCGTTCATTTTCGGCGCAGGATCGCTCGACCAGTGAGCTATTACGCACTCCTTTGAGGATGGCTGCTTCTAGGCAAACCTCCTGGTTGTCTGGGCAATCCCACCTCCTTTATCACTTAGCGTTAATTTTGGGACCTTAGCTGGCGGTCTGGGCTGTTTCCCTCTTGACTATGGAGCTTATCCCCCACAGTCTGACTGCCTAGTTACACACAGGGTATTCAGAGTTCATATCGATTTGGTACCGCTTTCGCAGCCCGCACCGAAATGGTTGCTTTACCCCCCTGCTGGAGCACTAGACGCTACGCCTCAACGTATTTCGGGGAGAACCAGCTAGCTCCTGGTTCGATTGGCATTTCACCCCTAACCACAGCTCATCCGCTGAATTTTCAACTTCAGTCGGTTCGGACCTCCACTTGGTATCACCCAAGCTTCATCCTGGCCATGGTTAGATCACCAGGGTTCGGGTCTATAAACACTGACAAACGCCCTATTAAGACTCGCTTTCGCTGTGGCTCCACCATTTCCGGTTTAACCCGCCAGTGCCTATAAGTCGCCGGCTCATTCTTCAACAGGCACACGGTCACCCGATTAGTCGGGCTCCCATTGCTTGTAAGCTCACGGTTTCATGTTCTATTTCACTCCCCTCCCGGGGTTCTTTTCACCTTTCCCTCGCGGTACTGTTTCACTATCGGTCACACAGTAGTACTTAGCCTTACGAGGTGGTCCTCGCAGATTCACACGGAATTCCACGTGCTCCGTGCTACTCGGGATACAGCTAGGTCAACTTATCTTTCGATTACGGGGCTTTCACCCTCTGTGGCACGCCATTCAAACGTTTCTTCTAGACTTGTTGATCCATATTGCTGTCCCACAACCCCGATAGTCAAGACTATCGGTTTGGGCTGTTCCCCGTTCGCTCGCCGCTACTGAGGGAGTCGTTATTTACTTTCTCTTCCTCCAGCTACTAAGATGTTTCAGTTCGCTGGGTTAGCTCGCACCAACCTATATATTCAGTTGGCCGTACATGGGGTTGCCCCATTCGGAAATTCCCGGATCAAAGTGTGCTTCCAACTCCCCGAGACTTATCGCAGGTAACCACGTCCTTCATCGCCTCTGTGTGCCTAGGTATCCTCCGTGAGCCCTTTGTAGCTTGACCAATAACTTCAAAATTGAAGCATCAGCTTAATAGAATTGTTATTAATGCATTCGCACAAATAATAAATCTGCATCATTAAAGATGCTTATTGTCTTTAAAAATAATCTATGCAGTTGTCAAGGTTCTCTGAAAACAATGAAATTAATTCAATGAGTCCAGCATCTTAATAATTTAATTAGGAAGCTAGATTCGTTCAGAATTTGATCACAACTCAAAACATTTCCTTTCTACAGATTATGTAAGAGGTGGTAATCAGTGGAGGTAAGCGGACTCGAACCGCTGACATCCTGCTTGCAAAGCAGGCGCTCTACCAACTGAGCTATACCCCCAACATAGAGATATGGGCCATCCTGGACTTGAACCAGGGACCTCACCCTTATCAGGGGTGCGCTCTAACCACCTGAGCTAATGGCCCAGGAAAAATAATGGGTGTGACCTAGAAAAACTTAGGAAATAAAATTCTTAATAAATTAAGAATGTGAGATACCGATCGACCTAAGGTGACAAAATAATAATATTAAACATTTTGTTGTCTCCCTGTTAGGAGGTGATCCAGCCGCACCTTCCGGTACGGCTACCTTGTTACGACTTCACCCCAGTCATTAGCCCCACCTTCGGCGTCCTCCTCCACAAGGGTTGGAGTAACGACTTCGGGCATGGCCAACTTCCATGGTGTGACGGGCGGTGTGTACAAGGCCCGGGAACGTATTCACCGCAGTATGCTGACCTGCGATTACTAGCGATTCCTACTTCACGTAGGCGAGTTGCAGCCTACGATCTGAACTGAGCCACGGTTTATGGGATTTGCTAGCTCTCGCGAGTTTGCTGCCCTTTGTCCGTAGCATTGTAGTACGTGTGTAGCCCAGGGTGTAAGGGGCATGATGACTTGACGTCATCCACACCTTCCTCCGGTTTATCACCGGCGGTCTTTCTAGAGTGCCCAACTAAATGCTGGCAACTAAAAACGTGGGTTGCGCTCGTTGCGGGACTTAACCCAACATCTCACGACACGAGCTGACGACAGCCATGCACCACCTGTCACTGCATTCCCGAAGGCACCCTCAAATTTCTAAGAGGTTCGCAGGATGTCAAACCCTGGTAAGGTTCTTCGCGTTGCATCGAATTAAACCACATACTCCACCGCTTGTGCGGGCCCCCGTCAATTCCTTTGAGTTTCACACTTGCGTGCGTACTCCCCAGGCGGAACACTTAACGCGTTAGCTACGACACCGAAGGGGTCGATTCCCCCGACACCTAGTGTTCATCGTTTACGGCCAGGACTACAGGGGTATCTAATCCCTTTCGCTCCCCTGGCTTTCGTCCATGAGCGTCAGTAATGGCCCAGCAGAGCGCCTTCGCCACTGGTGTTCTTCCCGATATCTACGCATTTCACCGCTACACCGGGAATTCCCTCTGCCCCTACCATACTCAAGCCTTTCAGTTTCCACTGCCATGATGGAGTTAAGCTCCACGCTTTAACAGCAGACTTGAAAAGCCGCCTGCGGACGCTTTACGCCCAATAATTCCGGATAACGCTTGCCACTCCCGTATTACCGCGGCTGCTGGCACGGAATTAGCCGTGGCTTATTCCTCAAGTACCGTCATATCTTCTTCCTTGAGAAAAGAGGTTTACAGCCCAGAGGCCTTCGTCCCTCACGCGGCGTTGCTCCGTCAGGCTTTCGCCCATTGCGGAAAATTCCCCACTGCTGCCTCCCGTAGGAGTCTGGGCCGTGTCTCAGTCCCAGTGTGGCTGATCATCCTCTCAGACCAGCTACTGATCGAAGCCTTGGTGAGCCATTACCTCACCAACTAGCTAATCAGACGCGAGCTCATCCTCAGGCGAAATTCATTTCACCAGTAGGCATATGGGGTATTAGCGGTCGTTTCCAACCGTTATCCCCCTCCTGAGGGCAGATTCTCACGCGTTACTCACCCGTCCGCCACTAACCCGAAGGTTCGTTCGACTTGCATGTGTTAAGCACGCCGCCAGCGTTCATCCTGAGCCAGGATCAAACTCTCCGTTGTGTTCAAATCCTTTTGTAGATAAATCTACTCAAATTGAATTGCTTTATCCAAATAAAAAATTCAGTATTTGTATTTAGTTTCAGCCTCCTTAAATTTTAAGGATTACATTGAGTGCACATTAAAATATTTCTAAAGTGACTTTCCAAGATCTCAGATCCGTTTGCATCAAAGCCATAAGTTAGCAATTGATAACATTTTTTATATATTCTTGACGGGACCTCACACCTTTATTGCATGTACATCTTGAAAAAACTAAAAAAAATTTAGTTATTCTTGACGCAATAAAAGCATCAGTTCCTAAGTTTTTAAATTTTCTAGGTGCAGAGTTAAACCACAAGTGAGTAACTCATTTCGAAGGGAAAACCCTTCTTCTGGCTGAAAAATAATGATCGAAATCAAATTTCCAAAAAATTCATTCATTTACCAAAAATCAGATTTAAGGTAATTTCTTGAATAACGCAAAAAGTATATTTTTGCCCAGAAGAAAATACTAAACCATCCGACTGTAATTATGCAACCTTTTATACAAAATTTTTTCATTAATTTTTTATTTGTTCAAAGTCTCATTAAACAACTAGGCTTAAATAAAGGGATATAAATGAAATGGCAGAAAGATTTAGTCAAAAAAATTTAAGAGTTAGACCAAGTTCCGATGAGGAGAAAATTGTAACAAATGCGAAAAAACACTTCGAAAAGACTTTGGTTGAAATATCAGGCGAGTTAGTAGGAAGCGTTGCTGCACTAGAACACCCAACAAAAAATAAAAAATTAAATTATGGAGAAATATTTTTAAGAGACAATGTCCCTGTAATGATTTACCTCATTACCCAAAAACGGTACGAAATTGTCAAAAAGTTCCTAAGTGTATGTCTTGAGTTACAAAGCTCTAATTACCAAACTCGTGGCGTATTTCCTACTAGTTTCGTTGAAGAAAATGGAAAGCTCATTGGAGACTATGGTCAGAGATCAATAGGGAGGATCACTTCAGCTGACGCAAGTTTATGGTGGCCCATTATATGTTGGTATTATGTCAATAAAAGCGGTGATTATGCCTTCGGAAAAAGTCAAAGCGTTCAAAGAGGCATTCAACTTTTACTAGATCTAGTTCTACATCCAACATTTGAGGGTACTCCAGTACTTTTTGTTCCAGATTGCGCATTTATGATTGATAGACCTATGGATGTATGGGGCGCACCTCTAGAAGTTGAAGTTTTACTTCATGGATGTTTAAAAAGTTGTATAAACTTAATGGAATTAAGTAGAGCAGATCATGTTAGTAGACTTCTAGACCAAAGACTTATTCTTACAAATCAATGGGTTAAGGATTTAGGAAGTTTTCTTTTAAAACATTATTGGGTTACCAGCCAAACAATGCAAATTTTAAGAAGAAGGCCAACTGAGCAGTATGGTGATGATCAACACTTCAATGAATTTAACGTTCAACCTCAAGTAGTTCCATCATGGTTACAAGATTGGTTAGAGAATAGAGGTGGTTACTTAATAGGAAATATTAGAACAGGAAGGCCTGACTTTCGATTTTACAGTTTAGGGAATTCTTTAGCATGTATGTTCGGAGTACTGCCTCCTGAAGAACAAAGAGCTTTATTTAGATTAGTTTTACATAACAGACAGCATTTGATGGCTCAAATGCCCATGAGAATTTGTCATCCTCATATGGATGTCGAAGAATGGCAAAATAAAACTGGATCTGATCCAAAGAATTGGCCTTGGAGTTACCATAACGGCGGTCATTGGCCAAGTTTACTTTGGTTTTTTGGTACAGCCGTCCTATTGCATCAAAAAAATTATGGTTCTGACGATGTGATTCTCATGGAAGAAATGAAATCTTTAATAGAGGAATCATATTGGTGTCAACTTAATCAATTGCCTAAGCAAGAATGGGCAGAATATTTTGATGGTCCTACAGGTACTTGGGTTGGGCAACAATCAAGAACGTATCAAACTTGGACAATTGTTGGATTTTTATTGATGAACCATTTTTTAAGGAATGAGTATAACGATCTAGATATGTTTAAAATTTAAGCCTAAAATAATCCTAAGGTTAGTGATTTATCAATTGGCAAGCATGCTCCAATACCTAGATATATTGTTAGAAAAGTTCCGAATAAGAAAACAGACATTGCTATTGGCCTTCTAAATGGATTAGAAAATTTATTAACATTTTCTATAAAGGGTAAAATCATTAATCCTAGTGGAATTAATGTTTGAAGTGCAATACCCAAAAGTTTATTAGGAACAACCCTAAGTATTTGAAAAACAGGATAGAGGTACCATTCAGGAAGTATTTCCAGGGGTGTTGCGAACGGATTAGCTTTGTCTCCAAGCATTGCAGGATCAAGAACTGCTAATCCAACTACGCAAGCAATTGTTCCTAAGATAACTACAGGGAAAATATATAGTAAATCATTTGGCCAAGCTGGTTCACCATAGTAATTATGGCCCATACCTTTGGCTAACTTTGCTCTCAATTTTGGATCAGATAGATCTGGTTTTTTTAACGTAGACATATGGAGAACTGTTAATGGTTTAATTATAAGAGTTTATAAAGGTCCTGA
Organism: Prochlorococcus sp. AG-449-G23; assembly: GCA_003209585.1. GTDB lineage: Bacteria > Cyanobacteriota > Cyanobacteriia > PCC-6307 > Cyanobiaceae > Prochlorococcus_A. The sequence continues at coordinate 53,954 of QCQJ01000006.1, forward strand.
AATACCCTGTTTACGAATCATCAAAAAGTGCATCAACATAAAAACTGCTAATGACCATGGCAAAACAAAAGTATGAAGACTGTAAAATCTGGTTAAAGTGGATTGTCCAACACTTTCTCCACCTCTAAGTAATTCAACCATAAAGTCACCAATAATTGGTATTGCAGCAGGAACACCTGAAACAATCTTAACTGCCCAATAACCGACCTGATCCCAAGGTAAAGAGTATCCCGTTACTCCAAAAGCGACGGTTATTACTGCCATTACAACACCTGTCACCCAAGTTAATTCTCTAGGCCTTTTGAAACCACCGGTCAGATAAACTCTAAAAACATGAAGTATTAGCATCAAAACCATCATTGATGCACTCCATCTATGGACAGATCTTATTAACCATCCAAAACTTACATCGGTCATCAAATAACTGACTGAACTATAAGCTTGTGTGACTGTTGGCTTATAGTAAAAAGTCATTGCAAAACCTGTTGCAAATTGAATTAGGAAGCATACTAAAGTTATGCCTCCTAAACAATAAAAAATATTTACGTGGGGGGGTACGTACTTGGAAGTTACGTCGTCAGTTATGTCTTGAATTTCAAGCCTTTCTTGAAACCAGTCATAAACAGATGAAGAATTCGCCATCCAAAAAAAAATTAGCTTTGATATAAAGAGCTTACTTAAAATTCTTATACTTGGTGTTAACATTTAACCCAATGAATTCATCTTTTAACAAACTTTTAACATTCAAAACTTTGATCACTGCATCAATGATCATCATTTTTTCTTTCAATCTTTTATTGATTGAAAGAGTGCATGCTCTCAGTGATAGCAAGCAATTAGTACTTGACGCTTGGACCTTAGTAAACGAAGGTTTTTATGATCCAGAAAAGTTTGATGAAATCCAATGGAAAAAAATTAGACAAAAAACATTACAGAAACAAATTGAAACAAGTGAAGAGGCTTATTCCGCAATTGAAGACATGTTAAGACCTCTAGACGATCCCTACACTAGAGTTTTACGCCCAAAAGATTATGAACTACTGAAATCAAGTAATTTTGGTAGTGAAATTAATGGTGTTGGGCTTCAATTAGGTGAAGATGATGACAATAAAGTTAAAGTTATTTCTACTCTTGGGGGTTCGCCAGCTGAAGAAGCTGGAATAGTAAGCGGGGACTTTATAGAAACAGTGGACGGAATCTCATCAGAAAAATTAGGTCTTGCGAGTACTGCTTCTAAGTTAAGAGGTGAAGCAGGAACCAAAGTTTTAGTTGAAGTATCTTCGGAATCAGGAGAAATTAGGGAAGTCGATCTAGAGAGGAGATCAGTAGATCTCAGACCAGTTAGGACAAAAAGATTAAGAGATGATTCTCACACAATAGGATATTTAAGGATAACTCAATTCAGCGAAAGCGTACCCAAAAAGGTTGAAGAGGCACTTCAAGAGTTGAAAGAGAAAGAGGTTGAGGGCTTAATCTTGGATCTTAGAAATAATTCAGGGGGACTAGTAAGCTCAGGTATAGCAGTTGCAGACTCATTATTGAGTGAAAAACCTATAGTCGAGACAAAAGATAGAAATGGAATCAAAGATGCGATTATTTCTCAAAAAGAGACATCTTATGATGGGCCAATGGTGACATTAGTAAATAAAGGGACTGCAAGTGCAAGTGAAATACTTGCTGGTTCCTTACAAGATAATGAGAGATCAATTCTTATGGGAGAACAAACTTATGGGAAAGGTTTAATTCAATCACTAAAAAGTTTAGGAGAAGATAGTGGTATTGCTATAACAGTGGCTAGTTACTTAACCCCCAAAGGTAATAATATTCAAGGCCAAGGTATGAATCCTGACAAATTACTTGATCTCCCAGATGCAAGTGATTATGGAAGTGCTGACGACAAATGGGTGAGAAATGCAGAATTATTTCTTGAGCCGCTTCTAGAAAAAGAAGAAGTTTCAGTGCAAACTATTGAATTAAACAATGAAGAAATTAAATCTTGAAATGGCTAAAGATTAGAAATAAAAAATCTAAAAAATATGATTATTAAAAGAATTTTTCATGACCCAATTCATAAAGAAATAGTATTTGATGCAGGAAAGCCAGAAGAATTAATGATTATGGAATTAATTGATACAGTTGCTTTTCAAAGACTTAGAAGAATAAAACAATTAGGAGCGGCATCATTACTTTTTCATGGTGCAGAATCGAGTAGATTTACTCACTCAATTGGTGTTTTTTGTATAGCTAGAAAAATTTATAGGAGATTAATAGAAAGTAAATCTTCATTTTGTGAAAATAAATTTGTTCTTTATGGAGCAGCTCTACTACATGATTTAGGTCATGGACCTTTAAGCCATACCAGTGAAACAATATTCAAGCATGATCACGAACAATGGTCTGAAAACTTAGTTACAAATTATTCTCCAATAAATTCAATCCTCAAAAAGTATGACAACGAATTACCGAGAAAAATTGGTGAATTATTTCAATCAAAAAATTTATTTTCAAAACCTTTAAAAACATTGATAAGTAGTGAGATAGATTGCGATCGTCTCGATTATCTTTTACGCGATAGTTACAACACAGGTACTAATTATGGCTTAGTAGATTTAGAGAGAATAATTTCAGCTCTTACTTTTTTACCTGATGGGAATATCGGAATCAAACCAAAAGGAGTGATCGCTATTGAGCATTTCCTTGTACTAAGAAACTTGATGTACAGAACAATCTATAATCACAAGATAAACGAAATATCAACATGGATTCTGGAAAAAATATTTCACACAATAAAACATAATTATGAAAAGAAAATTTGGTTAGATAATTCACTATATAAATGGATTTTTTCACCTTCAAAGGTTGATTTTGATGATTTCATAAGAAATGATGATGTAACCTTTTATTATCATTTGATTAGATGGAAAGATGAATCTTTTAAGCCACTTTCTACACTTTGCAAAATGTTTATTGACAGAGATTTATTAAAGGCATCAGACATAAGTTTTTTAAGTAAGATAGATAGATTAAAAATACTTGCATTTGCCTCAAAATTATGTGAAAAGAATGGTTATGATTCAGAAATATTTTGCGGGATTAAGGAAAGATCTTTTAAAGGTTTTGAATCTAACAATGCACTAAAAATATGGGATGGCACTTATCAAAGCTCATTAGAAAATAGTTCTGCATTAATAAAAACTTTAATGAGATCTGAGGAAAGCTCTTTTATTATTTATCCAGGTATGATCAAAAATGAAATTAAAAATGAAATTTCATTAATAAAAAACAATTCCTAGATTTAATTCAATGGAAATCATTTTAAAAAACACTGAAAGCAAATATTTAGAAATTTTTTCTTTGTTAGATTTTGATAATATTCATGAAACTTTGAAAAGATTTTCTTCCTTCAAGGGACCTTTAGAAGCCAAAATTTTCGCAGTCAATGAGTCAATAAGTTCTCATCAATTATCAGATTTAAAAAATCATTTTGACAAAATTAATATTTGTTCCTTATGCATTTACTCAAATAATAGAGATACAGTACTAAGCGGAAAATCTTTAAAAATAGATTCAGCTTTTATCAAAGAGCAAGAGATTAAAAATAAGTTACTATTATTCAAAAGAAAAAAGAAAAACGATATTCTTCATAAAGGAACAGTACGATCGGGTGAAAGAATATCTTCAAATGGAAACCTATTCATTATTGGAGACGTTAATCCAGGAGCAATAGTTTCCGCTAACAAAAATATTTACGTTTGGGGCAAATTACTAGGGATCGCATTCGCAGGGGAAAGTGGGAATAAAAATGCCTCTATTGCATCACTTTATCTAAACCCTTTACAGTTACGAATTGCAGATGTAATAGCTATTGGCCCAAAGGATAGGCCCAAAAATTGTTATCCAGAAATTGCGGTAATAGATAAAAAAACAATAATTATCAAACCACACATAATCGAAAGTAAGAATTAATCAATCATTTGCAATAAATTAATTCAAACTAGATAAATTTAAGAATTACTTAATCTTTAAAATATTTATCTTTCTGCAAGTGGCTTTATTATTTGGAAAATCTTTAAAATCGTGGGGAAGAATACTCGCACAATATTAATTTGTTCAGGCAAAGGAGGAGTTGGTAAAACAACTTTAACTGCAAACCTAGGCATTGCACTTGCTAATAGCGGAGCAACAACTGCTGTATTAGATGCTGATTTTGGCCTCAGAAATTTAGATCTTCTTCTAGGATTAGAAAATCGCATCATTTATACCGCTCAAGATGTTCTAGACAAAAATTGTCGTCTTGACCAAGCATTGGTTAGACACAAAAAGGAACCTAATCTTGCTCTTCTACCTGCCGGAGATCCAAGGATGTTGGATTGGATGAAGCCCGAAGATATGAAAAAAATTAGTGCGCTACTTAGTGAGAATTTTGATTTTGTCTTAGTTGATTGTCCTGCTGGTGTAGAAGATGGCTTTAAAAATGCGCTTGCAGCCTGTAAAGAAGCTATTGTTGTTACTAACCCGGAATTATCCGCAGTGCGGGATGCGGATAGAGTAATAGGGATTCTTAATACTTCAGATATTGAGCCTATCCAACTTGTAATTAATAGAGTTCGCCCTAACATGATGGCTAGTCAAGAAATGTTATCTATCGAAGATGTTCAAGGGATCCTTTCTTTGCCTTTGTTAGGTATTGTTTTAGAAGATGAACAAGTAATAATAAGTACAAATAGAGGAGAGCCACTAACACTTTCAGATGGTAGATCTCCTGCAAAAAAATGTTACTTGAATGTTTCGCAAAGACTTACAAATAAAGATGTACCAATTATCGATCCAAAAAAAGAAGGCAAAAGTCTTAAAGATAAATTCATGAGATTAATGCAAACAAAGGTTTTTTAAAATGATGACTCTCAGAGATCTTATAAATAAATTACTAGGCAGAGAAACGTCTAGTGCAAATACAGCTAGAGAAAGATTACAACTTGTTCTTGCTCATGACAGAGTTGATATGAGTTCCTTAACAACTGATCTTTTAGATAAAATGAGGAAAGAAATTCTTGATGTTGTTGCTAAATATGTTGAAATCGATTTTGAAGAGGTGGCAGTAAGTTTAGAGACTGAGGATAGAATGACTGCATTAGTTGCTAATTTACCAATCAAAAGAACTATTTCAGGAGAAATTAAATTTAAAAAAACTGATAAAAATAATAAAGCTGATAAAGATATCAAAAAGTAATAAATTTAAAAAAAGCTAAAAAAATACTGATAATTGACCCTCCCTAATTGTAAGATGAATAGATTGCCGGCTTAGCTCAGCGGTAGAGCAGCGCTTTTGTAAAGCGAAGGTCATCAGTTCAAATCTGTTAGCCGGCATTTTGATTTAATTAATTACGTTCAAAATTTTTTGCCGAAAATAAAAAGATCAAACCTATTAGAGCGATGATAGGAAATAATCTTATTTCAAGCAAATATTCAGAAAAAGATACAAGTGGTTCAAATATCCAATAAGTAAAAAATTGAATTAATAAAACAATAAATAATAATAAAAACATTACGATAATTCACTAATTAATACTTCTCCTTCTCTAATCAGCCTCCAATCGCCACTTCCCTTCCAAAATATAATAGTACTAGCTTTTCCACTTCTTTTTCCCCAGGGGATAGGGCCCAAAATTTTTACAGAAGGGAATTCTTGAGCAATACCTTCAACTGTAGTTGATCCTTTAAAACCTGAAATATTTGCACTCGAAGTTAACAATGGGCCTGTTTCTCTCATGAGAGATTGAGCCATATATGAATTTGGAATCCTCAACCCAAGAGTAAGATCATTGCTTGTGAGGATTGTAGTCTGCTTTTCTGAAGCAGGAATAACCATTGTCAGAGCTCCAGGCCAATATTTTGAAGCTATATTTTCGTAATCTTCTTTAGCTGATTCGTGAACATAATCAATTAATTGTTTATGTTCTGAACCCATAAGAATTAAGGGTTTATCTCTATCTCTTTTTTTAAACTCATAAATAATATTTGAAAATTTTGGCAAGCATCCAATCGCAGGTAATGTGTCTGTTGGAAAAATAATGGGTAAACCACTTTTAAGAGTCTTCAAAGCTGATTCGCGGTCTACTAAATTCATTTATATTTTTTTTATCAATAATTTATTTATATCTTCCAATCGTAAACCTACCAATACCCGAAAGATCATTAACAATTTCTATTGATGAAAATTTATATTTTAAAAGTAGTTGTTTTACTTGTTCACCTTGATCAAAATGATTCTCTAAAATTAGCCATCCCTTCTCTTTTAAAAATAATGGTGCTTTTTGAATTATTTCCCTAATGTGTTTTAAACCATCATCGCCCCCTAATAAAGCAATTCTTGGTTCAAAATTTTTAACTTCTTTAGGTAATTTTTCATAAGTATCTTTAGGAATATATGGCGGGTTCGAAATAGCGAGATCTATTTTTCCTTTAAAACTTTCAAGAGGGGTCCACCAATGTCCGCAATAAAATTTCAAATTTGATTGTTTAGAAGAATTTACATAATTTTCAGTAGCTATCTCTAATGCATCTTGATCTATATCAGTTGCTATTCCATACCATAATGGATATTTTAAAGCCAAAGCAATGCTTATAGCGCCTGATCCAGTTCCTAATTCAGCAAAAAATAATTTTTGTGATTTCTTTCCGAATATCTTAAAGACAATATCAACTATAAGTTCTGTCTCTGGCCTAGGAATAAGTACTTTACTTGTGACTTTTAATTTTAAGTTCCTCCAAAAAGCTTCCCCACAAAGATATTGAATTGGGTGTGATTTGAAAAGATGATCTTCCCAAATAGATTCTAAAATGTCTAAGTTTTTTTTTAAATATAAGTTTTCTTTAGGGTTTATATTAAGCGAGTTAAGATCACTAGTTGATATACCACCTACAGAATCAAGTAAAAGAGCAAGAGATTGAGGATCTCCCCCTTTAGAAAGTTGTGTTTTTTTCCAAAATAAAAATTCTTTTACAGAAATGCTAAGCATTTATAAAAGCTTTAGCGTTTTGGGCCAAGCTTACCTTTACCGGATTCTGAGTAGAAGCTTGATTTTTCGCCATCTTGAGTAGAAATAAATAATCCTATAAGGAATATTGTTGGGACCCCTACAAATAAAAGGCTAGCTATGAATCCGAAATTAGTTGTTTCCATTTAGTTGGCAGTTCTATTAGGTATTAAGACTATAGACATATAACTTGAAATAAAGTGGAAAAATAAACAAATTTTTATCAACTGATTAACAGTCTTAAACAATTAGCGAGGTAATTTTTTATTTTCGCTATTTTTTTTAAGTTCTTCCAAATTTGAAGGAGGAGATTGTGGTTTTGTTAAAATGACTGTAGAGGATTTTACTAATGTTTGGCATGCAAGTCGCCAATTCTCAGGTCTATTTTTAAGTTTTTCTTCTTCAACTGATGTGAGAGGGCTTAAAGAATTTTTGCTTCCTCCTTCAACTGAAATAAAACAAGTACTACATTGTCCTGCTCCTCCACAATTTCCTAAAATTCCTTTTAATCCATAAAGTTGTAAGTTCTCTTTCATTACTAGTTCTCTTAAATTTTCACCAGGATTACATTGAACATCTAAATCCTCACGGATAAATCTGATAGTTGCCATTTTTTTTAGTTATTTTTCTTATTTTGGCGTTTTAGTTTGAGAATTGTGACCAAAATATTAACAATTTTTAGCTTAAAATTCCTTGTAAACCTAGTTATACTTATTGATTTGCCCAATTTTTGCAAGAAAATAAATTTATTTACAAAAATCCCTCAAAGACTAAAAAACCCTTACTATCGTGATGTTTAGCTGTTTATTCAGCATAGTTACTAGAAATTAACCGATGGGATTGCCTTGGTATCGAGTTCACACAGTAGTCATTAATGACCCAGGTCGACTACTTGCTGTGCATCTTATGCATACTGCATTATTAGCCGGCTGGGCCGGTTCTATGGCTCTTTACGAATTAGCCATTTTTGATCCTTCTGATGCTGTTCTTAATCCAATGTGGAGACAGGGAATGTACGTTATGCCTTTCATGGCAAGACTAGGGATCACAAGTAGTTGGAACGGATGGGATATTACAGGTGCTACAGGAGTTGACCCTGGATTCTGGAGTTTTGAAGGGGTTGCAGCGGCACACATAGTATTTAGTGGACTACTGATGCTGGCCTCTATTTGGCACTGGACATATTGGGACCTAGATTTATGGGAAGACTCAAGAACCGGTGAACCTGCTCTTGATTTGCCAAGAATATTCGGAATTCATCTTCTTCTAGCTGGACTAACATGCTTTGGTTTTGGAGCTTTTCATTGCGCAAACGTGGGGATTTGGGTTTCTGACCCTTATGGTTTAACTGGTCATGTAGAGCCTGTGGCTCCTTCTTGGGGAGTAGATGGATTTAATCCTTTTAATCCAGGAGGAATAGTTGCGAATCATATTGCTGCTGGACTAATGGGTATTATTGGAGGTATTTTTCACATAACCAACAGGCCTGGAGAAAGACTTTATAGAGCATTAAAACTTGGAAGTCTTGAAGGAGTTCTTGCTAGTGCTCTAGCTGCTGTACTATTTGTATCTTTCGTTGTTTCTGGAACAATGTGGTACGGTTCAGCGACAACTCCAGTAGAGTTATTTGGTCCTACCAGATATCAATGGGACTCGGGCTATTTCAAAACTGAAATTAACAGAAGAGTTCAAGCTGCTATTGATGATGGTGCCACTAAAGAAGAGGCATATGCATCAATTCCAGAGAAGTTAGCCTTCTACGATTATGTTGGCAATAGTCCTGCTAAAGGAGGACTATTCAGAGTTGGAGCTCTTGTTAATGGTGATGGTTTACCAACTGGTTGGCAAGGTCACATTTCTTTCCAAGACAAGGAAGGTAACGAATTAGAAGTTAGAAGAATACCTAATTTCTTTGAAAACTTCCCAGTTATACTTGAAGATAAAGAAGGTAATGTTAGAGCCGATATTCCATTTAGAAGAGCTGAAGCAAAGTATTCATTTGAACAAACTGGCATAACTGCAACTATCTATGGAGGAGATTTAAATGGCCAAACATTTACTGATCCTGCAGTTGTTAAACGATTAGCTAGAAAAGCGCAGCTAGGAGAAGCATTCAAGTTCGACAGAGAAACTTATAAATCTGACGGTGTATTCCGAAGCTCCCCAAGAGCATGGTTTACATACGCTCATTTATGTTTCGGATTGCTATTCTTGTTTGGCCACTGGTGGCATGCTTCAAGAACTCTTTACAGAAATTCCTTCGCTGGAATTGACGCTGAGATTGGTGACCAAGTTGAATTTGGTTTATTCAAGAAGCTTGGTGACGAATCTACAAGAAGAATCCCTGGAAGGGTTTAAACTAAACTTTATTACTTAATCTTATGGAAGCTTTTGCTTACGTTCTTATTTTAACTCTCGCAGTTGTTACCTTATTCTTTGCTGTCGCCTTTAGAGATCCCCCTAAATTCGATAAAAAATGATCTTATTAAAAAGCCTCTTTAACAAGAGGTTTTTTTTTACTTTTCATAATCAGGATATTACTCTAGTATTAGAGTTACAGTTCACCTTATTTCACTATATGCAGTGTCCAACCTGTCAAAACACAGATAGCAGAGTTTTGGAATCAAGATCTGCCGATAGTGGCAAAAGTGTTCGAAGAAGAAGAGAGTGCTTAAATTGCAGCTTTAGATTTACGACTTATGAGAGAGTTGAAACGATGCCAGTTTCAGTCATTAAAAAAGATGGGAGCAGAGAATTATTTGATAAACAAAAATTGTTTACTGGAATTTCTAGAGCTTGCGAAAAAACTACCTTCACTAGTGAAGCAATTATTAATTTCGTAGATGGAATTGAATCACAAATCATTCAAGACTCTAATAAAGATATTAAATCTTCACAAATTGGAGAATTAATACTTAAAAGTCTTAGGAAAGAAAACGAAGTCGCTTACATAAGATACGCATCAGTTTACAGAAAATTTAATGGAGTAAAAGATTTCATTTCTACTCTTGAATCTCTTAAAGGCAGTTCAAAAAACCAATTAGCTTCAATTTTATAAAATTCAGCATCTTAAAGTGTAGAATACATAACACAAATATATTGTGCTACTTGTTTGCAGGCTAGTAGCATTCCTTTCTAACTACCTTAGGTAGTCTGCGATCTATCAAATGAACGAAAATTCTTCCCAAACTATTAAAGAAATTTCTGAGGATAAAGAAATTAAAAATTCATCTGAATTAGATAACGATTCAGCGTCCCAAAATGAGGAAGATTTATCATTCGAAAAGAACGATATTCCTTCAGCAGATTCTTCCTCTAGCAGAACAAGTGCAGATTTTGACAGCGCAGGATTCACACAAGAAGAATTTGCATCACTTTTGGGCAAATATGACTATAACTTTAAGCCTGGCGATCTTGTAAAAGGAACCGTTTTTGCTCTAGAGCCCAAAGGGGCCATGATAGATATAGGAGCAAAAACAGCTGCTTTTATGCCTGTTCAAGAGGTTTCAATAAATAGAGTTGAAGGACTTAATGATGTTTTACAACCTTCAGAAAGCAGAGAATTTTTCATAATGAGTGAAGAAAATGAAGATGGCCAATTAGCTCTCTCCATTAGAAGAATTGAATATCAAAGAGCATGGGAAAGGGTTAGACAACTCCAAAAAGAAGATGCCACTATCTATTCTGAAGTTTTTGCGACAAACAGAGGCGGGGCTCTTGTGAGGGTAGAAGGCTTAAGAGGTTTTATACCAGGCTCTCATATAAGTGCTCGAAAAATTAAAGATGACTTAGAAGGTGAATATTTACCTTTAAAATTTCTTGAAGTTGATGAAGAAAGAAACAGATTAGTACTGAGTCATAGAAGAGCTTTGGTTGAGAAAAAAATGAATAGACTTGAGGTAGGCGAAGTGGTTGTTGGTTCTGTAAAAGGTATTAAACCTTATGGAGCCTTTATTGATATTGGGGGAGTTAGTGGTCTATTGCACATTTCTGAGATCAGTCATGAACATATCGAGACTCCTCACAATGTTTTAAATGTTAGTGACCAAATGAAAGTCATGATAATTGACCTTGATTCGGAAAGAGGAAGAATTTCATTATCTACAAAAGCACTTGAACCTGAACCAGGCGATATGCTAACTGACCCTCAAAAAGTCTTTAGTAAAGCTGAAGAAATGGCTGCGAAATACAAGCAAATGTTATTTGAACAAACTGATGAAAACGAAGAAATAGCTTCAGCTGATACAGTCTAAATTCACCCACAAATTTTGTGCAGGGACGTAGGAACCAAAATATGTTATCGTCTTAAAACAATTTTTTAATTTACAATTATTGATTAGTAATCACAGTTTAATTTAGGATAAATACTAATTTAAAAATTATTCGTAAATGAGTGATTTCATTTTCACTTCTGAATCTGTAACAGAAGGTCATCCTGACAAAATATGTGATCAAATAAGTGACGCTGTATTAGATGCCTTATTAACAGAAGATCCAGAAAGCAGAGTTGCATGCGAAACTGTTGTTAATACGGGTCTTTGTTTACTTACTGGAGAAATCACTTCAAAAGCAAAAGTCGATTATATAAAACTTGTTAGGAATGTAATTCAAGAAATTGGATATGAAGGCTATAAAGCAGGTGGTTTTGACGCAAATAGCTGTGCTGTTTTAGTAGCACTTGATGAGCAATCGCCTGATATTTCACAAGGAGTAAACGACGCAGATGATGTTAATGATGATTTGGAAGACAATACCGGAGCTGGTGATCAAGGCATAATGTTTGGCTATGCGTGCGATGAAACACCCGAATTGATGCCCTTACCGATCAGCTTGGCGCATAGATTAGCCATTCAACTTGCCAAAGTAAGACATGAACAAGTCCTGGATTATCTCCTCCCTGATGGAAAAACTCAAGTAAGCATTGACTACGAAAAAGGGGTGCCAGTTTCGATTAATACTATTTTAATTTCAACTCAACATAATCCTGAGATTGATGGAATCACTAATGAAGAAGAAATTCGTCAAAGAATAAAAGAAGATTTATGGACGCATGTTGTGATTCCTGCTACTGCAGATTTAGAAATCAAACCAAATATTGACACAACAAGATTTCTAGTAAACCCCACGGGAAAATTTGTCGTAGGAGGGCCTCAAGGAGATGCTGGGCTTACTGGCAGAAAAATTATTGTAGATACTTATGGAGGATATGCAAGACATGGAGGAGGGGCATTCTCCGGTAAAGATCCCACAAAAGTGGATAGATCAGCCGCATATGCAGCTCGTTATGTCGCTAAAAGTATAGTTAAAGCAAAATTAGCAAAAAAGGCAGAAGTACAATTAAGTTATGCGATTGGAGTTGCAAAACCGATTTCCGTTCTAGTTGAAACTTTTGATACTGGTATTATTTCGCAGGCAAATATGACTAAGCTTATTAACAAGTACTTTGATTTAAGACCTGCAGCAATTATAAAAGAATTTAACTTAAGAAATCTACCAAAAAAAATGGGTGGCAAATTTTTCAGAAAGACTGCATCCTATGGACATTTTGGAAGAAGAGATCTTGACCTACCTTGGGAAAATGTAGAAGAAAAAGCATCCAAATTAGTAGAGGCCTCAAAAGTATTTTTATAGAATATTTATTCTATGCCTGATAAATTTTATGGTGGGTTAGATTTTGGAACCAGTGGTGCAAGAATATCCATTATTAATCTTCATAAAGAATTAGTATATTCAAATTCAGTTCCCTATTTATACAGCTTTAAAAATCCAATTTCGTGGGTCAATTCTTGTCAAAAACTCTTAGATAATTTACCTGTTGAGTTGAAAATTAACCTTTGTCAATTGGCTATATCTGGAACTTCAGGAACTTTGACAGCATTTAATTTAAAAGGGGAGCCTATAGGAGAAGCAATACCGTATTACCAAGCTTGTGATGAACATAAAATCCTACTTGAATCGTTAAGCAATGGGGAAGATCATTTACGAACCCCATACAGTAGTCTTGCAAAAGCATTAAAACTAATAGATAAATATGGGACAAATATACTTTTAAGACATCAATCTGATTGGATAACTGGCTGGTTTTTAAAAGATTGGACTCATGGAGAAGAAGGTAATAATATCAAACTTGGTTGGGACTTAAAAAATGAATCGTGGCCAAAAAGCTATCTCAATACTTCATGGCTAAAATGCTTACCTCAAATAATAAAAAGTGGGGAAAAAATTAACCAAGTAAATTCTGATTTTGCAGAAAGATTTAACTTGAATAAGAAATTAATACTAATCTCAGGTACTACTGATTCTAATGCAAGTGTAATGGCTGCAGGTTTAGGGAATAAAGATGGTCTCACAGTTTTAGGAACAACTATAGTGGTTAAAAAAATTATTGATAAACCTATAAAAAGACAAGGAATTACAACCCATAGAGTCAGTGGCAATTGGATCTGTGGAGGGGCATCTAATGCAGGATGCGGTATCTTATCCAAGTTCTTTTCTGATTTCGAAATCAAGGAACTCAGTCGACAAATAAACCCATTGCAAAACACTTCTTTAAATCTTCTACCTCTTAATAGTAAGGGAGAGAGATTTCCTATTAATAATTCTAATTTAGAACCGATACTTGGTCCTAGACCAGTAAGTGACTCACTTTATTTACACGCATTATTCGAGGGTCTAGCTAAAATTGAATTGAAAGGATGGGAAAAGCTACACGAACTAACAGGTTCACTTCCAAAAAAAATTATTACTATTGGTGGAGGTTCAAAAAACCCTCAGTGGAGAAAAATTAGAGAAAGAATTATTGATATTCCAATAGTTTCATGTAGAAAAACTACTTCATTTGGTACTGCCCTTTTAGCGATTAATTCAAAATAATAGTTTTTTGGGGATAATTGGTGAAGATATAAAATTTTTATTGAAAAGGGTTTCACAAACTACACATCTTAATTTAGAGTATATAGGTTGGAGCCGGGATAGCTCAGTTGGTAGAGCAGGCGACTGAAAATCGCCGTGTCCCCAGTTCAAATCTGGGTCCTGGCACCTTTAATAAAAGGATTAAATGAGCATCTGAAAAGGTGCTTTTTTAATGCCTAATTTCAATTCTGACAGTTCTTTTCAGGTTATTTAAAGAAACCCTCAGGGAGCAAAAAAGAACTCTCTGAGGGTCATATTTTTGGAATGTAAGTGGAATGTAAGTTGAGCAATAAAATTACTGATTTTTTACTCCCCAGAACTAACATTCCAAAAGCATAAATATTTATTTTCTGACTTACCTTATTTGCTGTGCAATAACATATTTATTTATTGGACCACTACAACTACCCCAACCTTTGCAAGAGTATTTAACTAAAAGCTTGCCTTCTATAGCAAATTCCTTTAAATAACCCTGATCAGTCTGTACCATCTTTCCAACTATTCCACCATTAGTTTTTTCTAATATTTGATTAGTTGCATTAGGGAGATTTGGTTTCCATGCCCATGTCACCTTATTCCCTTCAACACAATAATAATTATCTTTCCACTTCCCAAATTCAACCATTTGATAATTAGCTGTATCTTTTGTGCATGTTTTTTTAGCATTAAACTTATCTGCCATACTGCTAAAAGCTGGTAAAGGTAACAAAAACAGACCTACTAAAGAGATTTTACTTACAAGATTTTTCATAATTCAAAATCATTTATATAGAATTTTAGTGAACTAAAAAAATATTACTTTTTAAGTTTACTTTGATTAATAAAAGGTTACATTTATCCCAATAACCTTTTTACAAAAAAAATATCTAAATGAATGAAATTTCTATATTTCCTATTGGCTGTCCAATTAACCCCTCTTATTATTGCTTGTGAAAATAGTGAATTTAACCCAGATGGAGATTATTTTTTTTATGAAGAATGCTTACACAAAAACAGAGGTAAATTTACAGAAGAATTGAATGCAAAGTGTACAAAATATGCAGAGGAAAAATTAAAAGAAGAAATGATTTTTAGGTAGTTAGGATTTCTTCTCAAAAATAAAAATTCTTTATAAAAACTGACATTCCAATTTGTAAAAAGAATTAGCTTGAAATCCATCCCCAGAAAAGAGGAGTGGAATGTTAGTGGAATGTTAGTTAAAAAAATAAGTCCAAAAATGGGTCTTTTTGGTATCATTATAATACTAAAAATTAACTATTTTTAATATTTTCCCCCATTCAAATCTGGGTCCTGGCACCTTTATAAAGCCCTGCTTATGGCAGGGTTTTATACTTTCTAGATATGGGGCTCTTCTTATTTTTTTTAATTTTATTTTTTAAATTCAAAATTTTTAGTTTTCAACTCTACAGACTTGACTGATCACCCCTAAAATAAGTTCATCTCCATTTGGATCTTGCCAATCAGCGAATGAGTTGAAATTACTATTTACTTCATCTATAGAGACATCAACGTCTCTGAATGATTTTTCAAAACAATTAATATCCATTGTATAAAGAATATCCCTAGTAATTTCACTTTTTGTTTTGGGTATAAATTTACTTAATACTCTTACGGAGCCATCCTCATTCCTTTTTATACTTTTTCTATCCCATAACTGTTCTCCATATTCACTTCTAGGGACTCCAACCCATTCATGAGGCAAAGCATCTAATTGTTTAATTGAAATACAAAAAGAAAAGATTATCAAAAGAACTAAACAAATGCTATTTCTAAAAAATATTGAATTATCTTTATTCTTAGAATCAACCATAACTACTTCTGAAATACAAAAAATCTTTTATGTGGAGTAAATAAAAGATTAAAAATTTGTAAGAATTTTTATTGATTAGTATTTCTATTATAGATACAATCAAATATTAAATTAAGAATTTACTTCCAATAAATTTATTAGAAAAATAATGAATAAAATTCAGAAATTTCTTTCAGCAGTTTTTTTTATAGCAATATTTGTTGTATTGATTTATTTAATCCAAAATTATGGGATTGAACCTCTTAGGAACAAAATAGAAAGTATGGGAATATGGGCTCCTTTTGGAATATTCATACTTAGAGGAGTAAGTATTATATTACCCGCTCTTCCAAGTTCAGCTTATTCTCTGCTAGCTGGTTCATTACTAGGATTTCAAAAAGGTTACATGACAATAATCTTTTCTGATATCGTTTTTTGCCAAGCTGCTTTTTTTATTGCAAGAAATTATGGTCGAGTTCCTGTACGCAATTTAGTAGGCCCAAAAGCGATGAAAAAAATTGAAAGTTTTAATCAAAACCAACTCGAAGAAAATTTCTTTCTCATGACAGGTCTATTAATGACTGGCCTTTTTGATTTTCTAAGCTACGCAATTGGTATTGGAGGAACTCGCTGGAAAGTATTCACTCCAGCATTATTAATAAGTCTTCTAATTAGTGATTCTATACTAGTAGCTGTTGGAGCTGGTGTTAGTCAGGGAGCAGGATTATTTCTAGGAGTTGCTCTTTTGGGAATGTTTGCATTAGCTACTATTTCAGGATTAGCAAAAAATAAAATGCCTAAATAACAAAACAGTTACTAATTTTGTAATCCAATAAGAAAGATATAACATTTTTGCAAACAACAACCATACAAATAGGAATTCATGCAAGAATATAAGTCGATTAATTTTAATAGTTATTAGATGACTCCATTTAGACCAACTTCATATGATCGCCCTGGAGAACAAATATCAACTACTCCTTCTGGATTAAAAGTAACTTCTGCGAAGAGATTAATGGTAGATTCTATGGTAAGAATGATTCAAAAAGCTGAAAATCATTCCGTAGAAGATAAACTTGACGAAGAATCTAACAACAATTAATCAATTCATTGATAAAAGTATAGGAGAGTGGAAATCCATAAGAAGTACTCATACACTGGCTTTTCAGGAATTTGAAAACTCAACGAGTAAAATCTATATAAAACATATCAACTCAAAAAATAAAAAAGTCGTTGAAATTTTTAAAAATTATAAATTAACTTTAAACCCAGAGGGCATAGCCATTTCTATAAAATGGCAAACTATTAGTGATTGGGAAGAAGATGATAGAAGGGAGGGAGATGAAACTATTTTGATATTTTTACCCAAAGATGAAAATTCAGGAATTATCTTACGAAATAAAGGTTACACAGAATCAATTATTTCATCTTCAAATTATTTTCTTGATGAACAAAATAATCTAAACATTAAAACCATTTACCAATCAACAGTTTCGGAAGAAAGAATTTCCTTTTTATCCAGTCATATAAGATCAAGATTTTCTACTATTAGAAATCAGGCAAATAACTCAGTAATTCAGACCTCTCATACTTCAGAGATCAGAAAAATAGCTAGTTTAAAAGATTAATTATTCTTTCAAATTGAAACTCTGTTTCTGAAATTAAATCCGGAAGAAAGCCCTTTTCCCCTTGCATATTATTAACTGTTAATCTTAAATCAGAGATGGTTGCATCTCGCATTAATTCAATAACCCTTCTTGCATTTTTCAAAGGCACCTCAAGAGCAAGATATGTATTTTTAAGATCCTTTAAACAACTTTTTTCTAAAACTGATTCGTCATTTGAAATCAAAAGATAAGCAACAATCCTTAGGATTATCTCGCCATCTCTTAAACAAACGGACATCTTGTTAGTAGTATTAAAAGATATTGTTGAATTAACTGAATCTTGATTTTCGCAAATCATTGAAGTTACAGCATCTGCTGCAATTGCATGTGAGTTTTTGGTTATTGTGGTTATTGCATCTAATCTCGAGTTTGCACTATTAATAAATTCTTTTATATTGCTTAAATCATTTAATTTCTTATCAGCTGAAAGCAGTTGGTTATTATTTGAGACTGACATTCTAAAAATTAAAAATTAAAGTTTGAATTTCAGAATAATACAAAGCTAGTAAAAACAATACAATTTTAAAATTAACGCAACGCTTCTTAATTAATAACTTCATTCCAAAGTGATAGTTGAAATAATTTAAATAAAAAAATTTTTTCCGCTAAAATAAATTTACGATTTATTAAAGTTTTGGATCAACAAGATTTAAAATTATCAAAGGAACTTATTTCATCTTATAAAAAGAGATTGGAAAAAGAAATTATTGATAGAAGTATGAAATTAAGAATGCCTCAAAAGAAATTTGAAGAATTAATTCATAACAATAATGAACTTATTAAGTTAAAAGAAGCGTTAAAACAGCTAGAAACAGAATCTGACTCTCATAGTAAAGCCTGATTTTTGAAACAACCTTACAAAAGTGCCTGAAACTAACAATTTTCTTTTTAAGTCTTTAAACAATGAGCAACTTCAAGCAGTAAAACATGTTTATGGACCACTATTAGTTGTAGCAGGTGCAGGTAGCGGAAAAACTAAAGCTCTTACGCACAGAATTGCAAATCTTATTGAAAATAACTCTATAGATCCCTATAACATTCTCGCAGTCACTTTTACTAACAAAGCTGCTAAAGAAATGAAAGCAAGATTAGAGGTTCTTCTTGCCCAAGAATTAGCTTTTAATCAATTTGGTCAGCCTTGGACAACTCTCAAAGAAATTGATCAAAATCAATTAAGAACAAACATTCACCAAGAGAGACTTCAAGACCTTTGGATCGGTACTTTCCATTCTTTATTTTCAAGACTTCTAAGATACGATATTGAAAAATATACTGATCCAGAAGGCCTAAAATGGACAAGGCAATTTTCAATTTACGATGAAACTGATTCTCAAACATTAGTAAAAGAAATTATCAGTCAAGATATGAATCTTGATCCCAAAAGATATGATCCCAAAAAGATTAAAAGACTAATAAGTAATGCTAAAAATCAATGCCTAACTTCGAATGATCTTCTAGAAAAAGCAGATAATAATTTCGATCAAACAGTTGCAGAAGCCTACAAGAGATATAGGGTTTCGCTTTCAAAAAACAATTCTTTAGATTTTGATGATCTTCTACTTTTGCCTGTTTTCTTATTGAGGCAAAATGATGTAGTCAGAGATTACTGGCACAAAAGATTTAAACATATTCTAGTTGATGAATATCAAGATACAAATAGAACACAATATGAACTTATAAAATTAATTACTGCTGGAAATACTGATCCAAAAAAATTCTTTAATTGGGAAGATCGTTCAATTTTTGTAGTAGGGGATGCTGATCAAAGTATTTATAGTTTCAGAGCAGCTGACTTTAGAATTCTCATTGGTTTTCAAGAAGATTTTAAAACTTCATTTAATGACGATACAAAATCATCTTTAATTAAATTAGAAGAAAATTATAGGTCATCATCTAATATCCTTGATGCTGCAAACTCACTAATTGAAAACAACTCTGAAAGAATTGAGAAAGTGTTAAGGGCTACTAAAGAAAAAGGGGAGCTTTTAAAGTTACTCAGCTGTGATGATGAAATTTCTGAGGCAGAAGCAATTACCAATAAAATAAAATCGCTCAATAATTATAATCAAAACCCAATTTGGAAAAATTTTGCGATTTTATATAGAACAAGAGCTCAGTCAAGGGTATTAGAAGAATCTCTTGTAAGGTGGCGCATTCCCTATACAATTTTCGGAGGATTGCGTTTTTACGATAGAAGGGAAATAAAAGATGCAATAGCATATTTGAAAGTTCTGGTTAATTCTTCAGATAACGTTAGTCTTTTGCGTATCATAAATGTTCCTAGAAGAGGGATTGGTAAGACTACTATTCAAAAACTTAATGAACTATCTAACAGTTTAAATATTCCACTATGGGAGGTTCTTAATGATAAGCAAAGTCTTGAAGAAACAATAGGCAGATCATCAAAAGGAATTAATAAATTTACTGAAGTCATGAATGATCTACTTTGTTATCTAGAAAATTCAGGCCCTGCACAACTATTACAACTAATCTTAGAAAAAAGTGGCTATTTAAGTGACTTGCTAGCTAGTGGGACGGAAGAATCTGAAGATAGAAGAAATAACTTACAAGAATTAATTAATGCAGCTACTCAATATGAAGAAGAAACAGAAAGTGGAGATGTAGAGGGTTTTCTTTCTACAGCAGCCTTAACAACTGATAATGATACGAAGAAAAATAATCCTAACTCAGTAACTCTTATGACTTTACATAATAGTAAGGGTTTAGAATTTCAAAATGTTTTTATCACTGGACTAGAACAAGGTCTCTTCCCGAGCCATAGATCAATAGATACTCCCACACTTCTGGAAGAGGAAAGAAGATTATGCTACGTAGGTATTACTCGAGCTAAAGAAAGAGTTTTCTTTAGTCATGCCAGAGAAAGAAGATTATGGGGTGGAATTCGTGAAGCAACTATTCCTTCAATATTTCTCTCGGAAATACCTGAAGATTTAATAGATGGTGAATTACCCCAAACTGGTGGTGCTTCAATTAGAAGAGATTGGCATCTTGATCGTTTAACAAGAGTTGATCGAAACAATCCAAATGAATATGTTAACAAACCAAAAAATGCTGTAAGAAAATTATATTCAGGACCCAGTAAAGGAAAAAGCTGGATAGTTGGAGATAAGCTAATTCACTCAAAATTTGGTAAAGGTGAAATCATTCATATTTTTGGGAGCGGTGAAAAAATATCTTTAGCAGTAAAATTCGGTGATAAAGGAAGTAAAATTCTAGATCCTAGATTAGCTCCAATTCGTTACGTAAGTTAAATCTCATGAATGATATTTCTGAATATATACACGGGGAATTAATCAAAATTCCATTTAATCTATATAACCTAATTACTAAATATATAGAATCTAACAATAATACTAAGGTGGCTTTTGTTGGAGGTTATTTAAGGGATTTATTAATAAGTAAATTCCACAAAAAATCCTTTTATGAACCTGTAGATATAGACCTTGTTATTGAAGGTTCCTCTATTTCTCTAGCAAAATTTATAAAAAAAAATATTTTAAATGTAGATTTATGTTTAATCAAGGAATTTAATTTATACAACACTGTAGAAATAAATATTAATGACTATAAAATTGATATTGCTTCTGCAAGAAAAGAAATTTATTCTGCTCCAGGGTTAAATCCCACAGTAACTAAAAGTACTATTGAGGAGGATCTTATGAGAAGAGATTTCACTATAAATTCAATAGCATTCGAGGTCTCTACAAGGAAAATCTATGATCTTTATGGAGGAATTTCTGATATAAAAAGTAAAAAATTGAACTTACTTCACAGTAATAGTATTTCAGATGATCCAAGTAGATTAATTAGATGTGCAAAATATGCTTCAAGGTTAGAGTTCAATATTTCAAATAATTCCCTCAAACAATCACAAGAAACAGTTAGAAGATGGCCATGGAAAAATTCAGAAACTCATCAGAAAATAATTTTCCCTCCTGCACTTGGCATACGAATAAGGATGGAACTAGCTGAAATATACAAACACGATAATTTAAACAATGTAATTTCGATAATTCATAAATGGGAAATTATCTCAA